>NZ_JBVIWA010000024.1:0-105443 GCF_055595065.1 Streptomyces sp. NPDC040545
CGGTGGTGTCGAACGTGACCGGTGCTGTCGCGGACGGCGGGGAACTGTGCACGCCTGACTACTGGGTGCGTCATGTCCGTGAGGCCGTCCGTTTCGGTGACGGCATCCGCGCTCTGGAGGCGGAGGGTGTGGGCCGGTTCGTGGAGCTGGGTCCGGACGCGGTGCTGTCCGCGCTGGGCCAGGCGAGCGTCTCGGGTGAAGGCGCGGTATTCGTTCCGCTGATGCAGAAGGGGCGGGGGGAAGGTTCGCGGCTGGCTGCGGCGCTGGGGGCGTTGCATGTCGGCGGGGTGGAGGTGGACTGGGCGGGGTACTTCACCGCGGCGGGACACACACCCCGACGCGTCCCGCTTCCGACCTACGCCTTCGACAAGCAGCATTACTGGCTCGACGCCCCCTCCGTGGCCGGCGAGGGCAACGCGAGCCGGACCGGGCAGACCGCGGCGGACCACCCGCTGCTCGGTGCCGTCGTTGAACTCCCGGACTCCGGTGGCGTCGTACTGACCGGACGTCTCGCGGTGCGCTCCCAGCCCTGGCTGGCCGACCACATGGTCCAGGACGCGGTCGTCTTCCCCGGATCCGGCCTCGTGGAGCTCGCTCTCCGCGCCGGCGACGAGGTCGGCTGCTCCGTTCTGCGGGAACTCACGCTCGACGCCCTGCTGGTGCTGCCGGAGAACCGGGGCGTCCGGATCCAGGTCGTGGTGGGCGCCGAGGAGGACGGGGGCGACCGGCCGGTCACCGTCTACTCGCGGGCCGAGAACGCCGATCCGGATGAGGACTGGACCCGGCACGCCGCCGGACGCCTGGCCGCGGCCGCCGGCGAACCCCTGTCGCCCCTACCCGCCGTGTGGCCCCCCGAGGGGGCCGTCGAGATCGACGTCACGGAACGGTACGACGGCCTGGCACAGCAGGGACTTGTATACGGAACGGCCTTCCAGGGGCTGAGCCGGGCCTGGTACCTCGGCCAGGACGTCTACGCCGAAATCGATCTGCCCGAGCGGGAGCGGCCCGCCGCCGAGGGGTTCGGACTGCACCCGGCCCTCCTCGACGCCTGCCTGCACGCCATCGGGCTTGCGGGCCCGACAGCCGACCATGCGGCCCTGCCCTTCGCATGGTCCGACGTGGAGTTGCACGGCGCCGGAGCCGCCTCGCTGCGTCTGCGGCTCGCCCCTGCCGGTGAGCAGGCGGTTTCGCTCACCGCCGCGGACCGCGAGGGCAGGGAGGTGCTGTCCGTCGGGCGGCTCGTCCTGCGCCCCATCACCCCCGACCAGTTGGCCGCCGGGGCGCGGGCCGGAGCGGACTCGCTGTTCACCCTCGACTGGGTGCCGTGGAAGGCGGCGGCGGAGCTGCCGCCCGCCCCGCACGCACTCGCGGTGCTCGGTGCCGACGTCCACCTGCTGGCCGGGGGACTCACCACGGCCGGTGCGGCCGCGGTCCCCATCCACGCGGACTGGGCGGCCTTGGAAGCGGCCGTGGCGGCGGGCGGCACCGTCCCCGAGGTGGTCTTCGTGGTGCTCCCCGCACCGGAGGACGGGCCCGGC
The DNA here is from genome assembly GCF_055595065.1 of Streptomyces sp. NPDC040545. Taxonomy (NCBI): domain Bacteria; kingdom Bacillati; phylum Actinomycetota; class Actinomycetes; order Kitasatosporales; family Streptomycetaceae; genus Streptomyces; species Streptomyces sp. NPDC040545. Next base: position 1,539 of record NZ_JBVIWA010000024.1, read on the forward strand.
GGACCCGCGGACTCCCGTGAAGCGGCCGTACGGATGCTGGAGCTGGCGCAGGCCTGGGTGACGGACCAACGGTTCCGTTCCTCCCGGCTGGTGGCGGTGACCCGGGGGGCCGTCGCCACCGGCCCCGACGAGGGGGTGTCCGATCTGGTGCACGCCCCCGTGTGGGGTGTCCTGCGTACGGCCCAGCTGGAGTACCCCGACCGGTTCGTACTCCTCGACCTGGAACCCGGAGCCGTCGGACCGCCCCCGTCGGCCGCCGTCCTGGCCGCCGCCCGCACGGACGAGCCGCAACTGGCCGTCCGTGCCGCCAGGATCCTCGTCCCCCGCCTGGCCAGGGCGGCGGCGCCCGCAGCGGAGCCCGGACGCGGGATCGACCCGGAGGGCACCGTCCTCATCACCGGCGGCACCGGCACGCTGGGCGCCCTCGTGGCCCGCCACCTGGTCACCCGGCACGGCGTACGGCGGCTGCTGCTGACCGGCCGTCGAGGGCCGGACGCCCCCGGCGCCGGCCGGCTCGCCGCCGAGCTGGAGGAGCTCGGTGCCGAGGTGCGGATCGCCGCCTGCGACGCGGCCGACCGGGAGGCACTGCGGGAGCTGCTCGCCAGCGTGCCCGCCCGGTGGCCGCTGACCGCCGTGGTGCACACCGCCGGCGTGGTCGACGACGGCGTGCTGACGGCCCTCGACCGGCCGCGGATGGACGCGGTGATGCACCCCAAGGTGGATGCCGTGTGGAACCTCCACGAGCTCACCCAGGACGCCGGCCTGTCGGCGTTCGTCCTGTTCGCCTCCGCCGGAGGCACCCTGGGGGCCCCCGGCCAGGCGAACTACGCGGCCGCTAACGTGTACTTGGACGCGCTGGCACAGCACCGCAGGTCCCTCGGACTGCCGGGACAGTCACTGGCCTGGGGTCTGTGGTCGGGGGCGGGCATGGCGGACGCGCTGGCCGAGGCCGACGTCGTACGGATGGCACGCTCGGGCGTGCTCGGGCTGTCCGCCGAGGAGGGCCTGGCCCTCTTCGACCGCGCCCTGGCGACCGATGCCGCGGCCCTGGTGCCCGTACGTCTGGCCCTCGGGGCCCTGGCCCGGGCACCGCAAGGGGTCCCACCGGTCCTGCGCGGGCTGGTGCGGGTCCCCGCCCGGCGCGGGTCCGCGGGAGCCACGGGTGCGGACGGCGCCTGGAGGCGGCTCACGGAGCTGGCGGGGGAGGAGCGGTCCCGCGCGGTCCTGGACCTGGTCCGGGCCACGGCGGCGAGCGTGCTCGGCCACGAGCGCAAGGAGGCGATCGACCCGGAGAAGGGATTCCTCGACATCGGCTTCGACTCCCTGACCGCCGTCGAGTTCCGCAACCGTCTCGACGGGCTCTCCGGCCGCAGGCTGCCCGCCACCCTGGTCTTCGACCATCCGTCGGCGCAGGCGCTGGCCGCCCGGCTGGAAGAGGAGCTGGCGGCCGATCAGGCCGCCGCCGCCCCGGAGCCGGCCCCGCGGTCCCTGAGCGAGCAGCTCGGGCAACTGGACCGGGCGCTCGCCGAGGCCCGGCCCGACGACACCGAGCACGCGGAGGTCGCGGCTGGTCTGAAGGCCCTCCTGGCCCGGTGGCAGGCCCACCGGAAGGCGGCGGAGGACGACATCAGCGGGGTCACCGCCGACGAGCTGTTCGGCATCCTCGACGAGGAGCTGGAGACCCTGGAACCGTAGGGGAGGACGAACGCCGAAGGGGGCCCGGGATCACCGGGCCCCCTTCGGCGTCACCGCGCTAGGCGAATCTCGTGCTGATCTCGGCGTGATAGGCACTCTTCGAGCCGTACGAGCGCTCCTCGCCGGAGCCCGCCGCCAGCTCGAGGTCCTGGGGGAGATCGCTGCGGCCCTTCACCCCGAGCTTGCGGTAGACCCGCGTCAGGTGCTGCTCCACCGTGCTGACGGTGATGAAGAGCAGGCTCGCGATCTGCCGGTTGGACTTCCCGCGCATCGCCAGGTTGGCGACGCGCTGCTCGGCGTCACTGAGGACGGTCGTGGAGTCGCCCGGATCGTCGGACGCGCTGCCGTCCGCGACGGCCGTCAGTCCCCGCTGGGTGGATTCGACCGCAGGGGCCCGGCGCTGCTCGGAGACCCGGGTGTACGGGCCGACCGCCGGGGCAGCCGCGGACGTCTGCAAGTAGGTGTCGGCACCGGCTTGCGACGGGCGCGGACCGGGGTGTCCGAGCTGGGCGTTGGCCAGATCCAGGTCGGGTTGCCACGGAGCCAGGATGTGGGACTCCACCCCCCATTCCCGGGTCAGTTCCTGGCACTCCGTGAAATCGCTGACAGCGGCCAGCGCGCGACCGGTGGCCAGGTGGTAGCGGCCGCGGGCCCACAGGTACTGGAGGCCGCCGGCCGTGCCGAGCATCGCATCCGGTACGGGGTGGCGCAGGGCGCGGCCGGCCACCGGGAACAGGCCCAGCTCCGTGCTGGCCAGGACCAGGACGCTCAGGGGCAGGGAGACGGCCACCCCCCAGGCCGCCGGGTCGAGCAGGTCGAGCGCCTTCTGCGCCTGCTCGGCGGCCCGTTCCGCGTCACCGCGGCGCAGCATGATCCAGGCGGACACCCCCGTGAGCATGGCGCACCAGGTCGGTGCCCCCTGGCGCTCCGCTTCCTGGATGAGCTGACGGCACCACCATCCGGCCCGTTGGGACTTGTCGGCCGAGGCGAGGGCGATGATCGCGGTAGCCATGGCCTCGAGCGAGGTGTCGTCGAGGCGGCAGCTGCGCAGGATCTGCTCGGCGGTCTCTATGACCTCGTCGTCCGGGCCATGGGTCCATACCCGGGCCAGAGTGCAGGCAATGCGCGTCCACGCGTTGACACCGACCGAGCGGTCTTTGCTCGGGTTTAACCATTCGGTGCTGGACGGTGCGAAGTACCACTGGTATGCAAGGCCGATGAGCGCACGGGTCCTGTCGTTGCGTACGTCCTGGGAGCAGGTCAGGGCTTCGAAGGCCTCGCAGAACAACTCCCGTTCCCCGTTCCACAGGGCATGCCGGGCCAGGGTCACGGAATCCCGGGAATCCGCTGTACCTTCGGTAACCGAGTGACGCACCGGTTCAAGATGGACCGCTGTTGTCAGCGGGTTTTGGCGCCAGTTGGTTCGGGCGAGCATCCGCATCAGAGAGGTGCGTTCCCGATCGTCACAACTGGCGGCCAGCGCCAATTCGAGGCACTGCACCAGGAATTCGACCCGGCCGGTACCCTCGGCCTGCTCGGCGGCGGCGCGCAGTACCGGCAGGGCCCACTCGTCCGGCGTCGATCCGGCGGCCAGCAGGTGGTGGGCGACGACTGACACGCTTCCCCCGCGCAGGTGGATCATCTCACCCGCTCTGCTGTGCATCCGGGCCTGATCGGCGGGCGACATGACCGCGAGGACGGTTTCCGCCATGGTCGCGAAGCGGAAACGGCCGCCTTCGAGGATGCCCGCGGCCGTGAGGACCTCGATCACCTCGTTCACGGTGTGGGTGCTCGTGCCGAGCAGTGGGGCCATGAGCTCGGGTGTGCTCCGCTCGCCCAGGATGGCCACGGCCTGGGCGGTCTCCAGGTGAATGGCGTCCCATCTCTGGAGGCAGTCCATGACCGCCTGGAAGTAGGCGGGGCCGGCCGCCGGACTTCCCTCTCCTTTTGCACCCGCCGCGGTCCAGTCGTCGATCAGGGCACTGACCAGCAGTGGATTTCCGGTGGTCAGATCGTGGATTTGCCGGACCGTATCCGCGCTGACCTCACGGCCCGCCACGGATTCGGCGAGACCGGAGACCGATGCGACGGACAGTGCGCGGAGCTGAATCGTTTCGTGTGCGTGCCGGGTGAGATCGGCGTGTGATTTCATCAGGCTCTTGTGGGGGCGGTCCCACTGGGTGAGTACCAGCAGCAGCCTCGAAGACCTGATCCTTCTGTGTAGTTGAAGCAAGAAGTGCATGGATTGCTTGTCGGCGAATTGCAGATCGTCCACCCCGACGACGACGGGCCGCTCATCCGGCATTTCCAGGAAGACGTCGCATATCTCACGGACGAGTTGGATGTCCTGGTCGCCGACGCCCGGGCCCGGCCAGGCCCCCAGCCGGCGCCGCTGGTGCGCGTCGTTGTCCCCGAGCAGCCGGGCCAGCCGCTCCGAGACGGCGGCGGGCAGGTCCGCGCTCTTGCGTAACTGGTCCACAACACCCAAATCCAGGGCGTGTTCGTCCCGCGCGCAGGCGGCACTGAGGGTGGTGATGCCCCGTACGTGTGCATCCTGGACGAATGAGTTGAGGAGCGTGGTTTTTCCGCTTGCAAGTCCCCCGTTGACTATGACCAGGCGCCCTGACCCGGTCATCACCTTGGTGAGCTGATCCCGTAGGATCGCCGCCGCTCCGACTGGTTCCAATGGCATAGCTATCCCCGTTGAGTTGAAGCCTGTGTGGCTTGCCTCTGCAGCGTAACCCAAGTGATTCTTTGGTCTCGGAGGGGTCTCGGACGCGACTCATGAATTTAGTGTTCCGCTTGTGTCGCACCTGTGGTCGCCCTGCCGCCACGGGGGGTTCGGTGTTCACGGGCGGGGGTCGTCGGGGTCGCAGGATAGGGGTTGATCGCCTCCCGGAGGGCTGATAGACGTTTAGTTCGTGTCAACTATCAGTGATAACGGCAACGTATGGATGCGGCGATTTCATCCCGCCCCGGACGCCCAATTCCGATTGGTTTGCTTTCCGCACGCCGGAGGGTCCGCCACCTTCTACTTCCCGGTCGCCCAGGCGCTCGCGCCCGGCCTGGACGTCCTCGCGGTCCAGTACCCGGGACGCCAGGACCGGCGGGCCGAGAAGTGCCTGGACGACATCTACGAACTGGCCGACCAGGTCACGGAGGCGCTGCTGCCCTGGACCGACCGTCCCCTGGCCCTCTTCGGGCACAGCATGGGCGCCACGGTGGCCTACGAGGTGGCCCGGAACCTGGAGCGCCGAGGCGTCGCACCGCTGGGCCTGTTCGCCTCCGGACGCCGTGCGCCGTCGTGCCGGCGCGACGAGTACGTGCACCAGCGTGACGACGAGGGGCTGGTCGCGGCCCTGAAGGAGCTGAGCGGCACCGATGCCGCGGTGCTGGGCGACGAGGAGCTGCTGCGCATGGTGCTTCCCGCGGTACGCGGGGACTACAAGGCCGTGGAAACCTACCGCCACCGGGAGGGCGCCCGGCTGGGCTGCCCGGTCACCGTCCTCGTGGGGGACAGCGACCCGGTGACCAGCCTGGAGGAGGCGGCGGCCTGGGCCGAGCACACCACCGGGCCCTGCGAGGTCGAGGTCTTCGCCGACGGCGGCCACTTCTACCTCAACTCGCAGGCCAAGGAGGTACTGAAGGTCGTCGAGCGGTCCGTCATGACCTGGGCGCCGGTCCACTGACCGTGCGCGGCGCCGCCACCGCGCGGCGGCCGGGCCCGGACGGACGACGAGAGGGGCGCCCCGCCTCATGCGGGGCGCCCCTCTCGGGCCTTCCGGCGGCCGGGGTGGCCGGGGCGGCCGGCCGGACCGGTACTCCGGTTCCGGGGTCCGCGCCGGCCGGTCAGGCCGCCGGCACCGCGCTCGGCCGGCGCCGCTCGGCGATCACTGCCTCGATGATGTCGTCGAGGCTGCGCGTGGGCAGGAAGCCGAACGCGTCACGCGCCTTGGTGCAGTCCGGGATCCGGCGCTGCATGTCCTCGAACCCGGCCCCGTAGGCCTCCTCGTACGGCACCTTGACCAGCGTGCTGGAGGAATCGGCAGCCGACACCACTCGCTCGGCGAGCTCGGTGATGCTCACCTGCTCGGGGCTGCCGAGGTTGTAGACCGTTCCGTGCAGGCTCTTGTCCTGCAGCAGCGTCACCAGCGCGGGGACGATGTCGTGCACGTGGCAGAAGCAGCGCGTCTGCTGGCCGTCGCCGAACACGGTGATGGGTTCGCCGGCCAGCGCCTGCTCGATGAACCGGGGCACCACCATGCCGTAGCGTCCGGACTGGCGGGGGCCCACGGTGTTGAACAACCGGACGATGACCGTGCTCAACCCGAGCTCGGTGCCGTAGAGATGGGCGAAGGTCTCGTCCAGCGCCTTGGCCTCGGCGTAGGACCAGCGGTCGAGCAGCGGGGAACCGACCACCCGGTCGTCCGTCTCCGTCAGCCCGTCCTTGGTGTTCTTCCCGTACACCTCGCTGGTGGAGGCCACCAGGATCGGGACGTCGTGCCGGAGGGCGGCCTCCAGGACCGTCTCCGTGCCGGTGAGATTGGTCCGCAGGCTGTTGAGGGTCTTGGCGAGGATCGTGAAGACCCCTACCGCCGCGGCGAGGTGGAAGACCCCGTCCGCCCCCTCGATCGCGCGGTTCACGGTCTGCGGGTCGCAGACGTCTCCCCGGGTGAAGCGCAGTTCCGGGCGCTCGCGCACCGCGGCGAGGTTGTCCTCGCTTCCGGTGCTGAGGTCGTCGAGCACGGTCACCTCGTGGCCGAGCCCGAGGAGATGTTCGGTCAGATGGGAGCCGATGAAGCCGGCACCACCGGTGATCAGGTATCGCACGCTCGGGTCCTTTCCCCGTGATGGGAGGCGGGGGCGCTCCCGTGGCCGGCCTCGCTACGGGGCGCCGACCGGGTCGAATCGGTAGGTGGCGTCGACGACGAGCGGGCAGTCGGTCACCCAGCTGTAGTCGTGGCCGGGATGGGCGGTGTGGATCAGGGCGACGTCCCAGTCCCCGCCCCGGGGGTTGCGGATGCCGCTCGCCGTGGTCCCGTCGTCCAGGAGCAGGCGGTCCACGAGCGGGTCGTAGTACTCGACGTGCGCCCCGCGGGCGGTCAGCTGGCCGATGATCTCCAGGGCCGAGGAGGAACGCACGTCCTGGACACCGGGCTTGTACGTGACGCCGACCAGGGCGACCCGCGTACCGGCCAGGCCCCGTCCGCGCAGGGACAGCTCCTCCAGCAGGCGGTTGACCACCTGCCGGGGCCGCTCCGCGATCGAGGCCATGGCCTGGGCCAGCAGGGGCGCGGCACCGCGTGACTCGCGCAGCTGCCAGAGCAGGTAGTGCGGGTCGCAGGGAATGCAGTGGCCGCCGACCCCGGGGCCCGGGCTGAACTTCATGAAACCGTACGGCTTGGTGGCCGCGGCCTCCGTCACTTCGATCGGGTCCAAGGACAGGCCGGCGCAGACCTCGGCGAACTCGTTCGCGAGGGCGATGTTGACCGCGCGGAAGGAGTTCTCGTAGAGCTTGGTCATCTCCGCCGCTTCGGGCGAACCGACCGTGTGGACCGCCGGGGTGAGGATGCTGACGACCTCGCCCGCCCGCCGGGCGCAGGACGGGGTGACCCCGCCGACGACCCGCGGTGTCTCCGCCTGGGTGTGGGTGACGTTGCCCGGGTCGATGCGCTCGGGGCTGGAGGCCACGGCGATGTCCCGGCCGACGCTGAACCCCTTGGCGCTCAGGGGCTCGACGAGCAGCCGGCGGGTGGTGCCCACGAAGCTGGTCGAGGTGAGGATCAGGGTCTGGCCCGGGCGGGCGTGCTCCAGCAGGGCCGCGCAGGCCCCTTCGAGTGCCGTGAGGTCCGGCATCAGGTAACGGTCGACGGGGGTCGGCACGCAGACCAGGACCGCGTCGGACTCGGCCAGCCGCGAGATGTCCGAGGTCAGCTCGAAGGTCTCCTGCGGCAGGGACTTCTCCAGTCGGCGCAGGTCCGCGTCGATGAGATCGGCCTCACCGGCGAGGATGGTGTCCAGGCGCCGCTGGTCGCGGTCGATCCCGATGATCTTGACGCCGCCGGCGTGCAGGCCCAGCGCTGTCGGCAGTCCGACATAGCCCATGCCGATGATGGCCACGGAGGTGAGCTTCTCCGGCCATACGGCTGTCGGCTGGTCGAGAACAGCTGATGTCATGTGTTGTTCAGCCCCTACTCGTGTTGATGAGTCGCGTTCCGCTGCTTGGGGTGAGAACGGGACTCCGTCAGGAAGTCGCTGAAAAGTCTGATGTGCGCCCGGCGAATTTCGAGAAAGTCGGAAGTGTTTCTCTTGAAGGAAAGTCGCGGGCATTCGGAAATCCGTCTAGATGCTAGGACGGCCCTGCATGAATTCCTACCCCTATTTGCCTCAGCGCAGCGCCCGGCGGCGGAACAGGAGGCCCGCCACGGGGACGACGACGACGAGCAGGCCCAGCCACCACGCCAGGGCGATCCACCCGCTGTTGCCGATGGGCATTCCGAGCAGCAGCCCGCGCACGGAGTCGATCAGCGGGGTGAAGGGCTGGTGCTCCACGATGCCGCGCAGCGCTCCGGGCATGGTCGACGGGGGGACGTACGCGCTGCTCGCGTAGGGCAGGAACACGATGATCAGGCTCAGCCCGCTCGCACCCTCGACGGTCTTGGCCAGCAGTGCGAACACCGTGGCCAGCCAGGAGGCGGCCGTGGCGAAGACCAGCAGCAGGCCGATCGCGGCCACCCAGTCGAGCAGGCCGGCCTTGGGGTCGAAGCCGATGAGCAGGCCCAGCAGCATCACGACGGTGATGGAGATGCAGTGGCGCACGACGGAGGCCGCGACGTGCCCGGTCAGCATCCCCGTGCTCACGATCGGCATGGAGCGGAACCGCTCCACGATGCCTTCCTGGAGGTCGTTGGCGAGGCCCACCGAGGTGTTGGAGACGTTGAAGCCGATGCTGATGATGATCACACCGGGGATCACGTACCCCGCGTAGTCGACATCGCCGGTGTTGATCGCACCGCCGAACAGGTAGCGGAACACCAGCAGCTGAAGGAGGGGCAGGACGGTGGAGACGATGACCTGCTCGCCGTTGCGCAGGGCGTGCTTGACGCTCCGGCCGATCAGGACCGAGGTGTCGCTGAGGGCCCAGTAGAAGCGGGAGTGCGGGACCGGTCGCGGGGGCGACGGCTGCTCGGCTGCCTGAGTGCTCATTCGGATGGGGCCTCCGCCCGCTCGGCCCCCGGTACGGGGGCGTTCTTGCCGGTCAGGGTCAGGAACACGTCGTCCAGGGTGGGCCTGGACAGCGTGATGTGCTCGATCTCGCTCCCGGTCTCCTCGACCCGGTCCAGGAGCCCCTTCAGGTGCTTGGCGCCGCTGACGGGAACGCTGAGGCCGTGCCGCAGGCGCTCGTGCCGCAGGGCCTGACCGCCCAGCGCCGTCAGTGAGGCCACCAGGTCGGATTCGCTGTGGAAGGTGAGTTCGAGGCGCTCCTCACCCACCTGTGCCTTGAGCTCGGTGGCGGTGCCCTCGGCGACGAGCGAGCCGCCGCTGAGCACGCCGATCCGGTCCGCGAGCTGGTCGGCCTCCTCCAGGTACTGCGTGGTCAGGAGGATGGTCACGCCGTTGTGGAGCAGGCTGCGGATGATGTCCCACATGGTGGCGCGGCTGCGCGGGTCGAGGCCCGTGGTGGGCTCGTCCAGAAAGAGCACAGGAGGGGCGGCGATCAGGCTGGCGGCCAGGTCGAGACGCCTTTTCATTCCTCCCGAGTACGTCTTCGCCTTGCGTGCGGCGGCGTGTCCGAGGTCGAACTGCTCCAGCAGCTCCTCCGTCCTGCGCTGCGCCTGACGCCGGCCCAGGTGGTAGAGGCGGCCCATCATGACGAGGTTCTCCCGGCCCGTCAGGCCTCCGTCGACCGCGGAGTACTGGCCCGTCAGGCCGATGGACGCGCGGACGTCGCGGGGATTGCGGACCACGTCGTGGCCGGCCACGGAGGCGGATCCGGAATCCGGGGTGATGAGCGTGCTGAGAATCCGCACGGTGGTCGTCTTGCCGGCGCCATTCGGGCCGAGCAGGGCGTACATCGTGCCCCGATCGACGCTGAGGCTGATCCCGTCGAGAACGGTGACACTCCCGTACGACTTGCCGAGCCTGCTTGTCTCGATAGGGGGCGCGGTGTCCGCCATGGATATTCCCCTCTCTGAGCTTGTATATGACATAAACTTTCTGTCTGTGTTGTACAGGCACAGGTGGGGGCGGTCAACGGAAACCGGCTCAAGAGCGGGGTCCGGCCCGAAGGGATAGGGGGTGCGGGAAGCACTGCGCCGGTGCCTCTGGGTGGGGGGTAGGGGTGTTGCTGGCACCACCCCGCGGACACCTCTTACGCCCGTGTTGCCGGACCGACCGCCTTCGTAGCGTGGTGACCACAGAACGACGGGGACCGATGACTACGGAGATGTGACGTGGATAGCTACAGCAGCGCTGTCGTGGACGCCGTGATCCGGCTGGTGGACGTGCGGAAGGTATACGGCCAGGGCGACAACCAGGTCTCGGCGCTGAACGGCGTGTCCATGGAGTTCCACCGGCGGGCCTTCACCGCCGTCATGGGCCCCTCCGGATCGGGCAAGAGCACCCTGCTCCAGTGCGCCGCCGGGCTGGACGAGCCCACTTCCGGCTCCGTGCAGCTGGCCGGCCGGGAGCTCGCCGGTCTGAGCGAGACGGAGCTGACGCTGCTGCGCCGCGAGCAGATCGGGTTCATCTTCCAGTCGTTCAACCTGCTGCCCGCGCTCACGGCCGAGCAGAACGTGTGCCTCCCCCTCCAGCTGGCAGGACGCAAGCCCAACAGGGCCGAGGTCCGGGCGGTGCTGGAGCAGGTGGGACTCAAGGACCGGCGCAACCACCGGCCCGGCGAGATGTCGGGTGGCCAGCAGCAGCGGGTGGCCATCGCCCGTGCCCTGGTGAGCAAGCCCGCGGTGATCTTCGCGGACGAGCCGACCGGCGCCCTGGACACCAAGACCGCCGCCTCCATCCTGAACCTGATGCGGCACGCCGTACGGGCAGGCGGTCAGACGATCGTCATGGTGACCCACGACCCCGTGGCGGCCTCCTACGCCGACCGCGTCGTCTTCCTGGCGGACGGTCAGTTCGCCGGTGAGATCTACCAGCCCACCGTGAGTGTGGTCGCCGAACACCTGGCCCGCCTCGGGGCCGACCGCCTCGAGTCCCAGCCCGCCGGTGTCTACACGCACGGGAGCGCCGCCTGATGTTCCTGCTCGCCATGCGCACCCTGCGGTTCCGCAGGGGCAGCTTCATCGCCAGCTTCCTCGCGATGTTCCTCGGTTCCGTGCTCCTCATGTCCTGGGGCGGGCTCTTCGAGTCCGGCCTGCGCAACGTCGTCCCGCCGGAGCGACTGGCAGCCGCTCCGGTGGTCGTCGCCGGGGAGCAGGCCTACACGCTCTCCGACGGCAGCACCGAGGTGAAACTCCCCGAACGGGTCCCTGTCGACCGGTCCCTCGCCGACGCCATCGGCAAACTGCCGGGAGTCCGGCAGGCCGTTGCCGATGTCTCGCTCCCCGCAGGCCTGATCAAGGGCAACGACGCGGTCAAGGCCGATGTGCCCACCGTGGGCCACGGCTGGAGCTCCGCGGCCCTCGCGCCCTACACCCTGACCGAAGGCACCGGAGCCGAGAAGGCCGGCGAGGTCGTCCTCGACCGGCAGCTGGCCCAGCGCGCCGGCTTCCGGGTAGGAGACCAGGCGAAGATCACCGTGGCCGGCACCGACCGGACGTACAAGATCGTGGGCCTGGCCCAGAACAAGGGCGTGACCAGCCAGCAGGCCCTGTTCCTGGCGGACTCGGAGATCACCGGGCTCCTTCCCCGCAAGGACAAGGCCTCGGTCATCGCCGTCCTGCCCAAGCCCGGGGTCTCCGCCGGCGACCTGGCCAAGCAGGTCGCCGCAGTCGCCACGGAGCACAAGGCGCTCGTCCTGACCGGTGACGACCGCGGCCAGGCCGAGTTCCCCGAAGCCCAGCGCTTCACGATGAACCTCCAGATCGTCTCCGTGGTCTTCGGCGGCATGGTCACCGCGGTCGCGCTCTTCGGCGTGGCCTCTCCCCTCGCCCTCGCCGTCCAGCAGCGACACCGCGAGATGGCGCTCCTGCGCGCCAGCGGTGCCGTGCCCAGGCAACTGCGCCGCATGATCCTCAGCGAGACGTTCGTCCTGTCGATCGTGGCCACCGCCCTGGCCGTGCTGCCCAGTCCGGCGCTCAGCCGCTGGATCATGGACCGGCTGGTGGACGGCCAGGTGGCTTCCGCCCAGATGACCTTCCACCTCGGCTGGGTCTCCATCGCCGCCACCGCCGCCCTCGCCCTGGGCACCGCCCTCGGCGCCGCGGCCATCGCCTCCCGCCGGGCCACCCAGGTCCGTGCCACCGAGGCGCTCGCGGACGCCGACGTCCAGCGCCGCCCGCTCGGCAAGGCCCGGATCTTCTTCGCCCTGCTCTGCTTCCTGGGCAGCGCCTCGACCGGCGTGCTGACCGTGACCGTCATGCAGGGCCCCATGGCCGGCAGCACCGCCGGCTCCTCCACCACCCTGTTCGTCATGGGCCTCGCCCTCCTCGGCCCCCGCATCGCCCAGGGCCTGCTCGCCGTACTCAGCCTGCCGATGCGCCTGTTCGGGCTCTCCGGCACCCTGGCCGCCCTCAACACCAGGGCGCGGGCCGCCCGTGTCGCGGCCGTCATCACCCCCGTCATGCTGCTCACCGGAATCGCCTGCGCCGACCTCTACATGGGGACGACCGAGGTGACCATGGCCAAGGAGCGCTACTCCGAGACCATGCACGCCGACGCGGCACTGATCGCTCCGCCCGGCGGCTTCGGCCCCGGCACCCTCGACCAGGTCCGCAAGCTGAACGGCGTGGGCGCCGCCTCGGAGTTCGTCAGCAGCATCGGCTACGTCGACAGCCCCAAGGACTCCAAGCAGACCAAGGACGGCTGGCCCGTCCAGGGCATCACCGCCACCGGCTCCGCCGGCACGGCGCCCGTCACCCCCACGGCCGGTTCGCTCGAGAACCTGCGCGGCAATTCCGTCGCGCTGGCCGAGGCGCACGCCAAGTCCCTCGGGCGCGGCGTCGGCGACGAGATCACCATGCGGCTCGGCGACGGCACCCAGGCGACCTTCAAGGTGGCCGCGCTCTTCGCCGCCAAGGACGGGTTCGAGAGCATCCTGCTTCCGGCGGACCTGCTCGCCCAGCACACCAACACGGGCAAGCCCACCCGCATCATGGTCAAGGCCCAGCCCGGCGTGAGCGTCGGCGAAGTCACCGCCTCGCTCGCGGCCTTCGCCGCGACCCAGCCCGGATCCCAGGCAGCCGACCGCGACGTCCTCACCGAGAGCTACGCCTCCGCCTTCAACACCGAGGTCCTCGCCAACTACCTCGTCGTGGTGGTCGTCATCGGCTTCGGAGCCCTCGCGGTGGTCAACTCCCTGGTCACTTCCACCGTCCGCCGGACGAGGGAATTCGGACTCCAGAGGCTGGCCGGCTCCACCCGCAGGCAGGTCCTGCGGATGGTCGGCATGGAAGCCGGGGTCGTCGCCTTCGCCGGCCTCCTGCTCGGCACCATCGGAGCGATCGTGGGGCTGCTGCCCTTCCTGATCTCCCGCTTCGATCTGGTGGTCCCGCGCGGGTCCATCGGGGTCTACCTCGGGATCGTCGGTTTCGTAGCCCTGCTGACCTTCACCGCCACGATCGTGCCGACCCGCCGCGCCCTGCGGATCCGGGCCGTCCAGGCCGCCGGGCAGATGCAGTGACGAGGGCCCCACGGCCCCCCGTAAACGCCCGGGTCGCCCCAGAATAGGGGTACCCCCGAGACCCGGGTCGGTGTCAGGATCAGGCCGCATCTGGCCTGGTCCTGACACCCTTTGGTGCCTGCGCAGACTCAGCCGAAACCCGAATGCGAACCTATCGCCGCGCGCCCGGACGTCCGGGCGCGCCCTCACTTGCTTCCCGGGGGATCCAGTGGAGACAAGCATCAGCAAACTGCTCGTGGTGGGTGCGCACGGCGACGACGAGACGCTCGGAGCCGGCGGCACCATCGCCTACCTCGCCGAGCAGGGCGTCACCGTCAGCCTGTGCGTGCTCACCAACGACGACGGCTCCCGCGCGGTGGCGGGCGAGCGCGGCGCCGCAGCCACCAACCGGGTCACGGCCATCGAGTCCGCGGCCGCCATCCTCGGCATCAAGCGCCTGACGGTCCACGAGTTCGGCGACAACCGGCTCGACACCGTCGGCCAGCTGGAGATCAACCGCCGAGTGGAGCAGGAGGTACGGGAGTTCCGGCCGGACACCATCTTCACGACCAGCCTCGCCGACCTCAGCCTGGACCACCAGCTGATCAGCCGCGCCGCGCGCATCGCCGGCCGCCCCGGCCGCGGCAGCGTCAAACAGCTCCGCAGCTTCGAGATCCGCTCGGCGACCGACACGGGAGAGGCCTCGGGCATCACCCCGGCCTTCCGGCCCACCGTCTGGCAGCCGCTGGAGGAGGAGCACCTGGAGCGCAAGATCGAGGCCCTGCGCGCGTACGGCAAGGAGCTGGAGCCCTGGCCCAACCCCCGCAGCGAGCGCGGTGTGCGCGCCCTGGCCGAGTACCGGGGGTCCCAGGTGACGAGGCCGCTCGCCGAGGCCTTCGAACTGATCCGAGCCGTCCTCTGACCATGCGCACGGGAACGGCCGGAGCCGGACGCCTTGGGCGTCCGGCTCCGGCCGTTCCCGCTCTCCGTCAGCCCGCCGGGTTCTCCGCCGGGAACAGCACACAGGGGATCTCCAGCCGGGCCACGGTCGGGCCCCCGGCCGGACTGTCCAGGGCCAGCGTTCCGTCGAAGGCGCCCACCCTCCGCCGGATACCGGACAGACCGGTGCTCCCCGAGGCCGGGCCCGGGCCCGGCCCGCCGCCGGACGAGAGGACGGCGCCGCCCTTCCCGTTGTCCGCCACCTCCGCCACCAGCAGGCCGCCCGTGTGCCGGATGGCCACCCCCACCCGGTCGGCCCCCGCGTGCTTGGCCGCATTGGTGAGCAGCTCACTCACCGCGAAGTAGGCGGCCGTCTCCACCGGCACTTCGGCCCGCCCGGACAGGTCCACCTGCACCTCCACGGTCATCGGCATCCGCAGGGCCAGCGCCCGCACGGCGTCTCCCAGTCCCCGTTCGGCCAGCACCGGTGGATGGATGCCCTGGACAAGATCGCGCAGTTCCGTCAAGGCGTCCGCCGACGACTGGCGGGTGAGCGACAGCAACTCCCGGGCCTTCGCGGGATCCTTGTCCATCAGGGCCTCGACGGCGCTCAGCGTCATCCCTATGGCGACCAGCCGCGCCTGCGCGCCGTCGTGCAGATCCCACTCGATCCGGCGCAGTTCGGCGGCCGAGGCGTCCACGACGTCGTGCCTCGACTCGGCCAGATGGGCCACGCGGGCGGCGAGTTCGGTCTTCGGCGGAGTGAGGAAGGCGCCCGCGACCCGGAAGTGCGCCCGGATGAAGGAGGGGTTGGCGAGCAGGGCCAGGCCCAGCAGCGCCGCCCCGACGACCGGCAGCAGCACCAGCGCCCCCGGCCGCGACAGATCGATCAGCCCCAGACCCATGATGTGGGCGCGCCCGCCCGACAGTCCGTAGACCAGCGGAACCACAAAGCCGGCCAGCGCGTAGGCGAGCAGCGCCGCCGGCAGCAGTGCCAGCAGGAAGCCCGCGGACGCGTCCACCCACAGCCACAGCAGCTCCCGCCACGTCGCCGGGTCCCGCAGCATCGCGATCAGCCGCTTCCCCTGCGCGCGGAATCCCGGCCGCGACGGCTCCGGAAGCGGCTTGTAGCCCGCCGGAATCGTCAGGCCGCACCAGGACTGGGCCCACACGCGCCGGAAGTTGGCGAACCCCCGCAGCCACGACAGCACGATCGGCGTCGTCACCACGCCGATTCCGGTCACCGTCCACAATAAGGACACCATCATCAGCGTGGTGAGCACGACCGAGCCCACCAGGGAGACCAGGGCCAGGGTCAGCCCCCGGGCTCCGGCCAGCAGTGTCCTGCGGATCCTCATCCGTCCTCTTCCCTCGGCCTTCTCTGTTCCGTCCCGTCCGGTCCCGTCCAAAGTCTGCCGTCTCGAACGCCCCAGGTCATGCGATGGCACCCCCTATCAAGGGGTGTACCCAGCAACACCGGACAAGGGGGGTGTGGGGCGCTGGTCCCGGTCCGCGCCGGCGGGCACCCTGGAGCGGTGAGCATGTCCGAGTGGAGTGACCAGACGGCCGAAGTCCTGCGTGGGACGCTGGACTCGCCCTGGCCGTGGCTGGTCCTGTTCGCCGTGATCGGGCTGGGCGGGCTGATTCCCTTCATGCCCAGCCAGACGGGTGTGGTGACGGTGGGGACGCTCATCGGCCCCGACCCGGGGATGCTCGCCCTCCTCGCCCTCCTCGGCGCGTGCGCGGCGCTGCTCGGCGACTGTCTCGGATACGGCCTCGGCAGGTTCGCCGGACCGCGTACGAGGACCCGCCTGCTGCGCGGCGAGCGCGGTAGCCGGCTCCTCGCCCAGGCCCACCACCTCGTCGAGCGCCACGGCACGGCCCTGGTCGTCGCAGGCCGGTTCCTGCCCGGCGGCCGCGTCTCGTCCACCCTCGCGAGCGGCAGCCTGAGCTTTCCGCTGCGCCGGTTCGTGGCACTGGACGCCCTGGGGGCGGCGGCCTGGGCGGTCTACGTCACGGCACTGGGCGGGCTGGGCGGCGCGGGCCTCACACACGACCCGCTCACCGGGCTGCTGCTGGCCACCGGGGTCGGGACGGTGATCAGCGTCTGCGTCGCGCGCCGCCGCGGGACGTCCGCCGGCGCCTCCGGACCGGGCCGCTAGAAGTCGGTCACAGCACTAGGGTGGGCGGCCGGCGGATGGTTCCGGCGGGGCCGGGCGGTGACGGGGAGCAGCGTGTCAGGAGTGAACGAGCCAGAGGCTGCCGAGCGCAGCCTCGATCTTCTGTGGGCCGTGGTGGACCGGGCGCCACGCGGGTCCCGGCCGAAACTGAGTGTGGAGCGGATCGTCCGGACCGCCATCGACATCGCCGACGCGGAAGGTCTCGAGGCACTGTCGATGCAGCGCGTCGCGCGCGAGTTCGGCTACACGACGATGTCGCTCTACCGGTACGTCCCGGGGAAGGCCCAGCTCGTCGATGTGATGGCCGACGTGGCCTGCGGAAGCCCGCCGGACATGTCCGAGGTCACCGGCGGCTGGCGGGCCGAGGTCGAGCGGTGGGTCGAGGAGCTCTGGGAGGTCTACCGCAGGCACAACTGGCTGGTCCGGATCCAGATCAAGAACCCCCCGATCGGACCCAATCAGCTGGCCTGGTTCGAGACGCTGTTGCGCAGCCTGTCCGAGACCGGCCTCGGCTACGAGGACATGGCGGCGCTGGCGATGTTCGTCTCCTCGGCCGTACGGGACCTCGCCCGGTTCTCCACGGACCTGGTGCCGATGGGGCTGGGATACGCGAAGGTCCTGGAGAACATCGTGGAGACGGACCGGTTCCCGACCCTGGCGGCCCTGTTGTCCGCGGGGGGCCCGGCGGCCGAGGCCGGGTCCGGTGACAGCGCGGTGAAGCCGGTGGTCCACTTCGGGGTGGCCCGGCTCCTGGACGGCATCGAGCGGCAGGTGGGCCTGGCCGGCCACGGCCCTGCCGGCCCCGGCTCCTGACCGCGGCGGAACACGCCGCGGCCGGCTGCGGGAGAGGCACGACGCAGCCGGCCGGGCAGAGCATCCGTACGGATTCGCCTACGCGGGCAGGTGTGCCTCGATCGCGGCGATGACCTCGGGGGCCTCGGGCTCGGTGCGCGGGCGGAAGCGTGCCACGACCTCGCCGGCGGGGGAGATCAGGAACTTCTCGAAGTTCCACTGGACGTCCCCGGCCTCGCCGTCGGCGTCCGGGGTCTTCACCAGCTCCGCGTAGAGCGGGTGCCGGTTCTCGCCGTTGACCTCGGACTTCTCCAGGATCGGGAAGGTGACGCCGAAGCCGGCCGCGCAGAAGGTCTGGATGTCCTCGGCGTTGCCGGGCTCCTGCTCGCCGAACTGGTTGCAGGGCACGCCGATGACGGTGAAGCCCTTCTCCTCGTACGTGAACTGCAGGCGGGCCAGTCCCGAGTACTGCGGGGTGAGCCCGCACTGCGAGGCGGTGTTCACCAGGAGGATCGCCTTGCCCTTGTGGGCGGCGAGGCTGGTGGGCTCGTCGGACAGGGTGGTCAGCGGGATGTCGTAAAGGCTCATCGGGCTCTCCTGGGCGAGAAGTAGGCAATGCCTACGAGCTTAGGGGGTAGCTTGCCGATCACGCCGGGCTCACCGGCATCACCGGCACCCGCCGGAGTCTAGGCGTCCGGGCCTACGCGTCCGGGCCGACCAGCGCGTCCGCCGGGTCGTTGACCGGCTGTGGCATGCCCGTCAGGTCCATGACGAAGAGCGGTATCCCGAGTTCGTCCGCGCGGGCCCGGGCCTCCTCCGTGTATCCGGCGAGCGCGAAGTAGACGCTGGTCGCGGAGGCCGTGAGCCCGTTCAGCCAGACGCACTCCACCGCCCGCAGCCCGGCCGGCGCCGTGGTCGGGTCCACCTGGGCGACCAGGCCCGGAGCCCGCAGGTCCACGGTCGCCGCCGGGATCGGGCGCCCGTCGGGCTGGCGTACGTCCCGGAAACCGAGCCAGCGCAGGTACAGCGCGGCCGTGGCCACCGCGTCGCGGGCCGTACGGATGGTCACCGGCCGGAACGCGGGCCGCGGCACCGGTGCGGCGGGCGGTGGCGGGATGTGCGCAGGGTGTCCGCCCGCGGGCCCGCCCGCGGCTCCGCGCCCCGCGGCGCCCCGATCGGGCCGGGCGGCCGCCTGGGGCGAGCCCGCCGGACCTGCCGGACCCGCCGCACCCGCCGGACCAGCCGGGCTCTCCGTCCCCTCCAACGGGTGCACCGGAATCAGCACCACCGTCCCGCACGAACCGCAGCCCAGCTCGGGATGCGGCCACTCGCTCTCCCGCCCGCACGTCGTGCAGCGCACCGTCACCCAGGTGTCCGACCAGGTCCGGTGGGTCAGCGGAACCGGCGGCGCCGCCAGGTCCAGCGGGGGATGGACCGGACTTCCGCAGGCACAGGGGAAGACCGGGGCCGTGTAGCCGTTCTCGCGCAGGCACGCCGGACAGCGCACCGGTACCGCTTCCGCCATGAGACCTGGACCCCCTCCGTCGCTGTGCGTAGGTCCATGCTCCACCACCGGCGACCGCCGGGGGGAGGCCGCACGCCTTTTCCGGGGGATTCCCGCCGGTGGATCAGTGATTTGTACAAGTCGCCGACCGAGATGTGGCTTTTGGTGGCTTCCGAGGTCCCCTACCGCCTTGACGTCGCAGGAGTCGCCGCTTAGCTTGTTCCGTATAGCAGAACAAAACTTCCGGATTACGGAAAAAGTCTGACCGCCAGACCCGCAGGAGAACTCGATGCCTCGTATGACAGCCGCCGCCGCTGCAGTGGAGATCCTCAAGCTCGAGGGTGTCGAACAAGCGTTCGGTGTCCCCGGTGCTGCGATCAACCCCTTCTACCGCGAGCTCAAGAACGTGGGCGGCATCGCGCACACCCTCGCCCGCCACGTCGAGGGCGCTTCGCACATGGCCGAGGGCTACACGCGGGCCAAGGCGGGCAACATCGGTGTCTGCATCGGTACTTCGGGCCCGGCCGGCACCGACATGATCACCGGCTTGTACTCGGCGATCGCGGACTCGATCCCGATCCTCTGCATCACCGGTCAGGCCCCGGTCTCGAAGCTCCACAAGGAGGACTTCCAGGCCGTCGACATCGCCTCGATCGCCAAGCCGGTCACCAAGAAGGCCACGACCGTCCTGGAGGCCGCTCAGGTCCCCGGCGTGTTCCAGGAGGCCTTCCACCTGATGCGCTCCGGCCGTCCGGGCCCGGTCCTGATCGACCTCCCGATCGACGTCCAGCTGACCGAGATCGAGTTCGACCCGGCCACCTACGCGCCGCTGCCGGTCTACAAGCCGCAGGCCACCCGCGCCCAGGCCGCCAAGGCCCTGCAGTTCCTCCTGGAGTCCGAGCGCCCGCTGATCGTCGCCGGCGGCGGCATCATCAACGCCGACGCGTCCGACCTGCTGGTCGAGTTCGCCGAGCTGACGGGCGTCCCCGTCATCTCCACCCTGATGGGCTGGGGCACCATCCCGGACGACCACGAGCTGGCCGCCGGCATGGTCGGTGTGCAGACCGCACACCGCTACGGCAACGCGACGTTCCTGGAGTCGGACTTCGTCTTCGGCATCGGCAACCGCTGGGCCAACCGTCACACCGGTTACAACCTGGACGCCTACACCAAGGGCCGCAAGTTCGTCCACGTCGACATCGAGCCCACGCAGCTCGGCAAGATCTTCGCCCCGGACTTCGGCATAGCCTCCGACGCCAAGGCCGCGCTGGAACTCTTCATCGAGATCGCCAAGGAGCTCAAGGCCGAGGGCAAGCTGCCGGACTTCTCCGCCTGGGCCGCCTCGGCGCAGGACCGCAAGGCGACCCTGCAGCGCCGTACGCACTTCGACAACATCCCGCTGAAGCCGCAGCGCGTCTACGAGGAGATGAACAAGGCGTTCGGCCCCGAGACCCGCTACGTCACCACCATCGGCCTCTCCCAGATCGCGGCGGCGCAGTTCCTGCACGTCTACCGCCCGCGCAACTGGATCAACTGCGGCCAGGCCGGCCCGCTCGGCTGGACCATCCCGGCCGCCATCGGTGCCGCCACCGCGGAGCCGGAGACCCCGATCGTCGCGCTCTCCGGCGACTACGACTTCCAGTTCATGATCGAGGAGCTGGCGGTCGCCGCCCAGCACAAGGTCCCCTACGTCCACGTCCTCGTGAACAACGCCTACCTGGGTCTGATCCGTCAGGCGCAGGGTGGCCTGGGCATCAACTTCGAGGTCAACCTCGAGTTCGAGAACATCAACACCCCCGAGCTGGGCGTCTACGGCGTCGACCACGTCAAGGTCGCCGAGGGCCTGGGCGTCAAGGCCATCCGCGTCACCGACCCGGACAAGCTGGGCGAGGCCTTCGAGGAGGCCAAGAAGCTGGCCCAGGAGTTCCAGGTCCCGGTCGTCGTCGAGGCCATCCTGGAGCGCATCACCAACATCGCGATGAGCAAGACGGTCGACATGAGCGACGTCACCGAGTTCGAAGAGCTCGCGACCGAGGCGGGCCACGCCCCGACCGCGATCAAGGCCCTGCAGGTCTGATCACCCCGCACCACCCGGCGGCCCCCGTCCCTCCCTCCGGAGGGACGGGGGCCGCTCCTTGTTCCGGCGCCGCCGCGACGGCTCCCGTACGACGGCGTCCGTTCGGGGCTTCGTCACGTGTGTCGGCCGCCGGCGGCCCGTGCGGGGCGGCCCGGCGGAGGACACCGACCGGTGCGCCGCCGCTGCCGCGGGGGAGACGGCGGCGAGTGAGGTGGCCGGGGTGGCGGAGGCGTCGACGGGCCGGCAGGACGGCGACGGCTCCGCCCGGGCCGATGCCAGGGCGGACGCCGGGGCCGATGTCGAGCGCGGGGGATGCCGGCAGGAGCTGAAGCGCGCGCTGGGCTCCTTCCAGGTGTTCGCGGTCTCGTTCGCGTTCTTCGGCGCCGGGGTCGTGGTGATGGTCTCCTGCTCGCGGCTGGTATACGCGACGCACGCTTCCCCGCGCACCGGGTGATGCGGCGGGTGAACCCCCGTACGCAGACGCCGGTCCCGGCGACCCTGCTGATCCTCGCACTCGGGTTCGTCCGATGGTGGCGCTGCCCGGCGCCGCACTGCTGGAGCTGATCACGGCGTCGACGATCCTTCCGGCCGTCATCTACGGCGCGACGATCGTCCTCTACCTGGCCGTGCGCGGCCGCCTGGGCCGCCAGGAGGGCGCCTTCGACCTGGGACGCCTGGTACTGCCGGTCGCGCTCTGCGCGCCGGTCTGGACCCTGCTCGCGCTGTTCGTCCTCGTGACGCCGCGGGAGGCGCTGGTCCCCGTCGTGGTCGTGGCCGGCCTGCTCCTCCTGGGAGGGCTGTTCTTCCTCGGCATGCAGGTGTACGACCGCGCGGCGCTGGACACCGAACCCGGCGAGGATACCTTCCGCAACGGCCACTGAGGAGCGTTCCGTTCACGGGGCGGGGTCCTGACGCGGGGTTCTGCCCGGACACGGCAAAGCGCCGAGTCACGGGACCGTCCGTGACTCGGCGCTCTGGTTTGTTACCGCCCGACGGTGCGAGGCTGGCGCGACAGGACGTTCGCACCGCCGGGCGGAGTGTGTGGGGAGGCGGGTACCTCCGCGTGCAGGGGGGCTCTGTGCGTAGCCCCTGTACGAAGAGGATCGGCTGGGACCGTGGCGGGCGGGCGACGAGAACTCCGGCGTCGTCTCCCTCAGGTCAAGAGACGGGCCTCGGAACCCATTACCACCGCACTGGCTCGCACGCTCGCCACGGTCCTCGTCCTGCCCTCACCGTGTACCACCCCTCATCCGGGTCCACGGGTCGGGCTGAGCACCCGGGGCCTGACCTCCCGTCAGGCCCCCGGTACAACTGGGTGGCTCAGGCGTCGCGCAGGGCGCGGACGGCCTCCTCGACGCGCTTGCCGTAGTCGGCGTCGGCGGCGTGGAAGTGAGCCAGGTTCTTCTCGATGACGTCTTCCAGGGTGACCTGGGACAGACCGCCGGCGATGTTCGCCACCAGACGCTGCTTCTCGGCCTCCGACATCAGGCGGTAGAGCTCACCGGCCTGGAAGAAGTCGTCGTCCTTGGTGTGGGCCGGGGCCTCGTGGGTGCCCGTGTAGCCGGAGACGGCCTTCGGGGCGCCCAGCGCCAGACCGGTCTCGGCCGGACCCTGGTACGAGTTGGGCTCGTAGTTCTTGTCGTGGCGCGAGCCGTTGCGCAGCGCCATGACGCCGTCGCGGCCGTAGTTGTCGGCCTTCGTCGCCTTCGGGGCGTTGACCGGCAGCAGGGTGTGGTTCACACCGAGGCGGTAGCGCTGGGCGTCGGCGTAGGCGAAGAGGCGGCCCTGGAGCATCTTGTCCGGCGAGGCGGTGATGCCCGGGACGAAGTTGTTCGGGGAGAAGGCGGACTGCTCGACCTCGGCGAAGACGTTGTCCGGGTTGCGGTCGAGGACCAGACGGCCCACGCGCTGCAGCGGGTAGTCGCTGTGCGGCCACACCTTGGTGAGGTCGAACGGGTTGAAGCGGTAGTCCGCGGCCTCGGCGGCCGGCATGATCTGCACGTACAGGGTCCACGAGGGGTTCACACCGCGCTCGATGGCCTGCAGCAGGTCGGTCTGGTGCGAGTTGGCGTCCTTGCCGACGAGCTCGGCGGCCTGCTCGCCCGACAGGCAGCGGATGCCCTGGTTCGTCTTGAAGTGGTACTTGACGAAGAAGGCCTCGCCCTGCTCGTTCGTCCACTGGTACGTGTGGGAGCCGTAGCCGTTCATGTGACGGTACGACGCCGGGATACCGCGGTCACCCATGAGCCAGGTGATCTGGTGCGTCGCCTCGGGGGCGTGCGCCCAGAAGTCCCAGACGTTGTCCGGCTCCTGCTTGCCCGTGAAGGGGTCGCGCTTCTGGGAGTGGATGAAGTCGGGGAACTTGATCGGGTCCTTGATGAAGAACACCGGGGTGTTGTTGCCGACGAGGTCGTAGTTACCCTCTTCGGTGTAGAACTTGAGCGCGAAGCCGCGCGGGTCGCGGACCGCGTCCGCGCCGCCGAGCGAGTCGGCGACGGTGGAGAAGCGCAGGAAGGTCTCGGTCTTCTTGCCGACCGTGTTCAGGAACGCGGCGCTGGTGTACGCGGTGACGTCGTCGGTCACCTCGAAGTAGCCGTACGCGGCCGAGCCGCGGGCGTGCACCACGCGCTCCGGAATGCGCTCACGGTTGAAGCGGGCGAGCTTCTCGAGGAGCTGCTGGTCCTGGACCAGGAGCGGGCCACCGACGCCGGCGGTGGCGGAGTTCTGATTGTCGGCGACCGGGGCGCCGGACTCGGTCGTCAGCGTGCGCTTCGACATGGTGACCTTCCGTACGGGGTAACTGCTGACGGAAAGCGTCTTCCGTCATGCGGAACAGCCTAATTTCGGCACGAACTAAACGTCAACAGTTTGTTGAACGAAGTTGAAGGGTGAGTGGTAATCCGGACGGCGCCGGCGCTTGGGCGCGACAGGACAGGTGTCAGCGCCGGCGCCATCCGGAAACTCAGGTCCCCCGCGAGAGCGAGAGGGGAAGTGCTCAGATCTGAGCGCCGGAGAGGCGCTCGACGGCACGGAGCAGGGCGGAGTGGTCCAGGCCGCCGTCACCCTGGGCGCGCAGCGAGGCGACCAGCTGGGCGACGACCGCGCCGACCGGGAGGGCCGCACCGACGTTGCGGGCGGCGTCGGTGACGATGCCCATGTCCTTGTGGTGCAGGTCGATCCGGAAACCGGGCTTGAAGTCGCGGTTCAGGAAGTTGTCCTTCTTACGGGTCAGGACCGTGGAGCCGGCCAGACCGCCGTTGAGGACGTCCAGGGCGGCCTGGAGGTTCACGCCCGACTTCTCGAGGAAGACGACGGCCTCGGCGCACGCCTGGATGTTCACCGCGACGATGAGCTGGTTGGCGGCCTTCACCGTCTGGCCGGAGCCGTGCGGACCGCACAGGACGATGACCTTGCCGAGGGCCTCGAGGATCGGCAGGGCCTCGTCGAAGTCGGCCTGCTCGCCACCCACCATGATCGACAGGACGGCCTCGATGGCGCCGGCCTCGCCGCCGGACACCGGGGCGTCGATGACGCGGATGCCCTTGGCGGCGGCGTTCGACGCGAGGTCGATCGAGGTCTGCGGGGTGATCGACGACATGTCGATGATCAGTGCGCCGGACTTCGCGTTCTCCAGGATGCCGTTCTCACCGTAGGAGATGGCCTCGACCTGCGGGGAGGCGGGCACCATCGTGATGATGACGTCGGCGTCCTTGACGGCCTCGGCGATCGAGCCGGCCGCGGTGCCGCCGGCGGCGGCCAGGCGGTCCAGCTTGTCCTGCTCCAGGGTGAAGCCGGTGACCGGGTAGCCGGCCTTCAGGAGGTTCTCGGCCATGGGGGAGCCCATGATGCCGAGCCCGATCCAGGCGATCGACGGGAGCGCGGTGGGGTTGCTCATGATGAGGGTCCTTCTCTACATGCTTTGTACGAAAAGTGCGTGAGGTGCCTGGCTGATCGCCCGGACTTTGTCCGCCTACTTCGCGGCGCGGGCCTCGGCCGGCAGCCATGCGAAGGAAGCGGCAGCGTCGGCGGCCTTGTACTCCAGGCCTACGTAGCCCTCGTAACCGGCCTTCTTCAGCTGGTCGAGCAGCTCCTCCAGGGGCAGCTCGCCGGTGCCGGGGGCACCGCGTCCGGGCTTGTCCGCGATCTGGACGTGCCCGGTCTTGGCGGCGTACTTTTCGATGACCTCGCCGAGGTCCTCATCGTTCATCGCCAGGTGGTACAGGTCGAGCAGGAACTTGGCGTTGCCGAGGCCGGTGGCCTCGTTCACCTTGTCCACGACCTCGATGCCGGCCGGTGCGCTCACCAGGGGGTAGAGCGGCGACTCGGGCTTGTTGAGGGTCTCGATCAGGAGGATCGCGCCGACGCGGTCCGCGGCCTGGGCCGCCACGACCAGGTTCTTCAGGGCGAGCTCGTCCTGAACGGCCGGCTCCACGCCTTCGACGCGGTTGCCGTAGAGGGCGTTCAGCGCCTTGCAGCCGACCGAGGCCGCGAAGTCCGCGGCCACGTTGATGTTGGCGTTGAAGCGCTCCGACTCCTCACCGGGCACCGAGACCGCACCGCGGTCCGGGCCCGGCAGCCGGCCGGCGTAGAAGTTCAGTCCCACCAGCTGGGTGCCGGCGTCCTCGAGAGCCTTCTTGAGGGCGTCGAGCTCCTCCTGTGCGGGGGTGGGGGTCTCGATCCAGGGCCACCACAGCTCGACCGCCGTGAAGCCCGCCGCGGCAGCAGCCGCGGGACGCTCCAGAAGCGGGAGTTCCGTGAAGAGGATCGACAGGTTCACATCGAAGCGCTGGTCCGTGTATCCCATGAGGGGTGTGCGCTCCTTCCGTATTGCGGAAGTTATTTTCTGCTTGATGGAAGACTGCATGGGGTTCCGCGTGGATGTCAAGTGCGGACTGCCGAAAAATCATGACCGCGGGGTAGCTTGACGGCGTGCGATTGAGAGTGGAGTTCACGACCGAGCCCTTCGATCTGGAAGAGGCTCCTGCCCATGCCGTGGCGGCCCGCGAGGTCATCCAGAAGGCCCAGCTGGACGCGGTGGACGTCGGTCCGTTCGGCAACACCGCGGAGGGCGAGGCCGACCGGGTGCTGGCCGCGGTGGGGGCGCTGCTGCGCGACTCCCTGGAGGCCGGCGCCACGCGTGTCTCGCTCCAGGTCAATGTGATCGGGGAGGAGGTGTCATGACCGAGCCCCGCGACCATCCCTTCGTGACCGCGGTCAAGCCGCTGGTGGACGCCATGGGCGGCGAGCTGATGGATCCCGCCCTGGCGCAGCCCGACGACGTCGTGCTCGCCTGGGAGGGTCAGGACCTGCTGGCCGTGCGACTGCCCCAGCTCTCGGACTCGCTGGATCACATCCTGGCGGCCCTGGAGCGCCGGTACGGCGTACCGTTGGCCCAGCTCGACCGGAAGTCCAAGCAGGACGTCGTGCGGATACTGGAGGCGCGGGGCGCCTTCTCCGTGCGGCACGGCGTGGAAACGGTCGCGGGCGCCCTGGGCGTCAGCCGCTTCACCGTCTACAACTACCTGAACCGGGATTCGAGCGCCCCGAAGGGGACCGGCAAGAGCAGCCAGGAGTGAACGCAGGCTGACTCATGGTGATGAGCCGCCGCCCAATTCACCCGGGCGGCGGCTTTTGTGTACGGGAAGTTTCAACAAAGTGTTGACGCCGTGTTGTCGAGGGCGTTAGCTATGCGCAGCCCGTCAAAGCAACAACAGGCCACGGAGGCCTACCGTGACTTCGAGTCCGACCCCGGGTCTCACCCGGTTCAACGCCTTGGACGACAGCGCGGCCACGGCCGAGCTGCACGAGGTGTGCGCCAGCTCGGCGTGGGGGAGCAAGATGCTCGCCCAGCGCCCCTTCGCCACCGCAGAGTCCCTGTTCGCCGCGAACGAAGCCGCCATGGCGGAGCTCACCGCGGACGACCTGGGCGAAGCGATGGGAGGCCACGCGCCGATCGGCCGGCCGAAGCCGGGAGACCCGACCTCCGCCCGCGAGCAGCGTGGCATGGCCGGTGCCTCGGAGGAGCTCAAGAAGGAGCTCCTCGAACTGAACCTGGCCTACCAGGACAAGTTCGGCCACGTCTTCCTCATCTGCGCCACCGGTGCGACCGGTGAGTTCATGCGTGACGCGGTCAAGGTCCGGATCGACAACTCGCCGGAGCAGGAGCGGGAGATCGCCCGCGGCGAGCTCGTCAAGATCAACAAGATCCGCCTCACCCGTCTCGTCGAACTTGCAGAAGCAGAAGCAGAAGGAGCGTGACCATGAGCATCGAGACCACTGCGTCGGTGTCCACGCACATCCTGGACACCAGCATCGGCAAGCCCGCCGAGGGCGTCGCCATCTCCTTGTCGGCCCGTACGGGTCTCCACGGTGAGTGGGCGGCCCTGGGCGGCTCCGCCACCGATGCGGACGGGCGCTGCAAGGACCTGCCGGCGCTGCCGGAGGGCACCACACACGTGCGTCTCGACTTCGAGACCGAGACGTACTTCGAGAAGAAGCAAGCCGAGGCGCAGCAGGACGCCCCCCGCGTAAGGGACAGCGGTGCGTTCTTCCCCGAGGTCACCATCACCTTTGCGGTGAACCCGGGCGAGCATTACCACGTACCGCTGCTGCTCAACCCGTTCGGCTACTCCGTTTACCGAGGGAGCTAGCATGGCCACGATTCTGGGCCAGAACCAGTACGGCAAAGCAGAGAACCGCGTCGTCAAGATCACGCGGGACGGCGACACGCACCACATCAAGGACCTGAACGTCTCGGTCGCCCTCTCCGGCGACATGGACGACGTCCACTACTCCGGCTCGAACGCCAACTGCCTTCCGACGGACACCACCAAGAACACGGTGTACGCGTTCGCCAAGGAGTACGGCATCGAGTCCGCCGAGCAGTTCGGCATCCACCTGGCGCGCTGGTTCGTCACCAGCCAGGAGCCGATCAAGCGCGCGCGCATCCGGATCGAGGAGTACGCCTGGGACCGGATCGCCACCTCGGACGCCAACTCCAAGTTCATCGGCTCCGACGAGGTGAACCACTCCTTCGTCCGCCAGGGCATGGAGACCCGCGTCACCCAGATCACGTACGACGGTACGAACTGGGAGGTCATCTCCGGCCTCAAGGACCTCGTCGTCATGAACTCCACGAACTCCGAGTTCTGGGGTTACGTGAAGGACAAGTACACGACGCTGAAGGAGGCCTACGACCGCATCCTGGCCACCCAGGTGTCGGCTCGCTGGCGCTTCAACTGGTCGGACGACGAGCAGCGGATGCCCAACTGGGAGAAGTCCTACGCCGAGGTCCGCAAGCACATGCTGCAGGCCTTCGCGGAGACCTACTCCCTGTCGCTGCAGCAGACCCTCTACCAGATGGGTTCGCGCATCATCAACCACCGTTCGGAGATCGACGAGGTCCGCTTCTCGCTCCCGAACAAGCACCACTTCCTCGTCGACCTGGAGCCCTTCGGCCTCAAGAACGACAACGAGGTGTACTTCGCCGCGGACCGTCCGTACGGTCTGATCGAGGCCACCGTTCTCCGGGACGGCGTCGACGCCCGTATCCCCGTGGACATGACCAACCTCTGACGCGGCACGCGCGTCCCGGGGCTCCGCAGTGGCCCCGGGACCGCGCGACACCCCCAAGCTTCCTGAATCGGCACCCGGACGTATCACACGGGGCGGCAGTACTGTCAGCTGTCAAGGCCCCCGGCTCCGGCACTCAAATCTCCTGGGCCTTGCCGTGCCCGCACCGCCACTGAAAGCACGAGGAAGTCCCATGGCAGCATCGGCAGCCCATGACAGCGCCGCCCTGCGCATCGTCATCGAGAACTGTGCGATCGCGACCGTCGACGCGAACGACACCGAGTACGCCTCGGGTCACATCGTCATCGCCGGCAACCGGATCGAGTCCATCGGAGCGGGCAAGGCCCCCGAGAACCTCGACAACGTGGTCCGCCGCATCGACGGCACCGGGCACCTCGTGACCCCCGGTCTGGTCAACACCCACCACCACTTCTACCAGTGGATCACGCGTGGTCTGGCCACCGACCACAACCTCTTCAACTGGCTGGTCGCGCTGTACCCGACGTGGGCGCGCATCGACGAGCAGATGACGTACACGGCCGCGCAGGGCTCCCTCGCCGCGATGGCCAAGGGCGGTGTGACCACCGCGATGGACCACCACTACGTCTTCCCCAAGGGCTCCGGCGACCTGTCCGGCTCGATCATCCGCGCCGCGTCCGAGATGGGTGTCCGCTTCACCCTCGCCCGCGGCTCGATGGACCGCAGCGAGAAGGACGGCGGCCTGCCGCCGGACCACGCCGTCGAGACCCTCGAAGGCGCGCTCGCCGACACCGAGGCGACCGTCAAGAAGTTCCACGACGCCTCCTTCGACTCGATGACCCAGGTCGCCGTCGCTCCGTGCTCCCCCTTCTCGGTCTCCACCGAGCTGCTGAAGCAGGGCGCCGAGCTGGCCCGCCGCCTCGGTGTGCGCATGCACACGCACGGCAGCGAGACCGTCGAGGAGGAGAAGTTCTGCCACGAGCTCTTCGGCATGGGCCCGACCGACTACTTCGAGTCGACCGGCTGGCTCGGCGAGGACGTGTGGATGGCGCACAGCGTCCACATGAACGACTCCGACATCGCCGCGTTCGCCCGTACCAAGACCGGTGTCGCGCACTGCCCGTCCTCCAACGCCCGTCTGGCCGCCGGCATCGCCCGCGTCCCGGACATGCTCGCCGCCGGTGTCCCGGTCGGCCTCGGCGTGGACGGCACCGCCTCCAACGAGTCCGGTGAGCTGCACACCGAGCTGCGCAACGCGCTGCTGATCAACCGCCTGAACCCGGTCCACCGCGAGCGCGCCCTGAACGCGCGCCAAGCCCTGCGCCTCGGTACCTACGGTGGCGCCCAGGTCCTCGGCCGTGCCGACAACATCGGTTCGCTGGAGGCCGGCAAGTGCGCCGACCTGGTGCTCTGGAACCTCAGCACCTTCCTGCACTCCTCGATCGCCGACCCGGTCACCGCGCTGGTCTTCGGTGCGGCGGCCCCTGTCACCGCGTCGTTCGTCAATGGCAAGCAGATCGTCGAGAACAACCGTCTCCTCTTCGCCGACGAGGACGCCATCGCGGTGTCCACGCGGGAAGAGGCCCAGCGCCTCGCGCGGATCTCCGCGCAGGCCTGATCCCACGGAGTCCGGCCGGGGGGGACGGCCCCCGGCCGGCAGCCGCGGACCCGAGCGGGGTCCGTGGGCAGCCGTTCCCGGGTAGCGCCTGAGGGAATCCGAAGGCGCCCCGGGGCGGTGACTCGTACGACCAGCCCCGCGGCGCGCAGGACGCGCCCCTGCCGCGGCACCTCCAGCTCACGAACCGGTCCGGCCCGCTCGGGCCGGGGCCCTGAGCTGGACCGCAGCGCGGAACCGATGATCGGGCGACTCGTTTCCGCACCCCTTGGGACAAGTATTCGCACCACCCACAACCGCATACAGGCTCGACTCGCACCGCTTTCGCACCACCTCCAAGACACCATGCCCCGCCGGCGTGTTCAACCGAACGGAGGAAGCCGTGGCCCAGGCGCCCAGGTTTCGCAAAGATGCAGATGCAGTCGCAGTACCGGAGGGGAAGCATCCGGTCGATGAGACCCTGCCTCCGCTGAAAATGTTCACGAGCGGCCTGCAGCACGTGGCCGCCATGTACGCGGGTGTCGTGGCCCCGCCCATGATCGTCGGCCCGGCCGTGGGGCTCTCCGCCACCGAGACCGCCTTCCTGATGGGCGCCTCGCTCTTCACCGCAGGCCTCGCCACCCTCCTCCAGACCCTCGGGTTCTGGAAGATCGGCGCCAAACTCCCCTTCGTCAACGGCGTTTCCTTCGCCGGTGTGACGCCGATGATCGCGATCGGCAAGGGAGAGGGGGAGAACGCCCTTCCCATCATCTTCGGCGCGATCATCGTCGCCGGGGCCGTCGGCTTCTTCGCCGCCCCCTACTTCGGCAAGCTCGTCCGCTTCTTCCCGCCGGTCGTGACGGGTACGGTCATCACCCTCATCGGCATCTCGCTCCTGCCCGTCGCCTTCAACTGGTCACAGGGCGGGAACCGCACCGCCACCGACTACGGCTCCCTGCGGAACATCGGCATGGCCGCCGTCACCCTGGTGATCGTCCTGCTGATGCGCAAGTTCCTGCGCGGCTTCCTCCAGCAGATATCCATCCTCCTCGGCCTGGTCGCCGGCACCCTCATCGCCCTCCCGCTCGGCATGACCAGTTTCGACGCGGTCAAGAACGCCTCGGTGGTCGGCTTCCCGACCCCCTTCCACTTCGGCGCCCCGCAGTTCCAGGTCGCGGCCATCATCTCGATGTGCATCGTCATGCTGGTCTGCATGACCGAGTCCACCGCCGACATCCTGGCGCTGGGCAAGATCGTCGGCCGTCCGGCGGACGCGAAGACCATCGAGGGCGGCCTGCGCGCCGACACCCTCGGCAGTGCGATCAGCCCGCTGTTCAACGGGTTCATGTGCAGCGCCTTCGCCCAGAACATCGGGCTGGTCGCCATGACCAAGGTGCGCAGCCGCTTCGTCGTCGCCGCGGGCGGCGGGATCCTCATCCTGCTCGGCCTGTGCCCGATGGCGGCCTCCGTCATCGGCGTGGTCCCGCTGCCGGTCCTCGGCGGCGCCGGCATCGTCCTCTTCGGCTCGGTCGCGGCCAGCGGCATCCAGACCCTGGCCGGAGCGGCCATGGAGAAGGGCGAGAACGCCCTGATCGTCGCCGCCTCCGTGGGCATCGGCCTGATTCCGATCGCCGCGCCGGAGTTCTACCACGCCTTCCCGAAGGACCTGCTGGTCGTCCTCGACTCCGGCATCAGCACCGGGTGCGTGGTGGCCATCCTGCTGAACCTGGCCTTCAACCACCTCGGTGCCAGGAAGGGCGCGGCCTCGGGGGCCGCGCCGGACCCGGTACCGGTGCACTGACACCCGGCCCCCGCCACCGGGCGCGCACAGCGGCGGCGCGTACGCCACCCACTGCGGGTGTGGCGTGCGCGCCGCCGTGTCCGTGTCCGTGTCCGGGCCCGTCGCCGTGCCGGGCTCAGCAGGTCGAGTGGAAGAGGCCGCCGACCCGTCCGTCCCGCGCCAGCCGGTTGTAGATCTCCACGGCCTCGGCCGTCCGCGCCACGCGCACCTCGACCCCGGCCGCCCGGAGCACCTCCAGCGTCTCCGGCACGACCCCGAGGCGCCCCTCCATGCCCTGGCTCAGCACGACCGCCGTCACCCCGGCGTCGAGGAGCTCGCGCACCTCCTCGGGGTGGATGCCGGGATCGTGCCGCGTACCGTGCTCGGACCAGTCCCAGGGACGGCCACCGCCCGGGTGGAGCTTGAAGTCCTTGCCGGGGGCGAGCCCTTCGGCCTCGATCCGGCCCCACGAGAGGTGAGTGATGCGCGGGGACCGGCCGGCGGCCGGGGCGGGCACCGGGGGAGGGGTCCACAGCATCAGGTTGCTCATCAGCTCGGCCTGTTCGATGGCGTCGTCCAGGGCGTGGTGCGTGTGGCGGCGCCGCGACAGCAGCTCGCGCGGCATCCGGCCCTTCACCGCGGCCCGCAGCGGCACCCGCGCCTTCGCGGCGTAGAGGGTCTTCATGTCCAGGCAGCCGGAGTGGCCGAAGGGACTGTCCCCGCCGAACCGGATCAGGTACCAGTACAGGAAGGTCCAGTCGAAGGAGGCCGGGTAGCCGCACATCACCGGCTGCGCCCCCGCGGAGACCTCCCGCACCCAGGCGCGGAATTCGGCCATGGCCACCGCCGGATCGGCGCCCTCCCGCAGCAGTCGCTCGCGGTCCAGCCCGCTGACGGCCAGCGCCTCGGGCACGAACTCCTCGCTGATGGGCCGCAACTCCCGGTAGAAGGTGAGCTGTTCCGGATCGGCTGCCGTATACGAAGCGCCGTCCTGGCGGCCGGCGACCGAGGCCCCGAAGCTGATCATCGAATAGGGTCCGGGAATGGGTCCGTCGGCCTCGATGTCGACGGAGATGTAGAGGTTGGGACGTGTGTCACGGGCTGCCATGCGCCCGAGCATGCCAGCCCCCCTCGCGCCGATCACCCCGATTTCCGCAGGGCGCCGGCGCCCGGAATCGCCGCCCGGCCGTCCCGGAGGGACCATGGGAAGCGGGGCTCCCCGGACCGAAGGAACAGCCATGTTCGAAAACAGCAGGGCATTCAGCGGATTCGCGGTCGACGACCTGGAGAAGGCCAAGGAGTTCTACGGCACGACCCTCGGCCTGAGCATCTCCGAGGATCAGGAGATGGGTCTGCTCCGCCTCGACCTCGCGGGCGGCACCGCGGTCATGGTCTACCCGAAGGAAGACCACCGGCCCGCGGCCTACACGATCCTGAACTTCCCCGTGGACGACGTCGAACGTGCCGTGGACGAGCTCACCGCACGCGGAGTCGCGTTCGAGCGCTACGAGGGCTTCGAGGCGGACGCCAAGGGCATCGTGCACGGCGAGGACGGCATGCCCACGATCGCCTGGTTCAAGGACCCGGCGGGCAACATCCTGTCGGTGCTCACCGCCCCCGACCGGTGACCTGCGCGCCGGCGTGCTCGCGTACCGCGATCCGGGCGAGCCCCACTCGCCGTAGCGGTGGCCGTCGGACAGCAGGCGCCAGACCTCGGACGGCGTGCTCAGGATCAGGCGGCGGTTCCGGGCCCCGCCGATCACGCTGAGCAGGCGCCAGACCTCGGACGGCGTGCTCAGGATCAGGCGGCGGTTCCGGGCCACGCCGATCACGCTCCCTCCGGACACGCCGCGCCGCGTCGGGCCCGCGGTCCGTCGCCCGGTCCGTCACCCCCCCCAGTACTCGCGCCGAAGGGCCGTTCGCGCAGTCCCACTGACCCGAACGGGCCCCACGCGGCTGCACCGGGCCCTGTCGCCCGGTGCAGCCCCGACGCCGGGACCCCTCAGGAGGCCGGGGTCAGGAACATGCCCGTCTGGTCCCCGCCCGCGGTGTTCTTGCAGCTGAAGCCGGAGCTCGCGGGCTGGGCCACCACCAGGGCCAGGCAGCGCCCCGCGGCCAGCTGGCCGAAGTGGTTCGGGTGCATGGACTCCTGGATCAGCCCCTGCGACTCGTTGTTGTCGATCCAGCGCGCCCACTCGCTCGTCTTCGCCGAGGCCGGCACGGTGGAGCTCACCTGCTTGCTCGCCTTCGCACACACCTCGCGGCCCTGCATCATGTCCCGCAGGTCCAGGAACTGCACGCCCTTGGCCGCCGCGACGCCCTTGATCCGGTTCGCTATCTGCGGCACGAGCGAGTCCCGCGCCCAGTCGGAGTCCCGGTTCCAGAAGGGACAGCCGCCGGTGTTGAGCCGGCTCCAGTCGCTCTGCGTGTACCGGTTCTCCGCGCCGCGTGGGATCGGCGACGGGTAGGACTGCAGCACGATCCGGTACGAGGAGTCGTCGTACCCGGCCGCGCGCATCACGGCCCGGATCTCGTCCACGGACTTGCCGACCTTGCCCATGACCGCGTCGATCTTCTGGTCGACGCCGTACTGCTGGTCGTCGTAGCAGTACGAGTTCCAGATGACGAAGTCGAGCGCGCAGTCCTTGATGATGTCGGCGAAGCCGAGGTCGTTCCCGCCGATGGACAGGGCGATGACCTTGACGTTGTGGCTCGCGGCCACCGCGGCGAGCTGATCGGCCTGCGGGGCCTCGCCCTTGTAGGAGAGGCCGCCGTTGGAGGCGCGGAACACGTTGTCCGAAACCGCCCCGGAACAGGCGAGGTTCACGGCGACGTCGGCGATCGCCCCGGCGCTGCGCACCTCGGCGGAGTCGGAGCGGTGGCATCCGCCGGCGGTGGTCCCGTAGACCTTGGCGGGGTCGTAGGTGCTGCCGCTGACCCAGCCCCGGTCGGTCCCGTTCCGGCTGCCGCTGTCGGTCAGGCTGTTGCCCTTCCAGCGCCCGGCCTCGCCGGAGATGTAGCTGTCGCCCATGGACACCACGGCGGTGGGTCCCGTTCCCGGGCTGGCGGCGGAGGTTCCCGCTCCGCCGGCCAGCAGTGCGGCGGCGAGCGGTACGGCCATTCCGGCCCCGGCCAGCCGTCGCATCCGACTGCGGTCCCGGTCCTTGTTGACGTTGCGGAATCCGATCACTGCGGAACTCCTGCGTTCGGCCACGCCGAAGTCGGCGACGACTGTGTCGCGTGGCTGGGAAGTGGGGGTACCGCCGGCCGGTGGCATCGGAAAGGTGACACGGGGCCACTTGTTACCGCTAGGTACAGTCAGGTTACGAACGGGTAACGACCGACCGATCGTTCGGGAGTTGGTTCTTCCTGTTGTGGAACGCAAACGGCTCCGCCCCCGTGCCGTGAGGCGACGGGGGCGGAGCCGGCAGGCTTCGGCCGCTGTGCGTTTCAGCCGAATCCGGGTATCAGCCGACCAGCTGGTCGTAGGCGGGGAGGGTCAGGAAGTCCGCGTAGTCCGCGTCCAGCGCGACCTGGAGGAGGAGGTCGTGAGCCTGCTTCCACTTGCCGGACGTGAAGGCCTCCTCGCCGACCTCGGCGCGGATGGCGGTCAGTTCCTCGGCCGCGATCTTGCGGGTCAGTTCGGCCGTGGCCGTCTCGCCGTTCTCGAACACGACGCCCGCGTTGATCCACTGCCAGATCTGCGAGCGCGAGATCTCGGCGGTGGCCGCGTCCTCCATCAGGCCGAAGATGCCGACGGCGCCGAGGCCGCGCAGCCACGCCTCGATGTAGCGGATGCCGACCTGGACCGCGTTGCGCAGGCCCTCGTACGTGGGCCGCGCGTCCAGGGAGTCGATCGCGATGAGCTCGCCCGGGGCCACCGAGACGTCCTCGCGCAGCCGGTCCTTCTGGTTCGGCTTCTCGCCGAGCACCGCGTCGAAGGAGGCCATCGCGATCGGGACCAGGTCGGGGTGGGCGACCCAGGAGCCGTCGAAGCCGTCGCCCGCCTCGCGGTCCTTGTCGGCCTTGACCTTCTCGAAGGCGACCTTGTTGACCTCGGCGTCCTTGCGGGACGGGATGAAGGCCGCCATGCCGCCGATGGCGTGCGCGCCGCGCTTGTGGCAGGTGCGGACCAGCAGTTCGGTGTACGCCCGCATGAACGGGGCGGTCATCGTCACCGCGTTGCGGTCCGGCAGGACGAACTTCTCGCCGCCGTCACGGAAGTTCTTGACGATGGAGAAGAGGTAGTCCCAGCGGCCCGCGTTCAGTCCGGCCGCGTGGTCGCGCAGCTCGTAGAGGATCTCCTCCATCTCGTACGCGGCGGTGATCGTCTCGATGAGGACGGTCGCGCGGACGGTGCCCTGGGGGATGCCGACGTAGTCCTGGGCGAAGACGAAGATCTCGTTCCAGAGGCGGGCCTCCAGGTGCGACTCCGTCTTCGGCAGGTAGAAGTACGGGCCCTTGCCGAGGTCGATCAGGCGCTTGGCGTTGTGGAAGAAGTACAGGCCGAAGTCCACGAGCGAGCCGGCCGCCGGGCCGCCCTCGAAGCGCAGGTGACGCTCCTCCAGGTGCCAGCCGCGCGGCCGCATCACGACGGTGGCGAGCTGGTCGGCGGGCTTCAGCGCGTACGCCTTGCCGGTGCGCGGGTCGGTGAAGTCGATGCGACGCTCGTAGGCGTCGATGAGGTTGAGCTGGCCGAGGACGACGTTCTCCCAGGTGGGAGCAGAGGCGTCCTCGAAGTCGGCGAGCCAGACCTTGGCGCCCGAGTTCAGGGCGTTGATGGTCATCTTGCGGTCCGTCGGACCGGTGATCTCCACACGACGGTCGTTCAGCGCGGCCGGGGCCGGCGCCACCTTCCAGTCGCCCTCGCGGACCTGTGCGGTGTCCGGGAGGAAGTCGAGGGTGGAGGTCCGGGCGATCTCGGCACGGCGCTCGGCGCGGCGGGCGAGGAGCTCGGCGCGGCGGGGGGCGAACCGCCGGTGGAGCTCGGCCACGAAGGCGAGGGCCGCTTCGGTGAGGACTTCGTCCTGCCGGGGCAGGGGCTCGGCGTCGACGATGGCCAGCGGGGACGGCGCTGGTGCGGACATATCTGTCACTCCTTCAGCGGCGGTGCCTGGCGGCCGCGGGGGAATGCTCGCGCGAGACGGCACGCAGTGCCGTCGGGTGTGGAGAGTTCCGGAATACGGTCGCGGGCGCCGTCTGGGGGTTCAGGGCGCTTCTGACCAGTGGATAGTAATTTCCTCATGGTGGAAGTTCAATGGTTTGTTGATGTCGAGATTCTCTGAGTCGACAGATTCCGCTTCCCGGTGGCCCTCAGTGCCATCGCCGTCACACCGTGCTCAGGCGAGTCGTGCCAGGTCGGGCGGCGTGTCGATGTCGAAGGCCTCCGCGATGTCCGAGCACTCCACCAGCATGAGCTCTTCGGCATGTCGCGCAAGATGCACCCGCGCGCCCTTGTCGCCGGTCGCCGTCGCGGCGATGTCGGCCCAGCGGTCCGCGCCGAACAGCACCGGGTGGCCGCGCTCCCCGCCGTACGCCGCCGCCACCAGGCTCGTGGGGGAGCGGTACGCCGCCAGCACCCGGGCCACCGCCGCCGGGCCGATGCCCGGCTGGTCCACCAGCGAGACCAGGGCCGCGCGGGCGCCCGTACCTGTGAGCGAGGTGAGGCCGACCCGCAGCGAGGAGCCCATCCCCTGCGCCCAGTCCGGGTTGTCCACGACCGCGCAGCCCGCCAGGTCCGCGCGCTCGCGGACCTCGGCCGCCGAGGCGCCGAGCACCACGTGCACCGGGCCGCAGCCCGCCTCGCGCAGGACCCGTACGGCGTTCTCGACCAGCGGGCGGCCACGGTAGGGGAGCAGGGCCTTGGGGCGTCCGCCGAGCCGCCGGCCGCCACCGGCGGCCAGCAGCAGTCCCGCGATCAGGGGTGGATCGGAGTGCGCGTGGGATGACATGCCACCGATTCTCGCTGCTGCGTGCGCGCGTGCGACCGCCGTGCCAGCGCGCGCCGTACGGAGGCCAGTGCGGCCCCGATCCGCAGCGGACGGGCGATCCGGTTCTCGGCGGCGGCCAGCAGGGCACGTTCGTCACGGTCGGTCAGCATCTCGGGATCTCCTTGCCAATCGAGGGCCAATACGGCGAGTCTGGTCCTCGATTGGCCTGGCCGTCAGAGCCAATCAGGGGAGGTTGGCATGGCAATCGGGCGAGTGGTCCGGACAGCGGACAGAACCATCGGCAGCCGTCAGCTCGCGGCCCTGCTGCCCGCCGGCGTCCTGGCCCGCCCCGGCTACCGGGCGCTCGCCGACGCCGTCCGCACGCTGATCCTCGACGGACGCATCGCCCTGCACGTCCGGCTGCCCGCCGAACGCGAACTCGCCGAGGCGGTCGGTGCCAGCCGGGCCACCGTCACCGGCGCCTACGACCTGCTGCGCGAGAGCGGCTACGTCCGCAGCCGGCGCGGCTCCGGCACCTGGACCGAGCTCCCCGAAGGCCACCGCCCGGTCGGAGCCCACGCCCTCCTCGGCGCCGGCGGCTACAGCGCCGACGGCGATCCCGGTGTCGACCTCGCCATCGCCGCCATGGGCGCACCGGAGGGCAGCCTCGCCGACGCCTTCGCCCGGGCGGCGCCCCGGCTGCCCCAGCTCGCCCGCGGCCCCGGCTACCACCCGTTCGGCCTGCCCGACCTGCGCAGCGCCGTCGCCGACCGGTTCACCCGGCGCGGGCTCCCCACGCGCCCCGAGCAGATCCTGGTCACGGCCGGGGCCCAGCAGGCCTTCTCTCTGGTCGTCAGCCTGCTCTGCGGGCCCGGGGACCGGGTCGTCACCGAGAACCCGACCTACGCCAACGCCCTCGACGCCCTGCGCCACGCGCGGCTGCGCACCGGATCCATCGCCGTCTCCGACGCGGGATGGGACCTGGAGATAGCCGAGTCCACGCTGCGCCAGACCGTGCCCAGGCTGGCGTACGTGATCCCCGACTTCCACAACCCGACGGGCGCGCTGATGCCGCCGGAGCAGCGGCTGCGGCTGCTCGCGGCGACCCGTGCCACCGGGACCTGGCTGGTCGTCGACGAGACGATCGCCGACATCGCACTGGACGTGCCCGCGCCCGCGCCGCTGGCCTCCCTCGCCCCGCGCGGGGGCGCGGACCACGTGATCACCATCGGCTCGCTGAGCAAGACGCACTGGGGCGGGCTGCGCGTGGGGTGGATCCGGGCCACCGCGAAGATGATCACCGAGCTGACGGCCGTACGCGTCTCCGCCGACATGACCGGCTCGGTGCTCGACCAGCTGGTCGCGCTCCCGCTGCTGGACGGTATGGAACGCGAACTGCCCGCACGGCTGGCGCAGTTGCGGATCCGGCGCGAGGCCCTGGTGCAGGCGCTCCAGCGGCACACCCCGGAATGGTCCTGGCAGGTCCCGCCGGGCGGACTCTCGCTCTGGGTCGACCTGGGCGAGCCGGTCAGCTCCGCCCTGGCCGAGCGGGCCGCCGCGGCCGGGGTGCACATCGGCCGCGGCGCGCGCTTCGGGGTGGACCCGGGCACCTTCGAGCACCGGCTCCGGATCCCGTACACGCTCCCCGCCGACCGCCTCGACGAAGGCGTCCGCCGCCTCGCGAGCGCCTTCCACGACGGGGTCCCGCTGCCGTCGGCGGTGGAACGGCCGCACTGGGTGGCCTAGGCCGGCTCTTTCGGATCTTGCCTGACCCGCGCCGCGGAGCCAGCCCCCTACGGGGTGCGGATCAGCCGGCGGGTGGCGGCCGCCGCGACCGCCGCGGTGCGGGAGTCGACGCCGAGCTTGGCGTAGACGTGCACCAGGTGGGACTTGACGGTGGCCTGGCTGAGGAAGAGCTTCTTGGAGATCTGCTGGTTCGACAGGCCGTCCGCGACCAGCTGCAGCACCTCCAGCTCCCGCTTCGTCAGCGCCTCCGCGGGGGTCCGCATCCGGTCCATCAGGCGCAGCGCCACCGCCGGGGCCAGCGCCGACTGGCCCGCCGCGGCCGTCCGTACGGCCGCCGCCAGTTCCTCCGGCGGGGCGTCCTTGAGCAGATAGCCGGAGGCGCCCGCCTCCACCGCCGCCAGGATGTCCGCGTCCGTGTCGTAGGTGGTCAGCACCAGCACCCGGGGGGAGCCCGGGCGGGCGGTGATCAGGGCCGTCGCCTCGGAGCCGTGCATACCGGGACCGGGACCGAACTGGAGGTCCATCAGCACCACGTCCACCGGTTCACCGGCGGCCAGCACCACCGCCCGCTCGGCGGTCGCCGCCTCGGCCACCACCGTGAAGTCCGGTTCGGTGTCCAGCACCGCGCGCAGCCCGGCCCGGACCACCGGGTGGTCGTCGGCGAGCAGGAGACGGATGGTCACAGGGCCTCCACGGCGTCCGGATGTTCCGCATGTGCTGCTTCCTCGACGTGTTCGAGGTTCTCGAGGGGCAGCGGCAGGGTGACGGCCACGGCGGTGCCCTGGCCCGGGTCGGACTCCACGGTGAACAGCCCGCCCAGGGTCTCGGCGCGCGAGCGCATCGCGGGCAGCCCGAAGCCGCCGTCGCCCGCGCCGGAGGCGACCGAGGACGGGTCGAAGCCGTGCCCGTCGTCGACGATGTCCAGGGTGACCGAGGCGTCCATGAACGTCAGGGTGATCTCGGCGCGTCCGGCCCGCGCGTGCCGCACCACATTGGCCAGTGCCGACTGGGCGATCCGCAGCAGGGCCACTTCGTACGGCGTGGGCAGCACCCGCGGGCTGCCGCTCAGCGAGAACCGCACGCGCGGCCCCGGGACCCCCGCGCACAGCCGTTCCAGAGCGGCCGCGAGCGACCCGCGCTCCAGGTCCGGCGGGGTCAGGGCCCGTACGAAACGACGCGCCTCGGCGAGGTTCTCCTGCGCCGCCTCGCGCGCCCGGGCGATGTGCTCCAGCGCCGGAGCCCCGGTCGGCAGCGCCCGCTCGGCCGCCCGCAGCAGCAGCTGGATGGAGGACAGCCCCTGGGCGAGGGTGTCGTGGATCTCCCGGGCGAGGCGCTCCCGCTCGGCCAGGATCCCCGCACCCCGCTCGGCCGCGGCCAGCTCGGCCCGGGTGGTGATCAGCTCCTCGATCAGCTCCCGGCGGCGCTCGCTCTCGCGGTACAGCGCCTGGTAGCCCAGTACGGTCGCCACCGCCACCGCCCCGCCCAGCAACGGCCCGAGGAAGGCCCCGGGAGTCACCGAGCTGCTGTGCGCGAGGAATCCGGCGATGGCCGCGCACGCGGTCACCGCGACGGCCGTGACCCCCCACCGCAGCCGCAGCAGGTGCAGCTCCAGGAAGTACAGCGGGAAGGCGATCCACAGCCCGTCGGGGCAGACCACGAGCAGCCCCGCCCAGGCCGCGCCGAGCCCGGCCAGCCACAGCGCCCCGGCGCGCGGCGAACTGTGCACCGCGGGGGCCCGTACGCCGCCCGCGTAGACGGCGGCGAGCACCGCGCAGGCGGCGATCACCCAGCCGGCCCGGGGCGCGGAGTCGGCGACGGCCCGCCCGGCGGCGAGCGCGAGCAGACCGAAGAGGAGCGCGTGCAGGCACAGCCGCAGCACCTTCGACACGGGCGTCAGGGCACGCGTGGCGGAGAGCGCGGGGCGAGCGGGGAGAGCGGAGGAAACGGGAGCAGTCATGTCCGGACCAGCGTAAGTGGGGGCGGACCGGACCCGGTCAACCGAAAGTTCGATGTCCGGGCGCACCCTTCGATACGAGGATCACTACTGTGGCGCGATGCCTTGTGTCCACGCGGAAGACCAAGGTGGGGAACATGTTCGTCGCATGGAGAGATCTACGGTTCGCCAAGGGCCGATTCGCC
The DNA here is from genome assembly GCF_055595065.1 of Streptomyces sp. NPDC040545. Taxonomy (NCBI): domain Bacteria; kingdom Bacillati; phylum Actinomycetota; class Actinomycetes; order Kitasatosporales; family Streptomycetaceae; genus Streptomyces; species Streptomyces sp. NPDC040545. Next base: position 43,245 of record NZ_JBVIWA010000024.1, read on the forward strand.
CTCATGGGCTCGGTCGTGCTGCTCATCACGCTGCTGGTGGGCCTGCTGTCCGGGCTCACCTCCGGCCTGGCCCGGGAGAACATCTCGGCCATCACCGGTCTGCCCGCCACGCACCTGGCATTCGCCGCGCCCCCCGGGGACCAGAAGGTGTCCTTCACCAGCTCCCAGGTGCCCGAGTCCGCCTGGCTGGCCTGGCGCGGGCAGCCCGGGGTGAAGGCGGCGGAGCCGCTCGGCATCCGCACCACGAACGCCGTCTCGGGTGAGCGCACCGCCGCGGTCTCGGTCTTCGGGGTGGACTCCGCCGGGGGGCTCCCACCGCGCGACGCCGGCCTCACCCAGGGCCAGGTGGTCCTCACCGAGAAGGCCGCGAAGGAGCTGGGCGGCCTGACCGCCGGCGCCGAACTCAAGATCGGCCCGCTGGAGATGACCGTGGCGGGGGTGTCCGGGACCGCCGCCTACAGCCACACCCCGGTCGTCTGGATGGACCTCAACGACTGGCAGCGCGTCGGCAACCCCGGCACCTCCATCGACACCCTCGCCACCGTCGTCGCCGTCTCCGGTCGCGGCGTGGACCTCGGCGCGGCCGACGAGGCTGCCGGGACCAAGGCGCAGACCGTGGACGAGGCCCTGGGCGCCATAGGCTCCTACCAGGCCGAGAACGGCTCGCTGCAGCTGATGCGCGGCTTCCTGTTCGCCATCTCCGCCCTGGTGATAGGCGCCTTCTTCACGGTGTGGACGATCCAGCGCAGCGGGGACATCGCCGTCCTGAAGGCACTGGGCGCCTCCACCCCGTACCTCCTGAAGGACGCCCTCGGCCAGGCCGTCGTGATGCTCGCCATCGGTACCGGGCTGGGCACCGCGCTCGCGGCCGGATTCGGCGCGCTGATCAGCGGCGGCCCCGTGCCCTTCGTCCTGGACGCCGCCACCGTGCTCGTCCCCGCCGCGATCATGATCCTGCTCGGCGCGCTGGGCGCTGCCCTGTCCGTCCGGCGGATCACCGCCGTCGACCCGCTGACCGCCCTCGGGAGCGCCCGATGACCCTCCTCGTCCACGACGTCACGCTGACCTACCCCGACGGCGAGAGCCGGCTCACCGCCCTCGACGCGGTCGGCCTGGAGGTGCCCGCCGGCACGCTGACGGCCGTCATCGGCCCCTCCGGCTCCGGCAAGTCCAGCCTGCTCGCGGTCGCCGCCACCCTCGTCACGCCGGATTCCGGCCGGGTCGTCGTCGCGGGCCAGGACACCACGCAGCTCGGCCCCGCCGAGAAGTCGGCCCTGCGCCGGGAGAAGATCGGCATCGTCTTCCAGCAGCCGAACCTGCTGGCCTCGCTGACCGCCGCCGACCAGCTCCAGGTCATGGCACACCTCTCCGGCCGCCCCTCGCGCGCGCTGCGCCGGCGGGCGCTGGAACTGCTGGACGCGGTGGGCCTGGCCGACAAGGCCGACAAGCGCCCCCACCAGCTCTCCGGCGGCCAGCGGCAGCGGATCAACATCGCCCGCGCCCTGATGAACGAGCCCGCCGTGCTGCTGGTCGACGAGCCGACCAGCGCGCTCGACCACGAGCGGGGTGCGGCCGTGCTCGACCTGCTGGTCACCCTGACCCGGGAGCGCTCCACGGCCACGGTGCTGGTCACGCACGACCACGCCCACCTGGAGCGGATGGACCGTACGGCGACGATGACGGACGGCAGCCTGACGCTGAGCCCGGCGCCGGTGCCTGCGCCCTGAGCGGCGTACGGAAGGCGCGTACGGAAGGCGTACGTGACGGTTGTACGTGAAGGTTGTACGTGAAGGCCCCGGCGGCCCCTTCGAAGCGAGGGGCGGCCGGGGCCTTCGTACGACTGCGTGAACCTACGCGGGGCTCTGGTTGGCCAGGGCCACCGAGAGCTCGGCGGCCACGCCCTGCAGGATCGGCACGAAGGACTCGGCCACGGCCTCCGTGACCCGGCCCGCCGGACCGGAGATGGAGATCGCGGCGGCGGTCGGCGAGTTCGGCACCGACACGGCGAGGCAGCGGACTCCTATCTCCTGCTCGTTGTCGTCGACCGCGTAGCCCACCTTGCGGACGTGCTCCAGCGCGTCGAGGAAGCCCTCGGGCGTGGTGATGGTCTTCTCGGTCGCCGCCGGCATCCCGGTGCGGGCCAGCAGGGCCCGCACCTCGTCGGCCGGGGTGTGGGCGAGGAGCGCCTTGCCCACGCCGGTGGAGTGCGGCAGGACCCGGCGGCCGACCTCGGTGAACATGCGCATGGAGTGCTTGGACGGCACCTGGGCGACGTAGACGATCTCGTCGCCGTCGAGGAGGGCCATGTTCGCCGTCTCCCCGGTCTCCTCGACCAGGCGGGCGAGGTAGGGGCGGGCCCAGGTACCCAGGAGGCGCGAAGCGGACTCGCCGAGGCGGATCAGACGGGGGCCGAGGGAGTACCGTCGATTGGGCTGCTGGCGTACGTAGCCGCACGCCACCAGCGTGCGCATCAGGCGGTGGATGGTGGGCAGAGGCAGACCGCTGGCGGCGGAGAGCTCGCTGAGGCCGACCTCGCCCCCGGCATCGGCCATGCGTTCGAGCAGGTCGAAGGCGCGCTCAAGAGACTGGACGCCACCGCTGGCGGCGGGGGTCTTCGAGGAAGCGTCGGTGGTGCTGGCGCTGGACGTCGGCACGGCGCGGTCCTTTCGGTGCTGGCAGGCAAGGCTGCAGCCTACCCGGCGGTCGGCGTCGGTCCCAGTGTTGGGGTCGAGGTCGTCGCCGCCGGTCAGAGAGGGTTTGTCCTGGTGGCGGACGTCCTCCGGAAGTTATCCGCCCACATCCCGGTGGTGGTAGCTACATTCTGTATAGCGAAATCTTAATTCCATCCTGTGGAAACATCCAATTGCGGTCCTGGTGTGTCAGTGGTCCGTCCGGACGCTCTTGACTGGGTACCGATCGCCGGGAAGACTCCGTCAACAGAACGTTGAATTTCGCTCTGTGGAAGTAGATGGGGAGGTTCGGTGGCCGACGTGGCTGTGGAACTGGTACTGCGCTCGACGCGCGTCATCACCCCCGAGGGGACGCGTGCCGCCTCGGTGGCCGTCGCCGGCGGGAAGATCGCGGCCGTGCTGGCGTACGAGGCCGAGGTACCGGCCGGAGCCCGGCTGGAGGACTTCGGTGACGACGTCCTGCTCCCCGGCCTGGTCGACACCCACGTCCACGTGAACGACCCGGGCCGCACCGAGTGGGAAGGCTTCTGGACGGCCACCCGCGCCGCGGCGGCCGGCGGCATCACCACGATCCTCGACATGCCGCTGAACTCCCTGCCGCCCACCACGACGACCGGCAACCTGCGCGTCAAGCAGGAGGTCGCCCGCGCCAAGGCGCACGTGGACGTCGGCTTCTGGGGCGGCGCCCTGCCGGACAACGTCAAGGACTTGGCGCCGCTGCACGACGCCGGGGTCTACGGCTTCAAGTGCTTCCTGTCGCCCTCCGGCGTCGACGAGTTCCCCGAGCTCGACCAGGAGCAGCTGGCCACCTCCCTCGCCGAGATCACCGGCTTCGGCGGCCTGCTGATCGTGCACGCCGAGGACCCGCACCACCTCGACGCCGCTCCCGTCGTCCCCGGCCCCAAGTACGCCGACTTCCTCGCCTCCCGGCCGCGTGACGCCGAGAACACCGCGATCGGCAACCTGATCGCCCAGGCCAAGCGGCTGAACGCCCGCGTCCACGTCCTGCACCTGTCCTCCTCCGACGCGCTGCCGCTGATCGCCGCCGCCAAGGCCGAGGGCGTCCGCATCACCGTCGAGTCCTGCCCGCACTACCTCACCCTCACGGCCGAGGAAGTGCCGGACGGGGCCAGCGAGTTCAAGTGCTGTCCGCCCATCCGCGAGGCCGCCAACCAGGACCTCCTGTGGGACGCGCTCGCCGACGGCACGATCGACTGCATCGTCTCCGACCACTCGCCCTCCACCGCGGACCTGAAGACCAGCGACTTCTCCACCGCGTGGGGCGGCATCTCCTCCCTCCAGCTGGGCCTGCCCGCCATCTGGACCGAGGCGCGCCGCCGCGGCCGGACCCTGGAGGACGTCGTCCGCTGGATGTCCGCCGCCCCGGCCCACCTCGCGGGCCTCAGCCAGAAGGGGGCCATCGAGGCCGGCCGCGACGCCGACTTCGCCGTCCTGGCCCCTGAAGAAACGTTCACTGTGGACCCGGCCGAGCTCCACCACCGCAACCAGGTCACGGCGTACGCGGGCAAGACCCTGCACGGCGTCGTGAAGTCCACCTGGCTGCGCGGTACGCAGATCGCCGACCACGGCACCCCGACCGAGCCCACGGGCCTCCTCCTCGAAAGGCAGAACTGACCAGTGGCGATTGAATCCTTCACCGGCAACGCGAACCCGTACGGAGGCGGCGACCCGTACGCGGACTACCGCACCGCGGACTTCCCGTTCACCCAGTACGCGAACCTCGCCGCCCGTGAGCTGGGTGCCGGTGTCATCGCCGCCAACGACGAGTTCTTCGCCCAGCGCGAGAACCTGCTGATCTCCGATGCCGCGCACTTCGACCCGGAGGACTTCGGCCACAAGGGCAAGGTCATGGACGGCTGGGAGACCCGCCGCCGCCGTGGCGTCTGCGCCACCCAGCCCTGGCCGACCGCCGAGGACCACGACTGGGCGCTCGTACGCCTGGGCGCCCCCGGCATCGTCCGCGGCATCGTCGTCGACACCGCACACTTCCGCGGCAACATGCCGCAGGCCGTCTCCGTCGAGGCCACCAACTGGGCGGGCGCCCTCGCGCCGACCCCGGAGGAGCTCCAGGGCGACGACGTGAAGTGGACGACCCTCGTCGCCCGCACCCCGGTCGGCGGCCACGCGGCCAACGGCTTCGAGGTGGACGTCGAACAGCGCTTCACCCACCTGCGCGTCAACCAGCACCCCGACGGCGGCATCGCCCGCCTGCGCGTCTACGGCGAGGTCCTGCCCGACCCGAAGTGGCTCGACGCGCTGGGCTCCTTCGACGTGGTGGCCCTGGAGAACGGCGGCTCCGTCCAGGACGCCTCCAACCGCTTCTACTCCCCGCCGACCAACACCATCAACCCGGGCCGCTCCCGCAAGATGGACGACGGCTGGGAGACCGCGCGCCGCCGCGACAACGGCAACGACTGGATCCGCTACCAGCTCGTCGCCGAGTCCGAGATCCGCGCCGTCGAGATCGACACCGCGTACCTCAAGGGCAACTCGGCCGGCTGGGCCTCCCTGTCGGTCAGGACGGGCGAGGAGGGCGAGTGGACGGAGTTCCTGCCGCGCACCCGCCTGCAGCCCGACACCAACCACCGCTTCGTCCTGGACGCCCCGGCGGTCGGCACGCACGTCCGGATCGACATCTTCCCGGACGGCGGCTTCTCCCGCCTGCGCCTGTACGGCTCCCTCACGGAGGCCGGCGCGACGGCGCTGACCGCCCGCCACCAGGAGGTGGGCGGCTAGTCACGCAGCACGTGAAGCCCGCCCCGGGGGCCGACACCCCGGGGCGGGCTCCGCCGTTCCGGCGCCGAGGCGCGGGCCCGAATCCAGCCCCGCCGGCGTTTGAGGCGCGGGGTCCGGGGCGGAGCCCCGTGCACCCGGCCCGCACCCGCCCGCACCCGCCCGCCGGCGGTACGGCCCCGGTTCCCGCCCGCGCGCCCGGCCCGAGGGCTACGCGGCGTGCCCGCCGTCGACGGCGAACTCGGCGCCCGTCACGTACGCCGCCTCCTCACCCGCGAGGAAGGACACGACGGCGGCCACCTCCCGCGGTGCGCCGAACCGCCCGAGCGCCGTCATGGCCGCCTGCGGGCCCGCGTACGGTCCGTCCGCCGGGTTCATGTCCGTGTCCACCGGCCCCGGGTGCACGATGTTCGCGGTGATCCCGCGCCCGCCCAGCTCCCGGGCGAGGGCCTTGGTCAGCCCGGTCAGCGCGGACTTGCTCATGGCGTAGAGCGTTCCGCCCGGACCCGGCACCCGCTGGGTCATGCAGCTGCCGATGGTGATGATCCGCCCGCCGGACCCGAGGTGCGCGGCCGCGGCCTGCGTCGTGTGGAACACCCCGCGCACGTTGACCGCGAGTACGCGCTCCACGTCGGCCGGGGCCAGCTCCGCCAGCGGCCCGAGCACGCCCACGCCGGCGTTGTTGACGAGTACGTCGAGCCGCCCGAACCGCCGTACGGTCTCCCCGACGGCGTTCGCGACCTGGGAGGCGTCCCCCGCATCGGCCCGCAGGGCGACGGCCCGCCGCCCGAGCGCCTCGACCTTCCCGACGACCTCGGCCGCGGCCTCCGCGTCGCTGACGTAGGTGATCGCGACGTCGGCCCCGTCCTCGGCGAGCCGCAGTGCGACGGCCGCCCCGATCCCCCGGCTTCCCCCGGTCACCAGGGCCACGGTGTTGTTGCTGTCCATGCCGTTCCTCCCGCATCAATTGGTTGCGGGTTCAATCAAATCCTCCCGGGGCCCACCCCGCTGGCAGGAATCCGACCTGGCGTTCCGCGTGGGGGAGCGGACGTGGGAGGGGGAACGCCGGAGCGCCCTGCCAGGAGTGATCTCCCGGCAGGGCGCTCGCGGTTGCGGCTGTCCGTCCCGACTACCCGATCGTCAGGAAGGTGTTCCAGCCGTCCTCGTCACGGCCGATGGGGGCGCCGACGGTGCTGGTTCCGCCTTGGAAGAGCCACTGGTTCTCGTTGTTCCCGACGGCCCAGATGTCGGGGATGCCGTCGCCATTGGCGTCGGGGGTGCCGAGGAGCTTGGGGTAGGCGGCCCTGCCCCAGCCGGTGGTGGCGTAGGTGTAGTCCTCGCCGCCCTCGGCGTTCGCCTTGGCTTCCAGCGACGTGAGGCCGACTCCGCCGTTGACGCCGGGCTTGCCCTTGCGCAGGGCCAGGCCGCACGCTGTACCTGGGTGAGGCCGAGGTCACGGTCAACCTGGCCGGCCAGGCCGTGGATGCCGTCCGCTCCTACACCGGCGTCGGAGCCCCTACCACCGTCCGGCAGACCAAGGGCAAGACCACGGGCCACGCCCTGACCGTCCTGTTGAAGGACCGTCAGGGGACTGCCACCACCATGGTGGAACATCGCGCGGGGCTCGCAGGAAAATTCCTGCGGGCCCTCCGCGATCGGTTGACGTGGGACTTCTCGATTCCGCGGCCGTGTGCGGCCGATCGGGCGGTCGGTTGCGTGGCGTGTCGATGAGTTCTCCGGTGGACGGGAGTCTGAACCCGTAGAGGCCACCGAGCGAGGAGCGCAGAGCCATGGGGAAGCTGACCCTTACCACCTTCGTGACGCTGGACGGCGTGATGCAGGCGCCCGGGGGGCCCGACGAGGATCGGGGCGGCGGGTTCGAGTACGGGGGGTGGGTCGCGCCGTTCGCCGACGAGGGGATGGGGGAGTTCATCACCGAGGTGTTCGGGCGGGCCGAGGCGTTCCTGCTCGGGCGGAAGACGTACGAGATCTTCGCCGCGTACTGGCCGGAGCACGACGACCCCGCCGACCCCGTCGCGGGCAAGCTGAACCGGCTGCCCAAGTACGTGGCCTCGACCACCCTCACGGAGCCGGCCTGGGGGCCGGTCACCGTGCTCGACGGGGAGCACCTGCAGGGCGAGATCGTCCGGGTCAAGGACACGCTGGACGGGGAGCTCCAGGTGCACGGCAGCGGGCAGCTCGCGCAGTGGCTGCTCGCCCGGGACCTGGTGGAAGAGATCAACCTGCTGGTCTTCCCCGTGGTTCTCGGCGCGGGGCAGAGGCTGTTCCCCACCGGCGGGCTGTCGACGGCCTACGAGCTGACGGCCTCCCGCACGACATCGTCCGGGACGGCCATCCACACCTACCGGCCGACGGGCCGGGCGTCGTTCGGCACCGTCGGCGCCTGACCCGGCGCTACCCGGCGCTGCGGATCCGTCCGCGGCTGCCCGGGTGCCACCGGAACCAGGAGCCGAGCCCCCGTCGACCCGGTAGGGGGCACCGTCGTCGAACCTCAGCTCGCCGGTCACGCGCCGTACATCGGCGGGCGGCTGCCGGTGCGGGGCGAGCAGTCGGGTCAGCTCGTCGTAGCGGGCGTCGACGCTACCGAGGGCTGGATGGCCCTCCGGACCGACCTCCCCGCCTCGTGGCCCTGGTTCCACCTGGCGAAGATCGCCCACTGCTCACGCTCCAGCACCATCGGGCCTCGCTCCCCGGCCACACGAGGTACTCGTGGGCGAGGCCGGGCGCAGTCCTTCGTACCACTCGAATTCGGCGGCGCACCGGGACCCGCCCTCAGCCATGCCGGGCAGGCCGCAGCGGCACCCCCTACCGCGGGTCCAGCGCCAGCTGGACCACGCGGCCCTCGCGCAGGACCAGCAGGTCCGGGGACTCGTGCTCGTAGAAGCGGAGACGGCCGACCGGGCCCGGCGGGCGGATGTGGGGGGCCAGGAGCAGGAGGAGGTCCTCCACCTCCGGGAGCTGTTCCTCGTGGATCTCCTGGCGGGCGGTCAGGGCCCACCCGCCGCGCTCGCCCGGCCCGAACTCCCCGACCAGCATGCCGCCGACGCGCCACGCCGGGCCCCGGGTCGAGAGGAGGCCGTCCGGCGACGTCAGCTGGCGCCGCACCTCCGCGAGCACGTCGTCGGGCGTGGTGTCGAGCAGGTCGAACGCCAGATCCAGGGCGTAGAGATCAGCCATGCCGCCGATGCTACGGGGCCGAGGTCGCGGGCCCGGAAAGGGGTCGCCCGGCATGATCGGCTCCGGTACGGTGTGCCCGCACCCGTGCGAGCCGCCGACGTCTCCACCCCCGATGAGCCGTTGGAGACCTCCGTTGACCGTGATCTCGCCCGCCCTCGAAGCACCGCGCCGGGCCTGGCCGGCCGATCTGCCCGTGCTGGCCGTCGCCGTCGTCTGGGGCGGCAGCTATCTCGCCGCCAAGGGCATCACCACCACCCACACCGTCATCGCCGTGCTCGTGCTCCGGTTCGCGCTGGTGCTGCCCGTGCTCGTCGTCGCCGGGTGGACGCGGCTGCGCGCCCTGAGCCCCGCCCAGCTGCGCGGCGCCGGGCTGCTGGGCCTCGTACTCGGCGGGATCTTCCTCCTGGAGACCTACGGGGTCGTCCACACCTCCGCCACCAACGCCGGGCTGATCATCAGCCTGACGATGATCTTCACCCCCCTCGCCGAAGCGGCCGTCAGGAAGCGGGCGCCCTCCGCCGGTTTCCTCGGCGCCGCCGCCGTCTCCGTCGCCGGGGTCGTGCTCCTCACCCAGGGCGCCGGCTTCACCGCGCCCAGCACCGGCGACCTGCTCATCCTCGGCGCCGCCCTCGCCCGGACCCTGCACGTCCTGCTCATGGCCCGCATCGAGGCCGTCCAGGACGCCGACTCGCTGTCCCTGACCACCGTGCAGCTCGGCGCCGCGGTCCTCGTCTTCGCCCTGCTGGCCGGCGTACCCGGGACCGGTGACAGCCCCTGGACCGCCGCCGCCGGCTTCGGGGCCGCCGAATGGGCCGGGCTCGCCTTCCTCTCCGTCTTCTGCACCCTCTTCGCCTTCTTCGTGCAGATGTGGGCCGTACGCCGCACCTCGCCCTCCCGGGTCAGCCTGCTGCTGGGTACCGAACCCCTGTGGGCCGCCGTCGCCGGCATCGCCCTCGGCGGCGACCACCTCGGCCCCCTGGGCCTGGCCGGGGCCCTCCTGGTCCTCGTCGGCACCGCCTGGGGCCGGAGCGCGGTGACGACCCCCTGAGCGTGTCCGGAAAGCGCCGCAGCCACAGGTGATCACCCGCCGTACTGTGGCCCCGTGCCCCCCTTACACAGCCGGCAGGTCCGGGAGCTCCTCCAGCCGCACCCGGCGCCGCTCCCGGCGCGAGAGTTCGCAGGCCTCCGCGATGCGGAACGCCGCCAGTGCCTCCCGGCCGTCGCACGGGTTGGCGCCCTCGCCGCGCACCAGCTGGACGAAGGCCGCGAGCTCGGCCTCGTAGGCGGGGGCGAAACGTTCCAGGAACCCCGTCCACGGCTTGCTCGCCGGGGGCGGGCCGTGCGGTTCGGTGGAGGCGATCGGCGTCCGGTCGTCCAGCCCGACGGAGACCTGGTCCCGCTCCCCGGCCAGCTCCATCCGCACGTCGTACCCGGCCCCGTTGCACCGGGTACCGGTCGCCGTGACCAGGGTCCCGTCGTCCAGCGTCAGCACGGCGGCCGCCGTGTCGATGTCGCCCGTCTCCCGGAACAGCGCCGGACCCGCGTCCGACCCGGCCGCGTACACCTCGGCCACCTCGCGCCCGGTCACCCAGCGGACCATGTCGAAGTCGTGCACCAGGCAGTCCCGGTACAGCCCGCCCGAGGTCGCCAGGTACGCGGCCGCCGGCGGCGCCGGGTCGGCCGTCATCGTCCGGACGGTGTGCAGCCGCCCCAGGGCGCCCGAACGGACCAGGTTCCGGGCCGTGCCGTAGCCCGCGTCGAAGCGGCGCATGAAGCCCACCTGGAGCAGACCGCCCGCGGCCGTCACCTCCCGCAGTGCCGCAAGGGTCCGGTTCAGGTCCGGGGCCAGCGGCTTCTCGCAGAACACCGGCAGCCCGCCGCGGACCGCCCGTACGACGAGGTCCGCGTGCGCCTCCGTCGCCGACGCCACCACCACCGCGTCCACGCCCCAGGTGAAGACCTGCTCCACGGAGGGCGCGGCGGTGGCCCCGAGCCGGTCGGCGAGGCGCGCCGCCCGCGCGGGGTCGGCGTCCGCGAGCAGGAGCGAGCCCGCCTCCGGGTGGCGGGCCAGTACCGCCGCGTGGAAGGACCCGATCCGGCCCGTTCCGATCAAGCCGATGCGCATGCACTCAACCTGACCCTGTCGGCGGAACCTGTCAATCCGCCCGCGCATGTCAACCTGACCGTGCGTGCCCCGATGACCCTCCATGGTCGACTGTGGCGGATACTGAGCGGCTGGACCGGAATGGAGCCGGAATGACCGGATTGGTGACCGGCTCGACGACGGACCGAATTGGTGACGAGGGAAGGGCGCGGCGACGTGGCTAGGGTTCGGACAGGGGTACGCGTCGTGGGCGCCGTGCTCGCGGCGGTACTGGGGGCCTCGCTCGCGGGCTGCAGCAGTACGGGCGGCAAGCGCGCCGAGGAGCGCGCGAGGGCCGCCGAGGCGGGCCGGCCGGCCGTCTCCACGCCGCGCTGGACCTTCGCGATGGTCACGCACGCGGGGGACGGCGACACCTTCTGGGACATCGTCCAGAAGGGCGCCAAGGAGGCCGCGGCGAAGGACAACATCAACTTCGTCTACGCCCACGACGACCAGGCCCAGCAGCAGGCACAGTTCGTGCAGAACGCCATCGACCAGAAGGTCGACGGGATCGTCGTCAGCCTGGCCAAGCCCGAGGCCCTCAAGGACGTCCTCGCCAAGGCCGTCAAGGCCGGCATCCCGGTGATCACGGTCAACTCCGGCTCGGCCCAGTCCGCCGCGTACGGGGCGCTGACCCACATCGGCCAGGACGAGGTGATCGCGGGCGAGGCCGTCGGCGCCGAGCTGAACAAGCGCGGGAAGAAGCGGGCCGTCTGCGTCCTGCACGAGCAGGGCAACGTCGGCCACGAGCAGCGCTGCGCCGGGGCCAAGAAGACCTTCTCCGGAACGATGGAGAACCTGTACGTCGAGGGCACCAACATGCCCTCCGTCCAGGCGGCGATCCAGGCCCAGCTCCAGGCGGACCCCTCCGTCGACGCCATCGTCACCCTCGGCGCGCCCTTCGCGCCCACCGCCGTCAAGGCGAAGGACGCGGCCGGCAGCAAGGCCGAGGTCGACACCTTCGACCTCAACGAGTCCGTCGCCCGCGACCTGAAGTCCGGAGCCCTCGGCTTCGCCGTCGACCAGCAGCCCTACCTGCAGGGCTACGAGGCCATCGACCTGCTCTGGCTCTACCGCTACAACGCGAACGTGCTCGGCGGCGGCCGTCCCGTGCTGACCGGACCGCAGATCGTGACCGCCGACGAGGCGGGCAAGCTGGAGGAGTACATCAAGCGGGGCAGCCGATGAGCGCGGCCGCACCCGCCGACGGGCGCGACGAACGGCTCGCCCCCACCTCCACCCTGCGCAAGCTGCTCGCCCGCCCGGAGCTGGGCTCGGTGGTCGGCGCCGTCGCCGTCTTCGTCTTCTTCTCCCTCGTCGCGCCGACCTTCCTGCAGGCCTCCAGCCTCAGCACGATCCTCTACTCGGCCTCCACCATCGGGATCATGGCCGCCCCGGTGGCCCTGCTGATGATCGGCGGCGAGTTCGACCTCTCCGCGGGCGTCATGGTCACGACCTCGGCACTGGTGAGCTCGATGTTCAGCTACCAGATGACCGCCAACGTCTGGGTCGGCGTCGGCGTGTCCCTGCTGGTCACCCTGGCCATCGGGTTCTTCAACGGATTCATGCTGACCCGTACGAAGCTGCCCAGCTTCATCATCACGCTCGGCACCTTCCTGATGCTGACCGGCCTCAACCTCGGCTTCACCAAGCTGATCACCGGCACGGTCTCCACCAAGACCATCGCCGACATGGAGGGCTTCTCCTCCGCGCGCGCCCTCTTCGCCTCGCAGTGGAACATCGGCTCGGTCACCCTCAAGGTCACCATCCTGTGGTGGCTGGCCATCGTGGCCGTCGCCACCTGGATCCTGCTGCGCACCCGCGCCGGCAACTGGATCTTCGCCGTGGGCGGCGGTGCCGACGCGGCCCGCGCCACCGGCGTGCCCGTCGTGAAGACCCGTATCGGCCTCTACATGGGCGTCGCCCTGTGCGCCTGGATCTCCGGACAGCACATCCTCTTCTCGTTCGACGTGGTCCAGTCGGGCGAGGGCGTGGGCAACGAGTTCCTCTACATCATCGCGGCCGTCATCGGCGGCTGTCTGATGACCGGCGGCTACGGCTCCGCCATCGGCTCGGCGGTCGGCGCCTTCATCTTCGGCATGACCAGCAACGGCATCGTGTACGCCCAGTGGAATCCGGACTGGTTCAAGTTCTTCCTCGGCGCGATGCTCCTGCTGGCCACGCTGCTCAACGCATGGGTCCGCAAGCGGGCGGAGGCAACCAAGTGACCGCGACGGAAAAGACCACGACCGGGCCCGCAGCGGGCACCGCCCTGGTGAAGCTGACCGACGTCAGCAAGTTCTACGGGAACATCCGCGCGCTCCAGGGGGTCTCCCTGGAGGTCTCGGCGGGCGAGATCACCTGTGTCCTCGGCGACAACGGCGCCGGCAAGTCCACCCTGATCAAGATCATCGCTGGGCTGCACCGGCACGACGCCGGCACCTTCGAGATCGAGGGGGAGGAGACCGTCCTCGCCAACCCCCGCGCGGCCCTCGACCACGGCATCGCCACCGTCTACCAGGACCTCGCCGTCGTCCCGCTCATGCCCGTGTGGCGGAACTTCTTCCTCGGCTCCGAGCCCACCAAGGGCCGCGGCCCCCTCCGCCGCCTCGACGTGGACCTCATGCGCGAGACCACCCGCACCGAGCTGCTGCGCATGGGCATCGACCTGCGCGACGTGGACCAGCCCATCGGCACGCTGTCCGGCGGTGAGCGGCAGTGCGTGGCCATCGCCCGCGCCGTGTACTTCGGGGCGAAGGTCCTCGTACTCGACGAGCCGACCGCGGCCCTCGGCGTCAAGCAGTCCGGAGTGGTCCTCAAGTACGTCGCCGCCGCCCGGGACGCGGGCCTCGGCGTGGTCCTGATCACCCACAACCCCCACCACGCGTACCTGGTCGGAGACCGTTTCGTCCTCCTCAAGCGGGGCACCATGGCGGGCAGCCACACCCGCGACTCGATCACGCTCGACGAGCTCACCCGGCAGATGGCGGGCGGCTCCGAGCTGGACGAGCTGAGCCACGAACTGGAGCGAGTGGCAGAATCAGGGGCAGGCGCCCCACACGCCACGGCCGCGACGGACGGCGCAGCCGGTCGCGGCGGCCCGGCCGACGAGGCCGACCGGCCCCCCCGAACCACCGCACCCAAGAGGGACGACACGACTCGATGAGCACGTACCGGGACTTCACGCTCACCCACCGGGGGTCGGCGCGAGGCACCGTCCTGCGGACCATCGGGACCCGGGAGCGCCGGTCGCACCTGACGGCCCCGCGCGTCCCCACGGTCGGCATCGACATCGGCGGAACCAAGGTGATGGCCGGCGTCGTCGACGCCGACGGGATCATCCTGGAGAAGATCCGCACGGAGACCCCGGACAAGTCCAAGAGCCCCAAGGTCGTCGAGGACACCATCGTCGAGCTGGTGCTGGACCTCTCCGACCGGCACGACGTGCACGCGGTCGGCATCGGGGCGGCCGGCTGGGTCGACGCCGACCGCTCACGCGTGCTGTTCGCACCCCACCTGGCCTGGCGCGACGAGCCCCTGCGCGACGCGCTCCAGTCCCGGCTCGCGGTCCCGGTCATGGTCGACAACGATGCCAACACCGCCGCCTGGGCGGAATGGCGCTTCGGCGCCGGACGCGGCGAGGACCACCTCGTCATGATCACGCTCGGCACCGGCATCGGCGGGGCCATCCTCGAAGGCGGTCAGGTCAAGCGCGGCCGGTACGGGGTCGCGGGCGAATTCGGCCATATGCAGGTCGTCCCCGGCGGCCACCGCTGCCCCTGCGGCAACCGCGGCTGCTGGGAGCAGTACAGCTCCGGGAACGCCCTGGTCCGCGAGGCCCGCGAGCTGGCCGCCGCCGATTCGCCGGTCGCGTACAACATCATCGCCCGGGTCGGCGGCAACGTCTCCGAGATCACCGGACCGCTGATCACCGAGCTGGCCCGCGAGGGCGACGCCATGTGCGTCGAGCTGCTCCAGGACATCGGCCAGTGGCTGGGCGTCGGCATCGCCAACCTCGCCGCCGCCCTCGACCCGTCCTGCTTCGTCATCGGCGGCGGCGTCAGCGCCGCCGACGACCTGCTGATCGGTCCGGCCCGGGACGCCTTCCGCCGCCACCTCACCGGTCGCGGCTACCGCCCCGAAGCCCGTATCGCCAAGGCCCAGCTCGGACCCGAGGCGGGCATGGTCGGCGCCGCCGACCTCGCCCGGCTCGTCGCCCGCCGCTTCCGCCGCGCCACCCGCCGCCGGGTCGAGCGCTACGAGCGGTACGAGCGCTACGCGCAGCAGCTGGGGCGGCGCGATCCCGCCGCCCCCAAGGACCAGGACGAACAGTGAACCCGCCCACCCTGCCCCACCAGGCCTCCGCCCCCGACGCCGAAAGCACCCCGGCGCCCACCGCCGAGGACCGCAGGCACGTCGTCAAGCGCCGCTGGATCACCGCGATCATCATCCTGCTGCTGGTCGGCGTACCCGCGGGCTACCTGGCGATCTCCACCCAGCAGAGCCGCGAGAGCGGCCGCGACAAGGCCGCCAAGGTCGGCGCGTCCAAGGTGCGCCCCGGCTGGCCCTCCAAGGTGCAGCGCAGCATCTACGAGGTCCCGGTCCCGGACAAGGCCTGGCGCGTCGGGTTCCTGGAGACCAACAACTGGCGCACCAGCCGGCTGTACGTCCAGTTCGCGGTCACCCCGCCGGAACTGGACGGCTTCCTGTCCTCCCTCGGCATCGGCCGACAGGACCTGACCCCCGGCGTCTCGGTCTCCGCGCACGACACCTCGATCGCCGGCTGGCACTGGAAGCCGGAGACCTCATGGCTGGGCACCACCCTCGAACAGGACGACCCCCGGCCCACCCGGGACATCACCGTCGACCTCACCGACCCCAAGGTCTCCAAGGTCTACGTCGTCTCCTCCACCACCCCCTAGCCTTGGGATCATGAAGCTCACCAAGCGGCTGCATTCCTGCGTCCAGTTGGAGAAGGACGGGCGCACGCTCGTCATCGACCCGGGCGCCTTCAGCGAACCGGACGCGGGACTGGGGGCGGACGCCCTGCTGGTCACGCACGAACACCCCGACCACTTCGAGGAGGGCCGGCTGCGGGCCGCCCTCGACGCGAATCCGGCCGCGCAGCTGTGGACCCTGCGCAGCGTCGCCGAGAAGCTCGCCCCCGCCTATCCGGGCCGGGTGCACACCGTCGGCCACGGCGACGCCTTCACCGCGGCCGGGTTCGAGGTCCAGGTCCACGGGGAGCTGCACGCGGTGATCCACCCGGACATCCCGCGCGTCACGAACGTCGGCTACCTCGTGGAGGGTTCCCTCTTCCACCCCGGGGACGCGCTGACCGTGCCCGGGGTCCCCGTCGAGACGCTGATGGTCCCGGTCCACGCCCCCTGGAACAAGGTCTCCGAGGTGGTCGACTACCTCCGCGAGGTCAAGCCGCGCCGGGCCCTCGACATCCACGACGCCTACCTCTCCGACCTCGCCCGGCCGATCTACGACAACGTCCTGGGCGCCCTCGGGGGCACCGACCACGGGCGACTCACCGCGGGCGACTCCGCCGAACTGTGACTGTCGGTGCCGGGCGGTAGGTTGGCACGTATGCGTATCGCCACCTACAACGTCAACTCCATCACCGCCCGGCTGCCGCGCCTGCTGGCCTGGCTGGAGAGCTCCGGTACGGATGTCCTGTGCGTCCAGGAGACCAAGTGCTCGGAGGCGCAGTTCCCCTACGACGAGCTGCGTGAGCTGGGCTACGAATCGGCGGTCAACGCCACCGGCCGCTGGAACGGCGTGGCCCTGCTCTCCAAGGTCGGCCTGGAGGACGTGGTCCTCGGGCTGCCCGGCGGGCCCGACTACGAGGGCGTCCAGGAACCCCGCGCGATCTCCGCGACCTGCGGTGGGGTCCGGGTCTGGTCGGTGTACGTGCCCAACGGGCGCGAGGTCGAGCACGACCACTACGGCTACAAGCTGGACTGGTTCCGCTCCCTGACCACGGCCATCGCCGAGGAGGCGGCCGGTCCGCGCCCCTTCGCGGTGCTCGGAGACTTCAACGTGGCCCCGACCGACGAGGACGTCTACGACCCGGCCGTCTTCGCGGGCCTCACCCATGTCACCCCCGCCGAGCGGGCCGCCCTGGAGGCGCTGCGCGCCGCCGGGCTCTCGGACGTGTTCCCGCGCGCCCTGAAGTACGACCGTCCCTACACCTTCTGGGACTACCGGATGCTCGCCTTCCCCAAGAACAAGGGCATGCGCATCGACCTGGTCTACGGGAACGAGTCCTTCACCAAGGCCGTGACCGATTCCTACGTCGACCGCGAGGAGCGCAAGGGCAAGGGCGCGTCCGACCACGCGCCCGTCGTCGTGGACCTGGACCTCGCCCGGTAGCCGGTGGCTGGTGGCCGGTGCCATCCGGGCCGACGGATCCAGGCGCGCCCTGTGGTCAGTGGCGGATCCTGGTGCGACGCTGGGCGGTATGAACATCCCCTTCCTGGACAACTGGCTGAACCGACGCGAAACGGAACAGGGCGCGGGACTCGCCGCCGCCCTCGCGGACGACCCCGAGGGCGTCGCCGAGTTGTTCTCGGAGTGCGAGATGCTGCGCGTCCAGGCACGGGCGGACGGGCTCGAACTCAACGAGAGCCAGGCCTCGTTGGAGGCCCTGGACCAGCTGATGCCGCGCTGGCGGCGGGATCCCGAGGCGGTGCCCTGGCTCGGCAACGACGCCGGCTTCTACCTCGGGACCGTGATCATCCGGACGGTTCCGGGGGCCGCCTGGCGGGTGTGGCCCAACGGTCAGCCGGTGATCCGGCTGGCCTCGGGCCGGGAGCTGAACGTGATCGAGTCGGGCCTGTCCTGGGCGATGACCGGATCCCCCGAGCTCAGCCAGGCGTACGCCGAGGCCTCCGAGGGCTGACGCCCCGGAGTGTCGATACCGACTCCGACTCCGACTCCGACAAGTGGGCAGGGCAGCACATGGCCGTCGAAACGTTGATCGAGCTGCGGGACGTCAACAAGCACTTCGGTGCGCTGCACGTACTGCGGGACATCAGCCTCACCGTCGGCCGCGGGGAGGTGGTGGTGGTCATCGGCCCCTCCGGTTCCGGGAAATCCACCCTGTGCCGGGCGATCAACCGGCTGGAGACCGTCGAGTCGGGCACGATCCTGATCGACGGGGAGGCGCTGCCCGCCGAGGGCAAGGAGCTGGCCCGGCTGCGTGCCGAGGTGGGGATGGTCTTCCAGTCCTTCAACCTGTTCGCGCACAAGACCGTCCTCGCGAACGTCTCGCTCGCGCAGGTCAAGGTCCGCGGCCGCAAGCGGGGCGAGGCGGACCGGCGCTCCCGGGAGCTCCTGGAGCGGGTCGGCCTGGCCGACCAGGCCGAGAAGTTCCCGGCCCAGCTCTCCGGCGGTCAGCAGCAGCGCGTGGCGATCGCCCGCGCCCTCGCCATGGACCCCAAGGCCCTGCTCTTCGACGAGCCCACCTCCGCGCTCGACCCGGAGATGATCAACGAGGTGCTGGAGGTCATGCGGCAGCTCGCCGGCGAGGGCATGACCATGGTCGTGGTCACCCACGAGATGGGCTTCGCCCGCTCCGCCGCGAACCGCGTGCTCTTCATGGCCGACGGGCAGATCATCGAGGACCGTACCCCGGAGCAGTTCTTCACCGCCCCCGAGAGCGACCGGGCCAAGGACTTCCTGTCGAAGATCCTCAAGCACTGACGGGCCCGGCCGGCCGCCGGGTGCCGGGCCGCCCGGCGGCTGCTGCCGGGCGCCCGGTCCCGGCAGCAGCCGTGTCTCACTGCTCGCGCAGCGGGACCGACAGGTAGCTCGGATCGGTGCGCGGCGAGGAGAAGGTCAGCTGCGCGCCGATGGGGTTGTGCTCGATGTAGAGCGGGTCGACCGTGTCGATGACGAGAGCGAGCCGGTGGCCCGCCGGGACGTCATAGGCGGTGGAGAACAGCTCCAGGTCCACGCCGAAGGCCTGGCCGGGAGCCTTCCCGTGGAAGGTGTACGGGGCGTTGCTGACGAGCTTGCCGATGCCGAGCGGGCCGACGTCGTAGAGGTACGCGACGAAGGTGCCGTCGCCCTTGGTGGGGGTGACGGTGGTGTGCAGCTTCGCGGTGCCGCGGATCCGCCGCGCCTCGTCGTAGCGCTCCGACTGCCAGACGGCCGCGAAGGCCCGGGGGAGGAGCGGGACGGAGGCGATCGGCGGCGCCTTCACGAACTGGTCGAGGGCGCTGGAGAGGAGGAGGATGCCGCCGTTGGCGCCGGAGTCGACATTGGCGAAGAGGTGCTCGCTGTCGGAGAGCGCCAGCTTCTCGGTGCCCCCGGAGCCGACCGACTTCCAGTCGGCGTAGCCCTCGTACCCGTCGTTGCTACGGGACTTGATCTGCACCGGGGCCTCGGTGTCGACGCCGTTGCGCTCGCCCTTGAGGTAGCGGTCGAACCAGCGGTGCGCGTTGGTCCAGGTGTCGTTGGGCAGCCCCAGCAGGCCGGTGCCCTCGGCGGTGGCGTGGTCCCCGGGCCGGAACTCCAGGCGCTTGGGGCCGGTCAGCCGCTCGTAGAACTTCGCGTACTGGTTGGGCGGGAAGATGGTGTCTCCCCAGGCGTTGCCGAGCATGATCGCGGCGCCGTTGGCGTTGATCCGGTCCACCTGCTCGGAGGCCGAACGCCTCCTGCCCCACTCGATCATCTGCTGCTCCTGGTCCAGCCGGGAGCCGAGGAAGTTGCCGAGGAGCGTCTTGAGTTCGGGTCCGGGGCGGCCGGTGAGGTACCCGGCGGCGCCGAGCATTCCGGCGGCCTGGAGGTGCTGGGTGCGGCCGGAGTAGATGGATTCGATGAGGTCGGCCCAGCCGCTCATCGAGACCACGGCCTTGACGCGCGGGTCGTGGGCGGAGGCCAGCAGGGTGATACCGGCGGCGTACGAGACCCCGCCGAGGCCGATGCGGTCCGCGTCGGCGGGGGAGTTGGCGAGGGCCCAGTCGATGACGGCGCTGACGTCGGCGATGTCCGGCGGGCCTGCAACCTCGATGTCGCCGCCGGAGAGCCAGAAGCCGCGGGAGGTGTAACTGACCACGACGTAACCGGAGTCGGCGAGCTTCTTGGCCTGGGCGATGTACTCGATCTGCGGCAGGCCCCAGCTGGTGGGCAGCACGATCAGCGGGTACTTCCGGCCGCTCTGGGCCCCGGCCGGGGTGAAGACGTTGCCCTTGAGGGTGATTCCGCCGGATCCCGGGATGTCGTGGAAGCGCAGCTGCGAGGAGGCGTCGGCGGCGGCTGCCGCGGTGGTGACGGGAGCCGCCTGGGCCTGATGGGGGGCCAGGCCCAGGACGGCTGCCGCCAGCAGGGTCGCCACGGCCGCTGCGGTGGTGGTGCGTTGCATCTGTCGCTCCTCGCGCGTGCGCCGGGATTGTCAAAGTGACCCGACGGTAACGGGAGCGTGTTACCGAAAGTAACCCATGGGTAAGTTACGCACTGGTAACGATTGGGTGAGGGCGGTCGACCAGCCGCCGGCCGGCCGTCAGCCGTTCTGCGGGGTGCCGGACAGGGCGCTCTTGGCCTTCCACTGGTCCCAGGAGAGGTTCCACTCGCCGTAGCCGTTGCCGATGTCGGCGTTGCCCTTCGAGCCCTCGCCGACCACCTCGAAGGCGTCGCCGATCTGGGACTGCGCGAAGAACTCCTTGGCGTCGGCGTCGCTCATCCCCACACAGCCGGAGCTGCTGTTGGCCCGCCCGAAGTTGCCGGAGTTCCACGGGGCGGCGTGCGCGTACATGCCGGACCAGGTGAGCCGCATCGAGTAATCGACCATCTTGTTGTAGGCGTTGTCCAGGCCCACCGTCTGGGAGTCCATCCGGATGGTGCCCTCCTTCGACATGATCACCATCTTCCCGGACCATGAGGCCTTCTTGCCGCCGGGCGTGCCGGCCGAGATCGGGACCGTCTTGAGCGCCTGGCCGTCCTGGGTCACCGACATCTTCTTGGTGTCGAGGCTGACCTGGATCCGGCGGTCCTTGCCGATCTTGAAATCGGTGTTGTAGTCCCGGGTGAACATGCCCCCGCCCTTGCCGGAGTCCACGCCGTTCAGGTTCATCTCGACCTTCACGTCCGTGCCGGACTTCCAGTAGTCCTTGGGCCGCCAGTCGACGCGGTCGTTGCCGGAGTAGTCCTTGATCCAGCCCCAGGAGCCCTCGGTGTTGTCCGAGGTGGTGACCTTGAGCTGCTTCTCGACCTCGGCCTTGTTCGTCACCGGGTTGTCGAAGACGAGCGACACGGGCATCGCCACGCCCACCGAGCTGCCCTTGGGGATGTTGATCGAGACCTTGTTCACCTTGTCGGCGGCGCTGGTCTTGAACTGGGTGGCGGCGCTCTGGCTGTCGGTGTTCTGCGCCTCGACCTTGTACTCCGCGCCGGGCGGGGCGTTGCGCTCCGAGGTCCAGGTCTTCCCGTCGTCGGAGATCTTCCCCGGCAGCTCCGCGCCCTTGGCGTCGGTCACCTTCACCTGGGCCAGCTTGCCCTCGGCGACGGTCACGGTCACCGGCTGGCCCGCCTTGACCTGATCGCCCGCGAGGTTCACCGAGACCGCCATGGGCGCCTTCGGCTTCAGCTCGGCCTTGCCCTTGTCGTCACCGCCACCGTCGCTCCCGCCCGAACAGGCGGTCAGCGAGGCGGCCAGAAGTGCGGTGCCCGCCATGGCGGTGCGGCGTATACGGCTCAACGAAGGGCCCTTTCCAGGAGCGGTGGAGTGAACGTCCGCAAAAGAGGATGCGAACGGCTCGACTTTAGGTTCCGCAATCGGCGGAAAAAGTCATCCTTTCTCTTGTGACATCGACCGCAGCGAAACGGTCATCATCCGGTCACAATCGCCGCGCACTTCGGTCACGGGCAGCTGTGAGAGTCCTGTGAGAGACCGTCAGGACGACAGGAAGGCCGTCTGCCGTGTGTGCACTGCTCGTGACCCCCGCCCAGCAGAACCATGACCAGGACCGGGAGCTCCGGGTGCGTGCCCTGTCGGTCTCCGAATACCAGGCGTTCCTTTCCCGTCACGGCGGGGCGAGCTTTCTCCAGTACCCGTCCTGGGCCCGCGTAAAGGACCTTTGGCGCTCGGAAAGGGTCGGCTGGCACTATCCGGACGGTCAGATTCAGGGCGCTGGTCTCGTTCTCTACCGGCAATTTCCCGGCACCCGCAAATACTTCGCCTACCTCCCCGAGGGGCCCGTCGCCGACTGGTCCGATCCGCACATCGACCGCTGGCTGACCCCGCTCATGCGCCACCTGCGCTCCTCCGGCGCCTTCGCCGTCCGCATCGGCCCCACCCCCGCCTACCGGCGCTGGGACGCGGCCACCGCCAAGTCCGCCGCCGGGCCGGGCCGGCAGATATCCGACGTGCTCGCCACCGAGGTCGATCCGGTGGGCGCAGCCCTCGCCGACCGGCTGCGCACGCGCGGCTGGACGCGGTGCGGCGGCGAGGACGACGGCGACGCCCAGCCCCGCCACGTCTTCCGCGTGCCGCTGGCGGGCCGCACCCTCGACGAGGTGTGGGCGGGCCTCAATCAGGAATGGCGGCGCAACGTACGCAAGGCCACGAAGTCCGGCGTGGAGACGGTCATCGGCACGTTCGAGGACCTGCCCGAGTTCTACCGGCTGCTGCGCATCACCGAGGAGCGCGACGGCTTCCGGCTCGGCCGCTCCCTCGCGTACTACGAGCAGCAGTACCGGGTCCTCAACGAGGAGGCGCCCGGCCGTATGCGGCTCTACCTGGGCGTTTACCAGGGGGAGATCCTCGCCGCCCACACGATGATCACCGCCGGGAAGCGGGTCTGGTACCAGACGGGCGCCTCCGCCGACCACCGCCGCGAGGTACGGCCCAGCAACGCCCTGCAGTGGCGCATGATGTGCGACGCCCACGCCCTCGGAGCGGAGGAGTACGACATGCGCGGGGTACCCTCCACCCTTGACCCCGACGAACGTTCCTTCGGGCTGCTGCGCTGGAAGCTCGGCACCGGCGGCCAGGTCGTCGAGACGCTCGGAGAGTGGGAGATACCGATGGACGGAGTCGCCAACACGGCGCTCTACAAGGCGTTCCAGGCGTACCTGGCTCGCCGGTGACGGCCACCGACACCGACAGCGGCACCGATACGGGCACCGGAGCGGCCGCCGCCGCGCCCGGAGCCGCCGCGCCCTCCGGGAAGACCTCGGTGCTGCGCAGCGGCGCCCTCATGGCGGCCGGTTCGATCGTCTCCCGCGCCACCGGCTTCATCCGCTCCGCCGTCGTCGTCGCGGCGCTGGGAACCGAACTCCTGGGCGACAGCTACGCCGTCGCCAACACGGTCCCGAACATCATCTACATGCTGCTCATCGGCGGCGCGCTCAACGCCGTCTTCGTACCCGAGCTCGTCCGGGCCGCCAAGGAGCACGCGGACGGCGGATCCGCCTACACCGACCGGCTGCTCACCGCCTGCACCGCCGCCCTCGTGGTGCTCACCGCCGTCGCGGTCCTCGCCGCCCCGCTGATCGTCTCGGTGTACACCGACTACGACGGCGCCCAGGCGAGCACCACCGCGGCCCTGGCCCGGTACTGCCTCCCACAGATCCTCTTCTACGGGCTCTTCACCCTGCTCGGCCAGGTGCTGAACGCCCGCGGCCGGTTCGGCGCGATGATGTGGACCCCGGTCCTCAACAACCTCGTCATCATCGGCGTCTTCGGGCTCTTCCTCTACCTCTCCCACGACGGGGCGCCCGGCCTCACCGCCGCCGAGACCCGGCTCCTGGGCCTCGGCACCACCCTCGGCATCCTCATCCAGGCCCTCGCCCTCGTCCCCTCGCTGCGCGCCGCCCGCTTCCGCTGGCGCCCGCGCTTCGACTGGCGCGGCAGCGGCCTCGGCCGCCCCCTGCGCAACGCGGGCTGGACCGTCATGCTCGTCCTCACCAACCAGATCGCCTACTGGGTCGTCACCCGGCTCTCCACCACCACCGGGCAGCAGGCCGTGGACGCCGGACTCGCGGGCGGTGCCGGCTACACCGCCTACAGCAACGCCTACCAGCTGTGGATCGTCCCGCAGGGCATCATCACCGTCTCCCTCGTGACCGCCCTGATGCCGCGGATGAGCGCGGCCGCCACCGAGGGCGACCTCGGCGCCGTGCGCCGCGACATCTCCTACGCCCTGCGCTCCAGCGCAGCCCTCGTCGTCCCCGCCGCCGCGCTCTTCGCCGCCCTCGCCCCCTGGGTGATGGGCAGTGTCTTCGAGTACGGCCGCACCGATGCCGCCGACATCGAGGTCATGGCGGGCATGCTCATCGCCTTCGCGCCCGGCCTGATCGCCTTCTCCGCGCAGTACGTCCTCTCGCGCGGCTTCTACGCCCTCTCCGACACCCGGACCCCCTTCTTCCTGAACCTGGTCATCGCCGCGCTCACCGCCGGGCTGTCGGCCGCCGCCTACCTCCTGCTTTCTCCGCGCTGGGCGGTCACCGGCATGGCCGCCGCCTCCTCCGTCGCCTTCATGGGAGGCGCCGCCGCCACCGCGTACGCCCTCTCCCGCAGGCTCGGCCCGCGCGCGGGCACCCGTACCGAGCGGCGCGCGACCGCCGTACGGACCCACGTGCGGCTGCTGGCCGCCTGCACACCGGCGGCCGCCGCCGGGTACGCGGCCGCCCGCGCCGCCGACCCGTTCGGCAACTTCGCCGCGGTCGGGGCGGGAACCGCCGCCCTGGCCCTCGTCGTCGTCATCCTCGCCGGGCCGCTGCGCCTGACGGAGATCACCGACATGCTGGACTCCCTGCGGCGCAGGACCGGCCGCTGACGGGAGGCAAGGCCCCGCAACACCTTTGGGATACTGACCGGATGCCACGCGTACTGCTGATCGAGGACGACCCTTCCATCCGCGAGGGGGTCGGCCTCGGCCTGCGCCGCCGGGGCCACGACGTGAGTTCCGCCGAGACCGGCGAGGAAGGGCTGGCGCTGATGGGCGGCTTCCGCCCCGAGCTCGTCCTGCTCGACCTGATGCTGCCGGGGATCAACGGGGTCCAGGTCTGCCGCCGCATCCGCGAGACCAGCCAGGTGCCGATCATCATGCTCACCGCCCGCGGCGACGACTTCGACATAGTCGTCGGCCTGGAGGCCGGCGCCGACGACTACATCGTCAAACCCGCCCGCACCGAGGTCATCGAGGCCCGCATCAAAGCCGTACTGCGCCGGCTCAGCGACCCCGTGGGCGCCCGCTCCGGGGTCGAGCACCACGGTCAGCTGACCATCGACCGCGCCGGGCTGAGCGTAGCCAAGAACGGCGAGCGCGTGCCCCTCGCCCCCAGCGAGATCAAGCTCCTGCTGCACCTGTCGGCCTCGCCCGAGCAGGTCTTCTCCCGCCAGCAGCTCCTCGAATACGTCTGGGACCACAGCTACCACGCCGATGCCCGGCTCGTGGACGCCTGCGTGCGCCGGCTGCGCACCAAGGTCGAGGACCCCGACGCGAGCCCCCGCTACATACAGACCGTGCGCGGCTTCGGCTACCGCTTCGGTCCCCTGTAGGCGGCCGTGAGACGCATCGCGCCGCTGGGCCTGCGCACCCGACTGATCGCGGCCTTCCTGCTGGTCGCCGCGATCAGCGCGGTGACCACCGCCGCCCTCACCTACCAGCAGGCGCGCAACGCGATCCTCAAGCAGACCCAGGACACCGCCATCAGCACCCTGCGGGACCAGGTCGAGCAGCAGGAGTTCCGTCTCCCGCTGGACCAGCAGGAGCTCCAGCGCATCGTCATCGATCTCGGCAAGCGCGGCAAACCCCACCCCTGGATCATCTTCGGCGAGTACGGCAGCGTGCGGGTCTCCACCAACCCCGGCACGCCGACCTCCAGCGTGATCACCGACAACCTGCGCGAGAAGGTCCGCCGCCACGACTACACCGCCTTCCAGCGGGTCGAGGACGCGCGCGGCAACCCGTGGCTCACCATCGGCGTCCCCGCCCTCTTCGAGCACGACGGCTTCAGCGAATCCACCGGAGCCGTCTTCTACGCCAGCGTCCCCCTCTCCACCGAGAAGCAGACCGTGGAGGCCATGGTCGACGCCGCCAAGCAGGGCGCCGTCCCGGGCCTGGCCATTGCCATCGTGCCCGCGCTGCTGGCTGCCCGCAGCGTGCTGCGGCCGGTCCGCGACATGCGCCGGGCCGCCCAGCACCTCGGCCGCGGCCGCCTCGACACCCGGATCGAGGTCCGGGGCGCCGACGAGCTCGCCGGACTCGCCCGCACCTTCAACGAGACCGCACGCGCCCTGGAGCAGTCCGTGCGCGAGCTCCAGGACGCGGAGGTCCGCGCCCGCCGCTTCGCCTCCGACGTCTCCCACGAACTGCGCACCCCCCTCGCCGGGATGCTGGCCGTCACCGAGGTCCTCGACGAGGACGCCGAACGCCTCGACGCCGACACCGCCAAGGCCCTGCGCCTGGTCAGCGCCGAGACGGGCAAGCTCGCCGTCCTCGTCGAGGACCTGATGGAGATCTCCCGCTTCGACGCCCGGGCCGCCGAGCTCAACCTCGACGACGTGGACATCGCCGAAGCCGTGCGCAAGACCCTGGAGCGCCGCCACTGGGTCGACGACCGCATCGTCGCCGAGCTGCCGGACCAGGTGCGCGCCCGGCTCGACCCGCGCCGCTTCGACGTGATCCTCGCCAACCTCGTCGGCAATGCCCTGCGGCACGGCGGCGCCCCCGTACGCATCACCGTACGGACCGCACCGGGCGAGGACGGCGAACGGCTGCTGATCGACGTCGCCGACAGCGGCCCCGGCATCGCCCCCGAGGTGCTGCCGCACATCTTCGACCGCTTCTTCAAGGCCGACGCGGCCAGGACCCGCTCCGCCGGAAGCGGTCTCGGCCTCGCCATCACCCTGGAGAACGTCCGCCTGCACGGCGGAACCCTCCTCGCGGCCAACGGGCCCGCCGGGGGAGCGGTGTTCACCCTCGACATGCCGCTGGAGGCCCGCGTATGACAGGGCGCAGGACGAGAACGAGGTCCCGGGCGGCCGTGGCCACGGCGGCGCTGGTGAGCTGCGCCCTGCTGCTCACCGGGTGCGGGATCAAACGCAGCGGGGTGATCGACAGCGGCCACGCCGCCACCGTCAAGGTCGCCGATGGCAAGAACAGCACCTATCTCTACTTCCTCTCCAAGGAGGGCGACCGGCTCGTCCCGGCTCCGTTCAGCCTGCTGGTGGACTACAAGCTCAATCCCGTGGTGCTGCTGCGCCTGCTGCTGGAAGGCCCCCGCGGCCGGGCCGGCGAGGCCGGGCTCACCACAGGTCTGCCCCAGCTGCCCGCCGGCCAGGGGGCGGAGAAGCTCGAGGTGAGCTCGGCTTCGCACGCGGGGGTGACGGTCCGGGTGCCGTTCGCCGTGGGTGACCTGTCGGCCCTGGCCCGCATGCAGCTCGTCTGCACCATGGGCATCTCCGCCGTGAAGGACACCCTCACCCCCGTCACCCTGCAGGGCAGCGACACCACCCTCGCCCCTGCCGAATGCGACCTGAAGCGCTGACGGGCACCCCCTGGGTACCCGGCCGCGCCCTTGCGGGCAGCCCCGCGCACCCGTCACGGTGGCCCCATGGACCACGCCGCGGACGTCCCCGACGTCTTCGACCCCCGCATCTACGCCGCCGGCATCCCGCACGAGCGCTACCGGCTGCTGCGCGAGCGGCACCCCGTGGCCTGGCAGGCGGAGCCGGAGATCCAGGGCTGGCCCGCCGGCCCGGGCTTCTGGGCCGTCACCCGGCACGCCGATGTCGTGCGGGTCCTGCGCGACCACCGGACGTACACCTCCTGGCTGGGCGCCACCCAGATCCGCGACCCCGACCCGGCCGACCTGCCCTTCCTGCGCCGCACCATGCTCAACCAGGACCCACCCGAACACGGCCGGCTGCGGCGGCTGGTGTCCCGCGCTTTCACCCCCGCCCGCGTCGACGCCTTCGCCGGGCGGGTACGGGAGCGGGCCCGCGCCCTGCTCGCCGCCGCCCGCCAGGACGCCACGGACGGCGCCGCCGACCTCGTACGCGCCGTCACCGACGAGTACGCGCTGCTGAACCTCACCGACCTGCTGGGCGTCCCGGCCGCCGACCGGGCCCTGCTGCTGGAGTGGACCGTACGGATCATCGGGTACCAGGACCCCGACGACGCCCCGCCGCCGCTCCTCGGCCCGGACGGCACACCGCTCAACCCGCGCTCACCGGCCCTGCTCGGCGAGATGTTCGCCTACGCCCGCGAACTGGCCGGCCACAAGCGCGCCCACCCCGGCGACGACGTGATGACCGCCCTCGCCGAGGCCGGACTGGACCCGGCCGAACTGGAGATGTTCTTCTTCCTGCTCACCGTCGCGGGCAACGACACCGTACGCAGCGCCGCCCCCGGCGGCCTGCTCGCTCTGGCCGGGGCCCCGGACGCCTACCGCCGGCTCGCGGACGGAACCGTCCCGTTCGACCGCGCCGTCGACGAACTCCTTCGCGTCCACCCGCCGGTGCTCAGCTTCCGCCGCACGGCCGCCGTCGACACCGAACTGGCCGGGCGGACCATCCGCGCCGGGGAGAAGGTGGTGGTCTTCCACGCCTCCGCCAACCACGACGAGCGCGCCTTCACCGACCCCGGCCGCCTCGACCTGGCGCGGACGCCCAACCCGCACGTCTCCTTCGGGGACGGCCCGCACGTCTGCCTCGGCGCCCACTTCGCCCGGCTCCAGCTGCGCATCCTCTACGAGGAGTGGTGCGCGGCCATGCCCCCGCCGGAACTGGCGGGACCGCCCCGGAGGCTGGTCTCCAACTTCATCAACGGGATCACGAGGCTGCCGGTTCGGGTGTCAGAGCGGCCCGGGTGACATCGGCCGCGAGCTCGGTCACATCGGGGCCGTAGGCATCGGAGTTGACCACCCTCAGCACCAGGCAGAAGGGATCCTTCCGGTACGTGCGGGCCAGCCGCTCGTGGTGGCGGGCGAGATAGCGGGCGGCGGCCTGGTTGCTGACCGCCGTCTGCCCGGAGAGCAGGAAGACGGGACGGCCGCCCTGCGCGCCCGTCAGCCTGGCCAGCAGCACGTGCTCCACCCGCCCCTTGGCCCACCGGTAGCTCTCGCCGCCCACCTGGATCGCGCCCCGGTCCTCGTGCTCCTGGGTGTCGACGTTCACCCGTACCCCCGGCAGCATCGAGGCCAGGTGTGCCACCGTACGGGTGTTGGATGTCGGGCCGCCGACGCAGAACTCGGCGCGCTCGCCGAAGCCCTGGCGCGCCTCGTCGTGCGTGACGATCTGGACGTTGGCCCCGCAGTCCTTGATCAGCGCGGATATCTCCAGCAGCGCGAAGGCGTCGTTGCGGTGCACCGACGACTCCTTGCCGCCCATCTGCCGGTTGACCACGAACAGGCACTCGGCGCCGGCCGGCAGTCCGAAGAAGCCCTGCTTGCGGCGCAGCGTACGGCGCCACAGGTAGGTCCGGGCGAACCAGCCGAACCCGCCGCTGACGGCGGTGGCTATCACCCCGAGCACGATGTTGCGCACGTCGTCGTTCATGCGGCGGATGGTAGCGGCCGGGCCGCCTTCCTGACGCGGGGGGTGCGGTGAAGTTACGCTGCGCGAACCAGACCTGACCGGCCGTCGACCGGAGGAACCGCATGCGTGCTCCCGCCGCACGTCAGTTTGCGCTCGTCGCCCTCGCCGGGGCGCTCGTCTCCACCGGGGCCGCCGCCCCGCCCACCACGGCCGCCCCGCCGGCCAAGGTGCCGGTCGCCGCCGGCTACGGCGGCGCCGTCGCCAGCGTCGACGCCGACGCCACCGCCGCGGGCATCGCCGTCCTGCGCTCCGGCGGCAACGCCGTGGACGCGGCGGTCGCCACCGCCGCCGCGCTCGGGGTGACCGAGCCCTACTCGGCGGGCATCGGCGGAGGCGGCTACCTCGTCTACTACGACGCCCGCTCGCACCGGGTGCACACCGTCGACGGCCGCGAGACCGCCCCCGCCACGGCCACCGAGGCACTCTTCCTGGAGAACGGCCTCCCCATCCCCTTCGCGGAGGGCCAGACCAGCGGCCGCGGGGTCGGCGTGCCCGGCACCCCCGCCACCTGGAAGAGCGCCCTCGACGCCTGGGGCACCCGCCCGCTGGACAAACTGCTGAAGCCCGCCGAGAAACTGGCCCGCGAGGGCTTCACGGTGGACAGCACCTTCCGGGCCCAGACCGAGCTCAACCAGGACCGCTTCAAGGACTTCCCGGCGACCTCGAAGCTCTTCCTGCCGGGCGGCGCCCTGCCGGTGGTCGGCTCCACCTTCAAGAACCCCGACCTCGCCGCCACCTACGCCGAACTCGGCCGCAAGGGGACCGGAGCCCTCTACCGCGGACCCCTCGCCGAGGACATCGTCCGGGCGGTGCGCACACCCCCGGTGGATCCGGCGGCCACCCGCAAGGTCCGCCCCGGCGACCTGACCACCGCCGACCTGCGCGCGTACGCGACCAAGCGGCAGGACCCGACCCGGGTGAGCTACCGCGGCCTGGACGTCTACGGCATGGCGCCCTCCTCCTCCGGCGGCACCACCGTCGGCGAGGCGCTGAACATCCTGGAGCGGAGCGACCTCTCGAAGCTGTCGCAGACGCAGTACCTGCACCGCTTCATCGAGGCCTCGCGGATCTCCTTCGCCGACCGGGGCCGCTGGGTCGGTGACCCGGCGGCGGTGGACGTGCCCACGCGTGAGCTGCTCTCGCAGCGGTTCGCCGACTCGCGCGGCTGCCTGATCGCACCGGACCGTACGCTGACCAGCCCGCTGGCCCCCGGCGACCCGCGCCACCCGGCGGCCTGCGGCGGATCCGGCCGGGCCGCCCCGACCACGTACGAAGGGGAGAACACCACGCACCTGACGGTCGCCGACCGCTGGGGCAACGTGGTCTCCTACACCCTGACCATCGAGTCCACCGGCGGTAGCGCGATCACCGTTCCCGGACGCGGCTTCCTGCTCAACAACGAGCTGACCGACTTCTCGTTCGCCCCGGCCGCGCCCGGCGTCCCGGACCCGAACCTGCCCGGCCCCGGCAAGCGGCCGCGCTCGTCCATGTCCCCGACGATCGTGCTGGAGGACGGCCGTCCGGTGCTCGCGGTCGGCTCCCCGGGCGGTGCCACCATCATCACGACCGTGCTGCAGACCCTGATCGGCCACCTGGACCGGGGGCTGCCGCTCGTCGACGCGATCGCCGCGCCGCGGGCCAGCCAGCGCAACCAGACCACCACCGAGCTGGAACCGGGCCTGTGGAACAGCCCGGTGCGCGCGGAGCTGGAGGCGATCGGCCAGGGCTTCCGGCAGAACCCGGAGATCGGCGCGGCCACCGGCGTGCAGCGGCTGCCGGACGGCCGCTGGCTGGCGGCGGCCGAGACCAGCCGCCGGGGCGGCGGCTCGGCGATGGTGGTCCGCCCTCACGGGAAGCCGTAGCGGTCGGGGAGGGGTTCAGAGGGCGGTGAGAATCCGCGGACCGTCGGCGGTGATCGCGACCGTGTGCTCCGAGTGGGCGGCGCGGCTGCCGTCGACGGTGCGCAGGGTCCAGCCGTCCGCGTCGCAGGTGTAGTCGTCCGTACCGCCCGCGATCAGCATCGGCTCGATGGCGAGGACCAGGCCGGGGCGCAGCTTCATGCCGCGTCCCGGCGGGCCCTCGTTGGGCACGCCCGGGTCCTCGTGCATGGTGCGGCCGATGCCGTGGCCGCCGAAGCCGTCCGGCACCCCGTACCCGGCGGCGCGGCAGGTGGCACCGATCGCGTGGGCGATGTCGCCGATCCGGTTGCCGGGCACGGCGGCGGCGATCCCGGCGGCGAGGGCCGCCTCGGAGGTCTCGATCAGCCGGAGGTCGGCGGGCCGGGCCGGGCCGACGGTGAAGCTGACCGCCGCGTCCCCGACCCAGCCGCCGAGCTTCGCCCCGCAGTCGGCGCTGACCAGGTCACCGCCCCGCAGCCGGTAGTCGCCGGGGATGCCGTGCACGATCGCGTCGTTCACCGAGACGCACACCACGGCGGGGAAGGGCACGGGCGCGAACGGCGGCCGGTACCCCAGGAACGGCGAGGTGGCACCGGCCTCGCGGAGCACCTCGCGGGCCACCTGGTCCAGGTCCCGCAGGGACACCCCCACGTCGGCGGCCTCCCGTACGGCGGCCAGGGCGCGGGCGACCACCCGGCCCGCGGCGCGCATCTCGTCGATCTCTCGGTCCGTCTTCAGTTTCACCATGCCAATAACTATACCGGTATAAGAATAACGGGATAGTTATTGGTGTGCGGGGTAGGATGACGGCATGGTCCGTACCCCCCTCACCCCCGAAGAACGCGAGCGCGGCGAGCGGCTCGGCGCCCTGCTGCGCGAGGCCCGCGGCGACCGGAGCATGGTCGAGGTCGCGGCCGGCGCCGGGCTCTCCGCCGAGACCCTGCGCAAGATCGAGACCGGCCGGGCACCCACCCCCGCCTTCTTCACGGTCGCCGCCCTCGCCGCGGCCCTCGGCCTCTCCCTGGACGACCTGCTGCGACGCTGCGCCGTCGTCCCGGCATAGGCTCTGCCCGGGGCGTGTCCGGGCCTGCCGTTCGGGCGGGCGCGGCGGCCGGACGGCCCAATCGGCGGTGGGAGGTCCGGAGCGCGGGGCAAGCGTGAAGGCGTGTCAGCCATGAACGCATCCAAGCGAGTCGGTTTCGCAGTCGTCGGCGCCCTCCTCGCGGGCGGCCTGCTGCTCGCGGCGTGTGCCGCCCCCGAAGGCCGCCCCCGCGCGGGCGAGGTGGTCTTCCGCCACCCCGGCGTCGTCGTCGGCCACGGCCAGCTGCGGCAGGCGAAGCAGATGGTCGCGGCAGGCAAGGAACCCTGGCTCTCCGCGTACCGGGCGCTCCTCGGCACCCGCTAGGCCTCGCTCGACTACACCCCGCACCCGGCCGACGTGGTGCCCTGCCCCTTCAACGGCCTGGGAAACCGTCAGCCACGGAGAGACCCCGCCCGCCTGACACCCCCTAGGGTGCGGTCATGGACCTCGAAGAGCTCGGCAGGGCGCGGTACGTCAGTCTCACCACCTTCCGCAAGGACGGCACGCCCGTGGCGACACCGGTGTGGGCGGTCGCCGACGGGGGTGAGCTGTACGTGTGGACGCGCAGCGATTCGTGGAAGGTCAAGCGGATCCGCAACAACGGGCGGGTCACCGTCACCGCCTGCGACATGCGCGGGCGCGTCGAGGAAGGGGCGCAGGCGCGGGAGGGGCAGGCCCGGCTGCTCGACGAGGCGGGGCTGCGGCGGGTGCGGAAGCTGATGTCGCGCAAGTACGGCTGGCAGTTCTGGTTGGTGGACGTGCCCGCCGCCTTGGCGCGCCGGGGCAGGCGTCCGCACACCGCGATCGCCGTCAAGCTTTGAGACTCCCGTAGCCCGCCCGTAACACAGGTGGGATCCAATGCGGTCATGGAGACCGCGACTTCGCTGGCGATCAGTCAACTCTCGGGATACTTGCGGGGATTGACGCAGAGACTGGATCCCGGGGCAGGCTGGTACGGGGAGTTCCTGCGCCGGGATCCGGAGGGGATGAGGGCCTGTCTCGACGGGGCGGCGATGCCCCCGTGGGACGTGGTGGAATCGCTGCTGCGGGACCTGGCCGGGGCGCGGGGGGCGGAGTTCGCGGCGCGGGAGACCGTATACGCGGCCCAGCTGCGGGCGGCGGCCGTCGCCGTGTGGGACCGGCTGCCGGGCGGCGAGGGGGAGCTGCGGACCCTGATCGCGGCGGCGGTGGCGCAGCGGGCCGATGCGCAGACGGCCCTGCGGAGCCTGACGGTACGGCTCGGCAGGGCCGCCGACCGGACCGAGACGGACGCCCTCACCCGGGAACTCTCCTGGGCCCAGGACGACGTGGCCCGCGCCGTGGCCCGGCACGAAGACCTGGCTGCCCGCCTGCGGGCCCTGCGGGCGGGCCCCGACGGCCTGTGGCCGGCGGGGCCGGAGACCGCGGAGTGGCTGCCCGGGGTACCCCGGCAGCGGAAGGCGTGCACCGAACCGGGAGCCGGGCCGGGAGCAGGGCCCGGCAACGGGCCGCGCGCCGAACCCGGCAACGGGCCGGGCGCCTGGCCGGACACCGCGCCGCAAGCGCCCGCCGCCGAGGAGCCACCCGCGCGCGCCGAGGCGCCGGTCGGCCGGGCCGAGGGGCGGTGGCTGCGCGGCGCGCGACGCTCCGGCGGCGCCCGGTACGCGGGCTCGGCGGCCCCCGAGGCCCCGGCCTTCACCCCGCCGCCGGGACACCCCGGCGGGGACGGCACGCCGGGTTCCGGTCCCGGTGCCGCGCTCCCCGCACCCCGCGGAGCCCGCTTCGGCATCCCGGACGTCCCCGCACCCGAGACCCCTGGCCCCGCCGAGCCCGAGCCCCGCCCCGTACCGCGTCCCGAGCACCGGGCCGGGCCTTCGGCGGGCGTCCCCGGAGCCGTCGCCGCCGCCCTGCTCGCCCTGCGCGCCCAGGGCCGCAGCGGCGAGGCGCACGCCCTGCTGTGCGAGGCCGCGTCCCGGCCCGCCGAGCACCTGCCCGCTCTCGCCGCCGAGCTGACCCGGGCGGGACTGGCGGCGGACTGGGCCACCCTGCTGTGGGAGGCGGCCTCGCTCCCGCCCGAGCGGCTCGCGGCGGCCGCGGCCGCCCTCGGCGCCGCCGGCCGGGAGGCCGACTGCGACGCCCTGCTGCGCCAGGGCGCCGCCCGCCCGGCCGCCGAGGTCGCGGACGCGGCGCTCGCCCTGGACGGGGCCGGCCGGATCCGCGAGGCCGACGCCCTGCTCGGCGCCTTCGTCCAGGTGCGCACCGCCGAGGAGGCGGCGGGCCTGGCCCGGCACGACCCCCAGTGGTTCGCCCCGCGGCTGCTCCGGGCGGCGCGGGCGCTGCCCGGGTCCCGGCACCGCGACCTGGTCCACGCCCTGCGGGTGGCGGGCATCGCCGGCGCGTAGAGGTACTTAACCCGCCCGTCTCCTGACCGCATTCGACCGCGCGGCGACGTAACGTGATCGACTACTCCAACCGCGCACGGCGGTCTTGCCCCACGCTGTGACGAGGCCTACGTTCTACTCCCTACGCATATCGTCTACGTGCGTAGAACTCGGCGTTCCCGTCGCGAGGAGCAGCTCATGGCCCAAGTCGTCCGCGCCGCGCTGGTCCAGGCCACCTGGACCGGAGACACCGAATCGATGATCGCCAAACACGAGGAGCACGCCCGCCGGGCAGCCGCCCAGGGCGCGCAGATCATCGGCTTCCAAGAAGTCTTCAACGCCCCCTACTTCTGTCAGGTCCAGGAGCCCGAGCACTACGGCTGGGCCGAAGCCGTCCCCGACGGCCCGACCGTACGCCGGATGCAGGACCTCGCCCGCGAGACCGGCATGGTGATCGTCGTACCGGTCTTCGAGCTGGAGAGCGAGGGCTTCTACTACAACACCGCCGCCGTCATCGACGCCGACGGCAGCTACCTGGGCAAGTACCGCAAGCACCACATCCCCCAGGTCAAAGGCTTCTGGGAGAAGTACTACTTCCGTCCGGGCAACCTCGGCTGGCCCGTCTTCGACACCGCCGTCGGCCGGATCGGCGTCTACATCTGCTACGACCGCCACTTCCCCGAGGGATGGCGCCAACTGGGCCTGGCCGGGGCCCAGCTGGTCTACAACCCCTCCGCCACCTCCCGAGGCCTGTCCGCGTACCTGTGGCAGCTGGAGCAGCCCGCCTCCGCCGTCGCCAACGAGTACTTCGTCGCCGCCATCAACCGCGTCGGCCAGGAGGAGTACGGCGACAACGACTTCTACGGCACCAGCTACTTCGTCGACCCGCGCGGCCAGTTCGTCGGGGAGGTCGCCAGCGACAAGGACGAGGAACTCGTCGTCCGCGACCTCGACTTCGACCTGATCAAGGAGGTTCGCGACCAGTGGGCCTTCTACCGCGACCGCCGTCCCGACGCCTACGGAGGGCTCGTACAGCCGTGACCAACCCGACTCCGCTCCACAGCCGCCACCGCACCGTCCTGCCCGACTGGCTCGCGCTCTACTACAAGCACCCCATCGAGCTCACCCACGGAGAGGGCCGCCACGTCTGGGACGCCGACGGCAACCGCTACCTCGACTTCTTCGGCGGCATCCTCACCACGATGACCGCCCACGCCCTGCCCGAGGTCACCAAGGCCGTGTCCGAGCAGGCCGGACGGATCATCCACTCCTCCACCCTGTACCTCAACCGGCCGATGATCGAGCTGGCCGAGCGGGTCGCCGCCCTCTCCGGCATCCCCGACGCCCGGGTCTTCTTCACCACCTCCGGCACCGAGGCCAACGACACCGCCCTGCTGCTCGCGACGACGTACCGCCGCTCCAACCAGATCCTGGCGATGCGCAACAGCTACCACGGCCGGTCCTTCTCCACCGTCTCGATCACCGGCAACCGCGGCTGGTCCCCGACCAGTCTCTCCCCGCTGCAGACGTACTACGTCCAGGGCGCGGTCCGCACCCGCGGACCCCTCGCCCACCTGGACGACGCCGCCTTCACCGCTGCCGCCGTCGAGGACCTGGAGGACGTACTCGGCCAGGCCCGCGGGGGAGTGGCCGCCCTCATCGCCGAACCCATCCAGGGCGTCGGCGGCTTCACCTCGCCGCCCGACGGCCTCTACGGCGCCTTCCGCGAGGTCCTGAACCGCCACGGCATCCTGTGGATCAGCGACGAGGTGCAGACCGGCTGGGGCCGCACCGGCGACAACTTCTGGGGCTGGCAGGCACACGCCCAGAACGGCCCGCCGGACATCCTCACCTTCGCCAAGGGCATCGGCAACGGCATGTCCATCGGCGGGGTCGTGGCCCGGGCCGAGGTGATGAACTGCCTGGACTCCAACTCCATCTCCACCTTCGGCGGCTCCCCGGTCACCATGGCGGCCGGCGTGGCCAACCTCGCGTACCTGCTGGAGCACGACCTCCAGGGCAACGCCCGCCGCGTCGGCGGCCTGCTCCTGGAGCGGCTGCGCTCCATCGCCGCCACCGTGCCCGCCGTACGGGAGATCCGCGGCCGGGGCCTGATGGCCGGCCTCGAACTCACGAAGCCGGGCACGGACGAGGCCGACCCGGACGCGGCCGCGGCCGTCCTGGAGGCGGCCCGCGAAGGCGGCCTGCTGCTCGGCAAGGGCGGCGGGTACAACACCAGCGTGCTGCGCATCGCGCCGCCGCTCTCCCTCACCGTCGCCGAGGCGGAAGAGGGCGCCGAGATCCTCGAACAGGCATTGCGCAGCGTCCAGTAGGGGGATCACATGAGCATCCGCACCCTGATCCGCGGCGGCCTCGTCGTCACCGCCTCCGACGAACTGCACGCGGACGTCCTGATCGAGGACGGCCGCGTCGCGGCACTGGCAGCACACGGCTCGGCGGCCGCCGGAGCCTGGACGGCCGACCGCACGATCGACGCGAACGGGAAGTACGTGATCCCCGGCGGGGTCGACGCGCACACCCACATGGAACTTCCCTTCGGAGGCACCTCGGCCTCCGACACCTTCGAGACCGGAACCAGAGCCGCCGCCTGGGGCGGCACCACCACCATCGTCGACTTCGCCGTGCAGAGCGTGGGCCACTCCCTGCGCGAGGGACTCGACACCTGGTACGCCAAGGCCGACGGCAACTGCGCCGTCGACTACGCCTTCCACATGATCCTCTCGGACGTCAACGAGAGAACGCTCAAGGAGATGGACCACCTCGTCGGCGAGGGAGTCACCTCCTTCAAGCTGTTCATGGCCTACCCCGGCGTCTTCTACAGCGACGACGGGCAGATCCTGCGCGCCATGCAGCGCGGCGCCGCCAACGGCGGGCTGATCATGATGCACGCCGAGAACGGCATCGCGATCGACGTCCTCGTCGAACAGGCCCTCGCGCGCGGGGAGACCGACCCCCGGCACCACGGCGAGGTCCGCAAGGTGCTGCTCGAAGCCGAGGCCACCCACCGTGCGATCCAGCTGGCGCGGGTCGCGGGCGCCCCGCTGTACGTGGTCCACGTCTCGGCGGAGGAAGCGGTGGCGGAGCTCGCCGCCGCCCGCGACAAGGGCCTCCCGGTCTTCGGGGAAACCTGTCCGCAGTACCTGTTCCTGTCCACCGACAACCTGGAGGAGCCCGACTTCCAGGGCGCCAAGTACGTCTGCTCCACGCCGCTGCGACCGAAGGAACACCAGGCGGCGCTGTGGCGGGGCCTGCGGACCAACGACCTCCAGGTGGTCTCCACCGACCACTGCCCCTTCTGCTTCCGGGGCCAGAAGGAACTGGGCCGCGGGGACTTCTCCAAGATCCCCAACGGGCTGCCGGGTGTGGAGAACCGGATGGACCTCCTCCACCAGGCCGTCCTCGACGGGCACATCAGCCGCCGCCGCTGGATCGAGATCGCGTGCGCGACCCCGGCCCGGATGTTCGGCCTCTACCCGCAGAAGGGCACCATCGCGCCGGGCTCCGACGCCGACATCGTCCTCTACGATCCGCACGCCGAGCAGGTCATCTCCGCCGAGACGCACCACATGAACGTGGACTACTCGGCGTACGAGGGCAGGCGGATCACCGGACGCGTCGACACCGTGCTCTCGCGCGGCGAACTCGTCATCGACCAGCGCGAATTCACCGGCCGGGCCGGCCACGGGGCCTTCGTCCCCCGCTCCACCTGCCAGTACCTGTAAAGCTCAAGGAGCCGCCCCATGGACTTCGGCCTCGTCCTGCAGACCGACCCGCCCGCCTCCCAGGTCATCAGCCTCATGAAGCGCGCCGAGCGCAACGGCTTCCGCTACGGCTGGACCTTCGACTCCGCCGTGCTGTGGCAGGAGCCGTTCGTCATCTACAGCCAGATCCTGGAACACACCCGCAAGCTGCACATCGGCCCCATGGTCACCAACCCGGGCACCCGCACCTGGGAGGTGACCGCCTCCACCTTCGCCACCCTCAACGACATGTTCGGCAACCGCACCGTCTGCGGGATCGGGCGCGGGGACTCAGCGATGCGCGTCGCCGGGCGCAAGCCCAACACCCTGGCCCGCCTGGGCGAGGCCATCGACGTCATCCGGGACCTGGCCGAGGGCCGCGAGGCCCTGGTGGACGGCAACCCGATCCGCCTGCCGTGGGTCCGCGACGGGAAACTCCCCGTCTGGATGGCGGCGTACGGGCCCAAGGCCCTGGCCCTGGCGGGGGAGAAGGCCGACGGGTTCATCCTCCAGCTCGCCGACCTCTACCTCACCGAGTGGATGGTCAAGTCGGTCCGCGAGGCGGCCGTCGCGGCCGGCCGCGACCCGGCGGAGATCACCATCTGCGTGGCGGCGCCCGCGTACGTCAGCGATGACCTCGCGCACGCCCGCGACCAGTGCCGCTGGTTCGGCGGCATGGTCGGCAACCACGTCGCGGACCTCGTCGGCCGCTACGGCGAGCACTCCTCGATGGTCCCCGACGAGCTCACCGAGTACATCAAGGCCCGCCAGGGCTACGACTACAGCCACCACGGCCGGGCCGGGAACCCGTCCACCGACTTCGTCCCCGACGAGATCGTCGACCGGTTCTGCCTGCTGGGCCCGGCCGAGGCGCACATCGAGAAGCTGCGGGCCCTGCGCGACCTGGGCGTCGACCAGTTCGCCGTCTACGACATGCACGACGCGCGGGAGGCCACGATCGACGCGTACGGCCAGCACATCATCCCGGTGCTGCGCGACTGACCGGCCCACCGTGTCCGCCCGGCGGGCCGCCTCCGTGAGGGAGGCGGCCCGCTCCGGATTCAGGTCCGTGAGGTCTTGCGGTGCGACAGGCCGTCCAGGAGGTCGCGCTCGGCCGGGTTGAACTGAGGGCTGTCGAGCTGAGGACGCAAGGGGCCGACGAGGGCGGTCAGCAGCACGCTGGGTCTGACCAGGGACGCGGGTGGAGCCTGGAGGGCCAGGACATCGGTCAGGGCCGTGGCGGCACGGAACGATCCGGTCGCCGTGCGGGACAGGCGGCTGACGTAGCGGCGCAGGAGGCGGTCCGAGAGCTTCGGGCGCTTGCCCTCGGTGGTGGTGAAATGGATGTCCTGACCGGTGGCAAGGGCCCAAGCGGCGTTGACGGGGCGGGCGATGGCACGCTGCGCACGGTGGGCCAGGTTGCCGGTCGAGCCGGTCGCGAGCAGGTCGCGCAGAGCGAGCGCGCCCAGCGCCGCCACCGACATGCCCTGCGCGTAGACAGGGTTGAAGGTGGCGACGGAGTCCCCCAGTGCCACCAGGCCATCGGGCCGGGCGCCGAGCCGTTCGTAGTAGTAGCGCCGATTCGCGGTGCTGTGGGTGACGCTGACCTCGCCGAGCGGTTCGGCGTGCTCCAGCAGGTCGGCCATGATGGGATGGCGCAGCGTGCGGGCGAAGGACTCGAAGTCCTCCGCAGCGCGCGTGGGCTCTCCACCAGGGGCTCCCATCAGGCTGACGTGCCAGCGGTCGCCGTCGATCGGCAGAATGCCGCCCGCCTTGGCAGGCTGGCGCAGACGCGGGTCGGCCTGCACTCCGACGACCGGCCAGCCGCGCGTGGGGACGGGGGCCCGGTAGAGGCGGCTCGCATAGACCATGCCGGAGTCGAGACGCTCCTCGGCGAGGCCGGTGAGACCGAGCTGGGCGAGCCACCGGGGCAGGCGGGAGGCCCGTCCGGAGGCATCGATGACCAGGTCGGCGCGCAGTTCCGATTCCGTGCCGTCGCCGTCACGCAGCCGTACGCCCCTGACGGCACGGCGGTCGCCGAGCAGTCCGACGGCCTTGGTGTGCGTACGCACGGTGACCCGCGGGTCTGTGAGGACCTCTTGCCGGACGACGAGGTCCGTCAGGTCCCGGCTCGCGGTGATCACGTAGTGGGTGGCACGCTGCCAGCGGCGGTACCACCCCTCGGGAGAGTAGATCACCATGTCGGTGGTCACCGGTATGTGGTGGGCGCCCGCGGCCAGCAAACGGTCGATGCTGCCCGGTAGCAGGGCGTTGATCGCCTCTGCGCCGCCGGCTTGCAGCCAGTGGATATGGGCGGCCTGGGGAACTCCGGTGCGCGGTTCGGTCCCCGCGGGCAGATCGTGGGCCTCGAGGATCTCCACGGAATCGGCATGCTCCTTGACCGCTGCCGCCGCGAGCATGCCCGCGAGGCTCCCCCCGACGATGACGACACGCTTGGGGCCGCGGCTCGTGGCTTCACTCATGACGGGCTGCCTTCTACGGGGGCACGGTAGTACTCACGGACGTTTCGGACCACGGGCGAAGCGAGCGCCAGAGACAGCGGAACCAGGCTCTCGGCGCGCAACTCCGTGGTCCGCGTGGCGTCTTGCAGGTGTTCGGGGTGCGTCCGCTGCCGCTCGCGAGCGACGAGGACCATGGCCGCATCCGCGGTGACCGCCGCGGAGGCGTCGTCGCCACCGGTGCGGAGCGCCGTACGGTACGCCATCTCGCGGACGGCTGGGTCGAAGTACGGCGTCAGGGCGAGGATGGCGTCGTACAGGGCGGTTCTCCGGGCCGTGAGGAGCATGGCCGGCGAAGTCCGCCACCATGAGAGCGAGGGCCGGATCGCGCTCGGCGTGGGGACCTGCCCGAGGGTCCGCCACAGAGGCGCGAGGAGTCGCAGCTGGCGGACGGCCCGCGCGGTCCGTGTCACCCGCGGTCCGACGAGGGGGAGAGCGAACCCGATGGCACCGAGAACGGAGCTGGGGGCGGCGAGCTGGGGCGAAACCTCGTCGACCAGGAAGTCCAGGTCTTCTCCCGCCCAGCGGGCGGCGACCGCGGTCAATCTGATGACGTCGTAACAAGCGGTGAGCAGGTAGGCGGG
The DNA here is from genome assembly GCF_055595065.1 of Streptomyces sp. NPDC040545. Classification (NCBI taxonomy): domain Bacteria; kingdom Bacillati; phylum Actinomycetota; class Actinomycetes; order Kitasatosporales; family Streptomycetaceae; genus Streptomyces; species Streptomyces sp. NPDC040545. Next base: position 84,789 of record NZ_JBVIWA010000024.1, read on the forward strand.
TGCGAGGATGCGCAGGCCCAGCCGGAGCAGCCCCTTCACTTCTCCGGACCACCGCCAGCACAGAACGCTGGCGGCGGTCATGGCCACACCTTGCACGGCCAGGTAGGTGACGATCATTTCGCGGATGAACGGCGTGTTGGCGTAGTAGGCGTCGAACAGGGTGGTCTGCTCCACCGGAGCGCTGCCGGCCCAGAACAGTGCGATGACGGCAACCATGGCCAGGCTGTAGGCGGTCACACACAGAGCCGACGCCCGCCGGACCTGCTGCGGGGGACCCGATCGCCATTTGATGATCAACAGGAGACTCGCTCCTGAGAAGGCGATCGTCGTCGAATAGACAACAGGCGCGGCGACGTTGGTGATGCCGGTCAGCCGGTTGAGCGCGACGATGGAGGCAGGAGCGGCAAGAATCATGAGGCAGCCGGCGGCGAAGAGCAGGAGACAGGCGGCGCGGAGCAGTGTGTCCCTTCGTCTTCGGACCAGTGCGGGGACCTTCATGGCGCAGACCAGTAAGAGCGCGATCCCGTAGACGTAGAAGCCGAGACTGCTGGGCTCGGATTTCACCGGTGGCGCCTCTCCTCGATGCGGGTGCGGGTGGGGGTGCGGGTGGGGTGCGGAGGCGGCGGGAGGCCGCGGCCTCCGGATCAGATCCGGGCCGAGCGGTGTGTCATCGACAGCTGGATGCGCCCTGCGAGGTTCCGCGGATCGGCGCTGCTGAAAGCCCCTTCCAAGGCCGCCTGTACGTCCGTGGCGAAGCGGATGCCGAAGCGCTCGGCCTCCAGCTCCTCACGTAGGTCCTGAGCCTCGGCGCGGGACGCGCAATGGAGCGTGGTGTCCGTCCGTGCGCCGAGGGGTGGTTCTGTGTCGTCGATCTCGGCGACAAGGGCTATGAATGCGGCCAGAGCGCCCTGCGTGCCGCCCTGTCCGGCCCGGGACGCAGCGGGATCGTGATCGAGGACGCTGCGGCCATGACCCTGGAACATGTGCCACGCCTCGTGGCCGATGATGACGAGCTGGTGCTCGGGGTTGGTGTTCTCCTCGTAGACGATCAAGTCGCGGCTGGTCCGGTCGATCCAGAGCCCGCTGGCGGTCGCGGGCGGGAAGGGCAGCTTCCGGAGCCGGACCGGGCGTCCTCGTAACCGGCTCAGCGCCGCACCGATCGAGGGGATGACGTGATCACCGTCGGCGGGCGGTATCAGGTTCCGGACGATCTGAGTGCTGAGCCGCCGCATCGCCCTTGGTTCCGCGCTCACTGGTCTCCTTCGTGTTTGTCGAGCTCCAGCAGGGCGTTCAAGGTCGCGTTGAGCACGTGCCATCGTTCCTCCGGCAGGTCGCGCGCCTGCCGGAGGGCGATGCCGCGGACGTCGTCGTGACCCGACCGCGCTCCTGCCGCCGGGGCGACGGCGGCGTCCGCCGCTTCCTGTGCCGCCTCGAGCGCGGCAAGGACCGGCAACAGCGCGCGGTTCAGGGCCTCGGAGGCCGGGACGGTGAAGAACGCCTCCCCGCCGTCGACGCCGAAGAAGCCCACCAGGCCGTGCAGGAGGTCGACGCTGGGCGTCTTCTCGCCGGTGCACACCTGTCGCGCCCAGAACCCGGAGACTCCCAGCAGCCGGGAAACGCGTCCGGCCAGGTCCGACATGCGTTCGCCGGTACGCGCCAGATGGGCATCCGCGAGCGAGCGGATGCGTGCGCGGACCCGTTCGTTCACCGTGTCGGCCGGCGGCTGGCCGCCCTGGAGCAGGATCCGGACCGTCTCTTCGGGCAGAGCCGTCCTGGCGGCCAGTTCTTGCGGCTCGAGCAGGTCGGATCGCTTCAGGCTCTGCTGTCGTATGAGCGTCTCAAGGGATTCGAGCGTCCCGGGCAGACACGGGGCAGGGTCCACCAAGATCCTCCCAAGGGCACGTGAGCCGGAGCGGACGGGCGCGACGCAGCCTAACTCGTATCGATCCTTGCCTCAACGATCGTTTACAGCCACGAAACGATCGCTGATGGACCTTCCTCGGGCGAACCGTACGGAGCGGCGGGGCCCGGGGCCGGTTCACCTCCTGGACATCCGGTGTCCAGGGGCCGGTGCGGGAATGGCGGTGGGGTTTGTCGGTCGGGCGTGCTTTGCTGGAGACATGATCGATGAGTTCCTGGCCCGTGGCCTGTCCGATGTGGAAGAGGCCGTCCGCAAGGCGGCGGCGATCGAGATCATGCCGAGATTCAGGCAGCTCGCCGAGCACGAGGTCGACGAGAAGAGCGGCCCCCACGACCTGGTGACCGTCGCCGACCGCCAGGCCGAGGAGTACCTCACGGCCGCCCTGACGCGGCTGCTGCCCGGCTCCGCCGTGGTCGGCGAGGAGGCCGTGCACGCCGACCCCGCGGTGTACGCGGCGCTGCGCGCGGACGCCCCGGTGTGGATCGTCGACCCCGTCGACGGCACCCGTCAGTTCGTGAACGGCGACCCGGCCTTCTGCACCCTCGTCGCCCTGGCCCTGCGCGGGGAGATCCTCGCCTCCTGGACCTACGCCCCGGCACTGGAGGAGCTGGCGACCGCCGTGCGCGGGCAGGGTGCGTACGTCGACGGCGAGCGGCTCCGGTGCGGTTCGCCGGAGCCGGGCGCCGCGCTGCGGGTCGCCATCGCACACCCGCTGTACACGAGCGACGAGAACAAGCGGACGCTGGCCCGGCTGGACGTGCCCGGGGTCGTGGCCCGCCCCTGCGGCTCGGCGGGCCTGGAGTACCTGAAGGTGGCCCGCGGCGAGATGGACGGCCTGGCCTTCACCTGGCCCTCGGCCTGGGACCACGCGGCCGGGCTGCTGCTGGTCGCCGAGGCCGGCGGGACGCAGAGCACCGTCGACGGGGTCCCCTTCCGGGTGGACCGGGACAACGCGCTGCCGTTCGCGGTCGGGCGGGACGAGGCCACCACCGTACGCATCCGGGAGCTGCTCCGGGGCGTCTGACCGGGTCCGGTGCGGTCCGGCCGGGTCCGGACGGTCCGGGCGGCGGAATATCCTGGAGGCGCAGGCGCCGCCGGAGACGAAGGAGTCGCAAGTGCCGTCGATTCTCGATGTGGTCGTGGTGGGGGCGGGGCCTAACGGGCTGACCGCCGCCGTCGAACTGGCCCGGCGCGGCTTCTCGGTGGCGGTCTTCGAAGCCGCCGGCACGGTCGGCGGCGGTGCCCGGACCGAGGAGCTCACCCTTCCCGGCTTCCGGCACGACCCCTGCTCGGCGGTGCACCCGCTGGGGGCCGGCTCGCCGGTCTTCGCCACCATGCCGCTGAAGCGGTACGGGCTGGAGTGGCTGCACGCCCCGCTGCCCATGGCGCACCCCTTCGACGACGGCACGGCCGCGGTCCTGTCCCGCTCGGTCGCGGAGACGGCGGCGTCCTTCGGGCCTCGCGACGCGGGCGCCTACCGGCGTCTGGTCGGGCCGTTCCTCGGCAAATGGGACACCCTGGCCCGGGACTTCATGTCCCTGCCCAGCACCGCGCTGCCCCGGGATCCGCTCACGCTCGCCCGCTTCGGGCTCGCCGGACTGCCGCCCTCCACCTGGCTCCTGAGCCGCTTCCGCGACGAACGGGCAAGGGCGCTGTTCGCGGGGCTCGTGGCCCACGTCATCGCACCGCTCGGCGGGATCGCCACCAGCGCGGTGGGCCTGGTCTTCGCGCTGGCCGCGCACGCGAACGGCTGGCCGATGCCGCGCGGCGGCTCACAGTCCGTGTCCGACGCCCTGGCCGGGTACCTGCGCGACCTCGGCGGGACCATCCACACCGGCTTCGAGGTCAAGCGGCTCGACGACCTCCCGCCCGCCCGCGCCTACGTCTTCGACACCTCGCCGACCGCGCTGGCCCGCATCGCCCGCCTGGGGCGCGCGTACGACGGATACCGGTACGGCGCCTCCGTGTTCAAGCTCGACTACGCGCTGGACGGGCCGGTCCCGTGGACGGCCGAGGCGCCGCGCCGCGCCGGCACCGTCCAGATCGGCCCGCGCGCCCGGGACATCGACGCCGCCCTGCAGCTCGCCTCCGGCGGCCGCGCCCCGCGCGCCCCCTTCCTCATCACCGCACAGCCCAGCCTCGTCGACCCCGGCCGGGCGCCCGAGGGCAAGCACGTGTTCTGGGCGTACGGACATGTCCCCGCGGGCTGGGACGGCGATCTCACCGAGGCCGTCGAATCCCAACTGGAGCGATTCGCACCGGGCTTCCGCGACCTGGTGCTCGCCCGCGCCACGGCCGGGCCGCCCCAGCTCGCCGCCCGCAACCCCAACTACGTCGGCGGGGACATCGCCTGCGGAGCCGCCTCGGGCCTTCAGCTCCTGCTGCGTCCCAAGCTCTCCCTCAACCCGTACACGACGGCCCACCCGGCCGTCTTCCTCTGCTCCTCGGCCACCCCGCCGGGCCCGGGCGTGCACGGCATGTCCGGGCACAATGCCGCCAAGGCGGTCTGGCGGCACCTGCGAAAGGGCTCCTGATGGTCCGTATCACCCTGGTCCGCGGCGACATCACCGCGGAGAAGGCCGACGCCATCGTCAACGCGGCGAACTCCTCGCTGCTCGGTGGCGGCGGGGTCGACGGCGCCATCCACCGGCGCGGCGGGCCGGAGATCCTCGCGGCCTGCGAGGACCTGCGGCGTTCGCACTACGGCAAGGGGCTGGCGACGGGCCGGGCCGTCGCCACCACGGCCGGGCGGCTCGCCGCCGGGCACGTCATCCACACGGTGGGCCCGGTCTGGTCGCGCGAGGAGGACCGGTCGGCGCTGCTGGCCTCCTGCTACCGCGAGTCGCTGCGGATCGCCGACGAGCTGGGGGCCCGTACGGTCGCGTTCCCGGCCATCTCGACCGGCATCTACGGCTGGCCGATGGACGACGGGGCGCGGATCGCGGTGGAGACGGTGCGCCGCGCCCGTACCGAGGTGCAGGAGGTGCGTTTCGTGCTCTTCGACGCGGCCGCCTACGAGGCCTTCGAGACGGCGGTGGCGGCCGCCTCCTGAGCCGCCCGCCCAGCCGTCGTCAGCGCGGCGTACGCCCGGAGGCGCCCGGGGCGGGCCGCGGGTAGGTCCGGGACTGCTTGACGCTGCCGAACGCGAAGCTCGACTCGATCGAGGCGATCCCGGGGATGGCGTGGATCCGGTGGCGCACCAGGGATTCGTAGGCCTCCAGGTCCTCGATGACGATCCGGAGCAGGTAGTCGCTGCTGCCCGCCATCAGGTAGCAGTCCTGGATGTGCTCGATGACCGCGACGTGCTCCTCGAACAGCCGCACCGCCTCCGCCGTGTGGCGTTCCAGGCGGATCCGGACGAAGACGGTGACCGGGAGCCCGAAGGCGACCTGGTCGACCATGGCCGTGTAGCCGCGGATCAGGCCCGCCTCCTCCAGCCGCCGTACCCGGCGCAGGCAGGGCGACGGGGACAGCCGGACGCGGTCGGCGAGGTCCTGGTTGGACAGGCGCCCGTCGGCCTGCAATTCCCTGATGATCTGCAGATCCACTGCGTCCATGGTCGCTCCTTGGCAGATTCTGCCCCAAACGTATGTCCGAGAGGCAGAACTGGCAATCGGCTGCCCCGCCCCACGCTCTAGCGTTGCCCAGGCACGGACCGGACCGGTCCGGGTCTCAGAGGCTGGAGCACTTCCTTGGTCGCGACGAACACCACCCGGGCGACCCTGCCTCCCGATGCGGCGGGCCCGCGGGCCGGACACCCCGGCCGGCGCGGGCTCTCCCCACAGGCCGAGGGCATGCTGGCCTTGCTGGTCACCGTGTCGATCTGGGCGGCCTTCGCGCTCAGCGCCCGGGCCCTGAGCGGTTCCTCCCTGCTGCCCGCAGACGCGGCCCTGCTGCGCTTCGGTGTCCCCCTCGTCGTCCTGTTCCCCGCCCTGTGGCGGCGCCGGCGCGCCATCGCCGCGGTGCGGCCGGGCCCCGCGGTGAAGATCGTCTGCGGTGCCGGGGTGCCGTTCTTCCTGGCCGCGATGCACGGCGGCGCGCTGACGTCCGCCGCCTTCGTCGGCTCCATCGTCCCCGGCATGGTCCCGCTGTTCGTCTCCGCGATCATGATCCGCCGGGGCCACGGCGTCCCCCGCGGCACGCAGGCCGCCGGACTCGCCCTGATCGCGGCCGGCGTGGCCGCCCTCGTCTGGCGCTACGTCGTCCCCGTCGACACCGACGTCCTCGCCGGCGCCGGCACGCTCCTGGTGGCCAGCGGCCTCTGGGCCCTCTACACCGTGGGGCTGCGCGAGGTCGGCCTCGACCCGATCGGGTCGATCGGACTGCTGTGCCTGCCCTCCTTCGCCGTGATCGGGCTCCTGGTGCTGACCGGGGTGCTCCCCACCGGCATCGCGCACGCGGCGGGCAGCGACATCGCGCTGTTCCTCGTCGTGCAGGGGCTGGGGGTCGGCCTGTGCGCGGGCCTGCTGTACGCCTTCGCCATCCGCCGCCTCGGCGCCGAGCGCAGCGCCGTCGTCGGCAGCCTCAGCCCCGTCGCCGTCGTCCTGCTCGCCGTCCCGCTGCTCGGCGAGACACCGACCCTCGCCGTACTCGTCGGCGTCCCCCTCATCACCGCCGGCGTCGTCCTCGCCAACCGCCGCCCACGACCCAAGGTTCCCGCAGATGCTTGAGCTCCTCCCCACGCCGCCCACCGACCCGCTGTGGGACCTGACCTACGAGTTCGGCAGTGACGAGCGGCCCGAACGCCTCAACCTCGTCCTCGGCGTCTACCGGGACCAGACGGGCACCACACCCGTCATGACCGCCGTGCGCGAGGCCGAGATCCGCCTGGCGGAGCGCTCCGACTCCAAGGAGTACCGTGGGCTCTCCGGCAACGCGGCCTTCAACCGTTCCCTGCTGGAGCTGGTCCTGGGCCCGGCCGGGCCCACCGACCGGGCCGCGGCCGTCCAGACCGTCGCGGGCTCCGGCGCGCTGCGGCTGCTCGCCGACCTGATCTGCCGGACCCGCCCGGGCGCCACGGTGTGGATCAGCGATCCGGCCTACGTCAACCACCGGCCCATCCTGGAGGCCGCCGGGCTGCGCGTGCGTACGTACGGCTGGCGCGACGCCGAGGGCGGCTTCGACACGGCCGGTGTGCTGCGGGAACTGCAGGAGGCGGAGCGGGACGACGTGGTCCTGCTCCAGGGCTGCTGCCACAACCCCACGGGCGTGGACCCGCTGCTGGACGACTGGGAGGCGCTCGCCGAATCGGCCGCCCGCAGGGGCTGGGTACCCTTCGTCGACCTCGCCTACCACGGCCTCGGCGACGGCTTGGAGTCCGACCTGCTGCCCACGCGGATGCTGGCGGCGCGGGTGCCGGAAATGCTGATCGCGGTCAGCTGCTCGAAGAACTTCGGCCTCTACAGCGACCGCGTCGGCTGCGCCATCGTGCTCGGTGCCTCGGGCCAGGCCGTCCGGCATGCCGAGACCGCCCTGCAGAACGCCGCCCGGACGCTCTACTCGATGCCGCCCGAGCACGGCGCGGCCGTGGTGACCACGATCCTGGAGGACGACGGGCTGCGGGCCGCCTGGCGCGCGGAGCTGGAGGTCATGCGCGGCCGGATCATGGACAACCGGGCCGATCTGGTCGCCCACCTGAGCGCGCTCGGCTGCGCGGACCAGGCGCGCTCGCTCGCCCGGCAGAAGGGCATGTTCTCGATGCTGCCGCTGTCCGCGCAGCAGATGCTCCGGCTGCGCAGGCAGTACGCCGTCTACGGCACGACCTCGGGGCGGATCAACATCGCGGGCATCCCGGCGCACCGGATCCCCTGCCTCGCCCGGGGCATCGCCGGCGTCCTCGGCACGGCCGAAGCGCCCCGCACGATCCCGGCGCTCCCGCGCCAGCAGCAGTCCGGACCGGCCGCCGCCGTTCAGGCGTAGGCCCGGTCAGGGGGTCGGCCACAGAGCACAAGACAGTCCCCGGCAGTCCGTCGGTTCCATGAGCCATCCGCCGTCGCCGATGGCTCCCCTGGCCGACAGGTGCTGCCGGGGGCCTGGCCCGAGCCTGGACAAGGGTCACGCGGGCCTGAGGACGTCTCCAGAGGGAAGTGCGGCTCTTTCCGGTTATCCGGTGTATTGATGAGTTTCCTCCCAATTCGCACCCAGTCAAGGCTTTGTCCGGACGTACTCTGTAAAGAAATCCGCGTCGCGCCCGCCACGAGCCCGACGGAAGGTGCCGCCATGACCACATGGCCCGTCCCGCTCCCCGCCCGAGGGCCCGGCGCCACGGTCTGGGAGCCTGAAACCGTCACCGCAGACCCGTACAACGCGCAGACGCCCTCGGCCGCGCTGGCCGAGCCGGTCACCCCCGTCGGTGCCTTCTTCGTACGCGACCACTTCGGCATCCCGCGGACCCCGCCCGGCCAGTGGCGGCTGCGGATCGGCGGCGCCGTGGCCGCCCCCTTCGCCATCGGCTACGCGGAGCTGCTCGCGATGGAGCACCGGGAACTCGACGTCGTGGTGGAGTGCGCGGGCAACGGCCGCAGCCTGATGACACCCCGCCCGGCCGGCCTGCCCTGGGGCCAGCAGGCGGTGGGCTGCGCGCACTTCGCCGGAGTGCCCTTCCGCCTCCTCGCCGAGCGGGCCCTGATCGGACCGCCGGCCGTGGAGGTCGTCTTCACCGGCGCCGACTCCGGCCCGGTGCGCGGCCACCGGGCGGCCTTCGAGCGCAGCCTCCCGCTCGCCGTGGCCCTCCACCCGGACACCCTCCTCGTCACCCGTATGAACGGACAGCCGCTCACCCCCGAGCACGGGGCCCCGGTCCGCCTGCTGGTCCCCGGCCGCTACGCCGTCGCCGACGTGAAGTGGCTGGTCGGGGCCCGGGCCGTGACCCGCCCGTTCGCCGGTGTCTTCCAGAGCGAGGAATACCTCTACGTGGCCTCCCGCGGCACCCCCGAAGGCCCGGTGACGAACGTGCGGGTCAAGTCGCTCATCACCGAACCCGAACCGGACACGGCCGTGTGCCGGGGCCACGAGACCCTCCTCCGCGGCCGCGCCTGGTCCGGCGGCGGGGTGCCGCTGCGGAGCGTCGAGGTGCGCGCCGAGTACGAGGACGACGACCGCCACCGCGAGCGCGGCTGGCACGAGGCCCTCCTCGAAGCGCCCGCCGGCCCTTACGGCTGGAGTGCCTGGTCGTACCGGTGGACGCCGCAGCAGCCCGGACCGTACCGGCTGGTCTCCCGCGCCACCGACGCCCACGGCGGCACGCAGCCGCCGCAGGCCCCGTGGAACGCCCGCGGCTACGGCTGCAACCCCGTGGCAGCCGTCGAGGTGGTGGTCGTATGAGCGGGGCGGGTGAGGCACGCGCACCAGGGGCCGCCACCGGTGCCGGCGCTGCCGCGCCCCGGCCGGGACCGGCCGACACAGAGCCCCGCGCCCCTGCCTCGGCTAGGGTGAACCGGTAGGAATCAGGCCCCCCGGGGTGAGGTCGGTGCGTTGGACACTTACCAGGCGACGAGCGAGGTGCCGGAGCCGTCGGCCGCAGCTGTCGGGTACGCGGGCGTACTCCGCGAGCTGCTGCCGATCGCCCTGTGGCGGGAGGACGCCGACGGGCGCATCGTGGAGTGGTCGCTGGCCGCCCAGGACCTGCTCGGGCACCGCCCCGAGGACATCATCGGCCTCCCCGGCAGCGCCATGCTCGTCCCCGAGGCCAACCAGGAGCTCGCCGGCCAGCTGACGCGGCGCGTCCAGTCCGGCGAGACCGTCGTCGGCACCCTGCCCGTGCGCCACCGCGACGGTCACCGCGTCCCGATGGAGATGTGGATCGTCCCCGCCGCCGACCCGCAGGGCCGGACGGGGGCCATGCTCATCGCCGTGGAGACCTCCGAGGTGCTCCACATGCGGGACTCCCTCGCCGCCCTCCAGAGCCTGTTCACCCAGTCGCCCATAGGTCTCGCCACCCTCGGCACCGACCTGCGCTTCCTCCGCGTCAACGACGCCCTGGCCCGGATGAACGGCGTCCCCGCCGCCGAGCACCTCGGCAAGCGGCTCACCGAGGTGGTCCCCGGCGTCAACGCCCTCGCGCTGGAAGCGACGATGCAGCAGGTCCTCGACCGGGGCACCGCCGTCGTCGACGTCCGCCGCACCGGGCGGACCCCCGCCGACCCGGAGAACGACCGGACCTGGTCCTGCTCGTACGCCCCGCTGCTGGACGGCTCCGGCCGGGCCCTCGGTGTGATCGCCTCGCTCATCGACATCACCGAGGCCCAGCGGGCCCAGGCCGACGCCGAACGGGCCCGGCACCGGTTCGCCCTGCTCGCCGAGGCGGGCACCCGCATCGGCACCACCCTGGACCTCCACCAGACCGCCCAGGAGATCGTGGACGTGCTGGTGCCGCAGCTCGCCGACTCGGCCGACGTCCAGCTGCTCGAAGCGGTCCTGCTCCCCGACGAGGGCCCGGTCCACGCGGCCTCCACACGCGGGGTCCTGCGCCGGCTGGCCGCCCACTTCCCCGACCCGAGCGCCCCCACCGCGAAGCTCGCCCCCGGCCAGACCTTCCAGATCCCCATGGGCACCACCTACGAGCAGGTCATCGCCGAGGGACGGCCCATGAACCTCTACCTCGCAGACATCCCCGCACTGATCACCTCACCGCGCGCCGAAGCACTGCGCACCTACCTCGCCACCCTGGGCTCGGCCCGCCTGGTCCCGCTGGTCGCCCGCGGCACCGTGCTCGGCGCCGTCGCCGTGACCCGCACGCGCGAGCGCGAACCCTTCGACGAGCAGGACCGCATCCTCGTCGACGAGCTCGTCGCCCGCGCGGCCCTCAACATCGACAACGCCCGGATGTACACCCTCCAGCGCCAGGCGGCCCTGACCCTCCAGCGCAGCCTCACCAACAGCGCGCTGCCCGAGGTCCCGGGCCTCGAACTCACCGGGCGCTACCTGCCCGCCAGCGAGCACGACGTCGGCGGGGACTGGTACGACGTCATCCCGCTGCCCGGCGGCCGGACCGGGCTGGTCATCGGGGACGTCATGGGCCACGGCGTCCACGCCGCCGCCGTCATGGGGCAGTTGCGCACGGCCGTACGGACCCTCGCGCGCCACGACGTGCCCCCGGCCCAGCTGCTCCGCTCGCTCGACGCCGTCGTGGCCGACCTGGGCGAGGACGAGATGGCCACCTGCGTGTACGCCGTCCACGACGCGGCGTCCGGCGGCTGCGTGATCGCCCGGGCCGGCCACCCGCCGCCCGCCGTGGTCACCCCCGACGGGGCCATCGTCTTCCTCGACGGCCCGCCCGGGACCCCGCTGGGCGCGGGCGGGCAGGACTTCCGCACCGAGGAGGTACGGCTGCCGCCGGGGAGCCTGCTCGTGCTCTACACCGACGGCCTCATCGAGGCCCGGGACCGGGACCTCGACGAGGGGATGGCCCAGCTGGCGGGCGCCCTGAACCAGGTGGAGCAGCCCCTGGAGGAACTGTGCGAGGGGATCCTGCAGATGCTCCTGCCGTGCGCCCAGCAGGACGACGTCGCGGTGCTGCTGGCCCGCACCCGGCCGGTGTGAGCCCGGCCCCCCGAGCCCCCCGCCCCCATGCCCCGGACCCCGGTCGGCCGGCTCACCAGGCCAGGTCCTCCAGCGCGTCCAGGTCCAGCGGGTCCGCCGCCAGCGGCTCCGGGCCCCCCGTCAGCGGCAGCTCGGCCCAGATGACCTTGCCGCGCTCGGTGTAGCGGGTGCCCCACCGGTCGGCGTACTGGGCGACGAGGAACAGCCCGCGCCCGCCCTCGTCGGTGGTCGCCGCGTACCGCAGGTGCGGTGAGGTGCTGCTGCCGTCGGAGACCTCGCAGACGAGGCTGCGGTCGCGCAGCAGCCGCACCCGCACGGGCGCGCTCCCGTACCGGATGGCGTTGGTGACCAGCTCGCTGAGGATCAGCTCGGTGGAGAAGGAGATCTCCTCCAGCCCCCACGCCGCGAGCTGCGCCGCGCCCGCGTTGCGCACGCGCGAGACGGCCGAGGCCTCGCCCGGCACCTCCCACTCGGCGATCCGGTCGGCCGCCAGCCGCCGGGTGTCGGCCACCAACAGGGCGATGTCGTCGCTCGGCACCGGGAACAGCATCGCGGCGAGCACGTCCGAGCAGGCCTGGTCGGGACTGCGGCCGGGCCGCGCCAGCGACTCGCCCAGCAGCTGCAGTCCGGAGTCGAAGTCCCGGTCGCGGTCCTCCACCAGGCCGTCGGTGAACAGCACCAGCCGGCTTCCCTCGGGGAGCACGAACTCGGCGGCCTCGAAGGGCATGCCGCCCACGCCCAAGGGCAGCCCGGCCGGCAGCTCGGGGAATTCGACGTCCCCTCCGGGGCGGATCAGCGCGGGCCCGGGATGGCCGGCGCTGGCCATCAGGCACCGCCCGGAGACCGGGTCGTAGACCGCGTAGAGACAGGTGGCACCGGTAACCCCGGCCGGCTCGGCGGCCCCTTCCGAGGCCTCCTCGGCGCCGCCCTCCCCGTCCCCGCCCGGGAGCCCGCTCCCGGTGTCGTTCTGGTCGATCCGGTTGATCAGCTCGTCCAGGTGCCCGAGCAGCTCGTCGGGGGGCAGGTCCAGCGTGGAGAAGTTGTGCACCGCGGTCCGCAGCCGGCCCATGGTCGCCGCGGCGTGCACCCCGTGCCCCACCACATCGCCGACGACCAGCGCCACCCGGCCCCCCGGCAGCGGGATCACGTCGAACCAGTCCCCGCCCACCCCCGCCTTCGCGGGCAGATAGCGGAAGGCCACGTCCACGGCGTTCTGGGCGGGCAGCACCCGGGGCAGGAGGCTGCGCTGGAGCGTCACGGCCATCGCGTGCTCGCGGGTGAAGCGGCGGGCGTTGTCGATGGAGACCGCCGCGCGCGCACCCAGCTCGGCCGCGAAGGACCGGTCCTCCTCGTCGAAGGGCTCCGGGGTGTCGGCCCGCCAGAAGTTGGCCATGCCCAGGACCACGCCCCGGGCCCGGAGCGGTACGGAGATCAGCGAGTGCAGCCCGTAGTCGAGCGCCACCCGGGTGCCCTGGGAGTCCTGGGCCCGCCAGCCCATGGCAGCGTTCAGGTCGGCCGCGAGCACCGCGTGCCCGGCGTCCAGGGCCGCCGCCATCGGGGCCGTCGGCACGACGAACCGGATGATGTCGCCCACCGGCTGGAGCGGCGAGTCGGCACGTACGCCGGTGATCGCGGCCCGGCGCATCTCGGTGTAGATCCCGGTGACCAGGGAGGGCTCGTCACCGTGCAGCACCGGCTCCAGCAGCTCCACCGTGACGAAGTCCGCGAACCGGGGGACGGCGACCTCCGACAGCTCCTCGGCGGTCCGCACCACGTCCAGGGTGGTACCGATCCGCACACCGGCGTCGTAGAGCAGCTGGAGCCGGCCACGGGCCACTTCGGCCCGGCCGGAGACCGCGGCGAGCTCGGTGGAGTCGCGCAGGGTCACGACGCTGCCCGTGGACATGCCCTTGTACTGCGCGGTGGGCCGTACGTTGACGGCGAGCAGCCGGTCGCCCGCCAGGTGCACGTGGTCCGTCACGACCTGGCCGGAGGCGAGCAGTTCCGCGGTGCGCGGGTCGAGGCCGAGGTCGGTGACGTGCCGGTTCTCGGGGTCGGGCGGCAGGCCGAGCAGCCGGCGGGCCTCGTCGTTGGCCAGGACGAGCCGCTGGTCGGCGTCGATGATGACCACGCCCTCGCGGACGGCGTGCAGGACGGCCTCGTGGTGCTCGTTGATCCGGCTCATCTCGGCCGCGCCCAGGCCCCGGGTCTGGCGCCGCAGCCGGCCGCTGACCAGGGCAGCACCACCGGTACCGAGCAGCAGGGCGCCCGCGGCCGCACCGAGCAGGAGCGGGAGCTGACCCTCGACGACCTGGGAGACGTTCTCGACGTCTATGCCGGTGCCGACCAGGCCGATGACGACGCCGTCGGAGTTCCGTATCGGGACGACGGCCCGGACGGCGTCGCTCGGCTCGCCCCGGAACGTTTCCGTGAAGGCATGCCCGGCGAGGGCGCGGCTGAGGTCACCGGTGGCCCGCCGGCCGATCAGCTCGGGCTGCGAGTCGGTGTAACGGATCCCGTCGGTGTTCATGACGGCGATGAAGTCGACGCCCGAACCCCGGCGGGCGGCCTCGGCCAGCGGCTGGAGCAGAGCGGTCGGATCCGTCGAGAGCAGCGCCGACACGATACCGGGGGCGTTCGCGAAGGACTCGGCCGCCGCGAGCGAGCGGTGACGGGCGTCGCGCTCGCTGTCGTACTGGGCCTGGAAGACCAGGGCCGCCGCGGCGGCGGCGATCAGCAGGAGCACGATCATCGCCTGGAGGGCGAAGACCTGACCGGCGACGCTGTGTGCCCACCGGGACAGGCGCGCGAACAGCCGCGAGCCCCACCCGGTCGGCTGGCGACCAAAACGTCCGGTCATGAGCCCTTTCTAACACTGTCCGCGGGGTTTGGTGCGGCTGCCGGTACGCAGGAGGCCGCACGGTACGCGCGTGGGCCGAGTCCGACCTGCGCGGTGAAGTGCTGGCGGAAGGTGACCTCACTGGCGAAACCGGCCCGCCGGGCCACTTCCGGCACCGGATGGTCGGTGCGCTCCAGCAGCTTGCGGGCCGCGTCCAGCCGGTGGCCCAGCAGCCACCGGTGCGGGGTGGTGCCGGTGGCGGCGGCGAAGTGCCGGGCGAAGGAACGCGGGGACATCCCGGCCCAGCCGGCCATGGTCGCCACGGACAGGGGCTCGTGCAGCGAACGCAGGGCACGCGCCCGTACGGCGGCCAGCGCCTCGGCCGTCCGGTCCGCGGCCGGGACGGGCCGGTCCAGGTACTGGGCGTGGTCCCCGGTGCGGAAGGGGCCCGTCACCATGGAACGGGCGATGGCGGCGGCGGCCTCGGCTCCGTGCGCCTCCCGGACCAGGTGCAGGCACAGGTCGATCCCGGAAGCCACCCCGGCGGAGGTCCACAGCCCGCCGTCCTCGACGTAGAGCGGGGCGTCCTCGACCACGATCCCCGGGTAGCGCGCGGCGAGCTGCGGGGCCAGCCACCAGTGGGTGACCGCCCGGCGGCCCTCCAGCAGACCGGCCTCCGCCAGGATGAACGCCCCGGCACACAGGGCGGCGACCGGCACGCCCCGGCCGTGCGCCTCGCGCAGGGCGGCGAGGACCGGCGCGGGCGTCGGATCGGCCGGCTCGGCCAGCGCCGGTACGACGACCAGGTCCGCGGTGGCCAGCCAGTCCAGCCCCCGGTCGGGGGACAGGGTCAGCCCGCCGGGCAGCGGGATCGGACCGGGTTCCAGGGCGCACCGGCGCAGCTCGAAGCCGGGCACCCCGGCGTGGCTGCGGTCGGGGCCCCAGACCTCGGTGATGACGGCGAGGTCGAAGCTGCGGATACCGGGCTGGACGACGATCGCGACGCGGCGCATCCGGCCAGTCTGCCAGGGGGCCGGAACTGCCAGTCTGGCAGGATCCCATCGGTACGGGGCCTCGCGGGCGCTGTCGGGCCCGCGGCCCGGCGGGCAGCATGGAGCCATGACAACGACCGCGATCGAGATCGCTCCCGACAGTGCCCTGCTGGTCATCGACGTGCAGAAGGGCTTCGACGAGGAGTCCTTCTGGGGGCCCCGCAACAACCCGGCGGCCGAGGACAACATCGCGGCCCTGATGGACGCCTGGCAGGCGGCCGGCCGCCCGGTGGTCCTCGTCCGGCACGCGTCCGTGCAGCCCGGCTCCGTCCTCGCCGCCGATCACCCCGGCCATGCCTTCAAGGACCTGGTCGAGAAGCGGAGCCAGGGGGCCCTGGTGATCACCAAGACAGTGAACTCGGCCTTCTACGGCACCCCGGACCTGGCCGACTGGCTGAAGGCCCGGGGGATCGGCCAGCTGGTGCTGGTCGGCATCCAGACCAACATGTGCGTCGAGACCACGGCCCGGATGGCGGGGAACCTGGGCTACGACGTGCTCGTCCCGCTCGACGCCACGCACACCTTCGACCTCGCGGGGCCGGGGGGCCTCGCCCTGACGGCGGACGAGCTCGCCACCGCCACCGCGGTGAACCTTCAGGGCGGCGGCTTCGCCCGCGTGGTCACCACGGCCGACCTCCTCGCGGCGTAGCGATTTCAGCCGCGCCGGCGTGTGAGGCGCGGGGTCTGGTGCGGAGCCCCAGGAAACCCGGCTCCGCCGGGCACCGGGCTCCGCCCGGACCCTCCCCCGGCTACCTCTGGGAGGTGCCCCCTGCTCACACCGCCGGCGAGGCTGGATTCGCCCGGCGAGGCCGGGTCGGGCCGGTGAAGCCGAAAGGGGTCGGCGAAGCCGGGAGGGGCCGGCGGGGCAGGGTGAGGGGCCCCGCCCCCGGGCAGGGGGGTCGGGGCCCTCGAAGGTGGCGGCCGCGTCAGAGGACGTCGGCGGCGATGCCGGCCGCGACCTGCTCCAGCAGGGGACCCGCGTTCGGGATGGACTTGGCCGGGTCGGGCTCCAGGTCCGTGAGCGGGTACGCCTTGCGGATGCCGGCCCCCTCCAGGGCTTCCTGGGTCAGCAGCAGCCGGCCGCACACGGCCACCACGGGCTTGCCCGCCGCGCGCGCCGCGGCCGCGACACCCGCCGGGGCCTTGCCGTGCAGGGTCTGCTCGTCCAGGGAGCCCTCACCGGTGATGACCAGCGTGGCCCGCTCCAGCGCGGGGGCGAAGCCGAGCACCTCCAGCATCAGCTCGATGCCGGGACGGAACGTCGCGCCGAGCAGCAGGGCCCCGTAGCCGATGCCGCCCGCGCCACCGGCACCCGGGAGCACCGCGCACTCGGCGGCCTTCGTGCCGATCGACTTCTCCAGGACCACCGCGAAGTGCGCCAGCGCCGCGTCGAGCGTCGCCACGTCCTCGGGCGACGCCCCCTTCTGCGGGCCGTAGACCGCGGCGCAGCCCTTCGGACCGGTCAGCGGGTTGTCCACGTCGCTCGCGAGGACGAACTCCACCTCCGCGAAGCGCGGGTCGATGCCGGACAGGTCGGCCGAGGCCAGCTCGGCCAGCGCGCCGCCGCCCGGACCCACCGGTTCGCCGTTCGCATCCAGGAACACCGCGCCCAGGGCGGCCAGCATGCCGGCGCCGCCGTCGGTGGTGGCACTGCCGCCCACACCGAAGACGATCGAGCGCGCGCCCGCGTCCAGCGCGGCCTTGAGCAGCTCGCCCGAGCCGTACGTGGTCGCCGTCAGCGCGGCGAAGGTGCCCGCCGGCAGCAGCTGCAGCCCGGAGGCCTCCGCCATCTCGACCACCGCGGTGCCCTCGCGCAGCGCGAAGGCGGCCGTGACCTGGTCGCCGAGGGGTCCGGTGACCCGTACCTCCCGGCGTTCGAAGCCGGCTGCCACGGCTGCCGCGACCGTTCCGTCGCCGCCGTCCGCGACGGGGAGGGTCTCGATCTCCACGTCCGGTACGGCCCTGCGCAGGCCGGCCGTCACCCGCTCCGCGACCTGAACGGCCGTGAGCGAACCCTTGAATTTGTCCGCGGCGATGAGCACGCGCGCGGCCTCATTTACTGCTCCGTCCGTCACCTTGCTATTCCCTTGCTATCGAACAGTGCAGTCGCGCCGCCATGAGCTTATCCGGAGGATCCTCCTATGCCCATGAGTGGCCTGGGCCACACCCGGCGCGACATGCCCCTAAATAGGGATATACGGCTGCATAGTGTGGCCGCATGAGCGCGGAATCACTGGAACGGCCACCTCCGGACACCCCGGGAGGGGGATCCGGCGGCCCCGCGGAGGGCGCGCCCGACCATGCCGTCGTCACCGTGGGTGTGATCGCCCCGGCGCCGGGCCCGCCCGGCCACCAGCCCCTGCACGGGATGCGGGACGGGGTCCGGGCCATGGTCGGCGACGCCGTCACCGAACGGGGGGCGGCCCGCCACCCGCGGCTGCGGCGCGTGGCCGGGTCCAAGGGGCGGGAGTACGGGGACGGCGAAGGCCCGGGGTCCCCGGAGGCGTGACGTCTCGGGGCTCCCGGGCCTTGATCCGGCGGGCAGGTCCTGCGGCCCGTCAGGACAGCTCGTACACCGCCAGCCGGCCGTTGTCGTAGACCTTCTTCGCGAGTCCGGCCAGGAGCGGCGACTCGGCGCCCGAGGGGCGGTGCGCCACGATGTAGCGGACGTGGTACCGGTCGTGGAGCCGGCGCAGGATCGCGGCCGTCGGCCGGTAGACGGCGTCCTCGTTGAACCGGAACAGCTCCTGGTCCCAGAAGGGGCCGTAGTAGGCGGCGCCGCCGCCCGACAGCGCCATGGCCCGTGGCGCGTACCCCCAGCCCTCGATCAGCACCGACCGCTCCGAGTACGCGCTGAGCCACTGCGAGCGGGTGTTGTTGTCGCACTTCGCCCCGGTGGGCAGCGGGCCCTCCACCTGCCAGCAGTGACTGTTGGTGGCCAGCACGTCCGTCGGCTCGCTGTGGGCACGGATCCAGCGCGCCGCCTGCACGTGCGAGCCGGGCAGGACGAAGGAGTACGACCACAGGGCTTGCCGGGACTGCAGGATGTCGTGGAAGAGCCCCGGGGTGCCGGCCGTGAGGGCGGCGGTCAGCAGGACGATCGCGCCGCGCCCGCGCAGCGCGGGCCATACCCGGCCGCCGAGCCGCCACAGGACCGCGCCGACCAGGGCGGCCAGGAGTAGCGCGGCGGCCAGGGCGAGCGCGGGCAGCAGCACGGAGTAGGAGGTGGCCCCGCGCCCCTTGTCGCCGGCGAGCCGCAGCACGTAGGCCGTCCAGCGGCCGGAATAGCGGTAGATCCCGAAGGTGAGCAGCGCCGAGAAGGCGAGCACGCCGAAGGCGAGTGCGGCCTTGCCCCGCGCACCGAGCGCGGCGCGTTCGAACGTCTCGCAGAAGCCCCAGGCCGAGAGCATGGCCCCGAAAGGCAGCGAGGCGAGCGTGAAGTAGCTGGCGTTGTAGCCGTTGACGACCAGGTAGGCACACGGTCCCGCCACGGAGGCACCGAGCAGGAACCACTGGACGGGCTCCAGCCGGAAGCGCCGCTTCGAGATCAGCGGGATCATGCCGAGCAGCTTCAGCTGGTGGTTGAGCAGGAAGGCGACCAGGGTGCCCACGACCACGAGGGCCTGGAACGCCGGCGAGCGCAGGTGCCCCTGATCGGCCCAGTAGCCGCGGATGTTGCCGAACGGGATGATCTCCAGGCCGTAGCTCTCGAAGTTGAAGATGACTGCCGTCGCGAAGAGCTGGGCACCGCCGAGGACCGCGCCCAGCCCGACCACGTGCCACGGGATGCGCCGGGTGGTGATCAGCAGGACGAGGCCGGTCAGGGCCAGGCCGGCCAGCGTGACGGGCAGGGTGCTCGCCTTGGCCGCGGTCGATGCCAGGGCGAACAGCGCGACGAGGACGTACACCTCGCGGCCGAAGAGCGGGGCCCGGTCGGCGCCCTCGCCGTCCGCGGCTGTCGCGCCCTCCTTGCGGCTCCGGCGCAGCGCGTCGCCGATGACCCCCATCAGCGCGATGAGCAGCGGCTGGCTGTACGTCAGGGAGAGGCTCGACCAGGACATCAGCCGGACGGCGGGGGCGCCGAAGGTCCAGGTGGGGACGGGATTGGGGTAGATGGCGGTGAACTCGGCCACGGCGAAGACCAGCAGCGCGGCCAGCGGACCTGCCCAGGCCCGCCCGACGAGGCGCTGGGCCACCACGGCGGCGATCACCATGCCGAGCGCCGCCAGCGCGGGGACCATGAGCCTGGACTCGATCACCGCGAGGTCGATGTGACCCACCATGTCGGACATGGCCATGTGGGCGAAGGTGAACCAGTGGTAGTGCAGGGGCTCGCCGGCAGCCTGGGGGAAGGTCAGCGGGACGTTGTGCTTCGCGTTCGCGGCGAGCGACAGCAGGTACGGCATGTCGTTGAACAGCCTGCTGCCCTCTTTGTCCGGGAGGACCGGGTACAAGGACAGGAAGGTCTGGTGGAAGTAGACGCTGCTGAGCATCACCGTCCCGGAGACCGACCAGGACCAGCCCAGCGAGGGGCTGGTGTAACCGCGCGGCCGCCAGTGCCGGCGGAGCTTCGGTACGGCCGCGAAGGGGATCACCACGGCGAGCGGCCACGCGAGGGCGAGCGACTGGGCGCCGGCCCCGACGAGGACCGCCCAGGCGGCCAGTTCCAGGACGAGGCCGAGGACCGCACCGAAGGCGAGGTCCTCGATCAGCGTGTGTGGCCGCCGGCGAAGGGCCCGGAAGACCAGCGTGCCGGGGAGCATGACGCCCCAGAGCACGTAGAAGGTGTACCGGGCGATGTCGCTGACCGTGGTGTCCGAGGCCAGCAGCAGGGAGACCAGGAGCAGGTACGCGGCGGCCGCCGGCAGGAAGCGCCAGAACGCGTGCGGGCCGGGCCGGTCGGTCGCGCGGGACGGGGACGAGCCGCTCAGCGGCCGCGCCCCGAGGCCGGTCCGCTCGGACGCGACGCTGCCAGTTGTACCCATATGTCTTGGTTCTTCCCTACCTGCTATGCGTCGGCCGACCCCGGACGGGGTCGGCCGGGAGCGCCCCGGACCGGGCGCCAGGGATCAGGCCGCGTACTCGGAGACCCGCTGGTCGTGGCCGGCGGCCGCGGTGTCCTCGGCGGAGTCGTAGCCGACGAAGTAGGCGGGGCGGGCCTGGACGGCGGAGTAGATCCGGCCTATGTACTCGCCGAGCAGGCCGACGCAGACGAGCTGGACGCCGCCGAGGAAGACCATGCCGATGAAGAGGGAGGCCCAGCCGGGGACGGTGGCGCCGAGGGCGTACTGGATCGTGGTGTA
>NZ_JBVIWA010000025.1:0-83758 GCF_055595065.1 Streptomyces sp. NPDC040545
TCCACGAACGCGGCACCGAACAACCCGGCCAGGGACTCGTCCCACTCGTCCGGCACGACGCCACGCACGTCATACGCCTTGACGATGTTCGAAAGATCTGCGGCCACTGCCTGCCCTCCTGAAGGTCCTGTGCGGTTCAGCAAACCTACCCTGAACCAGGAGCAGCTCTTCAGGCCACCGGAGCGTCAGGAATCGGGCGATCTCAGGACGCGCAGGTGTCCACGACGGGTCTCGCCGGTGGACGGGCCGCCCTGGCCGGGTCCGCCGGCCTCGGCCGTGCGACCCGGCGGGCGGGCGGCTTCGCGGACGGCGTTGGCGAGGGCTTCGAGGTCGTCGCCGCTGGGGCGGGACGGCCCGGAGCCGTCGGAGAGGCGCACGACGTCCCAGCCCCGTGGGGCGGTCAGGCGCTCCGAGTGCTCGGCGCACAGGTCGTAGCAGTGGGGTTCGGCGTAGGTGGCGAGCGGGCCGAGAACTGCGGTCGAATCGGCGTAGACGTACGTCAGTGTCGCGACGGCAGGGCGGCCGCACGCGGTGCGCGAACAGCGACGTACAAGGCTCACGACGTTGGACGGTACCGCACTCTTGACCGGGCCGCGACGACTCCACCGCCGCTCACTCCCCCGTGTCGTGCTCGGAGCTACCCTGCGGGGGTGACCGACACCCCTCTTCCTCCCTGCCCCGCCGAGCCCCCCGCGGGCACCCGAGCCGAGCCGCGCCCGCGTCGGCGGGACCGGCACGGGCGGGGGATGCGCGGTCCGGTGGCCCCTCCTCAGGTACCACTGGCGGCGAGCCGGTCGGAGCTGTTCGGGGACCTCGTGCGGGATTCCGTGGAGCGGCTGGAGCGGCGCTGGCCGCAGCTGTCCGAGGTGGAGTTCCTGATCGGTGACGTGCCCGGGCCGCCGGGCGGTCCGGACGGCGGCTGGAACGACGAGGCGGTGCCGCTGGGCGCGGTGTCGGAGCCGCGCGAGGGGCGGCCCGCCCGGATCGTGGTCTTCCGGCGGCCGGTGGAGATCCGTACGAAGACGCGGGACGAGAAGGCGATGCTGGTCCACGAGATCGTGGTGGAGCAGGTGGCGGAGCTGTTGGGGCTCTCGCCGGAGACGGTGGACCCCCGGTACGGCCAGGACTGAGTCCGTCCTGCTGCCGCGTACCGGGGGCGCTCCGTCATCCGGTCGTCATCGGGTCAGGACGGAGAGGTCCTGGGCGGCCTTGGGGACCGAGACCGTGGAGTGGTCGTCGGAGAAGCCCTGGACGGTGAACATCGCGATGCCCTCGTGCGGGAGGGAGAGGGTGCGGGCCGCGTGGACCGGGCCGCCCGAGAGGGTCTCGACGGTGAGGGCGTAGGAGCCCTTGCCGCCCGCGGGGGCCAGGGAGAGCGTCTGCGTGGTGCCCGCCTTCACGGTGACCTCCTGGGAGGCCGCCTCGCCGCCGCCGGTGCCCGGCGAGGCGGTGACCTTGACCTTCGCGTCGGCTGCCGGGGCCGTCAGGGCGAGCAGGGTGGTGTTCTCCTCGGGCCGGTTGTCGGCCACGGTCGCCCGTGCTCCGACCGGCCCGGTGGCGGGAAGGAAGCCGATCTCCTGCTTGGCGCCGCTGCCGCGGACCACCCGTACCGCCGCGACG
This sequence comes from Streptomyces sp. NPDC040545, assembly GCF_055595065.1. Taxonomy (NCBI): domain Bacteria; kingdom Bacillati; phylum Actinomycetota; class Actinomycetes; order Kitasatosporales; family Streptomycetaceae; genus Streptomyces; species Streptomyces sp. NPDC040545. The sequence continues at coordinate 1,621 of NZ_JBVIWA010000025.1, forward strand.
ACCGGGGCGGACTTCTTGGGGTCGGAGGGGGTCAGCAGGAGCGAGCCGGGCTCGCCGCGGGTCAGGTCCTTGAGGTCGACGGCCGCCGTCATGCCGGCCTTGACGTGCAGCTGCTCGTTGCCCGCGGGGCTGATCGAGCCGCCGGGTGCGGCCAGGCGCACCTTGAGGTCCGCGTCCTCCTCGCCCGGTACGAAGACGACCAGCCGTACGGAGGCGGCGTCCGCCGGGATGCCCGGCAGGACGAGCGAGCCAGCCGGGTCGGCGGAGGCCGGCAGCCAGTCGGCGCCCGCGGCCTCCTCGCCGACCTGCACGGACGCGCCCACCCGGCCCGCGCGGGTGGTCACGTGGGCGGTGGCGTCCGCAAGCTGGGCGCCCGGGACCAGGGTGGACAGCAGGACGGTCTTGGTCGACTTGGGATCGACCCGGATGCTCTCGCTGGTGCCGGCGTCGGGCTTGGCCGGACCGTCGGGGCCGAAGAGCTTGATGTCGACGATGGCCGCGGCGTCGTCGGGGTTGGTGAGGTGGACGTAGTCCTCGCGTCCCTTGGCCGTGCTCACCGCGGGGAACCAGAAGTCGGTTCCAGGTGCGGTGCAGCCGACGCCGAGCACGCCGCGGGTCCGGCCGACCGAGACCTTGGTGGTCAGCTGCGCGGTCCAGCCGGGGGCGAGGATCCCGTCGGCGCTGCCGGTGAGGGCGGGTGCGTCGGCGCCGCTGGCGGTGGCCCCGAGGGGCTTGCCCGGCTCCTTGGGTTCCAGCACCGGCTTGGCGTCCTTGGTCGCGCCGAGCAGCCGGGCCGATCCCTTGCCCCCGCCGGCGGGCGCGCCGGGGGTGAAGGCCGTGTACGTGGTCTCGGCGATGTCCGAGGAGCTGGGCCCCGGGCACACCAGCAGGGACCGCTCCACGGGCATCCGGGCGGCCGCCGCCTTGCCGTCGGCCGCCTTCCCGTCTGCGGCGGGGGCGGTGAGGGCGGCGACGCCGGTGAGGGCGGCCAGGGCCGCGGTCACCGCCGCCAGCGTCAGGGGTGCGCGCTGCTTCACTGCTGGGGGCTCCCGTCCGGACGCGGGTCGTGCGGTGCGTGGGGGTGGTGGGGGTCGTACGGCTGGTACGGCTCGTACGGGTAGGCGTACTGCTGCTGGTCCGGGTCCTGGACCGGCTGGTGCCGGGGCTGCTGCGGGTAGGGGTCCTGGTAGGACTGACCGTTCTGCCCGCCCTGGCCGCCCTGCTGGTCGTACTGCGGGTACTGCTCGTACGGGGCCTGCTGCTGCGCCTCGTACGCGTAGCCGCCCTGGTCGCCGTAGGCCTGGTACGCGTAGCTGTCGTCGCCGTACACCGGCTGTGCCGGGATCTGCGTGTACGGGTCGGCGACCGCCGCGGTCTCCACCGGTACGGGGGCCGGTTCGGCCTCGGCGCGCAGCCGGCGGGCGCGGCGGCCCTCGCCGGCCTCGCCCGGGCCGGTCCGGTCCGGGAGCGCGGTCTCCTCGTCGGGCAGGTCGTCGTCGAGTTCCGCGCGGCGGCCGGGCAGGGCCATCACCAGCAGGACCAGGGCGAGGAGGCCCTGGACCCAGTACCAGGCGGTCTGCGGCAGGGAGTCCTCGTGGACGAGGTCGAGGCGGCCGCCGTCGGCGGGCAGTTCGAAGCCCTGGGCCCAGCCGTCGAGGGTCTTGGGCTTGAGGGGCTTGCCGTCGAGGGTGGCCTGCCAGCCTTCGTCGGCCCGGTCTGCGAGGCGCAGGACGCGGCCCGCGTCACCGGCGGGGATCTTGCTGTGGGCCTCGACGGGTCCGGCGGCGACCGGGATCGGGGCCTCGCCCTGCTTGCCGGAGACGATGACCGCGCGCGGCAGCCAGGGTTCGACACCCCACAGGGCGGTGCCGTCCTGCTGGTGGCGGCGGCTGAGGCCCGGGGTGGCGTCGAGGACGCGGCGGATCTCCTCGGGGCCGCCGGGGCGGAACATCACGAAGCGGATGGCGAAGGCGCTGAGCTGGCTGGACTGGTCGGCGCCGGAGCCGGCGACGAGGTTGGAGACGACCTTGTCGAGGCGGGCGTCGCCGCCGGTGCGGGCGGCGACCTCCGCGTCGCCGATGCGGCCGCCGGAGCCCCGGACGAGGCTGTAGGAGACGGTGGCGGGCGGGTCCAGGTCGAGGATCAGGGTGCGGGTCTGGTTGTCGTCGCCGCCCGCGTCCGCGACGAAGGCCGGGACCTGTACGGGGTCGCGGCGCTGCAGCGGGCCGTCGGCGCCGGCGAACATCCAGGTGGCGGCTGCGACCACGGGGCCCACGGCGGCGGCCAGGGCGATGAGGGCGGCCAGCGGCTGGCGCCAGCCGAAGCTGCGGGCGGCGACGCGTTCCTTGGCTCCGTCGGCGCCGAGCGCGGCGGCCGTGAGCAGGGCGAGGCCCTGGACGAGGGTGGCGGGTCCGGCCCAGGCGGTGCGGTTGAGGACGACGGCGAGGAGCAGTCCGGCCAGGGCTGCGGCCCATGCGGTGCGGACGGCGAAGGCGCGGTCGGTGCGCAGCAGGGCGGCCAGGGCGGCGAGGACGATGCCGGCGAAGACCGGTCCGGCGCCGGTGCCGGGGCCGCCGGGGCTGATGGCGAGCAGGCCGAGGGCGTCGGCGGAGCCGGCTCCGTAGGGCAGTCCGGCCTCGTTCAGGAGGCGGCCGGGGTGGGTGAGCAGGCCCAGTGACCAGGGGGCGAGCACGGCGAGCGGGACGGCGAGGGTGGCGAGCAGCCGCAGGCCGTACGCCTTCCAGTGCGCGCGGCGCAGGACCAGCGCGCCGGTCCCGAGGACGGCGGCCAGCGGCCATACGACGGGGGTGAAGGCGGTGGTGAGGGTGAGCAGCAGCGTGTACGTCCACACCGCGCGCCGGCCGCCCCGCCGGTCGGTGGCTTCCGCGCCGTCGGCGAGGTCGAAGGCGGCGACGGCGGAGCGGGCGAGGAGGGGGAGCACGACGGCGAGGACGGCGGTGCCGAGGCGGCCGCCGGCCAGGGCTCCGGTCACGGCCGGGAGGAAGGCGTAGGCGGTGGCCGCCCAGGCGCGCAGCAGCCGGGATTCGACGAGCGGCCGGGAGGCGAAGTAGGCGGTGAGGCCGGCGAGCGGGACGGATCCGACGAGCAGCAGGGTCAGGGCGGCCTGGGTGGAGCCGAAGAGAAGGGTGGCGAGGGTGCCGAGGACGGCCAGGTAGGGCGGTGCGGAGGCGGTGGAGCCGGTGCCGACGGCGTGCCAGCCGTCGGTGTAGGCGGCCCAGAGTTCGGAGCCGCTGCCGGGGGCGGGCAGCAGGGCGCCGCCCATGAGGGAGCCGCCGCCGATCAGGGCGCGGCAGGCGGCGAGGGAGACGACGGCCAGGAGGGCGAGGAGGAGGGGCGCGGGGTTGCGGGCGAGCCGCTTGAGGCGGGCGAAGCGCTCGGTCTCCACCAGGTAGTCGCCGTCTTCGCCGGGGGCGTCGAGGACACTGCCTCCGCCGTGCCGGCCCGCGGGGGCGGCGGCGGTGTCGCGGTCGCTGCCGAAGTAGCCGGCGAGCTGTTCCGCGTTGGCCCGCAGGGAGGCTCCCGGCGGGGGGAAGAGCGGGCGCAGTTCGGCGGCGGGGACGGCGGGGCGGCGGCGGGCCTTGCGGGCGGCGAGGAGCCGGCCGGGGCGCAGCAGGGTGGCGAGCAGGCCGGTGAGTTCGTCGACGGCCTGGCCGGGGGCCTTGCCGATGAGGTAGGCGAGGGTGCGCAGCACGGTGCCGAGCAGGACGCGCAGCAGGACGTACGGCAGGGCGCGGCCGGAGCTGTTGGCGAGGATCGTGTAGACGGCGCCGGCCTTGTCGACGCGGTGCGGGCCGGCCGTGGTGCGTCCGGCGCAGTCGACGGTGCGGCGTTCGCGGGCGGCGGCCTCGGCGTGCCGCAGGACGGCGTCGGGGGCGACGAGGACGCCGTGGCCGGCGCTCTGGGCGCGCCAGCACAGGTCGACGTCGTCGCGCATGAGGGGAAGGCGCCGGTCGAAGCCGCCGAGCTCGTCGTAGACGTCGCGGCGGACCAGCATGCCGGCGGTGGAGACGGACAGGACGGGGCGGACCTGGTCGTGCTGGCCCTGGTCCTGTTCCCGGCGGTCGAGGCCGGTCCAGCGGCGGCCGCTGCGGGCGATGGTGACGCCGGCTTCGAGGAGCTGCTTCTTGTCGTACCAGCCGCGCAGTTTGGGGCCGATGACGGCGGCGTCGGGGTTCTCCTCGGCGACGCGGAGCAGTTCGGTGAGGGCGTCGGGTTCGGGGGCGCTGTCATCGTGCAGGAGCCAGAGCCACTGGACGGGTTCGCCGTGGGGGAGGTCGGGCAGGTCGTACGTGTCGTCGCGCCAGGTGCGGCTGACGGGGTCCCAGCCGCTGGGGCGCTTGAGGTACGGGAGGTCCTCGGGGGTCAGGGTGCCCGCGGAGCGTGCGGCTTCGTCGACCGCGGTGCCGAAGCCGGTGCGGCGGGCGAGGTGCAGGACGTGGTCGTCGCCGAGGGCTTCGGTGAGCAGGCGCGCGGAGTCGTCGGCGCTGCCGGTGTCGGCGGCGATGTGGTTCTGCGCGGGGCGTTCCTGGCCGAGGAGGCCGGCGAGTGTCCGGGGCAGCCAGCGGGCGCCGTCATGGGCGACGAGGACCGCGGTGACGACGTGCCGGGGGAACTCGGGTGTGGCTGGGGCCTGGTAGGAGGCCGTCGACTGGCTGTGCAGGGACATCGCGGTACGGGCCCTCCGGCCGGGGGTCCGGGGGTGGTGTGCCCTCGGAGGCTGCTGGACAGCGCCCCACCCTAACGGCTGCCACGACAGCGGTCCGCCTCCTGCGGGGAAGGTGCAGGAGGCGGACCGTGTGCCGTGCTGTGTGTCGCGCTCGTCGTCCCGTTCGGCGCACTGTCCGTCATGGGGCGAAGTGTGCTCTGTGGTGCGTTCCGTGGTGCGTGCGGCGGTGCGTTCCGTGGTGCGTTCGATATGTCGTGCGATGTGCGGTAGGTGCCTGACCGGTGGTGCGTCGGCCGTTTCAGACCGCTGCCTTTTTCAGGCGGCGGCGTTCCCGCTCGGACAGACCGCCCCAGATGCCGAATCGCTCGTCGTTGGCGAGGGCGTACTCAAGGCATTCGGAGCGGACTTCGCAGGCGAGGCAGACCTTCTTGGCCTCGCGGGTGGAGCCGCCCTTCTCGGGAAAGAAGGACTCGGGGTCGGTCTGGGCGCACAGAGCGCGCTCCTGCCACCCGAGCTCTTCGTCCGCCTCCTCGACCAGCAGTTCCTGAAACAGCTCGGTCATGTGCGCCCCTCGCTCTGTCTGTGCGTCCCCGTGACGATGTCGTCACTGATTGCTACGTAACGACACGAGTGAAATTACAAGTGCGTGGCTCCGGGGCAGTCAAGCCGAGATCTGCTATTGGGCCCCTTATTCACTCTGCGGAACCAAGCCTATGCAGAAAGTGTTCATATCGCCAAAAATCGTGACACATGCCACCGGCGCCACAGGATGCCCGCCTTTACCCGTATTCCACGTGCCACCTCCGGGTGGGGTTGCGGTCCGGCCGGAGAAGCGGCGCAGATCACATTCAGGTCACGGAAGTCGGGATCAGGTTTGAGCGCCGACACAGCGCCACATCCCCTGCCGCGCAGTGCACAAACCTTTCTCCGGGCGCAGTAACCGGATGAGGTGAAACTTTTACCCCAAACCGGACATTGGGTTGACAGTCAGGCCCCCGAGCCGTTCTCCTTGTTTGCATGTCAGCGCCCGCAGCCACCACCCGGACCCCCATTCGTGGGTTCCTGTGCGCTGCCCAGGTTCGCTGTTGCTGTTGCAGCTGTTGATGCCCGCGGAGCCCCGGCTCCTCAGAGCTCCGGCCCGCCCCCGCAGCAACCGCCAGCACGACTGACATCCGTCGAGGTACCCCCACGATGAACAGCACGAACAGCGCCACCCCCACCGCCTCCGCCACCTCCGCCGCTCCCGCGACGGTCGAGAGCGACCTCCAGATCGCCGGCGACATCCTCGCCGTCCAGCACCTCCTCCAGCCCGCCCGTGAACACCCGGCCACCGTCGCCGAGTACGCCGGGCTCGCCCGCTCCATCGCCGAGGACCGCGCCTCCTGGGAGCACCTCGTCGAGTACGACGCCACCACCCGCTGGTACCACCGGCTGCGCACCGGCCCCGGTTACGAGGTCTGGCTGCTCAGCTGGGTCCCCGGCCAGGGCAGCGGCCTCCACGACCACGGCGCCTCCTCCGGCGTCATGACCGTCCTGGAGGGCGAGCTCACCGAGCACACCCCCCGCGGCCGCAACACCCACCGCCCCGGCACCCAGCGCGTCTTCGCCCCCGGCTACGCCCACGAGGTCGTCAACGACACCCTCGACGGCGCGGTCAGCCTGCACGTCTACTTCCCCGGCCTGACCGAGATGCCGATGCACAGCTGCTCCCCGGCCGAGACCGCGTCCGTACCGGCCTGACCTCGATCGGCCGGGCCCTGATCGACTGACAGTCCCACCCGTCGCCCGACCACCACCCCTCGACGACAGCCTCCGGCTGACAGTCCCGCCCGTCGCCCGACCACCACCCCTCAATGACAGCCTCCGGCTGACAGACTGTCTGCATGCGCATTGTTGTTCTGGCCGGCGGTATAGGCGGCGCCCGGTTCCTGTCCGGACTCAAGTCGGCGGTGCCCGACGCGGACATCACGGTCATCGGCAACACCGGTGACGACATTCACCTCTTCGGGCTCAAGGTCTGCCCCGACCTGGACACGGTGATGTACACCCTCGGCGGTGGCATCAACGAGGACCAGGGCTGGGGCCGCTCCGACGAGTCCTTCACCGTCAAGGAGGAACTCGCGGCGTACGGGGTCGGGCCCACCTGGTTCGGCCTCGGCGACCGCGACTTCGCCACTCACATCGTGCGTACGCAGATGCTCGGAGCGGGCTACCCGCTGAGCGCCGTCACCGAGGCCCTCTGCGACCGCTGGCAGCCCGGCGTACGGCTCCTGCCCATGTCCGACGACCGGGTCGAGACCCACGTCGCGATCACCGAGGCCGGCACCGGGGAACGCCGCGTCATCCACTTCCAGGAGTACTGGGTCCGGCTGCGCGCCTCGGTGGACGCGGAGGCGGTCGTACCCGTGGGAGCCGAGCAGGCCAAGCCCGCCCCCGGTGTGCTGGAGGCCATCGCCGCCGCCGACGTGATCGTCTTCCCGCCGTCCAACCCCGTGGTCTCGATCGGCACGATCCTCGCCGTCCCCGGCATCCGGGACGCCGTGGCCTCCGCCGCGGCGCCCGTCGTCGGGCTCTCCCCCATCGTCGGGGGCGCGCCCGTGCGCGGGATGGCCGACAAGGTGCTGGCCGCGGTGGGCGTCGAGTCCACCGCCGCCGCGGTCGCCCTGCACTACGGGACCGGGCTGCTGGACGGCTGGCTCGTGGACACCTCGGACGCGGACGCCGTCGCGGAGGTCGAGGCCGCCGGGATCACCTGCCGCGCGGTGCCGCTGATGATGACCGACGTGAAGGCCACGGCTGAGATGGCCCGCGCCGCGCTGGAGCTGGCGGAGGCCTCCCGGTGACGCAGGTGCCCGCCTACGAGGTGCGGGCGCTCGACGGGATCCCGGAGGTCAGGCCGGGCGACGACCTGGCGAAGCTGATCACGACGGCCGCCCCCGACCTGCGCGACGGGGACGTCCTGCTGGTCACCTCGAAGATCGTCTCCAAGGCCGAGGGCCGGATCGTGGAGGCCGGCTCGCGCGAGGCCGCGATCGACGCCGAGACCGTACGGGTCGTCGCGCGCCGGGGTCCGCTGCGGATCGTGGAGAACCGGCAGGGCCTGGTGATGGCCGCGGCCGGCGTGGACGCCTCCAACACCGCCCACGGCACCGTGCTGCTGCTGCCCGAGGACCCGGACGGCTCGGCCGCCGCGATCCGCGCCGGGGTGCGCGACACCCTGTCCGTGGACGTGGGCGTGGTCGTGACGGACACCTTCGGGCGGCCGTGGCGCACCGGACTGACGGACGTGGCGATCGGCTCGGCCGGTGTGCGGGTCCTGGACGACCTGCGCGGCGGCACGGACGCGCACGGCAATCCGCTGAGCTCGACGGTGGTGGCTACCGCGGACGAGCTGGCCGCCGCCGGTGACCTGGTCAAGGGCAAGGCGGCCGGGCTGCCGGTGGCCGTCGTACGCGGGCTGGCCCACGTCCTGGGCGAGGGCTCCTCGGCCCGGGACCTGGTGCGCCCACCGGCCGACGACATGTTCCGGCTGGGCACCTCGGAAGCGGTACGGGAAGCCGTGACGCAGCGCCGTACGGTACGGGCCTTCACCGCCGAGCCGGTGGACCCGGGCGCGGTGCGGCGGGCGGTGGCGGCGGCCGTGACGGCCCCGGCTCCGCACCACACGACGCCGTGGCGGTTCGTGCTGCTGGAGTCCGAGGCCTCCCGGGTCCGGCTGCTGGACGCGATGCGGGACGCGTGGATCGCGGACCTGCGGGCGGACGGCAAGTCCGAGGAGTCCGTGGCCAAGCGGGTGCGGCGCGGGGACGTGCTGCGGGCCGCCCCGTACCTGGTGGTGCCCTGTCTGGTGACGGACGGCGCGCACCACTACGGGCACGCCCGGCGGGACACCGCGGAGCGGGAGATGTTCGTGGTCGCGATGGGCGCGGGGGTGCAGAACCTGCTGGTCGCGCTCGCCGGGGAGCGGCTGGGATCGGCGTGGGTGTCCTCGACGATGTTCTGCCGGGACGTGGTGCGGGAGGTGCTGGAGCTGCCGCAGGGCTGGGACCCGATGGGAACGGTGGCGGTGGGACACCCGGCGGCGGCCCCGGCGGACCGGCCGGGGCGCTCCGCGGCGGACTTCATCGAAGTGCGATGACGCCTGCGGCGAGCCCGGCGGATCGGCGGGCCACCCCTGCCCTGCCGGGCGGGCCCTGGTCCGGCGGGGCCGGGGCGCCCGACGACAGGACTTAGAGGCGGCCGATGTCGCTGCGCGGCATGCGGGGCGCGCGGCGGGGCGGGGTGTGGCCCGCGAGGAGGATGAGGCGGGCCGCGCGGTGGCGCTGGCCGGCGTACGGGGCGAGGAGCTCCAGCATGGCGGCGTCGTCGGCGTCGCGGTCGCCCGCGAGGGCGTAGCCGACGATGCCGGGCAGGTGGAGGTCGCCGGTGGTGATCGCGTCGGGGTGGCCGTTGCTGCGCTGGAGGGTTTCGGCGGAGGTCCACGGGCCGATGCCGGGCACGGCCTCCAGCCTTCGCACGGCCTCGGGCAGGTCCATCGCGGCCGCCTCCTCCAGGCGGTCCGCCACGCGGGCAGCCCGCACGATCGTGGCGGAGCGCTTGGCGTCGACCCCGGCCTTGTGCCAGTCCCAGGACGGGATCATGGCCCAGGTGCGCGCCGCGGGCATGACGTACAGGTCCGGGCCGGCCGGGCCCGGGGCGGGCTCGCCGTACTGCCGGACCAGGCGGCGCCAGGAGCGGTAGGCCTCGTCGGCGGTGACCTTCTGCTCCAGGACCGTGGGGATCAGGGATTCGAGGACCAGGCCGGTCCGGATCAGGCGCAGGCCGGGACGGCGGCGGTGGCTGGCGTGCACGAGGCGGTGGCGGGGTACGAAGGCGGCCGGATCGTCGCCCGCGCCGAGGAGCGCGGGCAGCTGTTCGAGGAACCAGCCTGCGCCGGGGCCCCAGGCCTCTGCGTGCACCTGCTCGCCCGCGCGGGACACGCGGAGGGTGGCGGGGCCCTGCGGGGTGCGGCCGGTGCGCCAGACAGAGCCGTCGGGGGTGGTGCGGAAGGTGGGGTCGGCGGGGCCGCGGCGGAGCGGGCCGAGGACGAGCCCGAGGTCGACCGGGCCGTCGGGTGTCCAGCGGCGTTCCTCGGCGCCGGAGCCGGCGGTGCTGCCCGGGCCCGTGGGGACGCCGGTGCGGCCGCCGCGGACCGCGGCGCGGGTGAGGGGATCGAAGCGGCCGGCCATGCCCCGAGCGTAGCCCTGCCCGGCCCCGTCTCCTCCGGGGCTCCGCCCCGGACCCCGCGCCTCAGTCGCCGGCGGGGCTGAAGGATCGGGCCTGGGGACGGGGCCGCGCATCCAGCCTGCGGTCCGCCGGAGGCTAAGGGCGGCCCTGGAGTTTGGCCGAGGCCTTGCGGGTGGCGCCCAGCTTGCCGTAGAGCTTCGTGCCCGGGCACTGGGTGGCGAAGCCGTCGCGGTGGCCCGAGATGACGTTCATCGACACTTTCTTGCCCTTGGGGTAGCGGTTGCCGCCGCCCGACGTCAGGGTGGTCTTCACGCGCGGGTCCCGGCCGAAGAGGCCGAGCTTCCAGGCCGTGAGGCGGGCGACCGCGTCGACCGCCACCGCGGGCGGGGCCGCGGAGGTGAAGGTGCCCAGCACCGCGACGCCCATGCTGTTGGTGTTGAAGCCCATCGTGTGCGCGCCGAGGACCGCCTTGGAGACGCCGCCCGCGCGGCCCTCGTAGACCGTGCCGCACTTGTCGACGGCGAAGTTGTAGCCGAAGTCCCGCCAGCCGCTGCTGATCACGTGGTAGCGGTACAGGCTGCGCAGGACCGCGGGGGCGTCCTTGCAGGCGTAGTTGTTGCCGGAGGCGGTGTGGTGGACGAAGGCCGCCTTGACCGTGCTCGTGTAGACGAAGCCCGACTCGCGCAGGCTCTCGTCCGCGCCCCAGCCCTTGCGGGTGACGATCCGCGGGCGCGGACCGATGTACGGGGCGGCCGCGGCGGTCAGCTCGCCGTCGCTCGCGAAGATCGCGTCGGCGGTGGAGTCGGCCTTGTCGAGTGCGGTGATCTCGTTCGCGCCGAGCGAGGCGTGCGGGACGTTCGCGGCGGAGGACTCCGCCGTCTCCATCGTCATGGCGGGCACCGCCACCTCGCCCTTGCCGTCGCCGTCGGGGCCGGTGTTCTTGCCGTCGGAGCCCGCGGCGGGGGTCTCCGCGCCCGGGTCGACGAGCTCGATCCGCATGCCCGTGGGCAGGCGGGAGGGGGCGCGGGTGGCCGGGGCACCGGATTCGGCCTGGACACGGACCTCCACGGCGTCGGACTCGCCCACCCACAGCGGGGCGGTGGCGCCGCGGATCCGGCGGGCGCCGCGTTCCGCCGCGTCGGGGTCGGCGGCGTGCTCGCCGTTGTGGGTCTCGACGTCCTGCCAGTCCGACCAGGTGGCGGTCCGGGTGGAGCGGGTCCGCACCTGGACCCGGCCGTGCAGTTCGGTGGCTGCGTCGTCCCAGACCACGCCGACCAGCGAGAACGTCTTGACCTCTTGTGCGGTCAGGCCCTGCGTCTCGGGGCGGCCGGGGGAGGCGCTCATTCCGGGGACTCCGGGCGCCCGCGTCGCCGAGGGTCCCAGCGGGACGAGCGGCAGTGACTGGGTGGAGCCGGCGGGGGTTACGGGGGCGGTCTCGGCCAGGGCGGGGGTGGGGAGCGCGAGGGGCAGGGCCAGTACGGCGGCCGTCGCGACGCCGATCGAGGAAGCAAGGAATCCACGCATGAAAAGGATGGTGAGCACGCGGATCGCCGGGCGCCATCCGAGAGCTGACGCTCCGTCCGGCCCGCCGGGCGTACCCCTCCCCCGTACGGAGGAGCCGACGGCCCCCGTACGGGGGACGGGCCCGCGTACGCTGTGCCGGGTGAACGCCACTGACCGCACCCCTGCCGACCTGCTGCGATCCGCGCTCGCCGCCGATCCGGGCCGCCCGCTCGTCACCTTCTACGACGACGCCACCGGCGAGCGCGTCGAATTGTCCGTCGCGACCTTCGCCAATTGGGTGGCCAAGACCGCCAATCTGCTCCAGGGCGACCTGGGGGCCGAGCCCGGGGACCGGCTCGCTCTGATGCTCCCGGCGCACTGGCAGAGCGCGGTGTGGCTGCTCGCCTGCGCCTCCGTCGGGGTCGTCGCCGAGGTCGGCGGGGATCCGGCGGACGCGGATCTCGTCGTCAGCGGGCCGGACACCCTGGAGCGGGCCCTGGCGTGCGGCGGTGAGCGGGTGGCGCTCGCGCTGCGGCCGCTGGGCGGACGGTTCCCGCAGCCGCCGGCCGGGTTCGCGGACTACGCGGTGGAGGTCCCCGGGCAGGGCGACCGCTTCGCGCCCTTCGTGCCGGTGGATCCCGAGGGCCCGGCGCTGGTCGTCGGGGGCGAGGAGCTCACGCACACGGCGCTGGTGGCCCGCGCCCGGGAGGACGCGGCGAAGCTCGGCCTCGGCGAGGGCTCGCGGGTGCTGACCGGGCTCGGCTACGACACCTGGGGCGGGCTCTCGGCCGGGCTCTACGCCGCGCTGGCCGCGGGCGGGTCCGTGGTGCTGTGCCGGAACCTGGACCGGCTCCCGGCGGACGGGCTGGCCCAGCGCAGCGAGAGCGAGCGCGTCACCCACACCGTCTGATCGCCGCCCGGAGGCCTTTCACTCACACTGGTGAAAGGCAGGTACGGGCGATTTGTCACCCGCACGGCCCTAGACAGGCCCCCGCCCCCGGGCTGCTCCGGCGTCCTGGGGGCAGCATCGGCAGTGGCCGTGCTCACCCCCGTACGGCCGACGGCCCGCAGTCGTAGCGGCGAGGGGACGGACGCCAGTGACGGACAGCGCAGGCATACCGGGCGGCACCGGCGTGTCCGGGGGCGCGGGGCGGCCCCCGCGCACCCGCGGGCGCCGGCGCCGGCTGCTGCGCTGGATCGGCCTCGGGGCGGCCTTCCTGGTCCTGGCGGGCACGGCCACCGGCTGGTGGCTCTACAACAAGCTCGACGGGAACATCACCGAGGACACCTCGGCCGCGGCCGAGCTGCGGCGCTACGATCGCGAGCGCCCGGCGCACCTGACCACCGGGGCCGAGAACATCCTGCTGATCGGCTCGGACTCGCGCTCCGGCAAGGACAACGCCAAGTACGGTCAGGACGGGGGCACCCAGCGCTCGGACACCACGATCTTGCTGCACCTGCCGCAGGACCGCAGGAGCGCGACCGCGGTGTCGATACCCCGGGACCTGATGACGGACATCCCCTCCTGCCGGCAGGTGGACGGGAGCCGCACCGCCGAGCGGTTCGCGCAGTTCAACTGGGCGTTCCAGTGGGGCGGGGCCGCCTGCACGATCCGTACGGTGGAGAAGCTGACCGGGATCCGCGTCGACCACCACATGGTGATCGACTTCGGCGGGTTCAAGAAGATGGTCAACGCCATCGGCGGGGTGGAGGTCTGCCTCAAGGAGCCGGTGAACGACGCCGAGGCGAAGGTGCGGCTCGCCGCCGGGCGCCAGACCCTGCGGGGCGAGCAGGCACTGGGCTACGTCCGCGCCCGCCACAGCCTGGGCAACGGCAGCGACACCGAACGGATGGAGCGGCAGCAGCAGTTCCTCGGTTCGCTCGTCAAGAAGGTGCAGAGCAACGGGGTGCTGCTGAATCCGGCGCGGCTGTACCCGCTGCTGGACGCGGCGACCTCCTCGGTGACCACGGACCCGGGGCTGGCCTCGCTGCGCGGCCTGTACGAACTCGTACGGGGCATGCGGGACATCCCGACCGATCAGGTCAAGTTCCTGACGGTGCCTCGCAAGCCGTACGCGCCCGACCCTAACCGGGACGAGCTGGTCGAGCCCGCCGCGGAGCGGCTGTTCCAGCAGCTGAGGACGGACAAGCCGGTCACGGTCGCCCCGCCGGAGCCCACGCCGAGCGCGGCTGCGGCCGAGGGCCGGGAGGCGGGTACGGAGGCCGTTCCGGACACGGACTCCACCGACGAGGGAACCGTCACACCTCAGGTACCCGTCCCCACTTTCACCGGAACCACCGCAGGTAACGCCGACTGCCGGTAAAGCAATCCCAAAAGCCGGTGCCCGAATTGGGCGAGATGGGCGATTCACCCCGCTATAAGGGGAGTGGAATTTGTCACCAGCATGGTTTGCCGCCGAACAGGGCGGATAGGGTGAGCGATCCGGTGCCCGGCCGGACCAGAGGCGGGCACCAGCAGCCGGATCGTTGACCGTGCGCCTGGGGGAGGCGCGTCGCGAGGCACCGACGGAGGATTCGAGCAACCGTGGATGCGCAAAGCCGTGGGCGGGCGGACGAGATCGACCCCGCAGACCAGTGGGTACTCAATCCCCGCACCGGCAACTACGAACTGCGACTGGCCGACTCCGCAGCGCAAGCGCGGCCCAAGGTCAGCGCACCCCGCAGATCGCCGTCTGCCCCTTCGACCCCTACCGCCCCCGCCCCCGGCGTGCCGAAACCGCGGCGCGGCGACCCGCCGCCCGGCGGCCGGCGCGGCGGACGCTCCCGCAAGCTCGGCGGCGGAGGCCGTAAGAAGGCGCTGGTCATCACCGGGGGCACGCTGGCGTTCCTGCTGGTCGGCGGTTCCGTGGCGGCGTACCTCTACTACAACCACCTGAACGGCAACCTCAGCGTCACCGACGTGGCGGGCGCGGGCACCGGCGGTTTCAAGAAGGACCAGCCGATCAACATCCTGGTCATCGGAACCGACAAGCGCACCGGCGCGGGCAACGAGGACTACGGGGACAAGGACAGCGTCGGCCACGCCGACACCACGATCCTGTTCCACGTCTCGAAGGACCGGACCAACGCGACCGCGCTGTCCATCCCCCGCGACCTGATCACCAACATCCCGGCCTGCCCGACGAAACAGCCGGACGGGTCGACGAAGACGATCGCACCCTCCAAGGGCACCCGCTTCAACACCAGCCTGGGCCAGGAGGGCCGCGACGCGGGCTGCACCATGCGCACGGTCAAGGAACTCACCGGCATCGAGGTCGACCACTTCATGATGGCCGACTTCAACGCCGTCAAGACGCTGAGCACGGCGGTCGGCGGAGTGCCGGTGTGCCTGGCCAAGCCCGTCAACGACGAGGAGGGTTCGCACCTCAAGCTGGACGCCGGCGAACACCGCCTGGAGGGCGAACAGGCCCTCGCCTTCGTCCGCACCCGGCACGGCTTCGGCAACAACAGCGACCTCGACCGGATCAGGATCCAGCAGCAGTTCCTGGGTTCGATGATGCGCGAGATGAAGTCGAAGGAGACGCTGACCAGCCCCAAGAAGTTCCTCTCCCTCGCGGAGGCCGCCACCAAGTCGCTGGGTGTGGACTCGGGGATCGGGTCCATCGGCAAACTCACCGATCTGGCCGGCGAGTTGAAGGGCATCGACACGAAGAACATCACCTTCACCACCCTCCCGGTGCTCGACAACCCGGCCGAACCGGAGGGCAAGAAGGCGACCGTCGTCGTCGATCACGCCTTGGCCGATCCGCTGCTGCAGATGATCCGGGGGGACGTCTCGCTCACGGAGGTCGAGAAGAAGGAACAGGCCGCCAAGGAGGCGGCCGACGCGGACACGAAGGCCAAGCAGGACGCGCTGCTCCAGGGCAACCGCGCGGCCGCGGCGGACGTACGGGTGAGCGTCTACAACGGCGGCGGCCCCAAGGGTGCCGCCTCCACCACGCTGAACTGGCTGCAGAACAGCAAGGGCGTGACCAAGTCCAGCAACGTCGGCAACGCGCCCGCGAAGGTCGGCGCCACGCAGCTGGAGTACGCCCCCAACCAGGCCGACCAGGCCCGGGCGTTGGCGGACATCATGGGCCTGCCCGCGACCGCGCTGAAGGTGGGGACGGCGGACGCCCCGGCGAAGACCCCGATGAAGCTGACGCTGGGTCCGGACTTCGACAAGCCGGGCGCCCCGCTGGCGGCCCCGGTGCCCCAGCAGCTGCCCGAGGACGTGCAGCAGGCGCAGGCCGACAAGGCCGTCTGCGCCAAGTAGCAGGAATCTGCCGGTGACACCGGCACTCCGTTGACCAAGAAGGATCTTGAGGGGGACGTGTGAGGCGCAGCAGCGTGCGAGGAGAGGGGGCGAACGCCCAGGCCGCCGGGGAGATATCCGGCGGCGGGGCGGGCGCGTCCGGCACGGTGCCCCCACAGCGGGGCGGTTCCGGTGCGGCTCGCGGGGCGGGCGGCGGACCTACCCGCAGACAGGGCCGGCGGCGCGTGCTGCGCTGGACGGCCTCCGTACTGTCCTTTCTGATACTCGGGACGGCGGCCGCCGGATACCTGTACTACCGCCATCTGAACGGCAGCATCCACACGGACGAGCTGAACCTCGGTGAGACCAAGCTGGGCGGTTCCAAGCCCAACGCCTTCGGGCAGACCCCGCTGAACATCCTGCTGATCGGGTCCGACGCGCGCGACGACGAGGCCAACCAGTCCCTCGGTGGGGCCACGGACACCTTCGGCGGCCCGCCGCTGGCGGACGTGCAGATGCTGCTGCACCTGTCCGCGGACCGCAGCAACATGTCGGTGGTCTCGATGCCGCGCGACACGATCCTGATGATGCCCAAGTGCACCGAGCCGGGCGGCAAGGTGCACCCCGCCAGCAAGGGCCTCGTGCAGACCAACGAGTCCCTGCAGCGCGGCGGTCCGGGCTGCACGGTCGCCACCTGGCAGGAGCTGACCAAGATCCCCATCGATCACTTCATGATGATCGACTTCAAGGGTGTGGTCTCGATGGCGGACGCCATCGGCGGCGTCCCGGTCTGCGTCGAGGAGAACATCCACTCCCGCACCCGTGAGGGCAAGGGCTCCGGCCTGAAGCTGCCGAAGGGCACCAGCGTCATCCAGGGCGAGCAGGCCCTGCAGTGGCTGCGCACCCGCTACGGCTTCGAGGACGGCACGGACATCGGCCGCACCCACGCCCAGCACCAGTACATGACGTCGATGGCCCGCGAGTTCCGCAAGAACGCCAAGCTCACCAACCCGGTGAAGCTCAACAGCCTGGCGCAGGCGGCGATCGAGGCCATGGTCGTGGACAACGGCCTGAACAAGATCGACAAGCTGTACGACCTGAGCATGGAGCTCAAGAAGGTGCCCCCGGGCCGCATCACCATGACCACCATGCCGTGGGTGTACAGCACCAGGCCCGGCATGGACGGCCGGGTCGAGCCCATGGCGAACGAGGCCGAGGCCGTGTTCCGGATGATCCGCGAGGACATCGCGCTCGACGGCAAGGGCTCCGGGACCCCGGAGGGCGGCGCGTCCCCCTCGCCGGGCGCCTCCGCGGCCCCGGGCACACCCGGCACCCCGGCCACGGCTCCGAGCACGGCCCCGAGCACGGCTCCGGCCGCGGCACCCGCGAAGATCGTGGTCAGCGTCCGCAACGCCACGGGCGGCAAGGACGGCGCCCAGACCCGGGTCAAGAACCGGGCGAACGACGTGGCCGCGGAGCTGACCGGCAAGGGCTTCACCAAGGCCGCCGCCGACACCCAGACCGGCGCCGAGGACACCACGGTCGTCCGTTACGCCACGGACGCCCAGGCGGCCGACGCGGGCGCCGTGGCCACCGCCCTGGGTCTGCCCGCCACCTCGGTGCAGAAGTCCGAGGAGGTGTCCGGGATCACCCTGTTCGTCGGCAAGGACTGGCGGACCGGCGCCGCGCCGACCCCGCCGCCGCCCGCCCCGACCGTGGCCCCGACCTCGGCCCACGCGCTCAACGGCGACAACGAGGGCGCCTGCATGGCGGTCCAGCCCGGCTTCACCTGGTAGCACGCACACGCAAGGGGCCCGGCACGGCGGCTGCGACGGTACGCAGCCTCCGGGCCGGGCCCCTTCGTACGTCTCAGACCTGCGAGGAGTCCCGGTGCACGGCCGGACGGCGGCTCGCGATGACCTTGTCCGCCAGCGCCTTCGGGCTGGTCAGGAAGCCGAAGCCCCAGCTCAGGTGCATGGTCGCCAGGGCCACGGGGATCTGTGCCCGGGCCTTGATCCCGAGTCCCTTGCCCGCCGGTACGGAGCCCGCGGTGATCGCCGCGAGATAGCCGGCCGGGAGGAGGAAGCCCAGGGGGGAGACGGTCACGCCCACGACCACGCTCGCGGCGATCGCGCAGACGAGGGTCGGCGGGGCCAGGTAGCGCAGGTTGATGGAGCCCGAGTGGTAGCGGGCCACCACGTGCCGCCAGCGCCCGTAGTCCTTGTACTGCTTGGCCAGCGCCCTGACGGAGCGGCGCGGGCGGTACTGGACCATCAGCTCCGGCGAGAACCAGATCAGACCGCCGGCTTCGCGGATGCGGAAGTTCAGCTCCCAGTCCTGGGCGCGGATGAACTCCTCGTTGTAGCCGCCCTGCTGTTCCAGCGCCTCGCGGCGGAAGACGCCGAGGTAGACGGTTTCGGCCGGTCCCGCCTGGCCGCCGGTGTGGAACGGAGCGTTGCCGACACCGATCTTCGAGGTCATCGCGGCGGCGACGGCCTCTTCCCAGGCGTTCTGGCCCTCGGCGTGCATGATGCCGCCGACGTTCTGGGCGCCGGTCTCCTCCAGGAGGCGGACGGCCGTGGCGATGTAGTTCGGCGACAGCATGCCGTGGCCGTCGACGCGTACCACGATCGGGTGACGCGAGGCCTTGATGGCGGCGTTGAGCGCCGCCGGGGTCCGGCCGGTGGGATTCGGGACGGTGTGGACTCGGGGATCCTCGGCGACGAGTTCGGCGGCGATCTCGTCGGTGCGGTCCGTGGACGGCCCGAGTGCGATCACCACCTCCATCTCGCCCGCGTACTCCTGTTCCAGGATGTGGCGGACGGAATCGCGGAGGTAGTGCTCCTCGTCGAGCACCGGCATGATCACCGAGACTGCGGGCTGCTGGGCGGGCATGTGGTCCTTCAAGGTCGGGTATCGGTGTCACGTTACCGCGTACGGGGGAACCGGGTGCGCGCCGAGCGACCGGTAAGGACAGCAGCTGATCGTATGGGCCTACTGTTCTGCCGAATCAGCTGATCCGGCCGGCCAGCCCCGACCGGTCTCCCTGCTGCCCCCGCGGAGGTGTCCACCGTGCCCCAGCCGCACCGTCCCGCCCGTCCCGAAGGGCCGCCACGGCCGCAGCGCGCCCGACGGGGCGGAGGCGGCCCTGCCCGGCACCGGGACGGGCGGCCCCGGTGGGGCGTACGGATCGCGGCCGGCCTGTCGGTGGCGGTGCTGGGCTCCGGAGCCGTCGGGCACGCCGTGATGACCGGCCTGGACACCGGGATCGAGCGGGTGGACCCGTTCAAGGACATGAAGAACCGCCCGCAGGCCGGACACGGCCTCAACTTCCTGCTGGTGGGCACCGACGGGCGCGAGAAGATCTCCCCGGAGGAGAAGCGCGAGTACCGCCTGGGCGGCGCGCCCTGCCACTGCACGGACACGATCATGCTGGTGCACCTGTCGGCCGACAAGGAGCGGGCCAGTGTGATCAGCCTGCCCCGCGACAGCTACGCCGAGGTGCCCGCGCACCGGGACCTCGTCACCGGCAAGGCGCACCAGGCCCATCCCGTACGGCTGAACGCGGCGTACGCGGAGGGCGGGCCCAGCCTGACCGTGCGGACCGTCGAGAACATGACCCGGGTGAAGATCGACCACTACCTGGAGGTCGACTTCACCAGCTTCATGAAGACGGTCGACGCGATGGGCGGCGTGGAGATCTGCACGGCCAAGACCATGCGGGACCGCAACACCGGTCTCGACCTGCTGCCGGGCAGCCACCGCCTCAGCGGCGGACAGGCCCTGCAGTACGTGCGCTCGCGCCACGTCGACGGGGCCTCCGACCTCGGCCGGATGCAGCGCCAGCAGCGGTTCATCGCCGCCCTGATCAAGCAGGCGACCGGGGGCGGGGTGCTGCTGAACCCGGTGAAGTTCAAGGAGGTCAGCTCCACCCTCCTCGGCTCCGTGCGGGCCGACAAGGACTTCGGCTCGGAGCAGATGCTGGCCCTCGGGCAGGCGATGCGGGACTTCACCCCGTCCTCCTCGGAGTTCGCCTCGGTGCCCATCGGCAGCCCCTCCTTCCCCGTCAAGGGCATCGGGTCCACCGTGAAGTGGGACGAGCCGAAGGCGGCCAGGCTGTTCGAGGCGTTGCGCGAGGACCGGCCGCTGGCCCCCGCCCGGCCCGGGAAGGCCGGCGGTGGCCCGCCCGCGGCGGTGCCCGTGGACGTGGCCCCGCGCCAGGTCCGGGTCCAGGTGGAGAACGGCACCCGGATCGACGGCCTGGGCGGGCGGGTCGACGCCGCGCTGCGCGCCACCGGCTTCGACACCACCCAGGCCCCGGGCAACGGCGCCAGCCGCGAGGTCAAGCGCACGGTGATCACGTACGACCCCCGCTGGGACCGCTCCGCCCGGTCGGTGGCGACCGCGCTGCCGGGGAGCGAGCTGCGGGCGGTGGCGGGCCAGGGCCGGACGGTGCTGGTGGTCGCGGGCGCGGACTACCGCAAGGTGGTGCCGGTGCGCGCCGAGGACCCGTACCAGGGCACCTTCGGGGTGGTCACCGGCGACCAGGTGGTCTGCGGGGACTAGGTCGGGAGCGTCAGGGTCAGTCGTCGAAGCCCTGGGCCGACCGCTCCTCGCGCAGCGCCATGATCGCCTGGCGGCGGGCGAGCCGGTGGGTGCGGCGGATCTGGGCCTCCTGGTAGCGCCGCTCGTCCTGTTCGGTCTCCGGGAGGACGGGCGGGACCTCGCGGGGCTTGCCGTCGGCGTCGACCGCGGCGAAGACGAGGTAGGCGGTGCCGACCTGGGTGGCGGGGGTGGACTCGTTCCACCGCTCCGCGAGGACGCGTACGCCGATCTCCATGGAGGAGCGGCCGGTCCAGTTGCACTGGGCCTTCACGTGGACGAGGTCGCCCACGCGCACGGGCGCGAGGAAGGCCATCTCGTCCATGGAGGCGGTGACCGCCGGGCCGCCGGAGTGGCGGCCGGCCACGGCGCCCGCCGCGTCGTCCACCAGCTTCATGATCACGCCGCCGTGCACCGTTCCGAGGAGGTTGGTGTCGTTGGCGGTCATGATGTGGCTGAGGGTCGTCCGGGAGGCTGCGGTGGGCTTCCCGGGCAGCTCGCCCGGTATCTGTGTCATACGCACACCTTAGTTGGGTCAGGGAGGCATCAGCTCTGCAACAGCAGCGGTACGGAATACGGACCGGGCTGTCGGAGCAGGCACCCGGGCAGGCATTCTTGGCGCATGAATGACTGGCCAGAAGGTCGTGACGACGCGTACGGGCGCGGCAGCGCGCAGCCGCAGCCCGAGGGTGTGCAGCGGATGCGGCACATCCAGCGGCAGCCGCAGCCGCAGCAGCCTCCGCGGCCCCCGCAGCGCCCGGCGGGCCCGCCGCCGGCGTACGGCGTGCCCCCGCAGCAGGCGGGCAGCCACGACACCTACGGCGGTTACGACAGCGGCTACAACACCGGCCAGGTCTACGGGGCGCCGCAGGGCGGCGGCCCCGGCGGACCGGGAGGCCCCGGCGGGCCGTCCGGACCCGGCCGCCCCGGGCGGGCGCCCGGCCCCGCCCCGGACTGGCGCAAGCGGATCAAGGTCGGCTCGATCGTGCTGGTCTCCGCGCTGCTGGTGACCTCGGTCGCCACCTATTTCTGGGCCGACTCCAAGGTGCGCCGCGAGGTGGACCTCTCCAAGGTCATCGAGCGCCCGAAGGAGGGCGACTGCACGACGTACCTGATCGTGGGCTCCGACAGCCGCGAGGGGATGACCGCCGAGGAGAAGAAGAAGCTGCACACCGGCTCGGCCGAGGGCAAGCGGACCGACTCGATGATGATCCTGGCGAAGTGCTCCAGCGGGAACACCATGATCTCGCTGCCCCGCGACTCGGACGTGGAGATCCCGTCCTTCGTGGGCTCGCAGTCCGGCAAGACGTTCCCCGCCCAGGGGCGCCGGGTCAAGCTCAACGCCGCGTACGCGGAGGACGGCCCCGAGCTGCTGGTGCGGACGGTGGAGCACAACACGGGCCTGCGCATCGACCACTACGCGGAGATCGGCTTCGCCGGCTTCGCGAACATCGTGGACGCGCTGGGTGGTGTGGAGCTGAACATCGAGGAGGGCTTCAAGGACGAGAAGTCGGGCGCCGACTTCAAGGCCGGCAAGCAGACCCTGAACGGCGAGCAGTCCCTGGCCTTCGTACGGACCCGGTACGCCTTCGCCGAGTCCGACCTGCAGCGGACGAAGAACCAGCAGAAGTTCCTGTCGGCGCTGGCGAGCCAGGCCGCGACGCCGTCGACGATCCTCAACCCGTTCGCGCTCTACCCGATGCTGGGCGCGGGCCTGGACACCCTCATCGTGGACAAGGACATGGGCCTGTACGACATGGGCCAGATGTTCTTCGCGATGAAGGGCGTCAACGGCGGTGACGGGGTGTCGATGAACATGCCGATCTCCGGCCAGCGCGGCGGCAACCTCGTCTGGGACAAGGCGAAGGTGCAGCAGCTGGTGAAGCAGATCCAGAACGACGAGAAGGTCACCGTCCGCGGCAACTGACGGCGGTGAGGGAGTGCGGCCGGCCGGCCGTACTCCCCTCCCCGGTCCGGGACCGGACGTCCGGTCAGGCGTCCGGGGAGAAGCGGATGGCGGCGGCGGGCAGCTGCGCCTCGCACCACACGCGGGCGCCGCCGCGCAGTTCGTTGTCGGCCCCCACGGACGCGCCGTCGCCGATGACGGCGGCGTCGAGGACGGTCCGCGCGCCGACCGAGGCGCGGGCGCCGATCAGGCTGGCGTTCACCTGGGCGTCCGGGCCGATGACGGCGCCGTCGAGGACGATGGAGCCCTGGACGACCGCTCCGGCCTCGATCCGGGCGCCCGCGCCCACGACGGTACCCCCGGACAGCTTGGCCCCGGCCGCCACCTCGGCGCCCGGCAGGACCAGGGACTCGCCGCGGCGTCCGGGGACGGCCGGGGAGGAGACCACGCCGCGTACGAGGTCGGCGGAGGCCTGGATGATCGACTCGGGCTTGCCGAGGTCCATCCAGTAGGTGTTCTCGGTGACGCCGTGCAGCGTGGCCCCGGTGGCGAGCAGGCCGGGGAAGGTCTCGCGCTCGACGGAGACCGGGCGGCCGGCCGGGATGGAGTCGATCACGCTGCGGCGGAAGACGTAGCAGCCGGCGTTGATCTGGTCGGTGATGATCTCCTCGGGGGTCTGCGGCTTCTCGGTGAAGGCCAGCACCCGCCCCTCGGAGTCGGTGGGGACCAGGCCGAAGGCGCGCGGGTCCTCGACCCGGACCAGGTGCAGGGAGACGTCGGCGTCGGCCGCCTTGTGGGACTCGACCAGCCCGGCGATGTCCAGGCCGGTGAGGATGTCGCCGTTGAAGACGAGGACGGAGGAGTCCGGGCCGCCGGTCAGGCGCGCCCCGGCGTTGCGGATGGCGCCGCCGGTCCCGAGGGGCTCGTCCTCGACGACGTATTCGAGGCTGAGGCCGAATTCGGATCCGTCGCCGAAGTAGGGCTCGAAGACCTCGGCGAGGTAGCAGGTGGCCATCACGATGTGCGTGACACCGGCGGCGGCGGCCCTGGCTATCTGGTGGGCGAGGAACGGGACACCGGCCGTGGGCACCATCGGCTTGGGCGTGTTCACCGTCACGGGGCGCAGGCGCGTCCCTTGTCCGCCGACCAGCAGGATCGCTTCCGTCATTGCGTTCTCCCCAACCGATTCCGGCGTACGAAGGTCCAAATTTAGCCCATCCGGGGGGCGTCCCAAGGCCGGAGCCGGATGTGTCCACCGGCGCGCGCACCCGTGGGTCCGCGCACTCGATGTGTCACGAAATGACGGTGTTGTTCGCCCTGTCAGGAGGCGAACGGGTTGACGTGGCCGGGCAGTTGCCGGCCCGGTTCCAGGAAGCGCTGCCTGCCGGTCTCGTCCCTTACCGGGACGAACCCGGCGTCCGTCAGCCGCTGGGCGATCCGCTGTCGGCGGACCGCGCCCGTCTTGAAGGCGCCTGCCAGGAAGGCCGCGAGCGCGGCCCCGCCGGCCAGCGCGGCGACCGGCATTCCGAGGACGAGCAGCATGAGGACCAGGACTGCGACGGATCCCCAGGCGATCGTCTTCTGCCGCTTGTCCGCGGCCTGGGCCAGGACGTCGAGCATGATCCGGTCCTTCAGCCGCGCCACGGCCTCCTGCGCTTCGGGGAGCGGCTTGACCGTCCCCGGCCGCAGGCCCGGCACCGTCCCGCCGTTGCCGGCCTGCGGATGGGCGGCGATGGTCGCCGCTTCGCGGGCTCGCGCGTCGGGGTGCGGGTCCCGGTACATCCGCACCAGGATCTGCATGTCGTTGTGCCCCGTCCGGTGCGCCCGGTCGTACGCGTATCCGTACTGCTCCGCGACGTGGGCCAGAGCGGCCACCCGGCCGGCGGCCTGCTCCGGGCCGATCTCGACGACGTCCTGGCGGGCGATCTGGCCGAGCATCGCCGATATCTGGCGTTCCGTGAACATGCTTGCTTCCGCCCCACCTGCGCGCCTACGGCTGACAGCCGCACAGCCTAGCCCGCCGCCCCATGCGCGAACGTCCCCCGGCTCCATGCCGGGGGAGTTCGCGTCGCTGCAGGTCAGGTACCCGCTACGGCAGGTTGCGGGCCATGACGATGCGCTGAACCTGATTCGTGCCTTCATAAATCTGCGTGATCTTGGCGTCGCGCATCATGCGCTCCACCGGGTAGTCACGGGTGTAGCCGTAACCGCCGAGGAGCTGGACGGCGTCCGTGGTGACCTCCATGGCCACATCGGAGGCGAAGCACTTGGCCGCGGCGCCGAAGAAGGTCAGGTCGCCGTCGACGCGCTCGGACTTCGCGGCGGCCGAGTAGGTCAGCTGGCGGGCGGCCTCGATCTTCATGGCCATGTCCGCGAGCATGAACTGCACGCCCTGGAAGTCGCCGATCGGCTTGCCGAACTGCTTGCGCTCCTGGACGTAGCCCTTGGCGTAGTCCAGGGCGCCCTGGGCGATGCCGAGCGCCTGGGCCGCGATGGTGATGCGGGTGTGGTCCAGGGTCTTCATCGCGGTGGCGAAGCCGGTGCCCTCGGCGCCGATCATGCGGTCGGCCGGGATCCGGACGTTGTCGAGGTAGACCTCGCGCGTCGGGGAGCCCTTGATGCCGAGCTTCTTCTCCGGGGCGCCGAAGGACACGCCCTCGTCGCTCTTCTCCACGACGAAGGCGCTGATGCCCTTGGAGCGCTTCTCGGGGTCGGTGACGGCCATGACCGTGTAGTACTCGGAGACGCCCGCGTTGGTGATCCAGCGCTTGACGCCGTTGAGCACCCAGAAGTCCCCGTCGCGCACGGCGCGGGTCTTCATGCCGGCGGCGTCGGAGCCCGCGTCCGGCTCGGAGAGCGCGTACGAGAACATCGCGTCGCCCTTGGCCAGCGGGCCGAGGTACTTGGCCTTGAGCTCCTCGGAACCGGAGAGGATCACCGGGAGCGAGCCGAGCTTGTTCACGGCCGGGATGAGGGAGGAGGAGGCGCAGACACGGGCCACCTCCTCGATCACGATCACGGTGGCCAGGGCGTCGGCGCCCGCGCCGCCGTAGGTCTCGGGCACGTGGACCGCGTGCAGGTCGCTGGAGACCAGGGCGTCCAGGGCCTCCTGCGGGAAGCGGGATTCCTCGTCGACCGCGGCGGCGAACGGCAGGATCTTCGCCTCGGCGAGCGAGCGGACCGACTCGCGGAGCATGTCGTGCTCCTCGGCCGGGCGGTACAGGTCGAAGTCGGCAGAACCCGCCAAGATCTCTCACTCCCCAGGGTGATGCGTGATGCTAACTACCGTTAAGTAACCCAAGCCTAGTGGTCCGGTCACGGATGGCGATATGGACGGGCCACGTGAGATGGGTGACAGCGGCGGTCTCCTGGGGAACGTCCCCGCTGGTGGGCCCGACTATGCTCAGTGGCCGCAAACGGCCCCGCACCTCTGGAGCACCCATGGCCCCCCTCAGGATCACTGTGATCGGCACCGGATACCTCGGTGCGACCCACGCCGCCGCGATGGCGGAGCTGGGCTTCGAGGTGCTGGGGCTGGACGTGGTGCCCGAGAAGATCGAGATGCTGGCCTCGGGCCGGGTCCCGATGTACGAGCCCGGGCTGGAGGAACTGCTGGCCAAGCACGTGGCCGGGCTGCCGGGCTCGACCGGGCGGCTGCGGTTCACCACCTCCTTCGAGGAGGTCGGCGCCTTCGGCGACGTCCACTTCGTGTGCGTGAACACCCCGCAGAAGCACGGCGAGTACGCCTGCGACATGTCCTACGTGGACTCCGCGATGGCCTCGCTCGCCCCGCACCTGACGCGGCCGGTCCTGGTGGTCGGCAAGTCCACGGTGCCGGTGGGCTCGGCGGAGCGGCTCGCGGTGAAGCTCGCGGAGCTGGCCCCGGCGGGCGCGGACGTGGAGCTGGCGTGGAACCCGGAGTTCCTGCGGGAGGGCTTCGCGGTGGACGACACCCTGCACCCGGACCGGATCGTGATCGGCGTCCAGGGCGAGCGCGCCGAGAAGCTGCTGCGCGAGGTGTATGAGACGCCGATGTCGGAGGGGACCCCGCTGGTGGTCACCGACTTCCCGACCGCGGAGCTGGTGAAGACCGCCGCGAACTCCTTCCTCGCCACCAAGATCTCCTTCATCAACGCGATGGCGGAGGTCTGCGAGGCCGCCGGCGGCGACGTGGTCAAGCTGGCGGAGGCGATCGGCTACGACGAGCGGATCGGCGCGAAGTTCCTGCGCGCCGGGATCGGCTTCGGCGGCGGCTGCCTGCCCAAGGACATCCGGGCGTTCATGGCGCGCGCCGGTGAGCTGGGCGCCGACCAGGCGCTGACCTTCCTGCGCGAGGTCGACTCCATCAACATGCGCCGGCGCGGGCACATGGTCGAGCTGGCCCGGGAGGCCGTGGGCGGCTCGTTCCTCGGCAAGCGGGTCGCCGTGCTCGGAGCCACCTTCAAGCCGGACTCCGACGACGTACGGGACTCCCCCGCGCTGAACGTCGCCGGGCAGATCCACCTCCAGGGCGGCCAGGTCACCGTCTACGACCCCAAGGGCATGGACAACGCCCGCCGCGTCTTCCCGACCCTCGGCTACGCGGACTCCGCGCTGGCGGCGGCCCGGGGCGCGGAGGTCGTCCTGCACCTCACCGAGTGGCGCGAGTTCCGTGACCTCGACCCGGCGGAGCTGGCCGGTGTGGTGACCGACCGGCTCGTCCTGGACGGCCGCAACGCGCTGGACCCGGTGAAGTGGCGGGCAGCGGGCTGGACCTACCGGGCGATGGGCCGCCCGCGCGCCTAGGGGTGGGTGCGGAGGCGGGGTGCCGGTGCGGCTCCATTGCCAGGGGCTCCGCCCCCGGACCGCCGCGCCTCGAACGCCGGCGGGGCTGGACGTGCCGAAGCCCTGGGAACATCAGGAGCCGCGCCCCGTCCCGGTGATCCGGGACGGGGCGCGGTGCGTTCGGGCGCCGTGGGGGTACTAGGCGCTCTGCCTGTGGTGGGCGGCGCGGGAGGTGAACTCCGCGTCGCGCAGGACGCGCTGGGCGTTGCCCCAGGTCAGCAGGGCCACCTCGGACTCCGGCCAGCCGCGCTCCAGGAGCTCCGCGATCAGCCGCGGATAGCCCGAGGGGTCGGCCAGGCCCGTCGGGCGGGGGTGGTCCGGTCCGGTGCCGAAGGCGGCGCCGAGTCCGACGCCGTGCGGGCCCGCGATCGCCCGTACGTGGTCCAGGTGGTCCGCCACCGCGTGCAGGGAGTCCCCGGTGCGCGCGGTGTCGAAGGTGACCATCGCCAGGCCGTTGGCCTCCCGTAGCGCGGCCAGGACCTCGTCGGTCACGTTGCCCGGATGCGGGTTCAGCGAGGCCGCCGCCGTGTTCGAGATGATCACCGGGGCCTTGGAGGCCCCCGCGAGCCTGCAGGCGACCGTCGGCGGGCAGCCGGTGAGGTCGAGCAGGATCGCCAGCCGGTTCGCCTCGCGGACCACCTCGTGGCCGAAGGCCGTCAGTTCCTCCTGCGCCCAGGGCGCTCCCGCGGGCGCGAGGATCCGTACGCCCAGCGCGTGGAAGGCGCGCAGCGCGCCCAGGGAGTCGGTCAGCGTGCGGCCGGGCACCGGGCCCAGGAACGAGGCGATGCGGCCCCGGTTGCGGGCGTCCGCCAGGTCGTCGGCGCTGAGGGCCAGGCAGAGGCTGTCGGGGTAGCGGCGCATCAGGGTCAGCGCCGTGTCGATCTGGTCCAGCGTGTCGGAGAGCACCTGGTCACCGGGGGCGTCCGCGCGCGCCCGCGCCGACGGCACGAGCAGGGACCAGAACTGGGCCCCCACTCCCCCGGCGCGCAGCCGCGGGATGTCGGTGTCCACGCCCGTGTCCGAGGTTTCGATGTCGTGGTACGGACTCTGGTGCAGGGTCCAGACCAGGGTGTTGCACCCGTCGGCCACGGGATGGACGGCCAGCAGCGCGACAGCCCGGTCGAGGGCGCCCGCCGCCACCGCAACCGGGGGTGCGGGGTGGTCTTCGGCTCCGATGCCCACGGAGTGGGGTTCATCCTGCAGGTCGGCCATGGCATTGGCTCCGGTCTCGGCGGCAGCAGGGAGAGATGGTGCCACCGTGACACGCGGGAGCGCAGGGCCGCCCGGCGGACGCAGCGTTCGAGTGAACCCGCAGGTCACACCCTGTCACCGCGCCCGCCGGGCACCGCGTCCGCTACCGGAGTACCGCGTTCGACGGCCCCCGCGATGCCGACAGGTCGCGGGCCACCGACTCCGCGTCGCGCAGCACGCGTACCGCGTTGGTCCAGGTCAGCTTCGCCAGGTCGGCCTTGGACCAGCCGCGCGTGAGCAGCTCGGCGACGAGGTTCGGGTAGCCCGCCACGTCGTCCAGGCCGGACGGGGTGAAGGCCGTGCCGTCGTAGTCCCCGCCGATGCCGATGTGGTCGATGCCGGCCACCTCGCGCATGTGGTCCAGGTGGTCCGCCACCGTCGCGGCCGTGGCCACCGGGCGCGGGCGCGCTTCCTCGAAGGCCCGGTGCAGGGCCATCGCCTCGGGGGTGGTGTCCAGGTGGTGGAGACCGTGCGCCCGCAGGTTCTCGTCGGCGGCCAGGGTCCACTCGACGGCCGCCGGGAGGATGAACTTCGGTACGAAGGTGGCCATCGCCACCCCGCCGTTGGCCGGCAGCATCGCCAGCACGTCGTCGGGGATGTTGCGCGGGTGGTCGCAGACCGCCCGGGCCGAGGAGTGCGAGAAGACCACCGGCGCGGCCGACACCTCGATCGCGTCCCGCATCGTGGTCGCCGCGACGTGCGAGAGGTCCACCAGCATGCCGACGCGGTTCATCTCGCGGACGACCTCACGGCCGAAGTCGGTCAGACCGCCGTGCCGGGGCTCGTCGGTGGCCGAGTCCGCCCAGTCGATCGTGTCGTTGTGCGTGAGCGTCATGTACCGCACGCCCAGCTGGTGCAGGGCGCGCAGGGTGGCCAGCGAGTTGTTGATGGAGTGGCCGCCCTCGGCTCCCATCAGCGAGGCGATCCGGCCGTCGGCGCGGGCCGCCTCCATGTCGTCCGCCGTCAGCGCCCGCACGAGGTCGCCGGGGTAACGGTCGATCAGCTGGGCGACGACGTCGATCTGCTCCAGGGTGGCGCTGACCGCCTCGTCACCGGCGTAGTCGGAACGCACGTAGACGGACCAGAACTGGGCGCCGACGCCGCCGGCGCGCAGCCGGGGGATGTCGGTGTGCAGGTGGGCGGACTGGTCGCCCCCGATGTCCCGGCGCGCCAGGTCGTAGCGCACCTGCTCGCGCAGCGCCCAGGGCAGGTCGTTGTGGCCGTCCACGACGGGGTGTTCGGCCAACAGCTCGCGCGCCTCGTCCAGACGCTGCGCCGCGCTCACTTGCCGAACCCGAAGGACTCCGCGCTCGCGACCTTCGTACGCAGCCGCTTGCCCTTCTCGGTGGCCTGGTCGTTGAGCTCCTGCAGGAAGTCGTTCATGCGGGCCAGCAGCTCCGTGTCGTGGGCGGCCAGCATCCGTACGGCCAGCAGGCCCGCGTTGCGCGCCCCGGCGATCGAGACGGTGGCGACGGGGATCCCGGCCGGCATCTGGACGATCGACATGAGGGAGTCCATGCCGTCCAGGTACTTCAGCGGCACGGGCACACCGATGACCGGCAGCGGGGTGACCGAGGCGAGCATGCCGGGCAGGTGGGCGGCGCCGCCCGCGCCCGCGATGATCGCCTTCAGCCCTCGTTCGGCGGCCCGCTCCCCGTACGCGATCATCTCGCGCGGCATCCGGTGGGCGGACACGACGTCGACCTCGTAGGGGATCTCGAACTCGTCCAGGGCCTGGGCGGCCGCCTCCATGACGGGCCAGTCCGAGTCGGAGCCCATGACGATGCCGATGACGGGGGCTGCGGAGGTGGTGCTCATGCGGTGACCGTTCCTCTGAGGTAGTCGGCAGCGTGGCGTGCGCGCTCCAGCACATCGTCCAGGTCGTCGCCGTAGGTGTTGACGTGGCCGACCTTGCGACCGTGTTTCACGTCCTTGCCGTACATGTGGATCTTCAGCTGGGGGTCGTGCGCCATGCAGTGCAGGTACGCCGCGTACATGTCGGGGTAGTCCCCGCCCAGCACGTTCGCCATGACCGTCCACCTGGCGCGGGCGCGCGGGTCGCCCAGCGGGAGGTCCAGGACCGCCCGTACGTGGTTGGCGAACTGTGAGGTGACGGCCCCGTCCTGGGTCCAGTGGCCGCTGTTGTGCGGGCGCATCGCCAGCTCGTTGACCAGGATCCGGCCGTCGGTGGTCTCGAACAGCTCCACGGCCAGGTGGCCGGTCACGCCGAGTTCCTTGGCGATGCGCAGGGCGAGGGCCTGGGCCTCGCCCGCGAGGGCCTCCGAGAGGTCCGGGGCCGGGGCGATCACCGTGTCGCAGACGCCGTCCACCTGACGGGACTCGACGACGGGGTAGGCCACCGCCTGGCCGTGCGGGGAGCGGACGATGTTCGCCGCGAGCTCGCGGACGAAGTCGACCTTCTCCTCCGCGAGGACCGGGACGCCCGCCTTGAACGGGGCCGCCGCGTCCTCGGGGGTGCGGACGAACCACACCCCCTTGCCGTCGTACCCGCCCCGCACGGTCTTGAGGATGACGGGGAAGCCGCCCACCTCTTGCGCGAAGGCGGTCACGTCGTCCGGATCGCTCACGATCCGGTGGCGGGGGCTGGGCGCGCCGATCTCGTCGAGCTTGGCGCGCATCACCCCCTTGTCCTGGGCGTGCACCAAAGCGTCGGGCCCCGGGCGGACGGGGATGCCGTCCGCTTCCAGGGCCCGAAGGTGCTCCATGGGTACATGCTCGTGGTCGAAGGTGATCACGTCACAGCCGCGCGCGAAGGCACGCAACGTCTCCAGGTCGCGATAGTCGCCGATGACGACATCGCTCACGACCTGGGCCGCCGAGTCCTGCGGGGTGTCACTGAGGAGCTTGAATCTGATGCCGAGGGGGATGCCCGCCTCGTGGGTCATGCGGGCGAGCTGGCCGCCGCCGACCATACCGACTACCGGGAACGTCACTCCTCCAGGGTATCCGCCGGTATTCCGCCATCCGGACGTGCCCCTGGCCCGATCTGCCCGTGTGCCGTGTGTCGCAGGGTGCCGGAAGGCACAGACGGAGCGCAGGGGGGAGACTTAGCATGGGTGGGTTGACGGAGAACACCGGACGCCCCGTAAGCGGGCGGTGACCGACAGGACTGACCTACTGATGAGCACGCCTGGCGGATCGGTCGTCGAACGTGTACGCGGCCTCGTACGAGAGGTGGCCAAGTTCGGGGCGGTCGGCGGTCTGGGTGTCCTGGTCAACCTGGGCGTCTTCAACCTGATCCGCAACACCACCGACCTGCAGGTGGTGCGCGCGAGCGTGATAGCCACGGTCGTGGCCATCGCCACGAACTACATCGGCTTCCGCTACTTCACCTACCGGGACCGCGCCAAGAGCGGCCGCACCCGCGAGCTCGTCCTGTTCGCCGCCTTCAGCGGCATCGGGCTGGTCATCGAGAGCGGTGTGCTCTACACCGCCACCTACGGGTTCGGCTGGGACGGCCCGGTCGCCAGCAACGTGTTCAAGTTCATCGGCATCGGGACCGCCACCGTGTTCCGCTTCTGGTCGTACCGGACCTGGGTCTTCAAGGCCCTGCCCGCGCCGGCGGAGCCGGCCGAGCCGATGCCGGAGCCGGCGCCCCTGCCGAAGCCGGACCGCAGGCCGGATCCGGTGCCCGAGCCGGCGCCCGCGAACAACTAGTACCGCCGGGGCTCCTAGGCCCTGTCGTCAAAGTCCCGTCGGGCCCGACGCCACTTTGACGACAGGACCTAGCGGACGGTGGCCTGCGGTTCGGCCCGCTCCGGGGCCGTCCGACTGAGGAACAGCGCGAACACCGGGGGCTGCGTCTGGAGCAGCTCCAGGCGGCCGCCGTCCGCCTCCGCGAGGTCCCGGGCCACCGCGAGGCCGATCCCGGTGGAGTTGCGGCCGCTGATGGCCCGCTCGAAGATCCGGTTGCCGAGGTCCGGCGGGACGCCCGGTCCCTCGTCCGTGACCTCCAGCACCGCCTGGTTGCCGATCACCCGGGTGCGCAGCGCGACCGTGCCGCCGCCGTGCATCAGGGCGTTCTCCACCAGGGTGGCCAGCACCTGCGAGACCGCGCCCGGGGTGCCGACGGCCCGTACGCCCTGCCGTCCGGAGCGCACGATGGCCCGGCCCGCGCTGCGGTAGGCCGGCCGCCACTCCTCGACCTGCTGCTTGACGACCTCGTCCAGGTCGAAGGGGACCGCGGAGCCCGTCCGCGGGTCCCGCGAGTTCGTGAGCAGCCGCTCCACCACGTCCGTGAGCCGCTCCACCTGGGTCAGGGCGATCGTCGCCTCCTCCCGGACGGTCGCCAGGTCGTCGGTGACGGTGATCTCCTCCAGCCGCATGGAGAGCGCGGTGAGCGGGGTGCGCAGCTGGTGGGAGGCGTCCGCGGCCAGCCGCCGCTCGGCCGTCAGCATCCGGCCGATCCGCTCGGCGCTGGAGTCCAGCACGTCCGCGACCCGGTCCAGCTCGGGGACCCCGTACCGCTTGTGCCGGGGCCGCGGGTCGCCCGATCCGAGCCGCTCCGCCGTCTCGGCCAGGTCGGTGAGCGGGGAGGCCAGCCGGTTGGCCTGCCGTACGGCGAGCAGGACGGCCGCCACGACGGCCAGCAGGGCCACCGCGCCGACCACGGCCAGGGTCCGCCCGACCTCGCGGGTCACGGTGGAGCGGGACTCCTCGACGACCACGACCTCGCCCTGCTCCCCGCGGGCGGTGCCGCGGATCACACTGTCGGGGATCGGGGGGCCCACGTCGACGGCCGGCTGGCCGGGGACGGTGATCCGCGCGTGGTGGCCGGCGTCCAGCTGCTCGCCGAGGGCCACGGGGTCGATCGGCTTCTTCTCCAGGACGTTCGCCTCGACGATGCCCACGAGCCGCAGCGCCTCGGACTCGATGCGGTCCTGGGCGCTGCTGGTGATGGTCCGGGTCTCCACGATGACGAGGGAGACCCCGAAGACGGCGATCACGACGAGCACCACGGCGAGCGTGGAGTTGATGAGGCGGCGGCGCATGCCCTAGAGCATGCCCCAGGTGGGGCAGAGGAGGCGGTCAGCTCTTCTCGAAGCGGAAGCCGACGCCGCGCACGGTGGCGATGTAGCGGGGGTTGGCGGCGTCGTCGCCCAGCTTCTTGCGCAGCCAGGAGATGTGCATGTCGAGGGTCTTGGTGGAGGACCACCAGGTGGTGTCCCAGACCTCGCGCATGAGCTGGTCGCGGGTGACGACCCGGCCCGCGTCGCGGACCAGGACCCGCAGCAGGTCGAATTCCTTGGCCGTGAGCTGGAGCTCCTCCTCCCCCATCCAGGCCCGGTGCGATTCGACGTCGATCCGCACGCCGTGGGTGGCGGGGGGCTGGAGGGCCTCGGTGGCACCGCGCCGCAGGAGGGCCCGGACCCGGGCGAGCAGTTCGGCCAGGCGGAAGGGCTTGGTCACGTAGTCGTCGGCGCCGGCGTCCAGGCCGACGACCGTGTCGACCTCGTCCGCCCGGGCGGTGAGGACCAGGATCGGGAAGCCGTGGCCCTCGGCGCGCAGCCGGCGGGCGACCTCCAGGCCGTCCATACCCGGCAGTCCCAGGTCGAGGACGACGAGATCGACGCCGCCCTGCAGTCCCGCGTCCAGGGCGGTGGGGCCGTCCTCCCGGACCTCGACCTCGTACCCCTCCCGGCGCAGGGCGCGGGCCAGGGGCTCCGAGATGGATGCGTCGTCCTCGGCGAGCAGTACACGCGTCATGTGGGTGATGGTAGTCCGCGGCGGCTGAAAGCAGAGGCCTGCGGGAAGACCCCTCTCTATCTGGGCTTATGAACTACTAAGCGCCTTCGAATATGGCCGAACGGTTCCCGGCGCGCCTTGTGATCCATCTCTCAAGTCCTTTCATATGCCGCAGTGTCGTGTCGTATGGTGGCGAGACGCCTGATGCAATACCTCAGGGACCTTTGTGCCGAAAAGCAGCGCAAGGTCTCTAATTTCTGTCCTGAACCGGACGGACGGTCCTCTCGGGGGCCGGCCCGGCCCGTCTTGACGACAGTGAATGACCTGTTGGCCGGGCCCCTCGCGTGATGATGCGCGGGAGGGCGTGGATCCCGGTTACGGATGTCCTGCCGCCCCCACCCCCGTGGGGCGGACCCCGAGGCGTGGGGTGGGAGATCCGTCCGCCGGTGCCGGCCACCCCCCACCGGGCGCGGATGAGCTCACGAAGCCGATGCGTCCCGAGCAAGCAAGGATCGACCATGGCTTCCAGCCTGACGACGGCTTCTCCGAGCCCCGCTCACGAGAAGACCCTCCTCGGCCACCCGATCGGCCTGGCCACGCTGTTCATGACCGAGATGTGGGAGCGCTTCTCCTACTACGGCATGCGTGCGCTTCTCGTCCTGTACTTGGTCTCCGGCGGTGTCGACGCCGCGACCGGCAGCCAGGGTGGTGGCCTCGGCTTCACTGCGGCGACGGCCACGGCGATCTACTCCGTCTACGTGGCCATGGTCTACCTCATGGCCATGCCCGGCGGCTGGTTCGGTGACCGTGTCTGGGGCGCCCGCAAGACGGTAGCCATCGCCGGTGGCGTGATCATGGCGGGCCACGTGTCGCTCGCGCTGCCCGGCCAGATCGCGTTCTTCGTCGGTCTGCTGCTGGTCGCGGTCGGCTCCGGTCTGCTGAAGGCCAACATCTCCACGATGGTCGGCCACCTGTACCGCGGTGTGGACGACCCGCGCCGTGACAGCGGCTTCACGATCTTCTACATCGGCATCAACGTGGGTGCCCTCCTCGCACCGGTCGGCATCGGCATCGTCGGCGAGACCGTGAACTGGCACCTCGGCTTCGCGCTGGCCGCCGTCGGCATGGCCGTCGGCCTGGTGGTCTACCTGCTCGCCGGCCGCACCCTGAGCCCGCAGAGCAGCATCGTCCCGAACCCGCTGAGCCCGGTCGAGCGCAAGGCCGTGATCGTCAAGGCCCTGGCCGTCCTGGCCGCCGTCGCCGTCTTCTACGGCGCCGTGGTCGCCGCGGACATGTTCACCATCAAGTGGGCGCTGTACCCGATCACCATCGCCGGTCTGCTCATCCCGGTCGCCGTCCTCGTCCGCATCAAGCGGGACAAGGACCTGTCCACCGTCGAGCAGACCCGGATGAGCGCCTACATCTGGTTCTTCGTGGCCGCCGCCGTGTTCTGGATGATCTACGACCAGGGCGGTTCGACGCTCTCGCTCTTCGGTGACAAGAACTCCGAGCGCGCCCTGTTCGGCTGGGAAGTCCCGACCACCATCTTCCAGTCGCTGAACCCGCTCTTCGTGGTGGCTCTGGCCCCGGTCTTCGCCGCCGCCTGGGTGGCCCTGGCCCGCCGCAACCGCGAGCCGAGCACCATCGTGAAGTTCTCGGTGGCCCTGGTCATCGTCGGCGCCTCGTTCTTCGTCTTCGCCCTGCCGCTGAGCCAGACCGCGGGCAACGACACCAAGGTCACCATGTGGTGGCTGGTGCTCATCTTCCTGATGCACACCCTCGCCGAGCTGTGCCTCTCCCCGGTCGGCCTGTCGGTCACCACGAAGATGGCGCCGCAGAAGTACGGCTCCCAGATGATGGGTGTCTGGTTCCTGGCCGTCACCGCCGGTGACTGCATCACCGGTCTGATGGGTCTGGCCGACGTGCAGCTGAACGGCGTCGGGGTCATCCTCTTCCAGGCGGTCGCCGCGACGCTCGCCGGCCTCGCGATCTTCATGTACCGCAAGAAGGTCAACGCCCTGATGGGCGGCATGGGCTGACGCGTTCGCGCCCCTGTACGACGAAGCGGCCCGGCACACCGGAAGGTGTGCCGGGCCGCTTCGCGTGTCAGCGGGTGCCGCGCAGGCGGCGCCACGGGGTGAAGGTGAACACCGCGCCGCCGAGCAGGATCACCGTGCCGGCGACCAGGGCCAGGGCCTTGATGCCGCCCTCGTCCTCCGCGCCGGTCTCGGCGAGGCCGCCCGAGGTGGTGCTGCCGGTGGTGCTGGTCGAGGAGCCGGAGCCGCCCGGCTGGGCGGTGGTGTCCAGTTCCAGCGAGACCCCGCTGCTCGTCGCCTTGCAGGGGACGTTGATCGGGGTGGCGCCGGGGGCCATCGTGACGTCGATCGTCAGCTGGTCCGGGCTGAGCGTCACCTTGCCGCTCTTCCCGGGCTTGTAGGTGCCGGTCATGTCGCTGAGGCTGACCGGGGCCTTGTCCGGGATCGGCTCCGCGTTGGCCGGGCCGGAGACCTTGACCGTCCCGCTGTCCGCCCCGCCGAGCTTCACGTCCATCGAGGGCTTGAGCGCCCCCGCGGGCAGGGCCATGGGCGCCGCCATCGCACCCTTGGCGGTCTTGACCGTCAGGTCGTAGCTGCCGCCGTTCTTCTTCGCGTTGATCGTGACCGGGGTCTTGATGCCCCCCGGGACGACCGGCCCGCAGTCGAAGGCCACCTCGACCGCCTTGCCCGGGAAGTCGGTCTGGCCGCCCCCGCCGCCGGAGGTGGAGCCGCCCGAGGTGGTCGCCGAGCCGCCCGTGGTCGTGGAGGAGCCGCCCGTGGTGGTGCCACCGGTCGTCGTACCGCCTGTCGTCGTACCGCCGCTGGAGCCGGCCGCCACGTCGATGGTGGCCCCGACGCCCACGCTGCCGGTCGGGGCGCACTTGGTGACGAACGTGCCGAAGGAGAAGGTGACGGCCACGTCGTACTTGCCGGGGGTCAGCGTGATCTTCCCGGCCTTGGTGAGCTTCAGCTTGCCCTTCATCACGGACATCACCATGGGCGCCTTCTTCGGGATCGGCGGGTTCTTCTTCTCCCCGACGACCTTCAGCTCACCGCCACCACCGCCCACGGTGATCCAGCCGGTGGGCTGGACCGCGTCCTGCGGGATGTCCATCAGGTCCGTGTTGTTCGAGGCCGGCTTCACCGTCTCCCAG
Organism: Streptomyces sp. NPDC040545; assembly: GCF_055595065.1. Classification (NCBI taxonomy): domain Bacteria; kingdom Bacillati; phylum Actinomycetota; class Actinomycetes; order Kitasatosporales; family Streptomycetaceae; genus Streptomyces; species Streptomyces sp. NPDC040545. The sequence goes on from NZ_JBVIWA010000025.1 coordinate 38,771, forward strand.
GACACGTCGACCTCGTCGCCGACCTTCGCCGAGGCGGGTGCGGTGACCTTGGCGGTGGTCTCCCCCTCCACCGGACTGCCGCCCCCGGCCGGGGGGACGCACTTGACGTCGAACTTGGTCTCCGCGGCCTGGGCGGGAGTGGCTCCGATGGCGATACCGGCGCCGCCGAGCAGCAGCGCGATCACGGCCGCGCTCACCCTCCGTTGGGTTTTCACGAATGTCCCTTCGTCGTCGAACGGTTCTCAGACGGTGCGGACGCCTGTGGTGCTGGGCCCGGCGCGCTGTCCGGGGTGAACCACGGCAGGACCGCCGTGGTGGTCTGGGGGGACTGCTCCGGGCGGTCGGGTCCCGGGGCCGGCTCAGGGGGCCGCAGGGCCCCGATCCGCGGCAGCCGGGCCGTCACGGCGGAGGCCGCCGCCGCGGCCGCGGCAGCGGTCGTATCGAGGGGACCCGTACCGCGGTGGCGGCCGGCGGCGGGCGCGGCGCGCGGCCGGACCCGGTCGACGACCGCCATGCCGGTACGGAAGACCGCGGCCGGGATCACCAGCAGGAGCAGGCCCCGGAAGAGCAGCACCCCGTACGGGCGGTCCACGCCCCAGGGCTGCGCGGCCAGCACGGTCTCTCCGTACTTGAGGGAGATCGTGTAGTCGCCGTGGGCGCCGGCGGCGAGCCCCGCGTCGAGCGCGATCTCCGCCTTGCCGCCGGGCGGGATGGTGCCCTTCCAGCGGGCTTCCTCCCACAGCGGGGCGAACACCCCGTGCGCGGTGCCGAGCTGGAAGACCGGGTCCTTGACCGGGACCGGGCCGAGATTGCCGACGGTGACCTTGAACTTCCGGGAGGGCGGGGCGCCGAACCAGGTCAGCACCCCGTCCTCGCCCTCCAGCCGGACCCCGGTGAGCATCGCGAGGCGGGCCGTGCCGGATTCGGCGGGCAGCTCGGCGACCGGGTGGCCGGTGATCTTCAGGGGGGTCGCGACGGTGGACTGGTCACCGTTGACGGAGGTGACGTTGACGATGCAGGGGCAGGGCTTGGGCGGTGCCACCACGGGCAGCCGGGCCGTGAAGCTCCCGTCGGCGGCGACCGAGACGGCGGCGCCGTCGGCGTTGGCACAGCTGTTGGTGCCGCCGATCATGTTCTGGCCGCAGACCAGCAGCATCACCAGCGTCTTCGCCGGCCAGCCGGTACCGGTGACGGTGATTCCGGTGCCCTTGGCGGCCTCCTGGAGCGAGAGCGCCACGGCCGGCTTGCCCTCGGCGGCGGCCGGGCCCGTGGGGAACAGGGCGAGGGCGCACACCGCCAGCCCCGCGGCCAGCAGGGCTCCGACTCTTCTCACCTGGCGGCTCCCGTCAGTTCGTGGTGCGGTGCAGGGGTCGTCGGTCCGGCCGCGGACGGCGCGTCCGGCGCCGGGCCCGGTCCCGGTACGGGCCGTCGGCCGCGTACGAGGTACAGCGCGGCGGCGGTGGCCGCGCCGAGGCCCAGCAGGCCGGCCCCGGTCCAGCCGGCCAGACCCCAGGGGACGAGCCAGCGCGAGCCGGTGGCCACCGCGCGGGCCCCGCCGGGGGCGGTCACGGTGAGGGTGACGCGGACCCGGTCGAAGGCCGGGGCGCCGGGCCAGGGCTCGGTGAGCTCCACCCGCTGGCCGGGCAGCAGTTCCACGGGCAGGGTGCGGCCGCGGGTCGGGTCGGACACCTCGCCGACGAGGGCCTCGGCGCGGATCCGGAGCTCGGGGGCGAGGGCCACGTTGCCGCGGTTGACGAGGGTGTAGGCGATGACGGTGGCCGGGCCCCGGCCCCGTACGGCGACGTCCTCGACCGTGAGGGCGGCCAGGGTGGGGCCGCCGACCCGCAGGTGGACCCGTACGCCGACCTCGTGGCCGCCCTCGGCGGCGATCACGGCGGCGGGGTGGTCGCCGGGCGGGGACGCGGGCGGCACGGTGAGGGTGAAGGGGACCACGGCGCGGGTGCGGGGCGGGACCGTCACGGTGGTGGCGGCCCCGAAGCTGATCCAGGAACCGGCCCCGGTGGCCCCGGTGGCCCCGGTGCCGGGTGCCGCCGGGCGGACCGCGAAGGCGCCGTCGGCCGTGTTGTAGGCGTCGGCGCCGCGCAGCGTGATGGTGCGCTCCTGGTCGGTGGTGTTGGCCAGGGCGAGGCGGTCCTCCAGCACGGTGCCGGGGGCACCGGCCAGGTAGAAGTACGGGCGGGCGGTGGCCGCCGCTCCGGCGGCGGGCTCGGCGGTCCAGCCCGGCTCCTCGGCGGCCGCGGGGCGCGCGGGGGCCGTGTACAGCGTGGCGGCGGCGAGCAGGAGGACGGCGGCGGCGCGCCTCAGGGCGGGGAGCACGGGCATGACCGGGGTGCTCCGTTCAGGACCCGGCCCGCCGGCCGCGCCGGGTCAGCCAGAGCACGCCGACGGCGCCGGAGAGCAGCACGGTGCCGCCGAGGGTGCCGAGGGCCAGGGCGGAATCGGCGGGCCCGGTCTGCGGGAGGGTGTCGCCGGTGGTGTCGGCGCCGGACTGCGTGTTCCCGCCGCCGCCGGGCGCCGTGACGTCCAGCTCCAGCGAGGGCTTCGGGCTGTTGCCGGGGGTGCAGGTCGTCGTGGTGCTCATCGCCATGATGGTGAGCACCCCGGCGGTGAAGGTGACCTTGCCGCTCTTCTTGGGCGTGTACGTGCCCGAGAGGTCGGTGATCTTGATGGGTGTGTCCGGGGGCACGGCCTCGGGGTTGGGCGGACCCGAGACCGGTACGGACACCTTCTCGGCGCCGTCGACGAGGATGACGGCGCTGGGGTTCATCGCACCCTTGCCGAGTTCGATGGGGCTGGACGAGACGCCCTTCTGGAAGGACATCGTCAGCTTGTACCCGTCGCCCTCCTTGACGGCCTTGATGTCGATGGGCGACACCGCCGACTTGTCCCCGATCGGGGTCTTGCAGTCGTAGGCGACGTCGACGACGGCGGCATGGGCCGCGGGGGCGGTGAACAGCACCGCCGATCCGGCCAGCGCGGAGGCCAGCGCGAGCGCGGTGGAGCGTTTGCGGTCGGACACCTTCGTCTTCCCCTCGGGCCACAGAAAACTGACGACACATCAGATCGGTGGCTCAAGGTAAGCCCGGGGGCTTACGGAGGGAAGACAAAGGACAACCCGGGATTGACCGTTCGTCAGTGCACGCGGCGGCCCCGCTGCCAGACCCCGGAAACGAGCGGTACGCCCGGCCGGTAGGCGAGGTGGACATGGCTCGGGGCGTCCAGCAGGGCCAGGTCGGCGCGGGCCCCCGGGGCCACGAGGCCGATGTCGTCGCGGCGCAGGGCGCGGGCACCGCCGGCGGTGGCCGACCAGAGGGCCTCGTCGGGGGTCATCCGCATGTCACGGACGGCGAGCGCGATGCAGAACGGCATCGAACTCGTGTAGGAGGAGCCGGGGTTGCAGTCCGTGGACAGGGCGACGGTGGCGCCCGCGTCGATCAGGCGCCGGGCGTCGGGCCACTGGGCGCGCGTGGAGAACTCGGCGCCGGGCAGCAGGGTGGCGACGGTGGTGCCGGCGGCCTGTACGAGGGCGTCCACGTCGGCGTCGGTGAGGTGGGTGCAGTGGTCGGCGGAGGCGGCTTCGAGCTCGACGGCGAGCTGGACGCCGGGCCCGTAGGAGAGCTGGTTGGCGTGCACGCGGGGGATCAGCCCGGCGGCGGCCCCGGCGGTGAGGATCGCGCGGGCCTGGTCGCCGTCGAAGGCGCCCTTCTCGCAGAAGACGTCCACCCAGCGGGCGTACGGGGCGCAGGCCGCCAGCATCTCGCCGGTGACGAGGTCGACGTAGGCGGCCGGGTCCTCGGCGTAGTCGGGGGAGACGATGTGCGCGCCGAGGTAGGTGACCTCCTCGGTGTGCGCGGCGGCGATGCGCAGGGCGCGGGCCTCGTCGGCGACGGTGAGGCCGTAGCCGGACTTGGTCTCGAAGGTGGTGGTGCCCTGGCGGCGGGCCTCGTCGAGGTGGCGCACCAGGCCCGCCTCCAGCTCCGCGTCGGTGGCGGCGCGGGTGGCGGCGACGGTGGTGCGGATGCCGCCGGCGGAGTAGGCGCGGCCGGACATCCGGGCGTTGAACTCCTGGGTGCGGTCGCCGGCGAAGACGAGGTGGGAGTGGGAGTCGACGAAGCCGGGGATGACGGCCCCGCCCTGCGCGTCGAAGCTCTCGTCCGCGGCCGGCGCGTTGGCGGCGGGGCCGACCCAGGCGATCTTGTCGGCCTCGATGACGACCGTCGCGTCCTGGAGGAGGCCGAGGGGCGAGCCGTCTCCGACGGACGGGTCGTTGGTGACGAGGCTGCCGATGTTGGTGATGGCGGTGGTGGTCATGGGGGTTCCTCTCAGAGGGTTCGTTCCCCCACCCCGCCCTTTCGCCGTTTCCTGGGGCTCCGCCCCAGACCCCGCGCCACAAACGCCGGCGGGGCTGATTTCAGCCCGTCCGGCGTTTGAGGACCGGGTCCGGGCAGAGCCCGGTTTCGGGAAGGGGCGGGGTGGGGGACAGGCCCGCCGCAGGCGCCGCGGTCAGGCGCGCAGGGCTGCGATGGACTCGGACAGGGCCGTCGGGACGTCCCCGACCAGGGTGTGGTGGCCGTCGCGGACCACGTGGCGGCCGCCGACCACCGTGTGGCGGACGTCCGAGGCGGTGGCGGCGAACACCGCCGTCTCGGCACCCAGCCGCGCCGGCGGGCCCGCCGTGCGGACCGAGTCCAGCGCGATCGTGGTGAAGTCCGCGAGCGCGCCCGGCTCCAGGCGGCCCGCGTCGGGGCGCCCGAGGGCGGCGTGGCCGTCCTCGGTGGCGGCGGCGAGGAGGGCGTTCGCCGTCCAGTGGCCCCGGGTCCGGCTGCGCAGGCGCTCGTCGAGCTCCATCGCGCGGGCCTCTTCGAGCAGGTCGATCACGGCGTGGCTGTCGCTGCCCAGGGACAGCGGGCTGCCCGCGTGCTGGAGGCGGGTCGCCGGGCCGATGCCGTCCGCGAGGTCGCGTTCGGTGGTGGGGCACATGCAGGTGCCGGTGGTGGTCCCGCCGAGGAGGGCGATGTCCGTGTCGGTGAGGTGCGTGTTGTGGACGCCGGTGGTGCGCGGGCCGAGCACGCCGTGGTCGGCCAGCAGCTGGGTCGGCGTGCGTCCGTGGGCGGCCTGGCAGGCGTCGTTCTCCGCGGTCTGCTCCGAGAGGTGGACGTGCAGGGGCGCCCGGCGCTCCTCGGCCCAGCCGGCCACGGTGGCCAGTTCGGCTGCGGGGACCGCGCGGACCGAGTGGATCGCGGCGCCGATCAGGGCGTGCTCACGGGGTTTGAGGGCACTCGCGCGCTCGGCCCAGGCCTCGGCGGTGCCGTCGGAGAAGCGCAGCTGGTGGCTGTTGGGGGCCTCGCCGAAGCCCGAGGACAGGTACGCGGTGTCCAGGAGCGTGATCCGGATGCCGGCCGCGGCGGCGGCCTCGATCAGGGCCTCGCCCATCGCGTTCGGGTCGGCGTACGCGGCGCCGCCGGGCGCGTGGTGGACGTAGTGGAACTCGCCGACGTTGGTGATGCCGGCCAGCGCCATCTCGGCGTAGACGGCGCGGGCGAGCGCGAAGTAGCTGTCGGGGGTGAGGTTCTGGGCGACCTTGTACATCAGGTCGCGCCAGGTCCAGAAGGTGCCGGAGCCGACCTGGACCGTCCCGCGCAGGGCCCGGTGGAAGGCGTGGCTGTGCGCGTTGGCCAGCCCGGGGAGGGTGAGGCCGCGCAGCACCTCGGCGCCGGGCGGCGGGGTCTCGACCCCGGTGCGCAGAGCGGCGATCCGCCCGTCGGCGTCCACCTCCAGGGCGACGCCCGGCTCGACATGGGTGCCGAGCCAGGCGTGCTCCAGCCAGTACGTCGTCAACGACATGCCAGGCCTTCCAGTACGTCGGCGAGGGCGAGGACACCGGCCACGCAGTCGTCCTCGGCGGCGAACTCCCGCGGGGAGTGGGAGACGCCGGTCGGGTTCCGCACGAACAGCATGGCGGTCGGGACGGCTGCGGAGAGGATTCCGGCGTCGTGTCCCGCCCCGGTCCCGAGGACGGGGACCGAACCGCCCAGGATCCGGTTCATCTCGTCGCGCAGGGCGTGCTCGAACTCGACGACCGGGGTGAAGGACTCCCGGACGATGCCGAGGTCGATGCCGTCCTGGTCGGCGCGCTCGCGCGCGGCCTTCTCGATGCCCGTGACGACCGTGTCGAGGGTGGCCTGGTCGGCGGCCCGGGAGTCGAGCCAGCCGCGCACGAGCGAGGGGATGGCGTTGACCCCGTTCGGCTCGACCGAGATCTTCCCGAAGGTGGCGACGGCGCCGGCGAGGGCCGCCTCCGTACGGGCCGCGAGCACGGTCGCCGCGTAGGTGAGCATCGGGTCGCGGCGGTCGACCAGCCGGGTGGTGCCGGCGTGGTTGGCCTCGCCGCGGAAGTCGAACCGCCAGCGGCCGTGCGGCCAGATCGCGGAGGCGATGCCGACCCGGTCCCCGGACAGGTCCAGGGCGCGGCCCTGTTCCACGTGCAGCTCGACGAAGGCGCCGATGCGGCCGAGGCGTTCGGGGTCGGCCCCGATGGCCTCGGGGTCGTATCCGGCGGCCTCCATGGCCTGGGGCAGGGAGATGCCCTCGGCGTCCCGCAGCTCGTACGCCTTCTCCTTGGTCAGCTGCCCGGCCGCGAGCCGGGAGCCGACGCAGGCCAGCCCGAAGCGGGCGCCCTCCTCGTCGCCGAAGTTGGTGATGGCGAGCGGCCTGGAGAACTCCGCGCCCCTGCTGCGGAGCTCGTCCAGGGCCGCGAAGGAGGACACCACCCCGAGGGGGCCGTCGAAGGCCCCGCCGTCGGGGACGGAGTCCAGGTGCGAGCCGGTGACCACGGCGTCCCCCGCGAGGGGGTCGCCGAGCCAGGCCCACTGGTTGCCGTTGCGGTCGGTCTCGTACGTCAGCCCGCGCGCCTCGGCCTGCTCCTGGAACCAGGTCCGGCAGTCGGCGTCGGCCCCGCTCCAGGCGTACCGGCGGTATCCGCCGGTGCCGGCGTCGCGGCCGACGGGCGCGAGCTCGGCCCACATGTCGTGGAAGGTCACGCGTCGTCGCCCTCACGCATGGGGACGCGCACGCCGCGCTCGTCGGCGACCGACTCGGCGATGTCGTAGCCGGCGTCGACGTGACGGATGACGCCCATGCCCGGGTCGTTGGTGAGGACGCGGCGGATCTTCTCGCCGGCGAGCGGGGTGCCGTCGGCGACCGTGACCTGGCCCGCGTGGATGGAGCGGCCCATGCCGACACCGCCGCCGTGGTGGATGGAGACCCAGGAGGCGCCGGAGGCCACGTTGACCATGGCGTTGAGCAGCGGCCAGTCGGCGATCGCGTCGGAGCCGTCGAGCATGGCCTCGGTCTCGCGGTACGGGGAGGCCACCGAGCCGCAGTCGAGGTGGTCGCGGCCGATGACCAGCGGCGCGGCGAGGGTGCCGTCGGCGACCATCTCGTTGAAGCGCTCGCCGGCCTTGTCGCGCTCGCCGTAGCCGAGCCAGCAGATGCGCGCGGGCAGGCCCTGGAAGTGGACGCGCTCGCCGGCCATCTTGATCCAGCGGTGCAGGGACTCGTTCTCCGGGAAGAGCTCCAGCATGGCCTTGTCGGTCTTGTGGATGTCCGAGGCCTCGCCGGACAGGGCGGCCCAGCGGAAGGGGCCCTTGCCCTCGCAGAAGAGCGGGCGGATGTAGGCGGGGACGAAGCCGGGGAAGGCGAAGGCGCGGTCGTAGCCGGCCAGCTGGGCCTCGCCGCGGATGGAGTTGCCGTAGTCGAAGACCTCGGCGCCGGCGTCCATGAAGCCGACCATGGCCTCGACGTGCTTGGCCATGGACTCGCGGGCGCGGGTGGTGAAGCCGGCCGGGTCCTTGGCGGCGTAGTCGGCCATGTCGTCGAAGTCGACACCGACGGGCAGGTACGCGAGCGGGTCGTGGGCCGAGGTCTGGTCGGTCACGATGTCGATGGGCGCGCCCTCGGCCAGCATCTGCGGGAGCAGCTCGGCGGCGTTGCCGAGGAGGCCGATGGAGAGGGGCTTGCGGGCGTCGCGGGCCTCGACGGCCAGCTGGAGGGCGTGGCGCAGGTTGTCGGCCTTGACGTCCAGGTAGCGGTGCTCGATGCGGCGGTCGATGGCGCGCGGGTCGACGTCGATACAGATCGCGACGCCGTCGTTCATCGTCACGGCCAGCGGCTGGGCGCCGCCCATGCCGCCGAGGCCGGCGGTCAGGGTGATGGTGCCGGCCAGGGTGCCGCCGAACTTCTTGGCGGCGACGGCGGCGAAGGTCTCGTAGGTGCCCTGGAGGATGCCCTGGGTGCCGATGTAGATCCAGGACCCGGCGGTCATCTGGCCGTACATGGTCAGGCCCAGGTGCTCCAGGCGGCGGAACTCCTCCCAGTTGGCCCAGTCGCCGACGAGGTTGGAGTTGGCGAGCAGGACGCGCGGCGCCCACTCGTGGGTCTGCATCACGCCGACCGGGCGGCCGGACTGGACGAGCATCGTCTCGTCCTGCTTGAGGGTCTGCAGGGTGCGGACCATCGCGTCGTACGAGCGCCAGTCGCGGGCGGCCTTGCCGGTGCCGCCGTAGACGACGAGCTTGTCGGGGTGCTCGGCAACCTCGGGGTCGAGGTTGTTCTGCAGCATCCGCAGGGCGGCCTCCTGCTGCCATCCCAGGGTGCTGAGGTCGGTGCCTCGCGCGGCACGTACGGGGCGGGGTCCTGACATGGCGGTGCCTCCTCCGATGTTGGTCAATCTATTCACATCCTCGCGCCCTGAATAGATTCAGTCAACAGCTGCGGTCGGCCCTGTCGGATGATGGGATGGCCGGCATGGCTGTACACGCGGAGGGCGGGGGCGGCGCCAAGAGCGCCGCCGAGCGCCGGGACCTGGCCGTACGGGCCGCCGTCGAGCAGGGCCTCGTGGGCGGGGGCGACGGCGCGGAGCCCCTGGCCTGCCTGCTGGACGTCGCCGGGATCCGGGCCTCCGCCGCCGCCCTGACCGGCGCCTTCGCGGCCGCCCTCGCGCCCGGCACGCCCGTCCTGCACGCCTTCGCCGTCAAGGCCGCCCCGCTCGTCCCGGTCCTGCGGCTGCTCGCCGACGCCGGGCTCGGCTGCGAGGTGGCCAGCCCCGGGGAGCTGGCGCTGGCCCGGGCGGCGGGCGTCCCCGCCGGCCGGACCGTCCTGGACTCCCCCGCCAAGACGGCGGCCGAGCTGCGCGAGGCCCTGGCCCTGGGCATCGCCGTCAACGCCGACAACCCCCAGGAGCTGGAACGCCTCGACGCGCTCGTCGGCCGGGCGGCCACGCCCACGACGGCCCCGATCGGCCTGCGGATCAACCCGCAGACCGGCGCCGGGGCCATCGACGCCCTGTCCACGGCCACCGCGACCTCGAAGTTCGGCATCGCCCTGCGCGACCCCGGCGCCCGCGCCTGGCTCGTACGGGCCTACCTGGACCGGCCGTGGCTCACCCGGCTGCACATCCACTCGGGCTCGCAGGGCGTTCCCCTGACCCTGATCGCGGAAGGCGTACGGGACCTCCACGCCCTCGCCGAGGAGATCAACGAGGCGGCCGGGCGGCGCCAGGTCGACACCCTCGACATCGGCGGCGGCCTGCCGGTGAACTTCGCCTCGGACGAGGAGACGCCCACCCACGCGGAGTACGTGGCCGCCCTGCGCGAGGCGGTCCCCGCCCTGTTCGACGGCTCGTACGGCCTGGTCACGGAGTTCGGCCGGTCCCTGCTGGCCAAGCACGGCTTGGTCCTGGCGCGGGTCGAGTACACCAAGACCAGCGGGTCCCGGCCGATCGCGCTCACCCACGCCGGGGTCCAGGTGGCGACCCGCACCGCGTACGCCCCGGCGGCCTGGCCGGTGCGGATCCTGCCCTACGACGCCAAGGGCGCCCCGAAGACCGGCGACCCGGTGGCCCAGGACATCGCGGGCCCGGCCTGCTTCGCCGGGGACCTGCTCGCGGCCGCCCGCGAGCTGCCCCGGCTCGCCCCCGGCGACCTGATCGGCGTACCGGACACCGGCGCGTACTTCTTCACGGCCCACTACGGCTACAACAGCCTGCCCCGCCCGGCGGTGCACGGCTTCACGGTGGGCCCGGAGGGCCAGGTCCGCTTCCGCCTTGCCAGGCCGGCGCAGCGCCTCGCCGAGATCGTGGCCGAGGCGGGCGCCGCCCACGGCGACGCCCTGCTGTAGCCGCTGCGCGGGGCCTCCTGGGCTCCGCCGAGACCCGCGCCTCAATCGCCGGCGAGGCTGAATTCGCCCGGCCCGGCCCAACACCTGGGGCGGAGCCCCGGCTCCTTCGGCCGCGCCGGCTATTCCACGAAGAGGCCGCGCGCCGCGGCCCGCGCGTCGAAGGCCTCCAGGCGGGCCTGTGCGTCCGGGAGGGCGTCCGCCATCGACTCCAGCAGCACCCGGCCCAGCAGCATCGGCGCACACGCCGTGTCGAAGGCCAGCCCGGTGCCGACCTGCGCCGGAATCAGCAGGTCCGAGTGGCGGGCCACGGGGGCGAAGGCCGAGTCGGCGACCGTGACCACGGTGAGGCCGGCCCGCCGGGAGCGTTCCAGCGTGTCCACGACCTCCCGCGGGTGGCGGGGCAGCGCGAAGCAGAGCAGCGCCGAGGCCCCCTCGTAGCGCGCCGCGTCGATGCGGTCCTCCATCATCGAGCCGCCCTCGTCGAGGAGCCGTACGTCCGGGTGGACCTTCGACGCGAAGTACGCGAACCCGCGCGCCTGGGAGGAAGCCGCCCGCAGCCCGAGCACCAGCAGCGGGGTCGAGGCCGCGAGCAGCCGCCCCGCCTCCTGGACGGGCGCGGGATCGGCGAGCATCGCCGCCAGCTGCCGCAGGTTCTCGATCTCGCCCAGGACGGCCTGCTGGTACTCGTTGTACGAGTCCTCGTGCGCGGCCTCGGGCCGCTCGGCGGGGGCCACCTCGCGCAGGTGGCGGCGGAGCGCCGGATATCCGTCGAAGCCCAGCGCCACGGCGAACCGGGTCACCGAGGGCTGGCTCACCCCGGCCAGTTCGGCGAGCTCGACGCTCGACAGGAAGGGCACCTCCGCCGCCCCGCGCACCATGCAGTGCGCGATCCGCCGCTGGGTCGGCGTCAGCCGGTGCCCCTCGAACAGCTTCTGCAGCCGCGCGGCCGGGCTGTCACTCATCCCGTCCCCTCCGTCCCGGTGAAATATTCAGTCACGGAGCACTCTGCATGCGGTTATGCAGCGGGGCAAGCCGTGCCCGCGATCCGGATAGGGGGGCTAACCCCAGTGCCGGGGCCCGCCGGGGTTCCTACGGTGGGGGCATGGACGCGCATGCCCAAGAGCTGAAGAAGGAATTCGACGCGACGATGGACGCCCGGCGCGAGCTGGGTCCGGAGTACGAGGCCGCGCTCGTGGACTCGTTCGTCGAGAAGGTCGACACACAGGTCCGGCGCCGGCTCGCGGAGGAGCGCCTGTCCGCGGCCCGCGGTGACGGCCGGGCCCCTTCCGCCGCCCCGGGGGACGGGAACTTCGGCGAACGCTTCGGCTTCGCGATCGTCACCCTGGTCCTGGCGATCCCGCTGTCGGCGATCGCCGTCGCGCAGGCGCGGCTGCCGGGGCTGATCGTCGCCTGGGCGGGGATCGTGGGCGTGAACTTCATCCACGCCCGTCGCCTCCGGCGCGGTACGCAGGATCCCCGGGGCTGACCCCGGGCCCGCAGCCACCGCCCCGCCGCACGGGCGAGTGAGCCGAAGGGGCGCGCCGGGGAGTGAGGGCGAACGCGCGGAGGAAACCGTGAGGCACGAGCGGTTTTCGAGCACGTACGCCGTCACGAGCCGCACAAGGCGCCCCGGAGGCGAACCGAGCCCGGAAAAGGGATTGCGCGGGGACCGCCGCACCCTCGGTCGCCCGAGGGGCGGGACGACGGCGGTCCCCGCGAAGGACACGGCCGGGTCAGGGCCGTCCGCGTCCGTGGCGTACGCGCGGTCCGGGAGCCGCTCCGGAGGTACGCACACGCCGTTCCGTGGTGCCGGCCGGGTTCCGGTCTCCCGGTGTCCCCTGCCGACAACCACCACTGTGCCGGAGCCGTGTTAAGCGGGTGCTGCCGTCACGTGTCATGCCCGTACCGATTGCGCGAAGGCCGTGCCACGAGCCGGGTGCCCGGGGCGGGAGGCGGGCCGTGGGCCCGCGCCCCGTCCCCCGGGCGGGCCGCAGGCTACTTCGCGGACTTGGCCAGGAAGGCCAGCAGGTCCTGACGGCTCACCACACCGGTGGGCTTGCCCTCGACCAGCACGATCGCCGCGTCCGCCTCGCCGAGCACCGCCATCAGCTCGGACACCGGCTCGCCGGAGCCGACCTGCGGCAGCGGGGAGCTCATGTGCTTCTCCAGCGGGTCGGTCAGGGAGGCCCGCTGGGCGAACAGCGCCGCCAGGAGCTCCTTCTCGACCACGGAGCCGATGACCTCGGCGGCCATCACGTCCGGGTGACCGGCGCCGGGCTTGACGATCGGCATCTGCGAGACGCCGTACTCGCGCAGGACCTCGATGGCCTCGCCGACGGTCTCCTCGGGGTGCATGTGGACGAGGGAGGGGATACCGCCCTCCTTGTCGTTCAGCACGTCGCCGATGCGCGCGGCGGGGCCGGCCTCCTCCAGGAAGCCGTGTCCCGCCATCCACTCGTCGCTGAAGATCTTGCTGAGGTAGCCGCGGCCGCTGTCCGGCAGCAGGACGACGACCACGTCGTCCGGGCCCAGGCCCTCGGCCGCCTTCAGCGCGGCGACGACCGCCATGCCGCAGGAGCCGCCGACGAGGAGGCCCTCCTCCTTGGCGAGGCGGCGGGTCATCTGGAAGGAGTCCTTGTCGGACACCGCGATGATCTCGTCGGTGACGTTCGGGTCGTAGGCGGTCGGCCAGAAGTCCTCACCGACGCCCTCGACGAGGTACGGACGGCCCGAGCCGCCGGAGTAGACCGAGCCCTCGGGGTCGGCGCCGATGACCTTGACCTTCCCGCCGCTGACCTCCTTGAGGTAGTTGCCGGTACCGGAGATCGTGCCGCCCGTGCCCACGCCCGCAACGAAGTGGGTGATCTTCCCGTCCGTCTGGTCCCACAGCTCGGGGCCGGTGGTCTCGTAGTGCGAACGGGGGTTGTTCGGGTTGCTGTACTGGTCGGGCTTCCAAGCGCCGGGCTCGCGCGCGAGGCGGTCGGACACGTTGTAGTACGAGTCCGGGTGCTCGGGGTCGACGGCGGTCGGGCAGACCACGACCTCGGCGCCGTACGCGCGCATCACGTTGATCTTGTCCATCGACACCTTGTCAGGGCAGACGAAGATGCACTTGTAGCCCTTCTGCTGGGCCACGATGGCGAGTCCTACACCCGTGTTGCCGCTGGTCGGCTCCACGATGGTGCCGCCGGGCTTGAGGGCTCCGCTCTGCTCGGCGGCCTCGATCATCCGTACGGCGATCCGGTCCTTCACGGATCCACCGGGATTGAAGTACTCGACCTTCGCAAGGACGGTGGCCTGCAGGCCTTCGGTCACACGGTTGAGCTTCACCAGCGGGGTGTTGCCGACGAGGCTGATCATCGAGTCGTGGAATTGCACCATGTTCTCCAAGGAGGGGACTCCACGGGTTCTCCGGGAGGTCCGGCCAGAGTATGCGGAAAGGGATTGGCCGACCGTCCGTACGGGGCAGGTAGGGGTCAATGAGGACCGAGGAGGTGGCCTGAAGGATGTCCAGGGCGAGAACAGCCCGCCGGATCGCGGCGGGGGCAGCGTACGGCGGAGGCGGACTCGGACTGGTCGGGGCCGCCGCGGTCGGGCTGGTGGTGGCCGAGATGCAGTTCGCCAGGCGAGCTGTGGGATCCGGGCTGCCGGAGCCACCGCGGGCCGACGGGCTGTACGGGAGCGAATTCGGCGGGCCGGAGCAGAGCCCGGGTCCGCTGCGCCTGGGCATGCTGGGTGATTCCACGGCCGCGGGACTGGGCGTACGGCGGGCCCGGCAGACCCCGGCGGCCCTGATGGCCTCCGGGCTGGCGGCGGTCGCCGAGCGGCCGGTGGAGCTGCGCAACGTGGCTCTTTCGGGGGCCATGTCGGACGACCTGGACCGGCAGGTGGGCCTGCTGCTGGACGGGGACCGGCCGACCCCGGACGTGTGCGTGATCATGATCGGCGCGAACGACGTGACCCGCCGGATGCCGCCGACCCAGTCGGTGCGGCTGCTCACCGCGGCCGTGCGCAGGCTGCGCCTGGCCGGCTCGGAGGTCGTCGTGGGCACCTGCCCGGACCTGGGCACGATCGAGCCGGTCTACCAGCCGCTGCGCTGGCTGGCGCGCCGGGTCTCGCGCCAGCTGGCCGCCGCGCAGACCATAGGAGTGGTCGCGCTGGGTGCCCGTACGGTCTCCATGGGGGACCTGCTGGGCCCGGAGTTCGCCGCGAACCCGCGCGAGATGTTCGGCCCGGACTCCTACCACCCGTCGGCCGAGGGGTACGCGACCGCCGCCATGGCCGTGCTGCCGACCCTGTGCGCGACACTGGGCCTGTGGCCGGAGTCGGACCGGCTGGACGTGTCCCGGGACGAGGACATGCTGCCGGTGGCGAAGGCCGCGTCGGCCGCGGCGGGCCAGGCGGGCACGGAGGTCACGGCCGCCCGCGGCCCCTGGGTGCTGCTCAAGCACCGCCGCCGGCGGCGGGTGCCTGCCACGGACCCGGCCGAGCCCGTGGTGCCCTGAGAGCCCCTGCGGACGGCGCCCCGCGGGCCGAGTGCGGCCCGTGTCACACGCCCCGGCCGGTGACCTGGACCGTACGGGGCGGTAACTTCGCTTGCGGTCCCGCTCAGAGCCGCAACACACCCTTGGAGTCCCGATGCCCGAAGCCGTCATCGTTTCCACCGCCCGCTCCCCCATCGGGCGCGCCTTCAAGGGGTCCCTCAAGGACGTGCGGCCGGACGACCTGACCGCGACGATCATCCAGGCGGCCCTGGCCAAGGTCCCCGGCCTGGACCCGCGCGAGATCGACGACCTGATGCTGGGCTGCGGCCTGCCGGGCGGCGAGCAGGGCAACAACCTGGCCCGCATCGTGGCCGTGCAGATGGGCATGGACTTCCTGCCCGGCACCACCATCACCCGCTACTGCTCCTCCTCGCT
This sequence comes from Streptomyces sp. NPDC040545, assembly GCF_055595065.1. Classification (NCBI taxonomy): domain Bacteria; kingdom Bacillati; phylum Actinomycetota; class Actinomycetes; order Kitasatosporales; family Streptomycetaceae; genus Streptomyces; species Streptomyces sp. NPDC040545. The sequence continues at coordinate 53,887 of NZ_JBVIWA010000025.1, forward strand.
GCAGACCTCCCGCATGGCCCTGCACGCCATCAAGGCGGGCGAGGGCGACGTCTTCATCTCGGCCGGCGTCGAGATGGTGTCGCGGTTCGCCAAGGGCAACTCGGACTCCTGGCCCGACACCCACAACCCGCTCTTCGCCGAGGCCGAGGCCCGTACGGCGGCCGTCGCCGAGTCGACCGGCTCCGGCTGGCACGACCCGCGCGAGGACGGCCTGGTCCCGGACGCGTACATCGCGATGGGCCAGACCGCCGAGAACCTGGCCCGCATCAAGGGCGTGACCCGCCAGGACATGGACGAGTTCGGCGTCCGCTCGCAGAACCTCGCGGAAGAGGCCGTCAAGAACGGCTTCTGGGCCCGTGAGATCACGCCGGTCACCACCCCGGACGGCACGGTCGTCTCCGGGGACGACGGCCCGCGCGCCGGCGTGACCCTGGAGGGCGTGCAGGGCCTCAAGCCCGTCTTCCGCCCCGACGGCCTGGTCACGGCCGCCAACTGCTGCCCGCTGAACGACGGCGCCGCGGCGCTGGTCATCATGAGCGACACCAAGGCCCGCGAGCTGGGCCTGACCCCGCTGGCCCGGATCGTCTCCACCGGTGTCACCGGCCTCTCCCCCGAGATCATGGGCCTGGGCCCGGTCGAGGCGTCGAAGCAGGCCCTGAAGCGGGCCGGCCTCACGGTCGGCGACATCGACCTCTTCGAGATCAACGAGGCCTTCGCGGCGCAGGTCATCCCGTCGTACCGGGACCTGGAGATCCCGCTGGAGAAGCTGAACGTCAACGGCGGAGCCATCGCCGTCGGTCACCCCTTCGGGATGACCGGTGCGCGCATCACCGGCACTCTGATCAACAGCCTGCAGTTCCACGACAAGCAGTTCGGTCTCGAGACCATGTGTGTGGGCGGCGGCCAGGGCATGGCCATGGTGATCGAGCGGCTGAGCTGAGCCGTAGCGGAGGGTAGGGGCTGCCCCGACCGTGTCGACGTGCGGCTCCGCCGCGTGGCGAGGGGCGGCACCTGCCCGCAGCGGTGGCGAAGATCAGCGCGACCGGGAGATCGAGCGTCTGAGCTAATTGGATCAAGAGCGGGCCCCAGACGCCGCAAGGGATCCGGCCGGATCCCTTGCGGCGTACTGACGCCGGATCCAACCCGGTCGCGGCCGACCTGTGACCAAATTTCCCCCAGGATGTGACCTATCTCCTGGGGGATCGGTGTCTGCGCAGGTCAGGGCTGATACGGGTGCGGCGCGTGTGACCAAAGCCCTGTCCATTTCGTGACGTAATGCACTGCACGCCATTCCCAGGTCGGGACACTCTGATGTAGGAAGTCGGGGGATCGAATCACCTCAGGAGTTAGTCAGTGAGCGCCATGTCTCTTGCCCTGCTGCTGACCACGGCCGCTGCCACCGCCGTGGGCGCTGCTGCGCTGCACGCCGTCCACGGTCTGCGCAAGCAGGTCACCGCCCTGCGCACCGAGCTGGCGGTGCCGGTCCACCCCCGCGGTGCGACCGTCCCGCACGCCCGCAGCGCCGTGGAGTCCCCCGCCGCGGAGATACGAGCCGCCGTGGCCGAAGCCCTCGCCGAGGAGCGCGAGCGCGAGCTCGCCGAGGCGCGGGCCTTCTGGGCCGCGCAGGAGGCCCGTGACGCCGCCGACGCCCCTTCGCTGCTGGGCGGTCTGCCGGGGCTCGGCGAGGACAGCCCGGTCTTCCTGCCCCGGCAGGCCGACCTGGTGGGGCTGGAGCCCGTACTCGGCGAGGAGATCCTCGACGAGCTCCCCGGCTACCCCGAGGATTCGGCCGAGCTGGCCGCCGCGCGCCGGCGCCACCCCTCGCACCCCGACTTCGTACCGGTCCAGGCCTCGCACCCCGGCGCCGACCACGAGCGCACGGTGAACCGCCTGGAGGAGCTCGCGGAGGCCCGTACGGCCCTCGCGGACGTCCGCCCGGGCCCGCTCGGCACGCTCGACGTGTACGTCTTCACCGACGGCACGACGCTGTGCATGACCCCGGGACACCGGGAGACCGCGGAGCGCCTCGCCGAGGCCCTGCGCTCGGGCACCGCGCCGGTCCTGCTGGGCGGCTCGGGCATCTCCGGCGCCTACGCGCTGACCTTCTCCTGCGGTGACGCCGAGGACCCCGACAGCAACGTCTACATCCTCGCGGACCGCGTCATCGCATCGCTCTGATCTCCGCCTGCTCCACCAGCCGCACGGCCTCGTCCAGCATCTCGGACGGGGCCTTCGCGCTGTCCGGGGCCGCGGCGCGCAGTGCTTCGGCGAGGTCCAGGCCGGTCACCGCCACCTGATCGCCGACCACGAAGATGCCGGCGTCCGGCACCTCCTGCGGCTCCTGCCCGGGCGTCTCGATCCGCTGGGCCCGTACGGAGAGTTCGCGGGCCAGGTCCAGCGCCGCGGCGGCGGCGCCCTGCTGCAGCCGGCTCTGCGGCGCGGCCCGCAGCCGGTCGGCGAAACGTTCCACGACGGCGGTCAGGGGCGAAGTATCAAGCACCCGGCCGACCTTACGCGCCGCCCGGGCACCATTGCCAACGGGCGAACTCTCCGGCACGGTGGCGTGAAGAGAACAGCACGGCGATACCTCCGGAGGCGCCCATGTCCGTAGAGTTCTCCGAGCAGACACACCGCAACATGATCGACAGAATCCCCCAGACCACCGGTCGTGAAGTCTCCGACTGGCTCCGCACCGTGGACGAAGGCCCCTCACTCGTCCGGTTCGAGGAGAAGGTCAGCTGGCTGCGCGGCGCGCACGAGCTGTCGTACGGCCAGGCCAAGGCGATCATCCACGAGTACGACCTGCGCAGAGCCGCACGCCGGTTCGGCTGAGCCCCCCCCCTCTCCCCCGATATCCGACCGTTCCCGCACCCTGGATGCGGGAAGGCCCCGCGAGCGGTGTGCTCGCGGGGCCTTCCCTGTGCCGTGCGCGGGCCGGTGGCCGGCCCGCGGGTCCTGCTAGTCGTCGCCCGAGAGGATCGAGAAGATGCGCAGCATCTCGACGTAGATCCATACCAGGGTCATGGTGAGGGCGAAGGCCGCCAGCCAGGCCTCCTCGCGCGGGGCACCGTAGGCGATGCCGTCCTCGACCTGCTTGAAGTCGAGGGCGAGGAAGCAGGCGCCGAGGATGACGCCGATGGCGCCGAACAGCAGACCGAGGCCGCCGCTGCGGAAGCCGAGGCCGTCACCGCCGCCGAAGACCGCGAACAGCGAGTTCACGACCATCAGCAGGATGAAGCCCAGCGTCGCCGCCATCACGAAGCCGTAGAAGCGGCGGGTGACGCGGATCCAGCGCATCTTGTACGCGAAGAGCACGGCGGCGAAGACGCACATCGTGCCCATCACGGCCTGCATGACCACGCCGGGGCCGAGGTACGTGCTGACGGCCGCGCTGATGACGCCGAGGAAGACACCCTCGAACGCCGCGTAGGCCAGGACCAGGCCCGGGACGGGCTTGCTCTTGAAGGACTGGATCATCGCGAAGACGAAGGCGATGAGGCCCGCGCCGATGGCGATGCCGTAGGACATGCCGAGGTTGTCCGGGTCGACCGGAAGCGCCACCCAGGCGAGGGTCGCCGTCACGATGAGCGTGCCGAGCGTCATGGCCGAACGGCTCACGACGTCGTCCATGGTCATCACGTTGGCGCGGGCCGGGGCCTGGGGCATGCCGGTGGTCGGGTCGGCCGCGTACGGGTTCGTCGCGTACGGGTTGGTCCCGGCCTGCTGCGGCTGCGCGTCAAAGCCCGCGTAGCCACCGTTGTCGCGGCTGAACCCCCGTCGCGAGAAGACCGGGTTACTGCTCCTCATCTCACTCCTCCGTGGCCACCGAGCGCGGCCTTGCATCAAGAGTAATGCGCTCGCAAAAAAAGCACCCTACTGCTGGAGGAGGATCTTAGGAGAGGCCACGACGGAGCGCAGTAAATAAAGGGAGCCTCACGGAGGACCCCCGTACGCCGACCGGACCGGATCGGCGGGGACGTCCCGGGTCCCGGTCACGCCGCCCCGGGGCGTGCGCCCGGACGCGGCGGTCTCCTCGCCCTTCACCCGGCCCGGTGGCCGGCGGGTCCGCGCCTCGTTGACGCCGTCACGGAAGGCTTCGGCCTTGTCCGTTCGCGGAAGGCGCTCGCGACGTGCGCGTTCCCCGTGTTCCCGGTCCCCGGAAACGGTCAAGTCCCGGGACGGCCGGTCCTGCAGGCCGGGCGCCGTGCCATTGATGGTGCCCGGAGCCGGACTTGAACCGGCACGGCCCGAAGGCCAGCGAGGTTTAAGCTCGCCGTGTCTGCATTCCACCATCCGGGCAAGGCGTGGCGGCCCCCGTTAAAAAGCCTTGAACGCTGAGCCGAGCCTATCCGGATCACTCCCCCTGCCAACCTGCGAACTTTCCGATGTTGTCTGATTTTATTGGCGCTTGAGGGTTCGTCAGACCCGAGAATGCACGGTCGGCCCGCTCTGGACGTCGATCATCACCTGTACGGGAATGACGGGATTTCGATGGCCCACGCCACCCCCCGCGCCACCCTCCCCGCCACCCCGGGCCACCGCCCGCGGATCAGGCTCCTGTCATACCAGAGGAGGACACGAGCCCGCCCGCCGTCAGACTCCAGCGGGGCGAGGAACAGGCACGGCGGCTGATCCGGAGCGGGGGTACCCGCGGCGAGGATGGAAACGTCCCCGCACCGCAGACCGAGGAGCCGTCCCGTGACCACCATGAACTACGCCCCGCACACCGCCCAGGCCGTGGCTGCCCGCGCCACCGGCCTCTCCAAGGTGTACGGCCAGGGCGAGACCCAGGTGGTCGCCCTCAAGAACGTCACGGTGGACTTCACGCAGGGGCAGTTCACCGCGATCATGGGCCCCTCGGGCTCCGGCAAGTCCACGCTGATGCACTGCGTCGCGGGCCTGGACACCTTCTCCGCGGGCTCCGTCCGCATCGGCGACACCGAGCTGGGCAGCCTCAAGGACAAGCAGCTCACCCAGCTCCGCCGGGACAAGATCGGCTTCATCTTCCAGGCCTTCAACCTGCTGCCGACCCTGACCGCCCTGGAGAACATCACGCTCCCCATGGACATCGCCGGCCGCAAGCCCGACAAGCAGTGGCTGGACTCCGTGATCGACATGGTCGGCCTCTCGGGCCGCCTCTCCCACCGCCCCACCCAGCTCTCCGGCGGCCAGCAGCAGCGCGTGGCCGTGGCTCGCGCCCTGGCCTCCCGCCCCGAGATCATCTTCGGTGACGAGCCCACCGGAAACCTCGACTCCCGCTCCGGCGCCGAGGTCCTCGGCTTCCTGCGCAACTCGGTGCGCGAGCTCGGCCAGACCGTGGTGATGGTCACCCACGACCCGGTCGCCGCCTCCTACGCGGACCGCGTCATCTTCCTCGCCGACGGCGAGATCGTCCACGAGATGCACAGCCCCACCGCCGACGGCGTGCTCGACCGGATGAAGGCCTTCGACGCCAAGGGCCGCACCAGCTGACCCGGGATCTCCCTCCCCGCCCCTCCTCCAGACTTCCAGCCCCAGGACTGAGATCCCCCATGTTCCGTACCGCCCTGCGCAACGTCCTCGCGCACAAGGCCCGGCTGCTGATGACGGTGCTCGCCGTCACCCTCGGCGTCGCCTTCGTCTCCGGCACCCTCGTCTTCACCGACACCCTCAAGAAGTCCCTCTCCGGGCAGTCCGCCAAGAGCTACGAGGGCATCGCCGTCTCGGTCACCTCGTACGGCCAGGGCCGCAACGAGCAGGGCGAGAAGGAGGGCGAGCCCGGCCTCGGCCAGCAGACCCTCGACAAGATCAAGGCGCTCCCGGGCGTCGACACCGTCTCCGGCCGCGTCTCGGGCTTCGCCGGAGTCGGCGACGAGGACGGCAAGCTGATCGGCTCCGGCTGGTCCAACCAGGGCGCCAACTACACGCCCGTCAAGGACGGCAAGGACCCGCGCTACGCCTTCGCCCAGGGCGCCGGCCCGGCCAAGGCCGACGAGGTCGCCCTCGACAAGGCCACCGCCGACAAGGGCAACTACAAGGTCGGCGACAAGGTCCGCGTCGCCACCAACGGCCCGGTCAAGGAGTACTCCCTCGCCGGCGTCTTCACCACCGAGGACGGCGCCGTCCAGGCCGGCGGCAGCCTGGTCCTCTTCGAGACCAAGGTCGCCCAGGAGCTCTACCTCAAGCCCGGCTACTTCCAGGAGCTGTCGGTCGGCGCGAAGAACGGCACCTCCGCCGACAAGCTGCTCGCCGACATCAAGCCGCTGCTCGACAAGAACGCCAAGGCGCAGACCGGCGCGGCGCTCGCCGCCGATCAGGCCAAGCAGATCGAGAAGGGCCTCAGCAACCTCAGCACGATGCTGCTCGTCTTCGCCGGCATCTCGCTCTTCGTCGGCGTCTTCCTGATCTACAACACCTTCACCATGCTGGTCACCCAGCGCACCAAGGAGCTGGCCCTGCTGCGCGCCGTCGGCGCCAACCGCGGTCAGGTCATGCGCTCCGTGCTCAGCGAGGCCCTCGTCGTCGGCGTCCTGTCGGCCGCCGTCGGCCTGGTCAGCGGCATCGGCCTGGCGATCGGGATCCGCTCCGTCATCGGCTCCCTCGGCGCCAAGCTGCCGGGCGGCGCACTCGTGATCGCCCCCGGCACCGTCACCGCCGCCCTCGTCATCGGCGTCGTCGTCACCACCGTCGCCGCCGTGCTGCCGGCCTGGCGCACCGGCAAGATCGCCCCGGTCGCCGCCATGGGCAGCGCCCACCTGCCGGCCACCTCGAAGTCCCTGCTCGTACGCAACATCCTCGGCTCGATCATCAGCCTCGGCGGCATCGGCCTGGTCTTCCTGGGCGTGTCCACGGGCGGCGACACGGGCCGCATGACCATGGGCGCCGGCGCCTTCTTCATGCTGATCGGCATGATCGTGCTGCTGCCGCTGCTCTCCAAGCCGGTCATCGGCGCCGTCCGCCCGCTGCTGGCGAAGCTGTTCGGGATCCCCGGCAAGCTGGCCTCCCAGAACGCCGTCCGCAATCCGCGCCGCACCGCGGTCACCGCCGCCTCCCTGGCGATCGGCCTGACCCTGGTCACCACCCTGTCGGTGCTCGGCATCACCGTCGGCAAGGTCGTCGACCGGATGAGCACCGAGAAGCTCAAGGCCGACTACCGGGTCTCCATGTCCTCCGACGCGGGCAGCCTCGACAAGTCCGTGGCCGAGACCCTCGCCAAGGCCCCGGGCATCAAGGCGGTCTCCCCGCAGACGGCCGGCTACTTCCTGGTCGACGGCGACTTCCGGGCCGCCTCCGGCGTCAACCCGGCCACCATCGGCCAGCTCCTCAACGTCGAGGTCCTCAGCGGCTCGCTCGACAGCCTCGGCAAGGGCGAGGTCGCCGTCGCGGAGAAGACCGCCAAGAAGCAGAACGTCACGGTCGGCACCCCGATCAAGCTGAAGTACGACGACGGCCAGCAGGCGTCCGTCAAGGTCGGCGCGATCTACAAGGACATGGAGGGCCTGCTCTCCCCCTACGTCATCGACAACAAGATCCTCTCCGAGCACAGCGAGGAGATGTACATCCCCGAGGTGTACGTCAACGTCGACGGCGGGGCCTCCAAGGCCGCCCAGCAGAAGGTCGTCGACGCCCTCGGCAAGAACCCGGCCATCACCGTCGCCACCCAGCAGGACATGCGCAACGAGATGGGCGGCATGATCAACACGATGCTGAACATCATGTACGGCCTGCTCGGCATGGCACTGGTCATCTCGGTGCTCGGTGTGGTCAACACCCTGGCGATGTCCGTCTTCGAGCGGACCCAGGAGATCGGCATGCTGCGGGCGATCGGTCTCGACCGGGGCCGGGTCAAGAACATGATCCGCCTGGAGGCCGTGGTGATCTCGCTCTTCGGAGCGGTCCTGGGCGTCGCCATCGGCGTCTTCCTCGCCTGGGCCGTGGGCACCACGATCGCGAAGTCCATGCCGAACTACGAACTCATCCTCCCGTGGGACCGGATCGGCATCTTCCTCCTGCTGGCCGCCGTGGTCGGTGTCCTGGCCGCCATGTGGCCGGCCCGCAGCGCCGCCCGCCTGAACATGCTCACCGCCATCAAGACGGAGTAGCACCCGCGGCAGCGGCACAGGACGCGGACGGGCCCCAGGCGATGCCTGGGGCCCGTCCGCGTTCCCGTAGGGCTGCTAGACCGTTTCTGCGTCCCACGTGCGCAGCCGCAGTGGCAGTCTGGAGTCCCCGGAGGCCGTGGGCCGCACCGCGAGCACCTGGTTGACCCCGAGCCGGCCCCGCTCGAAGCCGAGCGCGCAGGCCGCCATGTAGAGCTGCCAGACCCGGGCCCGCCCGGGCGAGGTCAGCCGGACCGCCTCCGCCCAGTGCTCCTCCAGCCGGGCCACCCAGGCCCGCAGGGTCAGCCCGTAGTGCTCGCGCAGCGCCTCCACGTCGCGGACCTCGAAGCCGGCCCGCTCCAGTTCGCCGACGGTGGTGCCGAGCGGGGAGAGCTCCCCGTCGGGGAAGACGTAGGCGTCGATGAACTCGTCGACCCGGTACGCCTCCTCGTCCGGCTCCGGCGGACGGGCGATCTGGTGGTTCAGCAGCCGCCCGCCGGGGCACAGCAGGGCGTGCAGGGTACGGGCGTAGTCCCGGTAGCGGTCCGCCCCGACGTGTTCGGCCATCCCGATGGAGGAAATGGCCTCGTACGGCCCGTCCTTGACGTCCCGGTAGTCCTGGATCCGGATGTCCACCAGATCCGTCAGTCCCTCGTCCGCGACCCGTTTACGGGCGTACACGGCCTGCTCGCGGGAGAGCGTGACCCCGGTGACCCGGACGCCGTACTCGCGGGCGGCGTGCAGCGCCATGGAGCCCCAGCCGCAGCCGACGTCGAGCAGCCGGTCCCCGGGCCGCAGGGCGAGCTTGCGGCAGACCAGGTCGAGCTTGTCGTGCTGGGCCTGCTCCAGGGTGGAGCCGGGGCTCCAGTAGGCGCAGGAGTACACCATCGAGGGGCCGAGGACCCGTTCGTAGAAGTCGTTGCCGACGTCGTAGTGGTGGCTGACGGCCCGGCGGTCACGGATCTTGCTGTGGCGTGTTCCGCCCCGCCGGTCCGCCTCCTCGGCGGGGGGCGGGGGCGGCGGCAGCGGTCCGGCGAGGGCGATCAGCTCGCGCGCGGCCGCCCGGTGGGCGGCGTCGCGCCACCTCGCCCCCGGCAGGTCGGAGAGCGCGGGGAGCCCGGCTCGGCGCGCGAGGTTCCCCAGGGTCGCGATCGGCCGGGGCCCGGTCTGGGCCGTGGAGACGGCGGGGCCGACGGGCGGCAGGTCCGGCCCGCGTTCCCACAGCAGGCCCGCCACCCGGTCCAGCAGGTCGAACAAATCGCCCTCGACCGTCAGTTCGCCCGCCACCCAGGCGCGGGCCAGCCCCAGCTCGCCGGGCCTCCACAGCATCCGCCGTACGGCGCGGCGGTCGTGGATGACGAGCACGGGGCCGTCGGGCGGGCCGGCCTCGCTGCCGTCCCAGGCCCGCACACGTACCGGCAGCGGGGCACCCAGCAGGGTCTCGGCAACAACGGCGAGCCGCGGCGCGGCGTCGGTCATGGCGCACCTCCACAAAAGCTCCGACCCCTCCCTCTACCCATCCCGGGCCCCGGGTACGCCGAAGGGGCCGCCCGCACCACGGATGGCGGGCGGCCCCTTCGGGGTCGTACAGGTCGTACAGGTGAAGCAGATGGAGCAAGTGAGGCAGGTGGAGCTCAGGTCCTGCCGGTCACACGGGTCAGGCCTTGGCCTTCGCGGCCGGGGCAGCGGCGGCGGCCGGGGCCGGCGCCGGCTTGGCGGCCTCGTAGAACTCCTCGCGGGGGGTCTCCAGCGCACCGAGGGAGACGACCTCGCGCTTGAGGAACATCGCGAGGGTCCAGTCGGCGAAGACGCGGATCTTGCGGTTCCAGGTCGGCATGGCCATGCCGTGGTAGCCACGGTGCATGTACCAGGCCAGCCGGCCCTTGAGCTTGATCTTCGTCTTGCCCATGACGATCATCGCGACGCCCTTGTGGAGGCCGAGGCCTGCCACCGCACCCTTGTTGGAGTGCGAGTACTCGGCCTGCGGGAAGCCCCGCATGCCCGAGATGACGTTGTCGCCGAGGACCTTGGCCTGACGCAGCGCGTGCTGGGCGTTCGGCGGGCACCAGGCGTTCTCGACGCCGGCCTTGCGGGCGGCCACGTCCGGGACCTGGGCGTTGTCGCCCGCGGCCCAGATGTAGTCGGTGCCCTGGACCTGGAGGGTCGGGGCGGTGTCGACGTGGCCGCGGGGGCCGAGCGGCAGGCCGTAGCGGGCCAGGGCCGGGTTCGGCTTGACGCCGGCGGTCCACACGATGGTGTTGGAGTCGACCTCGAGGCCGTTCTTCAGCACCACGTGGCCGTCCACGCAGGAGTCCATGGAGGTGCTGAGGTAGATCTCGATGCCGCGGGACTCGAGGTGCTCCTTGCCCCAGGTGCCGAGCTTGGGCCCGACCTCGGGAAGGATCTTGTCGGCCGCGTCGACCAGGATGAAGCGCATGTCCTCGCGCTTGATCGTGGAGTAGTACTTCGCAGCGTCCCGGGCCATGTCCTCGACCTCACCGATGGTCTCCGCACCGGCGAAGCCGCCGCCGACGAAGACGAAGGTGAGGGCCTTGCGGCGGACGTTCTCGTCCGTCGTGGACTCGGCCTTGTCGAGCTGCTCGAGAACGTGGTTGCGCAGGCCGATGCCCTCTTCGACGCCCTTCATACCGATGCCCTGTTCGGCGAGGCCGGGGATCGGGAAGGTACGGGAGACGGCGCCGAGCGCGATCACCAGGTAGTCGAAGGGCAGCTCGTACGCCTCGCCGACGAGCGGCGTGACGACGGCGACCTTGCGGTCCTGGTCGATGCTGGTGACCCGGCCGGTGAGAACCTCTGCCTTGGGCAGCACGCGTCGCAGCGGGACGACGACGTGCCGAGGCGAGATGCTGCCTGCGGCCACTTCAGGGAGGAAGGGCTGGTAGGTCATGTACGAGCGCGGGTCGACGACCGTGACGGTCGCCTCGCCGTAGCGCATCTTCTTCATGATGCGCTTGGCTGCGTACAGGCCTACGTACCCACCTCCTACAACGAGGATCCTGGGACGCTCCGTGGTGCTCATGGAACGAGTATCCAGCACCCAATGGGGTGTCGCTCGTGAGCCCCTTCACAAGGACTGGGAGACCCTCTGCTACACTCCGCCGCCCACGTGACCGAGGTCATGGTGCGCGACGGGAACCAGAAGGTGTCCGGAGTCGTTGTTCACCCGTCCTGAACTGGCCTCCAAGGCCGAAAGCGGACTGGACCACAGGGGTTCGTCCATACCTCCGACGCGGATCTCGTCGCCTCCGCCGATCGCACGAACGCACGCGAAAAAGGGCCTGAGGGCCTCCGGAGGGGCCCGAAGGACCCTTCCATCGGCCTCACAGACCCTTTTTCCTTGTGAAGAACTTCACGAACTTGATGTGGATCACGGGCCCGAGAGCCCCTCACAAGCTGCTTCGAAGGTCGTTCAGGCGATGGACCAAGCGATTCCATCGAGGATGTCGTGCTCCGACACGACAACCTCGGAAGCGCCGATGCGTTCCATGATCGCCAGCAGCACCAGCGCGCCCGCGCCGATCACGTCCACCCGGCCCGGATGCATCACGGGGATCGCCGCGCGCTCGGCGTGCGTCGCCGTCAGCATCCGCTCGCTGATCTCCCGCACCTGCTCGTAGGAGATCCGGGAGTGGTGGATCGCGGACGATACGTACTCGGGCAGCCCCAGCGCGATCCCGGCGACCGTGGTCACCGAGCCGGCCAGGCCCACCAGCGTGCGCGCCTCGGCCAGCGGGACGCTCTCGGCGGCCAGGTCCAGCGCCGCCTCGATGTCGGCCCGGATCGCGGCGACCTGCTCAGCGGTCGGCGGGTCGGTGACGACCCCGTCCACCACCAGGTGCCGCTCGGTCATCCGGACGCAGCCGATGTCCACGGACCGCGCGGCCCGTACGTGCTCCTCGCCGACCACGAACTCGGTCGAGCCACCGCCGATGTCCACCACCAGGAACGGTCGCTCCAGGTGTGCGTGCGCCGTCAGTTCCCTGGTCGCGCCGGTGAAGGAGAACTCCGCCTCCTGGTCACCGGAGATCACCTCGGGCTCGACCCCCAGGATGTCCAGGACGCCCCGGACGAAGTCCGCCCGGTTCTCCGCGTCCCGGGAGGCGGAGGTCGCCACGAAGCGCACCCGCTGCGCACCGAACTCCTTGATGACGCCCGCGTACTCGCGGCAGGCGGCGAAGGTGCGCTCCAGCGCCTCCGGGGCCAGGCGCCCGGTCCGGTCCACGCCCTGGCCGAGCCGGACGATGGTCATCCGGCGGTCCAGTTCGGTCAGCTCGCCGGTGGCCGGGTCGCAGTCCGCCACGAGCAGCCGGATGGAGTTCGTACCGCAGTCGACGGCGGCGACCCGGGTCACGCCCCCGGCTCCTTGCCGTCGGTCTTCTTCTCCCCGCACGGGACGACGCAGGCGCCCTTGGCCCACCACTCCGGCAGCATCGCCAGGGCCTCGTCACCGAACGGGTTCACCCCGGGGCCGGCGGCCAGGGAGTGGCCGACCAGCACGTGCAGGCACTTCACCCGGTCCGGCATGCCGCCGGCGCTCGGGAAGCCCTGGAGCACCTCGATGGCGTCGCGCCGCTGGATGTAGTCCTCGTGGGCGGCCTGGTAGGCGGCGGCCAGTTCCTTGTCCTCGGCGAGCCGGGCCTGCATCTCCTTCATCACGCCGTTGGCCTCCAGCGTGCCGATCGCGGAGGCCGCGCGCGGGCACGTCAGGTAGTACAGCGTCGGGAAGGGGGTGCCGTCGGGGAGCCGCGGGGCGGTCTCCACCACGTCCGGCTGCCCGCAGGGGCAGCGGTGCGCGATGGCGCGCAGACCGCGCGGCGGGCGGCCGAGCTGCTGCTCGAACGCCTCGATGTCCGCGTCGGTCGGCTCGGTCCGGTCGGTCTGGGGCGGGGGCGTCTGCATGCCTGGAGGAAGTCTCTTCGTTCTCGTGGATGGGTGCTGCGGTACGGCGGTACGGATCACTCGCCGGGGCGGTCGGCCTTGTCGACGCCGTCCCAGACGTTGGAGTACCAGGGGCGGTCGGAGCCGGCGTGGCCGGTCCCGTGCGGTTGCGTGGGCTGGGCCCCGGGGTCGCTCATGATGTAGCCGATCTCCCCCGGGCGCAGGAAGTGCAGGTGCTTGCGCGCCTGCTGCTCCGCGTAGGCGTCGTCCTGCCAGCGGGCCTTCTCGTCGCGGAGCCGCTCCATGCGGTCCCGCGCGGCCGCGGCGGCCCGCTGCTGCTTCGCGATCTCCGAGCGCTGGGAGACGTACTGGCGCATCGGATACGCGAGGGCGACGACCAGCGTACAGAGGACGAGCACCAGGAGCGCGGCGCGGCCGGTGAGCCGGCTGCGGCGGACCTGACGCCGCGACTGCGACCGGTAGACGTGGGCGGCGGTCCGCTCCCCGAGCTGCTTGAGCCTGGTCGCGGTGGAGAAGGTGGAGAACCGGTCCCGGTTCCCGGCCATTGGTCCGCCTCCCCTAGGTACGCACTACGCAATACGTCCCCGCACACGGTACGGGACCGAGTGCGGGGACGTACGGAGGCCAGCCCCTCAGGGGGGTGATTAGCCCTTGAAGCGCGGGAAGGCGCTGCGGCCCGCGTACACCGCGGCGTCGTCGAGGATCTCCTCGATGCGCAGCAGCTGGTTGTACTTGGCGACACGGTCCGAGCGGGCCGGGGCGCCGGTCTTGATCTGGCCGCAGTTCACGGCGACGGCGAGGTCGGCGATGGTGACGTCCTCGGTCTCACCGGAGCGGTGGGACATCATGCACTTGAAGCCGTTGCGCTGGGCCATCTCGACGGCGTCCAGGGTCTCGGTCAGCGAACCGATCTGGTTCACCTTCACGAGCAGGGCGTTCGCGGAGCCCTCCTCGATGCCGCGGGCCAGACGCTCCGGGTTGGTGACGAACAGGTCGTCACCGACGATCTGGACCTTCGCGCCGAGGCGGTCGGTGATGGTCTTCCAGCCGTCCCAGTCGTCCTCGAACAGCGGGTCCTCGATGGAGACGAGCGGGTACGCCTCGACGAGCTCGGCGTAGTAGTCGGTCATCTCGGCGGCCGAGCGGGACTTGCCCTCGAACTCGTACTGGCCGTCCTTGTAGAACTCGGACGCGGCGACGTCGAGCGCGAGCGCGATGTCCGTGCCCGGGGTGTAGCCGGCCTGCTTGATGGCCTCGATGATGAGGTCGAGCGCGGCGCGGTTGGACTCCAGGTTCGGGGCGAAGCCGCCCTCGTCGCCCAGGCCGGTGGAGAGGCCCTTGGTGTGCAGGACCTTCTTGAGGGTGTGGTAGACCTCGGCACCCCAGCGCAGCGCCTCGGAGAAGGACTCCGCGCCGATGGGGGCGATCATGAACTCCTGGATGTCCACGTTGGAGTCGGCGTGCGATCCACCGTTGAGGATGTTCATCATCGGAACGGGCAGCAGGTGCGCGTTCGGACCGCCGAGGTAGCGGAAGAGCGGAAGGTCCGAGGCCTCGGACGCGGCGTGCGCGACGGCCAGGGAGACGCCGAGGATGGCGTTGGCGCCGAGCGAGCCCTTGTTGTCGGTGGCGTCCAGGTCGAACATGGCCTGGTCGATCAGGCGCTGCTCGGTGGCGTCGTAGCCGACGAGCTCCGGGCCGATCTGCTCGATGACGGCGAGGACGGCCTTCTCGACACCCTTGCCGAAGTAACGGTTGGGGTCACCGTCACGCAGCTCGATGGCCTCGAATGCACCGGTGGAGGCGCCGGACGGAACTGCAGCACGGCCGGTGCTGCCATCGTCGAGGCCCACCTCGACCTCGACCGTGGGGTTGCCTCGGGAGTCCAGGATTTCCCGGGCTACGACGACGTCGATGGACGGCACGAGCATCTCCTTCTGGGATGTGACGCTGAGTGTGCGGTGGCGTGTCAGGCCGTGGGATGGCCTTGCCGCCTAGAGCCTAACCGGCTCCGGGCACTGGGCCGCCCGACCGCCCGGACCCTGGGACGAAAAAGGGACCGAATACCCCTCTTCCGGGACATAGGTAGCTTGATCATCGGGCTTCGGGGGGCCACACGCAGCACCGCCCGGCGCGTGGGGCACGCGCCGGGCGGTGGAAATCCTGCACGGGGTCAGCTGACGCCGCGTACAGGTTTCGGCGGCTTCTGCCGCAGTGTTCAGCTGAGCTTCAGCTTCTGGCCCGGGAAGATCAGGTCGGCGTCGGAGACGATGTCCTTGTTCAGCTCGAAGAGCTTCTCCCAGCCGCCCTTGACGCCGTTGGCCTCGGCGATGGTGCCCAGGGTGTCGCCCGGCTTGACCTCGTACGAGCCGTTGCCGGTCTTCGGCGCGGCCGGAGCCTCGGCGCGCTCGGAGCGGGTGGTGGGAGCCTCGGGACGCTTGGTCTCCTTCGGCGCGGCCTTGGTCTCGGTCTTCGGCTTCTCGGCCTTCGGCTTCGACTGCGGCTTGGACTGCGGCTTGGACGATGCCGGGGCCTCGGAGCCGCCACCGGTGTAGGCGGAGTTCGACAGGCCCTTGCCGCAGGACGGCCAGGCACCCTTGCCCTGGCTCTTGAGGACCTTCTCCGCGATGGCTATCTGCTGCGACTTGGAGGCCTGGTTGGCCTGCGGGGCGTACGACTTGCCACCGAACCCGGCCCACGTGGAGGGCGAGAACTGCAGACCGCCGTAGTAGCCGTTGCCCGTGTTGATGGACCAGTTGCCGCCGGACTCGCACTGCGCGACCTTGTCCCACTCGGACGTGGTGGCGGCGCTGGCGGTGCCCGCGGCCATCAGGGGGGCGGCCACGGCCACACCGGCTACACCGGCGAGCGTGACGATCCGGACAGACCGCTCGATTGCAGTACCGCGACGGTGCTTGCCCTTGCCGGAAAGCAGCATGGAGTTTCTCCTCACCGACGCCTACGAGGTGAGCTGTCGGGTTCGGGCGAGTGAGTTGCCCGGCCGTGCGACCTAGCGCACGTCTTAACCCCAAGCCGGTGGCGTGACCGTCTCTCAACGGCCGCTCCCGGCACCTACCTTGGTTCCCCCGCTCCTGCCTTCGGCGCTTGACGCGACGACTGTTCCCCCCGTCCGCCGGCAGGATTCGGCGATGCGGTCGAAGGAGCTCGCGGTGGCGAGCGATTCAGAAGGTAGACAGGTCCCTCCCCGATGTTCAACGAGGAACATCGGGGAGAAACGGCCCCTACTTGCGCTCCCCGCAGGGGTGTTTGCGCAGGTGAGGACGGGGTTTGCGGAAGCCCCGGGGCGGGACACGCCAGTTGACCGGAAGAGACACATGTCTCACTTACAGAAATCCGACATTCGACTCTTTCCGGGTAACTGAACTGTCCTTATTGCGGAGTTAGGTCCAGGTTCTGGCCCGGCTTGATGAGGTCGGCGTCCTCGCCGATGACTTGCTCATTGGCCTGGTAGAGACCGTTCCAGCCCCCCTTTACGCCCTTGGCAACCGCGATGGTCGCCAGGCTGTCGCCCGCCTGGACCGTGTAGGTGGGGTCCGACGCGGCATCAGAGGGGGTCTCCGGCGCACCGCGGTGCTTGCCACTGCCCTCGACAGGAGTGGCGCCGGTGGTCTGCGGGACCGCCGGGGCCGCGGGGGCCGTCGGGTCGACCGGGGGCAGTCCCGGCGTGACGGGCGAGGTGGTGGGCACGGTCGGGTCCACCGGCAGCGTCGGCGCCGTCGGGTCGACGGGGGTCGGCGTGCCGGTCGGGCCGCCCGGCTGGACCGGAGCCGTCGGGTCGACCGGAGGCGTCGTCGGGACGTCCGGCGCGGGCATGACGGGCAGTCCGATGGACGGCGCGTCGGGTATCAGGAACGGGGTGCTGGAGGGGCTCGGAGCCGGGGCCGGGGTCGGGGACCCGTAGTCCGTGGACGGCTTGCCGCCCCCGGTGGACGGAACGGCGTCGTCCGGGCGGGACGGCGCGGGGGCGATCGGGCCGTGGCCGCCGGGCAGACCGGGGTCCACCTGTGCGGCGGGGCTCTCCCGGACCAGACCGGCCGAGGCCGCGCACAGCGGCCAGGCCTGCGGGCCGGTCGAGCCGAGCACCCGCTCGGCCACGGCGATCTGCTGGGAACGGCTCGCCAGGTCGGGGCGCTCGGCGAAGTCGAGCCCGCCGGCGCTCTGCCACTCCTCCTGGGTGAACTGGAGTCCGCCGTAGGCGCCGCTGCCGAAGTTCGCGCTCCACGAGCCGCCGCTCTCGCACTCGGCGACCTTGTCCCACGTGGACGTGTCGGCGGCGGTGGCGCTGGTGGCGGCCAACAGCGGCATGGCCAGCGCAGAGCCAGTGACTCCGGCTGTGACGACCAGCGCGGGGACCTGGCGGGGGCGTCTGTGACGGCCGTTCCCGGAGAGCATGAGGGATCACCTTTCGCATATAACAGCGGGGTAACGGCAGAACCTAGCGGCCTTCGAACGATTGTCACAAGTTCAAGCCGAACCTGACTTTTAATCAGCTTTCGCGCAAGTGTTTTGAGCCGCGAATCGAACGGGAAGAGTGCGGAGCCCTCGCATGATCAACCCCCCGCGCCAGCGCAGGTCTTGGGGTGGAACGGCGAGTTCCAGATCGGGCAGACGCGTCAGCAAAGTCGCGAGCGCGGTCTGTCCTTCGAGCCGGGCGAGCGGAGCGCCCAGGCAGTAGTGGATGCCGTGCCCGTATCCGAGGTGCTGGTTGTCGGTCCGGGAGAGGTCGAGGGTGTCCGGGTCCGCGAAGCGCTCCGGATCCCGGTCGGCGGCCGCGAGGACGACCAGGACCGGATCGCCGGCCTCGATCCGCATGCCGCCGAGGGTCAGCGGCTCGGTGGCGAACCGCCAGGTCGCCAGCTCCACCGGGCCGTCGTAGCGCAGCAGTTCCTCGACCCCGGTGGCCAGCAGTCCGCTCTCCCCGGCGGCGAGGGAGAGCTGGAGGCGCTCGCGCTGCCCGGGGTTCATGAAGAGGGAGTGGACCCCGTTGCCGATGAGGTTCACGGTGGTCTCGAAACCGGCGAAAAGCAGGATGAATGCCATGGCGGTGGCCTCGCCCTCCGTCAGATGGTCGCCGTGATCGCTCGCCCGGATCAGGTCGGAGATCAGGTCATCACCCAGATCATCCCTTTTGCGGTGGATGAGTTCACCGAGGTAGGTCCGCATCTGCTTGACCGACCGGGCGACCCCGCCGCGCGGACCGCCACCGTGGCGGATCATCATCCCGGCCCAGTCGCGGAAGTCGTCCTGGTCCTCGCGCGGTACCCCGAGCATCTCGCAGATGGCGTAGATGGGGAGCGGGAAGGCGAACTCGTGAATGAGATCAGCCTCACCCTTCCCCGCGAACCCGTCGATCAGGTGGTCGGTGAGCGCCTGCACCCGCGGGGCGAACTCGGCGACCCTGCGTGGGGTGAAGGCCTTCGACACCAGCCGCCGCAGCCGGGTGTGGTCCGGCGGGTCGATGTTGAGCAGGTGCGTCATCAGCTCCGCCTTGCGCTCCCCCGGGATCCCGGTCTTGCCCTTGGCGTGCGCGGGCTCCGCGTGGTGTGCCGGATTCTTGCTGAGCCGCTGGTCGGCGAGGGCCTGGCGGGCGTCGGCGTACCGGGTGACGAGCCACGCCTCGACCCCGCTGGGCAGCTTGGTGCGGTGCACCGGGGAGTGCTCGCGCAGCCAGGCGTAGGCCGGGTAGGGGTCGGTCGCGAACTCCCAGTCGAAGAGGGTGGGGCCCTCGGCGGAAGGGGGGTCGGCGGGAGTGTCCGCGGGGATTTCGGCGGGTGTTCCGGAGGTCTGCTCGTGCACCTGATGACCGTATCCCGGCACCGAACCCCCATCCGATATGGGTGGTTCGTCGCGGCTGTCCGTAGATCGGCCATCCCTTGACCTGAACTTCTCCGGCATTCCTACTTTCGGTTTTGTGGATGCCAGGATCTTGAAAAGCAGTTTCGCGGTGGTGGAGAGACGGGCCGAGCACGCCGTCAAGTTCTTCTACACCCACCTCTTCTGGCACAACCCCGGAGTCCGCGCCCTCTTCCCGGCCTCCCTCCACGACATGGAACGCCAGCGGGACCGGCTCTTCGCCGCGCTCACGCACGTGATCGCCCACCTCGACGACGAGTCCCTCGGCCCCTACCTGCGCGACCTGGGGCGCGACCACCGCAAGTTCCTGGTCCGCCCCGAGCACTACGCCGCCGTCGGCGCCAGCCTGCTCGCCGCGCTCGCGGAGACCTCCGGCGAGGCCTGGACCCCGCCGGTCGAGAAGGCCTGGGCCGAGGCCTACCAGGTGATGGCCGACGCGATGACGGCCGGCGCCGACGCGAGCGAGGACCCGCCGTGGTGGGACGCGGAGGTCGTACGCCACCTCCAGTACGGACCGGACATAGGCATCCTGACGCTGCGGCCGCACGCCCCCTTCCCCTATCTCCCCGGCCAGTACACGAGCGTGAGCAGCGAACGGGTCCCGACGACCTGGCGGACCTACTCCATCGGCAACGCCCCCCGCCCCGACGGCACCCTCGACCTGCACGTCAGCCGGGTCGACCAGGGGCGGCTGAGCACCGCCCTGGTCCGCGAGACCCGGCCGGGCGACGTGCTGCGGCTCGGCGCCGCCGGCGGGCAGCTGACCTTCCGCCGCGAGGACCGCCCGGTCAGCCTGATCGCCGCCGGCACCGGCTGGGCGCCCATCCGGGCCCTGCTGGAGGATCTCGCGGAGCGTCCTCCCGATCAGGACGTACGGCTCTTCGTGGTGGCCCGGGACGGCGCGCACCTCTACGACCGCCCGCTCATCGACGCGTTCGCCGCCCGCTGCGGCTGGCTCGCCGTCACCTACATCACGCCCGCGCCCGGGCAGCACCGCAACCAGGCCACCGACCGGCTGGCGACCGCGCTGGGCAACCGGGGGCTGTGGCCGGACCAGGACGTCTACCTCAGCGGTCCACCGCCGTTCGTCGACGAGACCGCCCATCTCCTCCAGGAGCTCGGCGCCCGCCCCGGCCGCCTTTTCCACGACGCGGTACCGGCCCGGGGCCACGGGTACGGGGAGCGCCCGCTGGGATTCGGCGAGTGGTTCCTGGACCGCCCGGCGCCCCACTGGCACGACCCCTCGGCCCGTGCCCCGAGGACGTACTGAAGGAGTAAGGAGTCTCTGCGGGGTGTCAGGGGGTGTCGCCCGGCTCCGCCACGCCCTCGGCCGCCCGGATCGCGTCCCGGTAGGCGCGGGCCGCCGCGCGCAGCGCGGTCTCGGGGTCGGTCCCCGCTGCCTCGGCGCGGGCCGCGAGCTCCAGCAGCTCGTACCCGATGCCCTCGCCGCGGGGCAGCTCCACGGCCACGCCGCCCGTACGGGCCCGGCCCGCGAGCTTGGCGGCGAGCGCCAGGCCGGGCTGGCCCACCGGGATCCCGTCGGTGACCGACTCCCGCCGCTTCTCCACCGCCTTGGTGCGCTGCCAGTGCGCGTTGACGTCCTCGGGGGTCTCGGCCTCCGCGTCGCCGAAGACGTGCGGGTGCCGGTGGATCAGCTTCGTGACGAGCGCCCCGGCCACGTCGTCGATGGAGAAGGCCTCGTCGGGATCCTCGTGCTCCTCGGCGATCCGGGCGTGGAAGAACACCTGGAGCAGCACGTCGCCGAGCTCCTCGCGCAGCTCCTCCCGGGCCCCGTCCTCGATGGCCTCGACCAGCTCGTAGGCCTCCTCGATCGCGTACTTGGCCAGGCCCCGGTGGGTCTGCCGGGAGGTCCACGGGCACTCGCGCCGGACCCGGTCCATCACCTGGACCAGGTCGAGCAGGCGCGCGCCCGGCAGGTCGTAGGAGCCCGGCAGCAGTTCCAGGTCGGGCATGGAGACCCGGCCCGAGCCGGCCAGCCGGGCCAGTCCGTCGGTGAGCCGCTGGTCGCCCTCGCCGCCCGGGAGCACCACGACCGTACGGCCGCCCGCGCAGGCCTCGACCAGCGCGTGCGCGTCCGGGCTCTCGAACGCGACCTCGATGCCCGCCTCCCGCAGGTACGGCAGCTGCGGGTGGCCGGGGTCGGCGCACAGCACCCGGTCCGCGGCGTGCAGGGTCTGCCATGCCGGCCAGGACAGCACGCCGGGGGCGACCCGGTGGCTGGTGGTCAGCAGGACGATGCGGCCCGTGGGCTCGGCAGCGGCGGCGGTGGGTTCGGAGTGGTCGGTCACCCTCCGAACCTACCTCCGGCGCGCCGGCCCGCGGTCCGGGGGGACCCCGGAGCGTCAGGCTCCGGCCGGAGCCGCCTCGGGCCGCGTCCGCTGGGTGATCCAGGGCGTCTCCCCCGTGCCGAGCTTGATCTCCTTGGCGTCCCAGGCGCCGTAGCGCGGGTTCACCTCGATGTGCAGTGCCTTGACGGCGGCGCGGGCGGGCTCCTCCAGCTTCCCGGCTCCGTACTTGGCGGTGAGCGCGGTGAGGAGCACCCGGTCGCGGAGGAAGCGGTCGACCTGGCCGGGGGCCATGGCCCCCTTCTGCAGGAGCAGTGCCTCGAACTGCTCCTCGCCGCCGTTCTCGTCGACGTACGCCTTGCGTTCGTCCTCGATGTTTTTCTGGGTGGCCGTGAGCCCGGCGGTGTCGGCCATCTTGTCGATGATCCGGCTCTGCAGGAGCGCGTCGAGCTTCTGCCGCTCCAGGTGGGGGGTGCTCGCGATGAGCTCGGCGGCGGCCTGCCCGGAACGGTTCTGCGCCGCGCGGACGTCGTTGACCTGGGCCTGGAGCGCGGAGGTGGTGATCCGTTCGCCGCCCACGACGGCCGCGGTGCCGGGACGGGGCTCGCCCGAGCAGGCGGACAGCAGGGGCGCCGCCACGAGCAGGGCGGCGGAGACGGAGAGCGCTGTGCGACGGTGCAAAGGAGCCTCCAGGGCCGGGAGATTGTGCGTCGGTGCACAAAGGGCCGTGCGGTGATCGATGTTATGAGGTCACGGTGATCCGGACCACCGGTTCGACCAACGATTCACGCGCGGACCGAACACGCACCGTTCATAAGTGAGCCGACGGGCACCGGCGGGTCCGGCGCGCCACCCGTCACCCGTTCTGGGGACCCCGGCCCCGGGGCAAGGGCCGGATCGGCCACCGGCAACCCTGAGGCCACCCTTCGGTCACCCGGCCCTGCCAAGGTCGGCCCACCATGTCGACAACGCACCGCTCGCCGCGTCCCTCACCGCGCCGCCGGAGTCTGCTCGGATCGGCGCTCGCCGCCCTGCTCACGGCGGTGGCCGTGTGCGCCGGGGACGCCGCCGCCCGCGTGTTCCCCTACGGATCGCGCCACCGCAGCATCAACGACCTCGGCAACCAGTTCGTCCCCTTCCACGCGCAGCTGTGGGACCTCCTGCACGGCCGCGCGGAGGGCGGGCTGCTGTTCAACTGGCGCTCCGGCTACGGCATGAGCTTCCTGCCGGACCTGGGCACCTATCTGACCAGCCCCTTCGCCGTCCTCGTCGGGCTCTTCCCGCGCGCGGACATCGACCTCGCCGTGTACGTCGTCACCGTCCTGAAGATGTCGGCCGCGGCGGCGGCGATGGCCTGGCTGCTGCGCACGCAGCGCCGCGGGCCCTGGTGGGCGGCCGGGCTGCTCGGGGCCTCGTACGCGCTGTGCGGCTGGTCGGTGATCGAGGCCTCGTACAACCCGATGTGGCTGGACGGGCTGATCGCCTTCCCCCTGCTGTGCCTGACCGGTGAATGGGCCCTGCGCGGGCGCCGGATCCTGCTCGCGCCGCTGGTCGTCGCGATCTGCTGGACGGCGAACTTCTACACCGCCTACATGGCGACGCTGGGTGCGGCGCTGGTCCTGCTGGTACGGGTGGTGCTCACCCGGGAGGGGGCCCGGACCCGGCTGGCGGTGATCGCCCGGGGAGCCGGGACGACCGTGCTCGGGATCGCGCTCTCGGCACCCGTGCTCCTGCCCCTCTTCCTCAGCTCCGGGCAGGCCTACCCGGGGTGGGTCAGGGAGTTCCGGCCGGTGACCTGGGCGGACCTGTTCGCACGGCTGCTGCCGGGGACCTACTCCTTCTCCTCCCCCGCCGTCTTCGTCGGCACCGGGACCCTGCTGCTGGTGGCCGCGCTGCCCTTCCACCGCGCCGTCCCGCCGCGCACCCGGCTGTGGTGGGCGGGACTGACCGTGGCCGTGGCGCTGTCCCTCCAGTGGGCGCCGGCCCATCTGGCCTGGCACCTGTTCGCCACCCCGAACGGAAGCCCGTACCGGCAGACCTTCGTGCTGGCCGGGATCGCCGTGATCGCCGCCTGGACCGGGCTGGCCGCGGGCCTGCCGCGGCCGCCGGCGCTGGCCGCGGGTGCGGGGGTCCTGGCGGCCGCCGTGCTGTGGGCGCGCGACAGCCCCCTGGTGACGACGGCGGGCTACGCGCTCTTCGGCGGCGGGCTGGCGCTGGCGGGTGCGGCCTGGTGGGCGCTGCGCCACCGCCGCCTCGCGTGGCCGGCGGCCGGACTGCTCGCGCTGGTCCTGCTGGCACAGGCCGCCGCGACCACCGCCTACGGCCACAAGGGCAAGCTGGGCGGCCTGGACGACTACCCGTCCTGGGGGCCGGCGCACACCGCGCGCGCCGAGGCCCTGGCCGGTGCCGAGGGCTGGCCCGCCTACCGCACCGACCCGAGCCGGCCCGCCCTGACGGGCAACGACCCGCTGCTGCTCGGCGGCGAGGGCGGCGCGTACTACAGCAGCCACACCCCGGACGTGTTCACCCGCACGATGGTCGCGCTCGGGGCGGGCTGGACCTCGCGCGGACGCAACGTCCAGAGCATCGACAACCCGGTGACGGACGCCGTCTTCGCGGTCGGCGCACGCCTGCAGCCCGACGGCACGGTCCGCCGCGCCCCGGCGCCCCCGCTGGTGACGACCCGCCCGCCCGGCGCCGCCGTCTCCTACGCCGACGACTCCCCCTTCGCCAACCAGGAATCGCTGCTGGGCGCCCGGGTGTACGAGGACCCGCTCGCGCCCGGCATCTGCCGCGCGGGCACGGAGGCCTACCTGTGGGCCCCCGAGTACAACGCGACGGCCCGCCTCGCGGACGGCCCCGCCTTCCGGCTGAACGGCAACGCCCCCCGCAACCGGGCCGCCCTCCAGCCGATGGGCCCCTCCCGCGGGGAATCCTCGGCCCTGGTCTTCGATGCGGCCCCGCCCCCTCGGTGGACCCTGTCCTGCCTGGACCGGACGCGGCTCGACGCCGCGGTGGCCGGCCTGCGGGCCACGGCGGCGACCTCGGTCCGGGTCGGCTCCTCCGAGGTCCACGCCACGCTCCCGCCGGGCACGAGCGGCACGGCGGTCCTCTCGGTCCCCGCGATCGCCGGCTGGACCTGCAACGGCCGCCCGGCCTCCAGCCACCTGGGCCTGGTGGCGATCCCGCTCTCCCCCGGCACCACCGGGGTGAACTGCGCGTTCCGCCCGCCTGGTCTGGTCCCGGGGCTGGCGGCCCTGGCCGGCGCGCTGGGGATCCTGCTGGCCGCGGCCCTGCGGGGCCGGGCCCGCCGCGCCGCCCGCTCCGTCAGCGGACCTGGCTGAGCCAGTGCAGGGTGCGGCGGATCTCGGCCGGGAAGGGGTGGGCCGGGCCGTGCAGCCGTTCCGCGTCGAACAGCAGCCGGGCCAGGGTGTCGTGGGCCGCCTGGCGGTCGCCGAGGGAGAGCAGCAGGTGGGCTATCCGGCGGCGGACCTCCAGCGGCAGACCCGGGTCCGGATTGGCGTAGTGGTTCTCGAAGAACGGAAGCAGCGAGCGGTACTCCGCCAGGGCGGCGGCCGGCTCGCCCAGTTGCTCCAGGCACTGGGCCGAGTCGTAGCGGAAGCGCAGCGACTGGGGGTCCCCGGCCGGGAACTCGTCGGCGAGGCGGCGCAGTTCCGGCAGGGCGCGCCGGTACTGACCGTCGTCCATGAGCGTGGCGGCGTACTGCTTGCGCAGGGAGCGGACCACCGGCGAGTGCTCCCCGTGCTCGGCGGCGGCCGCCGGGAGGATGCCGCCGAGGATGTCCACGGCCTGGGTGAGCCGCCCCTCGTCCAGGAGCTTGCGGGCCTCGTCCACGGCGCCGGGGACGTCGGCCTTGGGCGGCGCGGGCGGGGTGCTCGGCCGGGGAGGGACGACCGCGGCCCGGTCCGGCCAGGGTGCCTGCGGGCGCAGGAAGGGCCGGGTCGGGTCGAGCGGGCCGGACGGGGTGCGGCTGCCTCGGGCGGGAAGCAGCGGGGCCAGGGCCTCGTAGACCTCCTGGGCGGAGGAGGGCCGGTCCTGCGGGTCCTTGGCGAGGAGGTGGAGCAGGAGCTTCTCCAGCTCCGGCGGGATCTCCGGGCGCATCTGGCGGACCGGGAGCGGGGGCTCGTACAGGTGGCGGTGCAGAACGCCGAGGGCGGTGGACCCGGCGAACGGGACGTTGCCGCTGAGGAGTTCGTACAGCAGCACGCCGAGGGCGTACAGGTCGGTGTACGGGCCGACGGCGCCGCCCATGGCCTGCTCGGGCGCCATGTACGCGGGACTGCCGATGGGCGAGCCGGTGCTGGTGAGGCGGGTGGTGTCGGTGTCCATCACCGAGGCCACGCCGAGGTCCAGGACGAGCACGGTGCCGTCCGGACGGACCATCACGTTGCGCGGCTTCAGGTCCCGGTGCACGATCGGCACCGCGTGCACGGCCGACAGGACCGAGCACAGCTGCGCGACGACGGCGACCGCCCACTGCCAGGGGTAGGGGTCGTGCTCGGCGAGGTGGTCGGCGAGGTCGGCGCCCTCCACGTAGCCCATGACGAGGAAGAGTTCGTCGCCGTCGCTGCCCGCGTCGTGGACGGTGACCAGGCCGGGGTGGTCGACCTGCGCGGTGACCCGGCACTCGCGCACGAAGCGGCGCCGCAGTTCCTCGGCGACCGTGCCGGGGCCCGCGACCTTGTCGGGGCGCAGCAGTTTGACGGCGACGCGGCGGTCGAGGCGCCGGTCGTAGGCGGTCCAGACCTGGCCCATACCGCCCTGGCCGAGGATGGTCGCGAGCTGGTAGCGGTCGCCGATGAGCCGGTCGGTCACTGCTGCGGGTCCTGGAACGGGGTCTGGTGGGGGTCGTGGCGGGGGCCGCCGGCCGGCGGGGTCTGCTTGCGCAGCAGCTCGCTGAGCTCGTCGAGCTCGGCACGGACCTGCCCGATGCGCGGGGGCGGCGTCGGCTGCGGCGGCACCTGCGGGGGCGCCGGCGTCGGCGCGGGGGTCGGCGTCGGGGTGGAGGGCCGGGTGGTGGCCGTGGCGGGCGGGTACCCGTAGGCGGGTCCGGACGGCTGCGGGTGGACGTACGGGGCGGACTGCGCCGGGTACCACTGCGCGGTCGGGGCCGTGCGCCGGGCCTCGTGGTGCTTGATGTCGGCGACGAGGAAGTACACGCAGATGGCGAAACCGGTGAAGATCGAGCCGCCGGCCCCCAGATTGCCCTGCCAGCCGTTGACTTCGGGCGTGGGGTCGACCTGGATGAGCGTCATCCACACGACGGCGAGCACACCGCTGGCCACCATCAGCGCCCAGTCACGGGACTTGCGGGTGACCAGGGCGAGCCGCAGCAACGACCCCCAGGCGAGGAAGCCGCAGCTGAGGATGGGCAGCAGCACGAACACCACGCGCAATGCCATCACACCCCCCGAATCGGACTGGGGGCCGTGCTGCGGCGGAAGGCCGGGGCCGTGCATCGCTGCTCCTGACGGGCCGTGCGGAAGAAGTTTCGGGTCTGAGGGTATACAGCGTTCCCGGCCAGGGGTGAGGGGATGCGCGCAACCGTTGCACGGTCGCTGCACGGCCGTTCACTCCGGCGTGACCGTGCCGTCGGAGAGGCCGTCGTGGAAACCCTGGACGAGCTGTTCGCCGAGCCGCCCCGCCAGCCGTAGCGCGTCCTCGAACTCGGCGAGCGCGCGGAAGCGGAGCCCGTAGCTCTGTTGCTGCGCCAGGGGCAGCCGGGGCAGCTGGAGCCGGCGTACGTCGAGCCGGGTGGCGGTGGAGGCGTGGCTGCTGGCGCGGCGGGTGTTGGCGGTGCCGCGCAGGAATCCGGCCAGGAACCACGGGTCGAGGGCGTCGGGGTCGGGGCGCAGCAGGGCCAGGCCGCGGCCGGGTACCGCGCCCGCGGCGGCCTCGTCGACGACCCGGGCGATGGCCGCGCCGCCGACGAGGGGGACGAGTACGTCGCCGGGGGCGGTGAGCAGGGGCTCGTCGGCGGTGGGCACCAGGGTGCCGGACGGGCCGCCCCCGGTGTAGACGTCCTGTTCGGTGAGGACGGGGGCCGAGCCGCTTCCGCCACCGGTGCCGGTGTGCAGTTCCAGGGCTCCGGCGCGGGCGAGTTCGCCGACGGTGGTCGTCGGCGGCCGGGCCGGGCCCCCGGCGGGCGCCGCCGCGGGCGGCGGGGTGAGCCGGGCGGCCCGGCCGAGGGTCTCGCCGAGCCGCTCCCGTACGGCGGTCAGTTCGGCCGGACCGCCACCGGCGGCCGGCGGGGGCAGGTGGCGGGCGGGGGTGAGGTCCACGTCGTCGTCCAGCAGCTCGATGACGGGGACGACCCGGCTGACGCCCGGCGTCTGCGCGACCGAGCCAGTGCGGTCGTACGCGCTCCAGGCGTCCTCCACCGCGCCGTGCACGGCGGGCCAGGCGGACCGGACCGGGGTGTCGGCGGCGAGGGCCGCGGTGTCGATGAGCAGCAGCCCGGCCGGGGGCGCCGCGTGCGGGGCGGGCCGGCGCAGCACCCACAGGTGCAGGGGGATCCCGTACGGGGGCGCGGCGCCGGCCGGGAGCGCGACGACGGCCCGCAGCGCGCCGCGGCGCAGCAGGTCGGCGCGGATGCGGCGGCCGGATCGGCGGGCGGCGACGGCGGGCGGCATGAGCAGTACGGCGGTGCCGCCCTCGCGCAGGTGGGCCAGGGCGTGCTGGACCCAGGCGAGTTCGGATTCGGTGCGGGCCGGGAAGCCGTACTCCCAGCGCGGGTCGTAGGCCAGTTCCTCGTGCCCCCAGCCGCGTTCGTTGAACGGCGGGTGGCAGAGCACGGCGTCGACGGTGTCCTGGGCGAAGGCGTCGGCCCGCAGGCTGTCCGCGGCGGCCGCGCGGACCTGGGGCGTTCCGTTCAGGGCGAGGCGCAGGGCGGCGAGGGCGGCGAGTTCGGGCGCGGAGTCCTGGGCGTACAGGGCGGTGGCGCCGGGGACGGCCCGCAGCAGGGTGCCGGTGCCGCAGGCGGGGTCGAGGACGGTGCGGGAGGAGGGCCCGGCGAGGGCGGCCATGAGCCCGGCGAGGCCGTCCGGGGTGAGCGTGTACTGGCGGGGGTTGGCGTCGAGGTGGCGCCCGAGGAGGAACTCGAAGGCCTGGCGGGCGCCGAGTCCGGCGGCGAGTTCGGCGGCGGCCCGCAGCAGCGGCATGGTGGCCGGGCGGAGCGGGATCCCGGCGAGCGCGTGGCCGGGCCCGAGGCGCGCGCCGAGCACCTGGTCGAGGACGGGCCGCAGCTGGGTGGCCATGCGCGCGTCGGAGACGGCGGTCAGCTCCAGCCAGTCGGCGGGCCGGTCCCGTACGACGAGCAGGGCGGCGCCCGCCTTGACGAGTGCGGTGACGGCCCCGCCGGGGTGGGCGGTGATCTGCTGCCAGACGCGTTCGCGCAGCGGGACCTCGGCGAGCTTGCCCTGGGCGCGCAGCCAGTGCTCGACCTCGTCCAGGGAGAAGGAGGGGCTGGTCTCGGTGCCGCCGACGGGCTTGGGGAAGTCGGCGTGGCGGCGCCGCCAGTTGCTCACGGCCGCGCGGCCCACTCCGGCCAGACGGGCGACCTCGGCCGCGGTGACTTCGGCCGCGGCGACCTCTGCTGCGGCGACCTCTGCTGCGGCGTTCTCCTCGGGCATGCCGGGGAGCATACCCGCTCACACCCGAGAGACCGATTCACAGCGTGAACCCAAGAACTTCCGTGAATCGTGTTGACTCGGTTCACGGGAATCTGCTGTGATCAGTGCGTCTTCACCGGCCGGACCGTCGCCGTCCGGCCAAAACGGAATACACTCGTCCGCTTCTCCTTCGATCGTCCTTTCCCCCGCCTTCCCAGCTGCCCTAGAGAGTCCCCATGCGCACCGCTCACCGCTTCACCGCCACCGCCGCCCTCGCCTGCGCCGCCGCCCTCGGCCTGACCGGATGCTTCGCGTCCGGCCCGTTCGCGGACCTGTCCGGCTCCGAGGTGGCGGACAAGTCCGTGGACGCCCTGCGCGGCGCCGCCTCGCTCACCGTCAGCGGCAAGGTCTGGGACGAGGGCAAGCCGATGGAGCTGAACATGGCCGTCAGCAAGGCCGGCGACTGCCGGGGCACGATCGCCGGCCAGGAGGGCTCCTTCGAGCTGATCCGCAACTCCGAGTTCGTGTTCATCAAGGCGGACGAGCCCTTCTACCGCTCGCAGACGAAGGACCTGCCCAAGGCGGAGGCGGACGAGGCGGTCAAGCAGCTGGCGGGCCACTGGCTGAAGTCGAAGACCTCGGACGCCGACGCCAAGGAGCTCGCCTCCCTGTGCGACCTGGACGAGCTGCTCAAGGAGTTCGACGACAGCAAGGGCGCCGAGAAGGGCAAGGTCACCTCGGTCGGCGGCCAGAAGGCCCTCACCCTGACCACGAAGACCGATGAGGGCACCGAGACCCTGCACGTGGCCACCGAGGGCACGCCGTACCTGCTCAAGGCGGGCGTCACCGGCAAGGAGCCGGCCGAGATCTCCTTCTCGGGCTTCGACAAGCCGGTCCAGGCCCAGGTCCCGGCCGGCGAGGACGTCATAGACGCCGACAAGCTGGGCTGAGCCGCGCACGCGCAAACGGCCGTGGGGGGGGGGGGGGGGGGGGGGGGGGGGAGGGGGGGGGTGAGGGGGGGGGGGGGGGGAGAGTGAGGCTGGGAGTAGGGACTCAGGACGGA
>NZ_JBVIWA010000025.1:83768-105233 GCF_055595065.1 Streptomyces sp. NPDC040545
GGGGGGGGGGAGGGGGGGAAGGATGAAAGGTGGGGGCGAAACAGAAAACGAGAAGGCGGGGGGGGGGGGGGGCCCCCCCCCCCCCCCCCCACGGCCGTTCACGTGGTCACCGCAGCCGCTACGGCGCTACGGCGCTACGGCGCTACGGCGCTACGAGCCGAGGATGGTGGTGAGGAACTCCCCCGTCCAGGCCAGCAGCTCCCGCCCGACCACCGGCTTCCCGCCGATCTTGCCCGCCTTCGGGCGCGGGACCAGCACCTGCGAGGTGGCGGACTTGAGCACCGTCCCCGGGTAGAGCCGCTTGAGCCGCAGCTCCTGCGACTCGCGCAGCTCCACCGGCCCGAACCGGACGTTGTTGCCCTGCAGGGTGATGTCCCCGACCCCGCAGGCCCGGGCCAGCATCCGCAGCCCGGCCACCAGCAGCAGGTTCTCCACCGGCTCCGGCAGCTTGCCGTAGCGGTCGGTGAGCTCCTCCCGTACGGCCTTGATGTCCGCCTCGGAGTTGGCGGAGGCGATGGACCGGTACGCCTGCAGGCGCAGCCGCTCGCCCGGCGCGTAGTCGTGCGGGACGTGCGCGTCGACCGGGAGCTCGATCTTGACCTCCAGCGGCGGCTCCTCCTCCACCTGGCCCTCGACCGCGGCCCGGTAGTCGGCCACGGCCTCGCCGACCATCCGGATGTAGAGGTCGAAGCCGACGCCCGCGATGTGACCGGACTGCTCGCCGCCGAGCAGATTGCCCGCGCCGCGGATCTCCAGGTCCTTCATCGCCACGTACATGCCGGCGCCCATCTCGGTGTGCTGGGCGATCGTCGCGAGCCGCTCGTGCGCGGTCTCGGTCAGCGGCTTCTCCGGCGGGTACAGGAAGTACGCGTACCCGCGCTCGCGGCCGCGCCCGACGCGTCCGCGCAGCTGGTGCAGCTGGCTCAGGCCGAAGTTGTCGCCGCGCTCCACGATCAGGGTGTTGGCGTTGGAGATGTCGATGCCCGACTCGACGATCGTGGTCGAGACGAGCACGTCGAACTTCTTCTCCCAGAAGTCGACGACGACCTGCTCCAGGGCCTGCTCCGACATCTGGCCGTGGGCCGTCGCGATCCGCGCCTCGGGCACGATCTCGCGCAGCTTGGCGGCCGCCCGGTCGATGGACTCGACCCGGTTGTGGATGTAGAAGCACTGGCCCTCGCGCAGCAGCTCGCGGCGGACGGCCGCGCCGATCTGCTTCTCCTCGTACGGGCCGACGAAGGTCAGGACCGGGTGCCGCTCCTCCGGCGGGGTGGTGATCGTCGACATCTCGCGGATGCCGGTCACCGCCATCTCCAGGGTGCGCGGGATCGGGGTCGCGGACATGGTGAGCACGTCCACGTTGGCGCGGAGCTTCTTCAGCTGCTCCTTGTGCTCCACGCCGAAGCGCTGCTCCTCGTCGACGATGACCAGGCCGAGGTCCTTGAACCGGGTCTCCTGCGAGAACAGGCGGTGGGTGCCGATGACCACGTCCACCGAGCCCTCCTGGAGGCCCTCCAGGGTGGCCTTGGACTCGCTCTCGCTCTGGAAGCGCGAGAGCGCCTTCACCTTGACGGGGAACTGGCTGTAGCGCTCGGAGAAGGTGCCGAAGTGCTGCTGCACGAGGAGCGTCGTCGGGACGAGGACGGCGACCTGCTTGCCGTCCTGGACCGCTTTGAATGCGGCTCTCACAGCAATCTCGGTCTTGCCGTAGCCGACGTCACCGCAGATCAGCCGGTCCATCGGGACCGACTTCTCCATGTCCTCCTTGACCTCGGCGATGGTGGTGAGCTGGTCGGGCGTCTCCGCGTACGGGAAGGCGTCCTCCAGCTCGCGCTGCCAGGGGGTGTCCGGCCCGAAGGTGTGGCCGGGGGCCGCCATGCGCGCGCTGTAGAGCTTGATGAGGTCGGCGGCGATCTCCTTGACCGCCTTCTTCGCGCGCGCCTTGGTCTTGGTCCAGTCGGCGCCACCGAGCCGGTGCAGGGTCGGGGCCTCGCCGCCGACGTACTTGGTGACCTGCTCCAGCTGGTCGGTGGGGATGTAGAGGCGGTCGCCGGGCTGGCCGCGCTTGGCCGGCGCGTACTCCACCAGCAGGTACTCGCGGGTGGCGCCCTGCACCGTGCGCTGGACCATCTCCACGTAGCGGCCCACGCCGTGCTGCTCGTGGACGATGTAGTCGCCGGCCTCCAGGGTCAGCGGGTCGATGGTCTTGCGGCGCCGGGTCGGCATCCGGCCGAGGTCCTTGGTGGCGGTGCGCTGGCCGGTCAGGTCGGTCTCGGTGAGGACGGCCAGGCGCAGCACCGGGTCGACGAAGCCGTTGTCGATCGAGCCGCAGGCGACGTGGACCAGGCTCGGTTCCAGGGCGCGCAGTTCCGGCTCCAGCCGGGCCGCGATGCCCTCGCCGCCGAGCACCTCGACGGTACGGGCGGCCGGGCCGTGGCCCTCGGTGAGGTAGACGGTGTGCCAGCCGTCGGCGATCCAGCCCTTGGTGTCGGCCAGCGCCCGGGCGGTGTCGCCGCGGTACGCCTCCGGGGCGCGCATGCCGAGCTTGAGGGTGTCGCTGCCGCCCGCGCTCTCGTCGGCGGCGAAGGGGGACACCGACCACCACATCATGTCCAGCTCGCGGGCCCGGTCGCGGACTTCGGCGATCCCGCGCAGGGAGGCCGCGCCGACGTCGATGGGGGCCTCGCCGCCGCCCGCGGTGGCCGCCCAGGAGGCCATCAGGAACTCCTGGCTCGTCGCGACGAGGTCGGCGGCCCGGGTCCGGACCCGCTCGGGGTCGCAGACCACGGCCATGGACCCGGCGGGCAGCACGTCGATCAGCAGTTCCATCTCGTCGACGAGGACCGGGGCGAGGGACTCCATGCCCTCCACGGCGATCCCCTCGGCGATCTTGTGGAGCAGCTCGCCGAGCTCGGGGTGGGCCTCGGCGAGGGCCGCGGCCCGCTCCCGTACCGCGTCGGTCAGCAGCAGCTCGCGGCAGGGCGGGGCCCACAGCCCGTGCTCGGCGATCTCCAGGGAGCGCTGGTCGGCGACCTTGAAGTAGCGGATCTCCTCGACCTCGTCGCCCCAGAACTCGATGCGCAGCGGGTGTTCCTCGGTGGGCGGGAACACGTCCAGGATGCCGCCGCGCACGGCGAACTCCCCGCGCTTCTCGACGAGCTCGACCCGCGCGTACGCCGCCGCGGCCAGCGCCTCGGTGATCTCGCCGAGGTCGGCGCCGCCGCCTTGCCGCAGGCTGACCGGGACCAGCTCCCCGAGCCCCTTGACCTGCGGCTGGAGCACGGACCGGATGGGCGCCACGAGCACGCTCACCGGGCCCGCCGCCGGGTCGTCCTTGCTCGGGTGCACCAGGCGGCGCAGGACGGCGAGCCGGCGGCCCATGGTGTCGCTGCGCGGGCTGAGGCGCTCGTGCGGGAGCGTCTCCCAGGACGGGTAGTCCACCACCTCGTCGGGCGGCAGCAAGGAGCGCAGCGCGGCGGCCAGGTCCTCGGCCTCGCGCCCGGTGGCGGTGACCGCCAGCACGGTCCGCCCGGTCTGCCGGGCCAGCGCGGCGATCGCGAAGGGCCGCGCAGCGGCGGGGCCGACCAGGTCCACGTGCATGCGCTTGCCGTCCCCGGCCGCGGTGACCGCCTCGGTGAGGGCGGCATCACGGGTGACGGCGTCGAGCAGTCCGTGCAGGCTCATGAAAGAGGCTTTCCGTCCGGTGAAGGTCTGAAGGTGTGCGGTGCGGTGGAGCAGTGCGGTGCGAGGGCAACGCGAAGGGCCCGACACGTCGCACGGGCCGGGGGTTCCCACCCTACGACGACGCCCCTCGCGCCGCTTTACGATGTTCCTGTTCTGACTGTCCGAGCTCGCCGTGTCGTCTTCCGCCGGGGAGACACTGCCTCCGGAGGAGCACGAGTCCGTGACGAGCGATGCGATAGCCCGCCCGGCGCCGGTGGTACCGGCATCCGCGAAGCCGGACCGGTACGCCTGGGCGCCGCCCTGGCTGGTGGCCGCCGCTCTGTTCACCGTCTACCTCATCCTGTCCGTCGGGCGGTTCCGGCGGATGGACTGGGCCTCCTGGGACCTCGGAATCTTCGAGCAGGCGATCCGCGCGTACGCGCACCTCCAGGAGCCCGTCGCCGACCTGAAGGGGCCGGGGGCCAACATCCTCGGGGACCACTTCAGCCCGATCATCGCGCTCGTCGCCCCCGTCTACCGGGTCTTCCCCGGGCCCGTCACCCTGCTGGTCGTGCAGTCGGCGCTGTTCGCGCTGTCCGCCGTGCCCGTCACCCGGGCGGCCGTACGCTTCCTCGGCCGGGCCCGCGGGCTCGCCGTCGGCATCGCGTACGGGCTCTCCTGGGGCATCCAGCGGGCCGTCGAGTTCGACTTCCACGAGATCGCCTTCGCCGTGCCCCTGCTGGCCTTCGCCCTGGAGGCGGTGCTCGCCCGGCGCTGGCGGGCCGCCCTGCTGTGGGGGCTGCCGCTGGTCCTCGTCAAGGAGGACCTCGGCTTCACGCTCGCCGCACTGGCCGTGGTGGTGGCCTGGCGGGCCCGCGACGGCAACCGGCGGACCGCCCTGACCGCGCTCGGCGTCGCCGCCGCGGCCTGTGTCTTCGCCGTCCTGGTGTTCACCGTCCTCATACCGGCCTTCGCCACGGCGGGATACGGCTACTGGGACAAGATCGACGGCGCGGGTCCGCTCGGCGGCATCGGCACCAAGCTCACCACCCTGGCGTGGGTGCTGATCCCCACCTCCGGGCTGCTCGCGCTGCGCTCGCCGCTGCTCCTGGTGGCCGCGCCCACCCTCGGCTGGCGGTTCCTGTCCGGGGACGACCACTACTGGTCCACCGACTGGCACTACAGCGCCGTCCTGATGCCCGTCGTGGCCCTCGCCCTGGTCGACGCCATCGACACCGTCCGGCGGAGCGAGCGGCCCTGGCTGCGCTCGTACGCCCTGCAGCTGCCGACCGCCGTCCTGGCCGCCGCCCTCGCCCTGAGCGCGACCGCCATGCCGACGGCCAAGCTCGCGGAGGCCCGTACGTACGAGAAGCCCGAGCGGGTCACCGCGATCGAGCGGCTCCTGGACCGGATCCCCGACGGGGCCACGGTGGAGGCCGACACCACCCCGCTGACCCGGCTGACCTCCCGCTGCCGCGTGCTGTGGATCGGCGGCAGCAAGGGCGTGGTCCCCGACTGGATCACCATCGACAACTCCTCCAAGTGGGCCGGCGAGGACCCGACCGGCTACGCCCGCCAGCTCCACCCCGACGAGCGGTTCACCCTGGTGGGTGAGGCCGGCGGCATCGTCCTGATGCAGCGGCAGTGACGGGAGAGCCGGCCCGGAAACGACGCCGGTCCGGGACCCTGAGGTCCCGGACCGGCATTCCCCCGAACGAACGCGGGCCGGTTACTCGCTCGCGATCGCGTTCAGTACGTTCATCCGCCCTGCCCGGAAGGCCGGGACCAGGGCGGCGAACAGGCCTACGAAGGCCGAGGCGGCGAACACCCCGAGGATCGTCGGCCACGGGATCTCCAGCACCTTCAGGCCCTGGAGCGCCAGCAGCTGCTGCGCGCCGATCCCCCAGCCCATGCCGAGCCCGAGGCCGAGCAGGGCGCCGAAGAGGGCGATGACCACCGACTCCAGGCGGATCATGCGGCGCAGCTGGCGGCGGGAGAGGCCGATGGCGCGCATCAGGCCGATCTCGCGGGTCCGCTCGACCACCGAGAGGGCCAGGGTGTTCACGACGCCCAGGACCGCGACGACGATCGCGAGGCCGAGGAGCCCGTAGACCATGTTCAGCAGCTGGCCGACCTGGTCCTGCAGGGCCTGCTTGTAGTCGGTCTGGTTGCGCACCTTGTACTGCGGGTACTCGGCCATCGCCGCCTTGACCGACTCGTACGCGGTGGCGTCGGACTTACCGTCCTGCGCGCTGGCCAGCAGCATGAAGGGCAGCGGCAGCTGGTCGGCCGGGACGTGGGCCCGGGCCGTCTCGGTGCTGATGTACTTCATGCCCTTGTCGATGTTGCCCTCGTCGCTGGTGATCGCGGCGACCTTCAGCTTGGCCGTGCTGCCGCCGGTGAAGGCGACCGTCAGTTCGTCGCCGGCCTTGACGCCGTGCTTGGCGGCGTACTCGGAGCCGACCGACATCGCGTTCGCCCCGTACGCGGCGGCGTGCTCGCCGGCGACCATCTTGCGCCGGATGTCCTTGGCGTACGTCGGGTCGGTGGCGCCGAGTCCCTCCTCCACGGTGGTGCCGTCGGGAGCGGTGACCTTGGCCGGCACCTCGCGGTAGGCGGTGACGTGGTCGAGGCCCTTGGTGCCGCGCAGGGCCTGCTCGGCCTGCGGCAGCACCGGCTGGCCGGTCTCGGAGTTGACGATGTAGTCCGCGCCGACCGACTTGTCGAGCTCCTCGGTCGCGGAGGCCACCATCGAGGAGCCGACCACCGACAGGCAGGCGACCAGCGCGAGGCCGATCATCAGCGCGGCGGCGGTGGCACCGGTGCGGCGCGGGTTGCGCAGGGCGTTGCGCTCGGCGAGCCGGCCCACGGACCCGAAGGGCCGCAGCACCACGCCGGAGAGCACCCGCACCACGCCCGCGGCGAGCAGCGGGCCGATCACGATGAAGCCGATGAGGCTGAAGACGACGCCCAGGCCCAGCCAGAGCGATCCCGGTCCGGCCTCCTCGGCGGCGGTGGCGAGGTAGATCCCCGCGCCTCCGATGCCGGTGAGGACCAGGCCGAGGACGGCGCGGACGACGCCGGCCTTCTTGTCGCCCGGGGTGCCGGACTCGCGCAGCGCGGCCATCGGGGAGACCTTGCCGGCCCGGCGGGCCGGGATGAAGGCGGAGACGACGGTGACCTTGATGCCGAGGTAGAGGCCGATGACCGGGGTGGTCCAGGCGATCGTCAGGTCGTCGGTGGACAGGTGCATGCCCATGGAGCCCATGAGCTGCATCAGGCCGATGGCGAGGCCGATGCCGGCGCCGATACCCAGGACCGAGCCGACGATCCCGAGGAGGAAGGCCTCGAAGACCACGGACTTCAGGATCTGCCCGCTGTCGGCGCCGATGGCGCGCATCAGGCCGATCTCGCGGGTGCGCTGGGCCACCAGCATCGAGAAGGTGTTGAAGATCAGGAAGATGCCGACGAGGAAGGCGATCCCGGCGAAGCCGAGCATCACGTACTTCATGACATTGAGGAAGGAGCCGACGTCCTGGCGGTTGGCGTCCGCGGCCTCCTTGGCGGTCTGCAGCTTGTACGTGTCCGCGCCGACGGCGGCGGTGACGTTCCGCTTGAGCTGCTCGTCGCTCACGCCGTCCTTGGCGGTGACGTTGACGTGCGTGAAGGAGCCGGGGGAGCCGAGCAGCGCCTGCTGCGCGGTGGCCGTGTCGAAGTAGACGACGGCCGCGCCCGGGTTGGTCACGGTGAAGGTGGCGATACCGGTGATCCGGGCGCGGATGTCGCCGGTGATGGTGATCGTGCGCAGTTCGTCACCGAGCTTCAGGTGGTGCTTCTCGGCGGTGTCGGCGTCGACCATCATCTCGGTCGGGCCGCGCGGAGCGTTGCCCGAGGTGATCTTCATGGACTTGTGCTCGTTGTCGTTCCAGCTGCCCGCGATGGTCGGGGCGCCGGTGGTCGAGCCCAGGTTCTCGTTCTTGGTGTTGACGACCGTGACGGACATCGACACGACGCCGCCCTCGGCGCTCTTGACGCCCTCGGCCTTGCGCACCTGCTCGACGGCCGAGCCCGCCAGGACCTCGGGGCGGCCGCGCTGCGGGGTCTCCTCCCCCTCCTCGGCCTCCTTCGGTGTGACGGTCACATCGGAGTTGGTGACGGCGAACAGCTTGTCGAAGGTGGTGTTCATGGTGTCGGTGAACACCAGGGTGCCGCAGACGAAGGCGACGGAGAGCATGACCGCGACGGCGGAGAGCGCCATCCGTCCCTTGTGGGCGACGAAGTTGCGCCGCGAGGTCTTCAGGACGGTGTTGCTCATGAGGTCCGCCCGCGCGCGTCGAAGTCCTTCATGCGGTCCAGGACCTGGTCGGCGGTGGGACCGTACATCTCGTCGACGATCTTTCCGTCGGCCAGGAAGATGACGCGGTCCGCGTAGGAGGCCGCCACCGGGTCGTGCGTGACCATGACAATCGTCTGGCCGAGCTCGTCCACCGAGCGACGCAGGAAGCCGAGGACCTCGGCGCCCGCCCTGGAGTCCAGGTTTCCGGTCGGCTCGTCGCCGAAGATGATCTGCGGGCGGGCGGCGAGGGCGCGGGCGACCGCCACGCGCTGCTGCTGGCCGCCGGAGAGCTCGGTCGGACGGTGCTTGAGCCGGCCGGCGAGGCCCACCGTCTCCACGACCCGGTTCAGCCACTCCGCGTCGGGCTTGCGGCCCGCGATGTCCATGGGGAGCGTGATGTTCTCCAGGGCGTTGAGCGTGGGCAGCAGGTTGAAGGCCTGGAAGATGAAGCCGATCCGGTCGCGGCGCAGCTGCGTGAGCTTCTTGTCCTTCAGCCCGGTGATCTCGGTGTCGTCCAGGTGGATCTGGCCGCTGGTCACCGTGTCGAGACCGGCGAGGCAGTGCATCAGCGTGGACTTGCCGGAGCCTGAGGGACCCATGATCGCGGTGAACTGGCCGCTCATGATGTCCACGTCGACGTCGTCGAGGGCGACGACACGCGTCTCCCCGGAGCCGTAGGCCTTGACGACCTTGCGCGCCCGGGCCGCGACGGCTGCATGCCCTCCAGTACCCCCGTGCCTGGTTTCGGTCATAGCCGTTGTCACGGTCTTTCTCCCTCTTCGAATGCGTGCGTGTGCGTGCGTGTGCGTGCGTGCGTGCGTGTGCGTGCGTGTGCGGGCCTGCGTGCATGTGCAGGCGCCTGCGTACGTCCGCGTCGGTGTGCGACTGTGCGCTCGTCGCCGTCATGAAGTCTCCGCCGGGCGGAGGCGCGGCGCGCTGGTGCCCATCGCCGTATCCGCCCGGGGGTTAACCCCACCCCCCGGCCTGTGGTGCGTAGGTTCCAGTTAAGGAGACGCCCGGGCCGCTCACGTCCTCCGCCGGGAGGAACGACCCCTGGCCCGTTGTGCGGAGGGACCCTTAGGGGATCTGCACCCTTCGGCGTACGAACCCTGGGGGATACCGCCCGCCACCCGGCGGTGAGATGGTGTTCCCCGCAGTTACGTGCAGGGGGAAGGAATCTGGGTGGCATCGGCGGAGAGCACCGGCGCGGGCCCGGACGGCATACCCTCGGGGCCCGCGGCCGATACCACCGGGGCCGGGGCTCCAGCTGAGGACGCGGCCGGCGGCGCGCCCGCGGCCGAGCCGGCCGCACGACCGCCGGCCCCGGTGGTCGCCTCGCTGATGCTCGGCATGGCCCTCGTCGCCCTGGACAGCACCATCGTGGCCACCGCCGTCCCGCAGATCGTGGGCGAACTCGGCGGATTCTCCGTCTTCTCCTGGCTCTTCTCCGGCTACCTGCTCGCGGTGACCGTCACCCTGCCCGTCTACGGGAAGCTGTCCGACACCTTCGGCCGCAAGCCCGTCCTGCTCTTCGGCATCGGCCTCTTCCTCGCCGGTTCGCTGCTGTGCGCGTCCGCCTGGAACATGGCCGCCCTCATCGCCTTCCGCATCGTCCAGGGCCTGGGCGGCGGCGCCCTCCAGAGCACGATCCAGACCCTGGCCGCCGACCTCTACCCGCTCAGGGAACGGCCGCGGATCCAGGCCCGGATGTCCAGCGTCTGGGCCACCTCGGCCGTGGCCGGCCCGGCGCTCGGCGGACTGCTCGCCTCGTACGCGCACTGGCGCTGGATCTTCCTGATCAACCTGCCGCTGGCCGGACTCGCCCTGTGGATGATCGCCCGTCACCTGACCGAGCCCGTCCGGTCGCCCGGGCGCCGGGGACCGGTCGACCGGGCGGGGGCGCTCGCCGTCTTCGCCTGCGGCGGACTGCTGCTCTTCGCGCTCGTCCAGGGCGGGGTCGCCTGGCCCTGGCTGTCCGCGCCCTCGCTCGGGCTGCTGGGCGCGAGCGCGCTGCTGGCCGTCGTCGTGGTCCGGGTGGAACGCCGGGCCGAGGAACCGATCCTGCCCGGCTGGGTCTGGCGCCGGCGCACCATCGCCGCCGTCAACCTGGCCATGGGGGCGCTCGGCCTGCTGATGGTCGCCCCCATGGTGTTCATGCCGACCTACGCGCAGTCCGTGCTGGGCCTCGGCCCCGTCGGTGCCGGCCTGGTCATGTCGGTGATGACCCTGAGCTGGCCCGTCACCGCCGCCTGCAGCCAGCACGTCTACCGGCGCATCGGCTTCCGCGACACCGCGGCCGTCGGGATCGCGCTGGCCGCGGTGATCCTGTTCTCCTTCACCCTGCTGCCCTACCCCGCCCGGCCCTGGCAGCCCGCACTGATCATGCTGCTGCTGGGCGGCGCCCTCGGCCTCTTCCAGCTCCCGCTGATCGTCGGGGTCCAGTCCACCGTGGGCTGGGCCGAGCGCGGGACGACGACGGCCTCGGTGCTGTTCTGCCGGCAGGTCGGCCAGAGCGTGGGCGCCGCCCTGCTGGCCGCCGTCGCCAATGCCACCATCGCCGCGCGCCTGGCGGACGCCCCCGTACCCGGCCTCCCGGAGCACCTGGACGACGTGGCGAAGGCACTGGACCGGCCGGAGCTGCTGCCCGCTGCCGCCGCCGGCTACCTGCGCGAGGCCGTGGCCGCCGCTGTCGAGCACATCTTCCTCGGCGCCACGGCGGCCGCCGTGGCCGCGCTGCTGGTCCTGCTGCTGGTGGCACCGCGCCGGTTCCCCGTCCTGCCGGAACTGCGCGAGCAGCAGGCGGAGTAGACCGTCTGCGGAAAGTCGCCTTGTCATGGCCGGGCCATTGGGTAACCCTCGTGCCAGGACCGTTTCCGGGGGGACGACGACATGGCATCCGCACTCTGCGCACTCGCGTTACTGGCCGCGCTGGCCGGCCCGATCTGCCTGCGGCTCCGCCGCAGCCCGGGCTTCATCACCGGCCGCGACGGCCGCCTCTCCACCTCGACGGCGCTCGCCCTCGCCTGGACGGTGATCCTGGTCTGGCTGCTGCTGGCGATCCTCGGCTACGGGCTCACCGCGGGCGGCGGCATCGCGTACTTCCGGGGCCCAGACGGCCCGCTGTCCACCCTGACGACGGTCTACCTGCCGCTGCTCGGCGGCCCGTACGTGGCGCTGATCGCCGCGAAGGCGGTCGTCGGCCTGCGCGTGGAGCACGGCAGCATGGCCAAGCCCGCCGCGAAGCCGACGGCGTCGGGCCGGCGTCCGCTGCGGGAGCTGATCGCGAACGACAGCGGGCGCACCGACCTCGTGGACCTCCAGTACGTCGCCCTCAGCGCGGTCACCATGCTGTACGTGGTGCTGTTCTACCTCGCGGACGCGGGCGGCGGACTCCCGCGCCTGCCTGCCGAGATGTGGGCCCTGACGGGCGCCCCGGCGGGCGCTTACCTGGTCAACAAGATGGCCGTCCGCGCCAATCCGGTGATCACGCACGTTGCGCTGGAGGACGGCCGCCTGACGGTCGAGGGCGGCGGTTTCGCCCCGGACCCGGCGGGCCCGCCGACCCTCCTCACCGTCGACGACGCCCCCGTTCCGGCACGGGCCGACCCCCTGACGGGCGCCCTGACCGCCACTCTCCCGACCCCGGGGACAACCCCGTTCACGGTGGTCGTCACGGCACGCGGCCTGCGCAGCGACCCGTACCGCTACGAGCCCCTGGCGAAGCCCCCCCTCCCCGCCCAGCAGCAGCCGCAGCCGCAGCCGCAGCCGGCGGGCTGACCCGTGCCGTCCCTCCTGAAGCCGTCCTGGCGCGCACCCTGGCGGATGTGGCTCCAGCCCGCGCACGCACGCGAGCGGCACGCCGAGATCCCCACGGCCTACGGCACCTACACGCTGTTCCGGGAACCCGGCCCGCGACTGACCGCCGGCGCCAGGGCCGAGGCGTGGGAGCGCTGGCAGTTCCTCCTGGGCGAGGAAACCGTCCTGGAGATCGACGACGCCGCGCTGCCGTGGCAGGGCATCCGCAAGCGGCTGCGCCGCGGCGTCCACGGCCGCCTCGACGGCGTGCCGTTCACGGCGCGGGCCGCGGGCAGGTCGCTGCGGCCGAGCCGCCGCGGCATCCGCTTCCGCCTCGACGACGGACGGATCCTGTCATTCACGGCGCGCCCCTTCCACATGCGTCTCGTCCGGGAGACCGGCGGCGAGGACGAGGTGCTCGCGCGCACCCGCGCCGACGGCTGGGAGACGCACCGGCTGGACCGGGGCGAGGTGGCCCTCCTGTGCTTCATCACCCTCTCGGGCGTGGACCAGCTCCTCGGGTCTCCGCTCCAGGAGGTCTTCTAGTCGCCCTTGTGGCGGGCGTAGTACCGGGCCACCCGGGCCCGGTTGCCGCAGACCGATGCCACGCACCAGCGGCGCCGCGGGTGCGCCGGCAAGAAGAGCAGGACGCAGT
The DNA here is from genome assembly GCF_055595065.1 of Streptomyces sp. NPDC040545. Lineage (NCBI taxonomy): Bacteria > Bacillati > Actinomycetota > Actinomycetes > Kitasatosporales > Streptomycetaceae > Streptomyces > Streptomyces sp. NPDC040545. The sequence goes on from NZ_JBVIWA010000025.1 coordinate 96,218, forward strand.
CGTGGGCCTCGCACGCGCGCACCTGCGCCACCCGGGGGTCCGTCAGCAGCTCCGCGACCGCCTCGGCCAGCTCCGCCGCGAGCCGCCGGGCCGGATCCGCGGGCCGGTGCGCGCCCGCGGTGATCCCGCCCGCCCCCGTCCAGGCCAGCACGCGGTGCGAGGGCGCCGCGGCCAGGGCCTCGTTCAGCGCGGTGAGCGCCCCGGCCGGGGGCCGCTCACCGCGCCGCACGGCGTCGAGCGCCGGGCGCGCGGCCTCCCGTACGGCCCGTACGGCGGCCACCTCGCCCTCGCCCACGACGTCGACGGGGGTCAGCCGCCCGGCCTGCGCGGCCAGCCAGGCCGCGAGCCCCGCCGGGTCGGCGACGAGTTCGCCGGACTGCGCCGGGAGGTCCCCGGCAACGAGGAGCGCGTCCGGGGGCTCTTCACCCTGGAGGGCACCCGCTTCCAGTACGAGACCGGCGTCGCCGACACCGGCCTCCTCTCCCCCGACAGCTGGACGCTCGACGTGCACCACCTCGCCCTGCCGGGCCGCGCCGACGCCCAGGCCGACCGCGCCTTCGACTACGCCTCGAACTTCGCCCACTACCCCGCCTGGCAGGCCTGGCTGCGCGCCGCCCGGATCCCGGTGCTGGTCGTGTGGGGCGCGGGCGACCCCTTCTTCACCCCGGCGGGCGCGAAGGCCTACCTCCGCGACGCCCCGGAAGCCGAGGTGCACGTCTTCGAGGGCGCGGGCCACTTCGCCCTGGAGACCCACCTCCCGCAGATCGCCCCGCTGATCGAGGAGTTCCTCACCGAACTCCCCTGACACGACAGGGCTTTACATATCGCCGGCATCACGTAGTCTTCCCCTCGTCAGCAAAACAGTGTCTGGGGGAAACAGTAATGCTCGGTGTCATGCTCGCCGCCGCCACCGCCGTCATCGCCACGCCCGTCGCCGGGCTGCTCGGCCACCGCGCCGTGCGGCGCTCGGCGAACGCCGCACTCATGCGGATCGACGCGCCGACCGGCGTCGACGAGCAGGGCTTCGTCCGCATCGGCGGAATCGACCAGTGGATCTCGATCCGCGGCGAGGACCGCACCAACCCCGTGCTCCTGGAGATCCACGGCGGCCCCGGAGCGGCCAACTCCCCCTACGGAGCCCGCACCCGGGAGTGGGAGAAGCACTTCACCCTCGTCCGCTGGGACATGCGCGGCGCCGGCCTGACCTTCGCCCACGCCCCCGCGGACCAGGGCGGACCGGTCACCTTCGCCCGGCTCTACGAGGACGCCCTGGAGGTCACCCGGTACGTCCTGGACCGGATGCGCGTGGACCGGGTGGTGCTGATGCCGAGCTCCTTCGGCACCACCTTCGGCCTCCGGCTGGCCCGCAACCACCCCGAGCTCTACTCCGCGTACGTCGGCACCGACCAGAACGTCCAGGAGGCGGGCCGGGACACCTCCGCCTACGAGGGCACGCTGGAGCGGCTGCGGGCCGCCGGCAGGACCAAGGACGTGGCGGCGATCGAGGCGATGGGATCCGACCCCCGGCACTGGACCTCCGCGCAGCGGTCCTCGTACGACAAGCTGTGCGCCGGCAGCGACCCGCTGACCCTGGACACGGTCAAGAAGGTGATCATCGGGTCGCTGTGGCTGTCGCCGCTCTACACCCTCGGCCGGATCAAGGCGTACTTCGGCGGTCAGAGCTTCTCGGAGTCCGTCACCGAGGGAGCGTCGGAGTTCGACGACCTGGCCGACGGAACGCGCTTCGAGATGCCGTTCTTCATCTTCCAGGGAGCGCTCGACGTGATCACCCCGGCGGCGCGCGCCAAGGCGTACTTCGACGCCGTCGAGGCACCGGTCAAGGCCTTCGAACTGATCGAGGGGGCCTCTCACTTCGCCGCGCTCCGCCGCCCGGACCGCTTCCTGGACCTCCTCCTGACCCATGTCCGTCCGGCGGTCACCACCGCCGGCCGTCAGGGAACGGCCACCGCCACGGCCTGAGTCCGTAACGGTCCGTCAGGAGTGGCTCTCCAGCGGCTCCGCCGGGGACTGAACCGGTCGATCGACCAGTCCGTTCGTACACGGGGGCCACCATGCGCACGGCCCGGACCAGTTGGAGAACCCGCGCTCTCGGGGCCGCGGCCCTCGCCGCGCTCCTCTCGTCCACGGCCTGCAATCCAGGAATCGCGGACACCAAGAACCCCACCACCCCGACCCCGGCGGCCACGCCGACGACCGCCCCGAGCACGCCGGGCACGGCCGGCACGCCGCAGCCCGGCGCCAGTGCCGGTGCCGGTGCGAGTGCGAGTGCCGGTACCGGTACCGACGGCACGGTGGCCTGCAACGACAACGACCTGTCGATCACCACATCGGTCTGGCGCCAGGACTCGGGGCAGCACCTGCTCATCACGGCCACCAACTTCACCGACAAGCCCTGCACGCTCTACCACTACCCGTACATCGGCTTCGGCCCCGCCATCGACGGCCCGCTCGACCCGATGGGTTCCGTTCCACGGGCGATCGCCACGATCGGGCCGAAGGAGAAGGCGTACGCGGGCCTGTTCCTCTTCCGGGGGAGCGAGCGGACGGTCGCCGTCGAGGCGGTGTCCCTCGGCTACCAGGACCGCGCCCTCCACAGCAACAAGGAGTCGGCGATGCTGGACGTCGCCCTGTCCAAGGAGATCGGCTCGCTCGACGTCGCGTCCGACGCCCGGGTCACGTACTGGAACCGCGACCTCGGCGCCATCGAGGACCTCCTGTTCAGGTCGGGCACCCGCTAGAACGCGGACCGTCCGGGTGTCGGCCCCGCCCGGCCCCCGGACCGTCCATGTCCTAGCCCTCCGCCGGAGCCCGGCCCGTCAGCGCCGCCAGGCTGGAGCGGACGTGGTTCATGTGCGCCCGCATCTCCTCCGCCGCCTCCCCGTGCTCCCGCACGATCCCCCGCGTCTCACGCCCGATCCGCTCCTCCGCCACCCGCGCCTGCGCGACCAGCTCGGCGGCCCGCGCCTCCGCGTCCTCCTGCCCGTGCCGCGCCGACTCCTCCGCCTCGGCGAACTCCCGGCGCGCCTCCGCCAGACGGGCCTCGGCGTACCGCTCCAGCTCCGCGTGACGCGCCTCCAGGTCCGCCTCCCGCGCCGCCAGCTCCCGCTCCGCCGCCTCCCGGCGCTCCGCCTGCTCCTGCTCGCGCTCCGCCCGCTCCGCCTCCACCCGCCGCCGCGTCTCCGCCAGCGCGGCCGCCGCCTGCGCGCGCCACGCCGCCGCGTCCTCCCGCGCCGCCGACCGCACGTCGTCCGCCTCGCGCTGCGCCCGCAGCAGTCCCTGCCGGGCCCGGACCTCCGTCTGTTCGCGCACCGCCTCCGCGTCGCCCCGCGCGAGCTCCGCCACCCGGTCGGCGCGTGCCTCGGCCGCGCCCAGCGTCGCCGAGGCGTCCACCCGCGCGTCCGTCCGTACGGCGTCCGCCTCTTCCTCCGCCAGCAGCAGGATCCGGCGGGCCCGCTCGCTCAGCTCGTCGTACGTCTGCGGAGCCAGCGCGGAGACCGCCGCCCGCAGCCGCGCCGCGTCCGCCTCCATCTGCTTGGCCAGGACCGTCAGCCGCGCCACCCGCTCCCAGGCCTCGTCCCGGCTCCCGGAGAGCCGTGCGAGATACCGGTCGACCTCTTCCATGCGGTAGCCACGACCGCGCACGGTCGCAAAGGGTGCACTCATCCTGGATGCGCCTCTCTCGCGGGGATTCCCGTCAAGGATGCGCCATTTGATCCCAGAAGCCGGAATGGCCGGGCCGAGACCCTGTTCGAAGGTCCCGACCCGGCCATCCAGCCGATCACACGATCACTCGATCAGCCGGTCAGAGCAGTCCGTCCCACATCTGCTCCAGCAGCACCGACCACCAGCTCTCCGGCGAGGACAGCGCCGCGCTGTCGAGCCCCGCCAGATTCGCCTGGAAATCGACGGTCCAGCGCCCCGCCTGCTCCGGCGTCAGATGCTGGCGCAGCCGCCACATGTGACCCAGCATCGCCAGGGACCGTGCGAACTGCGGCAGGCTCGAATTCACGAACTGCGGCGGTACGGGAGCGCCTCCCGGGCCGCCTTCCACCGGCACCGCCACGATGTGCGCGGTGCCGTACTGCACGCACAGCGCCTTGCCGAAGTCGCTGCCGACGACGAGGTACGAGCCCGCGTCCGAGGCCGGCTGCACCCCCCGCTGCTGCGCCAGCTCGGCCAGCGTCGGCACCGGCTGGCCCGGCACCGCCTGCGCCCAGAAGAACGGCCCGAAATCGACCGGCAGACCCGACCACATCAGCGTCTGCGCCACGATCTCCGGCACACCCTGACGGGACACCGCCCGCTGGTCGAAGCGGAACACCCCCTGGGGACCGAACGCGGCCGTCAGCTCCTGCGCGATCGCCTCCAGGGGGATCGCCGGCTGCAGCGGGACCTGCGGCAGCGGCGCCCGTACCGGCGCGGGGCGCGCCGGACCGTCCGCCACCTGGTGCAGCTCGCCCTGGTGCGTGAGCAGGTGCCGCATGCCCTGCTGACGGCCCGCGTGATCCTTGCCGTACGGGGCCACGCTCGTGATCCGCACCTGCGGCCAGGTCTCCCGGATCATCCGGGCGCAGTAACCGCCGGGCAGCTCACAGGACTCCAGCTCGGTGTGCAGCTCCAGCACCTGCTGCGGCGGCACGTTCATGGCGCGCAGCTCGTAGAGGATCTGCCACTCCGGGTGCGGGGTGCCGGGCGCCGAGCGGCGGATGAGCTGCTGCTCGGAGCCGTCGGGCGCACGGTAGCGGAGCACGGCCTGGTAGCCGGGGCCGACGGTGGGCGCACCGGTCGGGGCCGGGGGCTGCGCCGCGCCGGGACCGGGGCCACCGGGCACGCCGGGCGGCGGGCCGGGGGGCCCGGGCGGCTGCACCATGGCGGGGCCGGCCAGCATCGTGGCGGCATGGTCGAGCCCGCCACCGGGTGCGCCGGGCGCACCGGGGGCCGCAGGCGCACCGGGCGGACCCGGAGGCTGCGGTACGCCGGGACCCGCGAGCATGGTGGCGGCGTGATGGGCCCCGCCACCGGGAGCCCCGGGGGCCCCGGGCGGACCGGGAGGCGCCGGCGGCTGACCCGTGACGGCCGGACCGGCCAGCATCGTCGCGGCATGATCGAGCCCACGGCCCAGCGACCCGGGAGCACCGGGAGCACCGGGCGGACCGGGAGGACCGGGAGGACCGGGAGGCTGGGGCGCACCCGCGCCCGGAGCACCCGGCGGACCGGGAGGCGCGGGCGGCTGACCCGTGACGGCCGGACCGGCCAGCATCGTCGCGGCATGATCGAGCCCACGGCCCAGCGACCCGGGAGCACCGGGCGGACCGGGAGGCGCCGGCGGCTGACCCGCGCCCGGAGCACCGGGCGGGCCGGGCGGGCCGGGCGGCTGCGGGACACCGGGTCCGGCCAGCATCGTGGCGGCGTGGTGCGCCCCGCCACCGGGAGCCGCGGGCGCACCGGGCGGACCCGGCGGCGTCGACGGTGTCGACGGCCGGGAGATCCGGGCCTTGCTGGTCGGCGCGTCCGCGATGTCACTCGCAGCCGAACCGCCCTGCGAACCGCCTTGCGAACCGCCTTGCGAGCCGCCCGCCGCGTCCCCCGGCGAACCCAGCGCCGGCACGACCGCAGTCCTCGGCAGCTGGCTGCCGCCCGGCATCAGCGTGGTCTTCGCCTCCGGGGCCACCCCGGACGACGGCGCGTCCTCCAGGTCCGACCCGGACAGCGGCGGCGCGAACACGGTCGCGGGCAGCGGTACGGAGGCGTCGTCCGTACCGGAGTTCACATCGGTGCCCGCCCAGGGTGTGGCACCGATCGGCACCGCGGGCGCGGCCGGAGCCGGGGCAGGTGCGGAACCCGTCGCCGGAACCCCGTCGTTGGCCGTGGGCTCGTACGGGATCTCGCCCCCACGCCTCAGCGGCACGGCCTCGACGGGCGCCGGCGCCGGTGCCGGTGCCTCGGGAGCCGACGCGGGCTCAGGCCCGGCCACGACGTCGGCGGGCGCGGCCGGAGCCGGCGTGGGCGTCGACCTCGGCGCGATCCCCGCCCGGTCCGCGGCCTCCTGCAGCCACTCCGGCGGGCTGAGCATGAACGACGTCTGTTCCGAGTCGATCCGCGGCTGCGGGACCGAAGCCTCCGAAACGGCCGCGGCCACGGCCCCGTACTCCTCCTCGTACCGGCGGATCACCTCACCCACCGGCAGTCCCGGCCACAGCGTCACCTCCCCGCTGTCCCGCGCGATGACCAGCCGCTGCCGCCCACCCCCGGACACGGGACCGGCCGCGCGGTCCTCCGCCCACACCACGAACCCGAGCCCGAACTCCCGTACGCGCACCTCGCGGTGCTGGTACGCGGGCACGTCCCCGTTGATCCACTCCTCGGCGCGCTCCTGCGCCTGCGCAAACGTCACCATCGCGCGCTCACCCCTCCACCGGTGCCGAACCCGACACCGGAACCGAACGTGCGAATCCGCCGTCCACCATCAGACCGGCCACCGTCTCCAGCTCCGGCGGGTTACCGGCCAGCCTCTCGAGGAAGGCGTCGAAATCAGCACCGCACGGCAGCAACAACCGCTCCACGCGCTCCTGGACCGACCAGCCGTCCCGGTCACGGGCATCGTCGTACGGGGAGAACCACACCGAGCCGATGCCCTCACCCTTGACCTTCAGCGCGAGCAGCCCGCCCTGGGCGAAGGCCACGCACAGGTAGTCCTTCGTCAGGTGGTCCCGCAGACACTTGTTGACGTACACCAGGTCGTTGACCGCCGCCTCCTCACGCACCGTGAAGAACGGCTGGTCCACCAGCAGACCGAGGTCCACGTCCAGGCCCGCGCCCACCGGCGCGCAGCCGCCCGCGGCCTTCAGGAACGAGCGGTACGCCTCGGGCAGCCGGTAGCCGAGGTCCTCCTCGACACCCTGCACCTGCTCCTCGGCGACCGACACCACCGACTTGGGCAGCCCCAGGTGTGCCGGGCGCACCTCCTGCAACGGCCGCGTCCCGCGCTTGTCGTGGTCGACCGGAGCCGTCGCCAGGCCCGCGTGATGCCGCAGCAGGGCCTTCACCTCGACCGGGACCAGCTCCATGCGCCGCGAACCCGCCACGTGGTGCCAGGTCCAGCCGTGCGGGGTCGCCACCGGCCCGACCGTGTCCCACAGCTCGTGCCCGGCGGCCTTCATCGCCGCGTTCGCGGACACGTAGTCCGTGAGCCGCAGCTCGTCCACGCCGAAGCCCTCCGGCGGTTCGGCGATCTCCACCGCCGCGCGCGCGTAGGCGGAGAAGTCCGGATGCCCATTGCCGTCCATCCGCACCCCGTGAGGATGCCGAGCGGCCCGGACCGGGTCCGGGAAATGCACGACCTGCCCCGAGTAAGCGGCGTTGGGTGGCGCGGCCTGCTGCCCGAGCCGACCTGTCGTCATGGCGGTAGCCCCCTGCTGGATCTGGCTGGTTCACCACAGCCTATGCGCTGGGGCAAGAGCCTTACCCGCGCCCGACCGGCGCACCCGCCCGAGGGCCAGGAACATCCGAATTGATACGAATATTCGACCCAGCTTCCGCATGACAGGTGACGTTTGACAGGCTGTCCCCGCGGCACGGGGGCGTGCGCGACAGCGGTCACCACCGCCGCCACGGGAGGGAAAGCGCGACCATGCACCACACGGCAACACGTACAGAATCCGGCGACACCGCGCCGAACGCACCAGGCGCACCCGGCGCGCCCGGCCCCACAGGACCGGCCGGCGAAGCCGCCGGCCCCGCCGGCGACCCCCGCCTGCGCTGGAGCAGCACCGACGGCCGCCCCGCCGTGCCCGTCCTGCGCTTCCGCCGGGACGGCATCCTCCCCACCGTCGCCGCCGCCCTCTCCGTACGCGGCGAAACCCTCACCAGCACCGCCGGCAAGGCCGATCAGCCGCCCGTGCTCCACCCGCTCGTCCAGGACTTCCTCGACACCCTCACCAGCGGCCAGCGCGAACGGTTCACCGGCCGGTGCCCCGAGGCGATCCTGCTCTCCCGCCACCTCACCGCCGTCGAGGGCGCCCGCTCCCGGCGCGCCTCCCGCAAACCGCTCTCCCCGACCGAGGCCCGCCGCTCCCTCAAACACGCGAAGATCACCGCCCGCCGCATCCGCGAGGACGGCGACCCCCTCCACGGCAGCTACGCAGCCCCCTGCCGCTCCTGCGAAGCACTCCTCGCCCACTTCGGCGTACGCTCCGTCGACCTCACCCCATCCGAGTAGCCATGACCACCGCCTCCGCCTCCTACGACCGCTCCTCGGCCACCCGGTTCCCGGTCGCCGTGGACTCCGCCCTGCGCACCGCCGGCTGGGAGCCCGGCCGGTGGGACATCAAGCAGGCCGAGTACTGGGCCGACGCCCTGCGGGACCACACCACGCCCGCCGGACACCGGCACACCGTCTTCCCCGCCGCCGTCGAGGCATGGGCCGAGTTCGGCGGGCTGACGGTCGCCGGGCAGGGCCCCGGCCGCCAGATCGCCCCGACGCCCGTCCGGATCGACCCGCTCACCGGACTCCACCTCGCGCGCACCTTCGCCGACCTCGGCCGGGCCCTGTCCACCCAGCTCTGCCCGCTGGGCGTCGAGGCCGACGGCGCCTCCCACCTCGCGCTCGACCGCGAGGGCCGCGTCTACGGCATCGACCACACCGGCGACTGGTACCTCGGCTCCAACGTCGACGAGGCCCTCACGCTCCTCCTGACGGGTCTCCAGCCGACCCGCCTGACCACCTAGCTCGGGCGGGTCGGTGGTGCCGGGTCACTGCGCGGCTCGGCTCCGGCCGGTCGGTGGTGCCGGGTCGCTGCCCCGGACCCCGCGCCTCAAGCGCCGGCGGGGCTGGGTGGTGTGGGTCGGTGCCCCGCCGGAGTGTCTCCTCGGCTCGCGCGGTGCGGCATGTCGCGGTGGTGCCCGGTGGTGCGCGCTCGTCCTGCGGGGACACTCCGCCGTGTCCCCGCCCCACGGCAGGGCTCCGGCAGTGCCCCGAAGCCGCCCCGGCGCGTGG
>NZ_JBVIWA010000026.1:0-101410 GCF_055595065.1 Streptomyces sp. NPDC040545
CGCCGAGACCCGCGAGGTCCTCGTCAGCGCCCTCGCGATGCTCCGCAACAAGCACGCCGATCTGCCGTCCCGCAAGCACGGCAACCCGCCGCAGTGAGGGCCCCGATGACCGCGACGCTGCCGTTCCCCCCTCAGGTCGCGTTCGTGGAGAGGGCCGACGACGTACCCCTGAGCACCCTGTATGCCCGGGAGGCGGAGGTGGTCGCCGACGCCGTCGAGTCGCGGCGCCGCGAGTTCGCCACCGTCCGGGCCTGCGCCCGCACCGCCATGGGCCGCCTCGGATTCGCGCCGGCCCCCCTGCTGCCAGGGCTGCGGGGAGCCCCGCAGTGGCCGGACGGGCTCGTCGGGACGATGACGCACTGCACGGGCTACCGGGCCGCCGCCGTGGCACGGGCCACTGATCTCCTCTCCATCGGAATGGACGCGGAACGCAACCTGCCGCTGCCCGGTCCGGATGTGCTCCAGCACATCGCCCTTCCCGACGAACAGGAGCAGCTGGCCCGGCTCGCCTCGCGGCACCCCGCCGTCTGCTGGGACCGTCTGCTGTTCAGCGCCAAGGAGAGCGTCTACAAGACCTGGTTCCCGCCGGCCCGCGTCTTCCTGGACTTCCTGGAGTGCAGGGTGACGCTGCACCCCGACACCGGTACCTTCACCGCACACGTGCTGGTACCGAGCCCGGTCATCCGCGGAGTGAGCCTGTCGGAGTTCGGCGGCCACTGGCTGGTGCGCGACGGACTGATCCTCACGGCCATCGCGCTGACCCCGTCGGGGACCTCCCGAGATTGGCTCGTTCCCGAGCTGGAAGGTGCGCGACGATCACCGGCTCGTTAGATTCGCCGTACCACCCGAGACCCAAGTGCGGGAGCATGCGTTGCGCGTTGTCCTGGCCGAGGACCTGTTCCTCCTCCGTGACGGTCTGGTCCGGCTCTTGGAGGCCTACGACTGCGAGATCGTCGCGGCGGTCGACAACGGCCCCGATCTCTCACAGGCACTTCTCACCCTCGAGCCCGATGTGGCGGTGGTGGACGTCCGGCTGCCTCCGTCCTTCACCGATGAGGGACTTCAGGCCACATTGCAGGCCCGTCGCCGGATCCCCGGTCTTCCGGTACTGGTCCTCTCCCAGCACGTGGAGCAGCTCTATGCCCGGGAGCTCCTGGAAGGCGGCACCGGCGGCATCGGCTACCTGCTCAAGGACCGGGTGTTCAACGCGGAGCAGTTCATCGACGCGGTCCGCCGGGTCGCGGCGGGCGGCACCGCCATGGACCCGCAGGTGATCTCCCAGCTCCTCGCCCGCAACGACCATGTGGGACCCCTCGGGCACCTGACCCCGCGCGAACGCGAAGTTCTGGAGCTGATGGCGGAGGGCCGCTCCAACGCGGCCATCTCGCAGCAACTCGTTATCACGGAGCGTTCGGTGGCGAAGCACACCTCCAACATCTTCACCAAACTCGATCTCCCGCCGTCGGACGACAACAACCGACGGGTCCTGGCCGTCCTCGCCTTCCTCAACGGATCCTGACCCGAGCCCGGGGAGGCTTCTCGGGTCAGGATCCGTCGTGGTTCAGTTCACCTCGCGGTCCAGGCCTGACCAATACGGCTGCCGCAGCTTGAACTTCTGGACCTTGCCGGTGGCCGTGCGCGGAATGCTGTCCCGGAACTCGACGGTCGTCGGGGCCTTGTAGCCGGCCATCCGCTGCTTGCAGTGGGCGATGATGTCGGCTTCCTGCGCGGTCGCGCCCTCGGCGAGGACCACGAGGGCCTTGATCGTCTCGCCCCACTTCTCGTGCGGCACACCGATGACGGCGACCTCCGCGACCGCCGGGTGGCTGAAGATCGCGTCCTCCACCTCGATCGACGACACGTTCTCGCCGCCCGTGATGATCACGTCCTTCTTCCGGTCGGAGATCGTCAGGTGGCCGTCGGCCTCGTCAAGCGTGCCGCCGTCGCCGGTGTGGAACCAGCCGTCCTGGAGCGCCGCCGAGGTCTCCTCGGGCTTGTCCCAGTAGCCGTCGAGCACCACGTTCGACCGGGCCAGGACCTCGCCGGACCCCGAGACCCTCAGCTTGACCCCGAGCGCCGGCAGGCCCGCCCGGGCCAGCTTGCGCGCCCGCTCCTCGGCGGGCAGTACGGCGTCCTCGGGGCGGGCCCGGTTGAAGGTGAGCAGGGGCGAGGTCTCGGTCAGGCCGTAGATCTGCGTGAACTCCCAGCCGAGCTCCTCGCCCACCCGCTGGATCGTCCTGCTCGGCGGCGGGGCTCCCGCGCAGACGATCCGTACGCGGTCGCGGCCCGGGATCTCGCCCTCCCAGGTCGCCGCCGCGTCGAGCACCGCGTTCCAGACGGCGGGCGCGCCGCACATCAGCGTGACCCCGTGCTCGTCGACGCGGCGCAGGATCTCGGCGCCGTCGACCTTGCGCAGCACCACCTGCTTCACGCCGAGTCCGGCCATCACGTACGGCATGCCCCAGCCGTTGCAGTGGAACATGGGCAGCGTGTGCATGTAGACGTCGCGCTCCCACACGCGGGTGTGCAGCCCGAAGGTCAGACCGTTGACCCAGATGTTGCGGTGGGTCAGCTGCACGCCCTTGGGGCGGGCGGTGGTACCCGACGTGTAGTTGATCGTCGCGGTGGCGTCCTCGTCCGGGTTCGACCACGGGCGCGGCTCGACACCGAACCGCATCAGCTCGCTCTCGGTCTGCGCACCGAGGACGAACCGGTGGCGGACCTTGATCCCGGAGAGCATCTCGTGGAGCTCCGGGTCGACGAGCAGGACCGATGCCCCGCACTGCCGCACCACGTATTCGATCTCTTCGAGCTTGAGGCGGAAGTTCACCGGCACGCAGATCCGACCGCTCATCGGCACCGCGAACAGCAGCTCCAGCAGCCGGGACGAGTTGTGGCTGACCACCGCCACCCGCTCGCCCTCCCCGACCCCCAGCCGGTCGAACCCGGCCTGCCAAGCCCGGACCCGCTCACCCAGCCGGCCGTACGTCGACACGGGCACCGGCGAAGCGGGCTGGTCCGGCTCGTCCACCACGCCGGGGCTGGAGGAGAACCCCAGCTCGGCCCGGTCGAGGAAGTCCGCGACGGTCATCGGAATCCGCATTGCTCTCTCCTGGTGTCGGGGCAACTGCAGGGAGGGGCACCGACGGCGGAATCCGCGGGCGGCGCCCCCGTGACGGAGACGGCCGGACGGTCAGTGCCCGCCCGGCCGGACGGCGGTGCACGGGACGTCCCGCGCGGCCGGGACCTGGGCAGCAGCGGTGTTCTGCAGGCAGCCGGTCATGCTCTTGGTCGTCATGGCAGGCATCGTGCCGCCTTCGGTGCACGGATCACCAGTACGCCGTCAGCCCGCGAGTCGACCGCAGCCGCTCCGAGGAGCCCGGGCGACCACGCCGACGAGGTCTGACGGCGCCCGCCCGTAGGCGTCAGCCCGTAGGCGTCAGCCGCCGATGGCCCCGAACCGCACGGAGACGGCGCCGATGGCCCCGCCCCCGGACTCCCGCATGTCGGCGACCATCCGCTCCCCTTCCGCGACGATCTCCGCCTGCTCCCCCTTCGAGGTATTTCCGAACAGCTCGACGGTGAGCACGCCCCCGTCCAGCTTCCACAGACCGGCGAGGAACCCGTCCACGAGCAGGGTGCAGTGGGCCTGGTTCCCGGTCCACGTACGCCCCTTGATCTCGGAGGCGACCACGCGGGTGCGGTCGGCGTGCGAGAGCAGCAGATTGTCGAACTCCGGCAGGAAGCGCGGCGGCGCCGGGGTGTCCGCGTCGGGGCGCGGCCCGTCGGGGAGGTCGAAGAGCTCCACACCGTTCTCGTCCTGGAAGGCGAGGAGGCCCGGGCGCAGCCGCTCGAAGGCCTCGCGCAGCCGGGTCAGGCCGGCCCAGGTCTGCATGTCCTTGACGGAGGCGGGCCCGAAGGCGGCGAGGTAGCGCAGCACGACCTCGTCCACGGGCTGCGCCGCACCGGCGGGCTTCCCGAGCCAGCTCTCGACGGTGGTGAGCCGGACCTGACCGCTGCGCCCCCACACCCCACGAGGGGTGACCTGGACCAGCGGCAGCCGGCAGCGGGCGGCGACGGACAGGGACTGCGGGTCGGCGTCGGGCCATTCCTGGAGCAGTTCCTCGCGGATCTCGCCCATGGTGCGCGGCTCGCTCTCGACGAAGGCGCGGGCGCGCTTCGCGAGCCGGTCCAGATCCACCCCCGTGAGCCCCTTGCGGAAGTAGTTGACCTCACGGTCGCGGGCGGGCTGGACGAGGGGCCTGAGGGTCAGGGCGTCATGGGCGGTGTGCGTGTGGATGGTGGACCGCATGGTGACCATCCGGACGGCCTCGCGGGACTCCATGAGCCCGGCCAGCTCGGCGGGCCGGAAGCCGGCGAGCCGGGCGTGCAGCTGGAAGTAGGGCGGCTTCACGTTCTGCGCCTGCAGGCCGAGCAGGTGCGCGACGGCGTCCCCCGCGGACATCTCGGCGCGGCTCAGCAGCAACTGGCGGGCGAGCGTGGCACGGTTCAGAGCGCGGGTACCGAGTACGGGGTGTGTCGTCCTGGAAGCCATGGCAGCAAACTAACCCCCCTTGCGGACAGCTTTCGTCCGCAACCCCGGACCGGACCGGCCGGACCGGAGCGGTCGGGAGCGGGCCGGAAATCCCCTGCCCGGCACCGGTCGCCCCTTTGCCCCCTATATCCTGCCCCTTGCCCGTAAACACACGTTCGACCGGGAGCTGACCTGCGATGCCGGAGCGCCCAGACCGCCGCCCGTCGCCGTCCGCCGCGAAGCGCACGAGTTGGCGACGCCCCGCCGCCCCGTCCGCCGCCACCCCTCCGGCGGGACCGCCGGCCGGCCCGCAGCCCGCGCCGACGGCCCCCGCTCCCCCGGACCACCGCAGCGTGATCGACTCGGCCGTCTACCGCGACGGCCGCCGGATCGCCTCCCCCGCCACCCTCGCCGAGACCTTCCGGCAGCTGCGCGAGGAGCCCGACGGAATGGCCTGGATCGGCCTGCACCGTCCGACGGAGCCCGAACTCCACTCCTTGGCCGCCGAGTTCAACCTCCACGAACTCGCCGTCGAGGACGCCCTGGAGGCCCACCAGCGCCCCAAGCTGGAACGCTACGGCGACACCCTCTTCGTCGTCCTGCGCGCCGCCCGCTACCTCGACGCCCAGGAGGAGGTCGACTTCGCCGAGCTCCACATCTTCGTCGGCCCGGACTTCCTGATCACGGTCCGCCACGGCGGCGCCCCGGACCTCTCCGCCGTCCGCCGCCGGATGGAAGGCAACCCGGACCTCCTCTCCCTCGGCCCGGAGGCGGCCTTGTACGCCATCCTCGATGCGGTGGTCGACGGCTACGCCCCGGTCGTCGAGGGCGTCCAGACCGACATCGACGAGATCGAGACGGAGGTCTTCCGCGGCGACCCGGCGGTCTCCCGCCGCATCTACGAACTCTCCCGCGAAATGGTCGAGTTCCAACGCGCGACCCGCCCCCTGGTGGGCATGCTCCACGGCCTGATGGCGGGCTTCGCGAAGTACGGCACGGACGAGGAACTCCAGCGCTACCTCCGCGACGTGGCGGACCACGTAACCCACACGAGCGAACGCGTCGACGGCTTCCGCCAGGCCCTGACGGAAATCCTCACGGTCAACGCCACCCTGGTCTCCCAACAACAGAACGCCGAAATGCGCGCCCTGGCCGAGGCGGGCTTCGAACAGAACGAGGAAATCAAGAAGATCTCCGCCTGGGCCGCCATCCTCTTCGCCCCCACCCTGGTGGGCACGATCTACGGCATGAACTTCGAAGACATGCCGGAGCTCAAGTGGGCCGGCGGCTACCCCTTCGCGATCCTGCTGATGGCAGTGGTCTGCGTCAGCCTCTACGTCATCTTCAAGAAGCGCGACTGGCTGTAGCGGCCCACTGCACGAGCTTGATCGACTTAGCGCAAGCGAACCATGGATCAATCCCTCAGAGGCCCCATGGGGAGAATCTGGGGAGAATGCGCGGCAGAGGGTCGACCACGCTCAGCATCGCCGCCTCAACGGGGCGGCGCCCGGCGCAGTCGTCGCCTGCTGCGCTCCGCAGGAACTGGCCATTCGGTCCGCCCTGCATTTCCACTACGTGACACACGGCCGGAAAGCCTGCGCGCAGGCCAGCGGGCCATGCAGTCAACCAGAGACTCGCGAAGACATGGCCGACTTGCACCCTTGCCGCTTGCCCGATCATGACGGTGCATCAGGTTCTGTCGGTGGTCGCCGCTACAACCGATCTGGAGGTCCGCACGACGCGGACCGATGGGGAGGGAATCAGCATGCCGAAGGTTCCGGACGGATACGTGCGCGTACGAAGCCACCTCCGCCGCAAGCCGGGTCCGAAGTCCGCCAAGGGCCTGAGCGTCTGGGCCGTGGCCGGCCTGTGTGCGGTGGTGTGGCTCTGGGGGCAGATCTTCGGGTTCGGCGACAGCTCCGCCGAGCAGCGGCCCGCGCCGAAGCCCGCCGTCTCCGCGCCAGCGGGCGGACAGTGACGGCCCGACGGCGGCGAAGCATCCGGTGGCGACCGCGCAGTACCACAGACGTCCTGGGTGCGGCAGCCGTTGCCCTCGCTCTCGCGGTCGCCATGGCACAGGCCGCATCGCGCCTCCTGACGAGGGTCGCTGCGGCCTGGCCGCTGCTGGTCCTGACCGGTCTCGCCCTCGCCGTCGGCTTGGCCTGCCTCCGGGTACGGGGCTCCCGTCGGCATCGCGCGGACAGCGAGAGACTGGCCCGTCTGCGCATCACCTTGTCCGAGTTGGACGCGATGGACGACCAGCAGTTCGAGTACGCGCTGCGCGACCTCCTCGTCCGCGACGGCTGGGCGGCCAGGAAGGTGGGCGGCGGCGGAGACCAGGCCGCGGACGTCATCGGCGTCCGGATACCCCTCGGGCGGATCGTGGTGCAGGCGAAGCACACCCGCGTCGGAGGCAAGGTCGGCTCGTCGGTGATGTACCAGGTGAACGGAACGGCGGGTCCCGCACACAGGGCGGACCACGCGGTCGTCGTCACCAACGGCGCATTCACCCGCGACGCCATGGCGTGGGGCGACCGTCACGGCGTGCGGTGGGTGGACCGCGACCGACTGAACCACTGGGCCCACGAGGGCAAGGCGTTGCACGAACTCCTCGGCCTGCCCGCAAGACGCGCGCGCCTGCCGTGGCGTCGAGCGGCATGAGACTCAGCGCGTGACCCGCCAACGAGAACGGGTGGCACAGCATGTGCTGTGCCACCCGTTCTCAGGCAAGGGCAAGGTCTTTCGGGACGTACTGAGGGGCCACTCCGAGCAGCGCGTCGACTGCCGCACGCCCCTTGCCTCCGGCATCGGGCATGAAGTGGGCGTAGTGGTCGAGGGTGATGGTCGGGCTGGAGTGGCCGAGCCACCGGGCGAGGGTGACACGGACTCGCCCGCTTCGAGGATCACGGAGGCGTAGGTGTGCCGGAGGACGTGGAAGCCGACCTTGCGGGACGCCTTCCAGCGCTGGCCCTTCTGCCGCACGGGGATCACTCCGGCCTTCGCGAGGGCGGGCTTCCACACCTCGTCGTTGAAGATGTCGGCGCGGATCGCGTTGCCGTAAGTAGTGGCAAGGATCAGCGGGAAGGAGCGTCTTTCCCGATCGACTTCGGGGCCGCCCCAGGGCAGCTCGACCTCGACGGCCGGATGCTGCAGGAAGTGTGCGCGCAGCTCGGCGGCTACCGAAGGCGGCATGTCGACGACGCGGGTCTTCCCGCCCTTGGGAAGGGTGAAGTACAGGCGGCCGTACAGGAGCTGGACCTGTCGGCGGACGCGGATGAGGCCGCGCTCGAAGTCGACGTCCGCCGGCGACAGCCCGAAGACCTCCCCCTGGCGCAGCCCACACCCGAGGGCGACGACGACGGCGATCCGGTACGGCTGGTTGATGACGTCCCGCACCCGCTGCGCGGTCTCCAGCAGCCACGCCTCCCGCTGGTCCTCCGGAGCCTTGGGCCAGCGCACCGACTTGGCACGCATGTGGCTCCCGATCCGGTGCGGGGCTGTCACGTGCAGCCGAAAGACTTCGCCTGGTTCCAGGAGTCCCTGGCCCACACCACCGGGGCGGGCCTCATGGCCTTCACGGGCTCCGGCCACGCCACCGCCCGCCACCTCACCGAGCGGCAGGGTCACAAACGCTTCACCGGCCTCGAACACGCGGCCGGCACGAGTGTGCAGGACGCCGCCCACAGGCTCCTGGGCACCGAGTACGTCGGCACCGACCACGTCTTCCGCCTGAACGGTCCTCGCGTCGAGGCGTTCTCCGGCGTGGACCAGGCACTCTTCCGTCTCCTCGCCAGGGGCGACGTCGAGGAGTACCGCGCCGTCGTCCACGCCGGCCGCGACACCCGCCCCCGGCTCACCTTCGACAAGAGCTGGGGAGGCCCCGTCTCCGTCCACGCCGACGGCTCCGTCTTCGCCCCGCGGTTGCTGCCGGGGCAGGACGAGGAGCCCCAGTAGGGCCGGGGAACATAGTCGGGGCCGGCCCACCTCAGAGCCGGCCCCGAGGGATGTCGACCTACTCGCAGGCTCAGAGCGGCGCCCCGGCTCCAAAGCTTCCGGCGCCGACGGCTCCCCTCAGCACGTGGGCGATCTCCTCGGGCTTGAGGTCGATGCCGTCGAGCCCCTCCAGGGTCAGCGGTACCTCCTCCAGCGCGTACTCGCCGCGGCCTTCGGCACTGAACTCGGGGCCGGTGCGGTCGTCGAAGGACCAGGTCGCGATCCGGGCGAGGTAGAAGAGCTGGCGCTCGTCGTCGGTCTCCATCGTGTGGAGGAGGCGGACGATGTCCGCCTTCCCCGCGATCTCCTCGTGGATCTCACGGTGGAGGGCGGCCTCTCGGGACTCGTCGCTGGGATCGACACCGCCTCCCGGCAGGACCCAGTACTCGGGGATGCCGGGCCTGGTGCGGCGGATGACCAGCATCGTGTCGTCGGCGGTGACGAGGACGGCGCGGACTCGTTCGATCATTTCGGTTCGTCTCCTTGCTTGTTGACGGTCTCAGTGGAGCAGCCAGCCGCCGTCGACGTGGACGGACTGCCCCGTGATGAGCGAGGCGGAGGGGCCCACGAGGAACGCCACCAGGGCCGCGACGTCTTCGGGCCGGCCACGGCGCGGGACGCACTGGCGCTTGATCTGGTCTTCCGGCCGCGCACGGTGCCGGGCGGGGAGGGCGTTCTCTGCCACGACCTGGATGGCTCCGGGCAGGACCGTGTTGACGCAGATCCCGTACGGACCAAGGGGGCCGCCTCCGGCGCCGGGCAGCGCGCAGCTGGCCGAATACGATCGGGCCGGGGTGGACGACGTTGTCGTCGGCGTCGCGGGAGTGTATTCCAGGGATGGCCAGCTGACCCATGAACGGGTGCGCGAGGCCGGGGCACGCCCTGCCGCACGCGGGGAGGAGAGCGAGACGGTGCCCGACGACATGGCCCGGTGGCTGAACGAGCACGCCAACCCATTGAGCACCCTGACCCCCGGCGCGCCCGTGGAGGACCTGAGACCCCTGGGCGAGGCACTGCGGGGGACTCGGATCGCCGGTCTGGGGGAATCCACCCACGGCACGGGCGAGTTCTTCCGGCTGAAGCACCGCATCGTGGAGTTCCTGGTCCGCGAGGAGGGGTTCACCACCCTCGCCATGGAGGCCAGCCAGTCCGCCGCCCGCGCGCTCGACGCGTACGTCCGGTACGGCACGGGCTCCCCCGAACGGCTCGTCGCCCGGCTGGGCTTCTGGACCTGGCGCACCCGCGAGATGGCCGACCTCGTCGAGTGGCTGTACGCCCACAACCGCGACCTGCCCGAAGAGCGCCGGGTCCGCTTCGCGGGAACGGACCCCCAGCTCTGCGCCGACTCGGTCGAGGCCGTCGCCGCCTTTCTGCGCCGGACGGCGCCCGATCAGGCCGGGCGCGTCAGCGCCTTGGACGTACTGGCCCGGGCCCGCCCGGGCTCGCATCCGGACCCGGACAAGGCCCTGATGCGGCGCGCCGAGGAGATCGCCCGCCTCGTCGCGGACCACGTCGAGCGGTCGGGTCCCGGCGACGACGCCGACGAGGCTCTGGAACACGCGCGGATCCTGGTCCGCGCCGCCGACCTGGTGACCCGGCCCTTCGCGGCCCCGGCCGGCGAGGACGGCGTGTACGCCGCGCGTGACCGCTACATGGCCGAGGCCGTCGCACGGCTCGTGGACGAGGACCCCGAGGCGCGCGTCATGGTCTGGGCACACAACGGGCACATCGCGAAGGGCACGTACGGGGAACAGGTGCCGGCCCTCGGCAGCAGACTCCGCGAACGGTACGGCGACGCCTATTACGCGCTCGCCCTCCTCTTCGGCAAGGGCTCCTTCCTGGCCCGCCGCGGCAACGATCTTCAGAGCGCGCCGGCGCGCCACCGCATCGGCACCGGCCTCCGCTCCCTGGAGGCCAGCCTCACGCACGCCTTACCCGGCGACTACTACGCCGACCTCCGCGCCGCGGATTCACCCGCCGGCGCCGTGCCCTGGCTGCACGCCCCGCACGCACAGCGCAGCTTCGGCGCCAACGTCCAGCGGTTCTTCTACCGCTTCAACACGGCCCCGCTCGTCCCGGCCGAGGACTACGACGGCATCGCGTTCGTGGCCCGCTCGACCTGCTCCCACCTGCTGCCCCCGACGGAGGGCTGAGGTTCTTTCACGGCCACAGGTCGAGCGCGGCGTTCAGAGTGAGCTGCCGCATCGGTTCGGCACCGGTGCCGAATGCCGCGGCGAGCCCGTACCCCACGGACGCGTCATAAGGGTCCCGGGCACGCTCGGACTCGCCCGCCGACCCCCAGTCGGCCGACACGCGCCCGTCGCCGCTCGATGCGAAGACGTCGAGCAGCCGCTCGTCCCGCAGCAGCCGACTGGTGCCGAGAGAGTCCGGAACCAGCAGATAGCGGCACTGCCGCGCCCCGGAGGCGACCTCGACCCGGTACGAGCGCCGGGCCAGGAATCCCTTGGAGGGCCGCAGCGTCTCCTCCGCGCCGCCGACGAACAGAGTGAGGTGCCCGGGGCCGCGCGTCCCGATCGGCACATGGCTCTCCGGCACGGTGTGCGGGGTCGTACGGATTCATCGGGACCCTCGCCTCCTGCTCACCCTGATGATCGTCTTCCCCCAGTCTCGGCCGGACGCGGAGGGCCGGTTCCCTTTCCGGCCAGAGGCGGGGCGGCGCCACGGCCGGGGCGCGGCCTCCGGCATGAACGGTCAGCTGCGGGCATCACGGACCGCCGCCGGTCGGGCGGACTCCGCTTCCAGCTCCGCCAGCCGCTGCGCGGCGAACCGTACACCTGCGTCCTGCGCTTGGCGCAGGGCGAGTTGCGCGCCCGTGGTGTCGCCGAACTGCCGGCGGATGGCGGCTGGTGCCGGACGGTGCGGCGCTCGACGGGGACGGGCGGGAGGAGCAGGAGAAGGTGTGAGCGGGGGCGGGGCGGACGGCGATGTCTCGAAGCAGGCGCTGGGACAGATGGCGAGGGGCATCAGAAGTTCGCGATGCACCCCACGGACCGGCTGCATGCCGCCGACGCCTGCAAGGCGTACGTCGCGAAGGCCGAGACCTACAACGCGGCGGCGAAGGCCGGCCGGGATCCCGGTCCGGATCCGCAGAAACCGGTCGGCGTGGGCGAGGCCGACGGCACGCGGGCCCACGAGATCCTGAACGAGGCCCACCCGGAGCGGATGCCGGGCGCGTGGATCCGGTTGCGCTCAGGAAATGCGCTGCCGGAACATGGGATCGCCGAGCTCACGTACCTGCGCGCGAACCCGGGGGCCACCTACCAGGAGGCGCACCGGGTGGCGAACGGGCGTCCTGCACCTCGGCGGTCCAGGATGAACAGGTCGACTACACCTTCCTGAAAGCCTCGCGGAAGCTCGATGCGCTGGACACGGAACGGGGTGTGTGGCCGGGAGCGGGGGACCGGGTTTCGGCGGCCATGATCTGTTCGAGGACCTCTGCGTAGAGGGACCGCCTGTCGGGACGGACGCGGACGGCGGCATGTCTGAGGGTGGGGATCGCCGGCGTGCCCATGTCGATGAGCCCCTTGGCCGCAGTCCTGCGGACGACGGGATGGGAGTGCTCCAGCATTCCGGTCAGGGCGGGTATCGCGGGCGCCCAGTTCGCACGGCAGAGAATCCTGATCGCCGTGCGCACCAGATCCGGCTGGGGGTCGTCCAGCAGGATCGACGTGTGCCGCAGGTAGGTCTGCCGGTCCAGCATTGCCCGTGAGGTCCGGTGGGCGTGCAGGCGGATCTTGGGCCTGGGATGATGCAGCAACTCTTCGATCAGCTCCCGGAGACGGGGGTCCTGATCCGGCTCGGGGCCGCCGTGCCCCTCGGCCAGTCGCGCGAGTGCGTGGCGTACCCGCACCAGGTCGCCACCACGGGCCTGGTCCAACAGCTCCTGCCGGGAAGGTGGTCGTGATGCATCCGGCGACGCGGCCGGGACGCGGTCACGGAGCGCTGCCAGCGCGGCGGCGTCCTGCCGTACAGCGTCCGGGCCGCGCAGCGGACCCTCGACGAGGAGCGGTCCGTCCGCGAGGTCGTCGCGTCCCTCGGCGCGCAGCCGCCGACAGGTCTGCGTCAGCACAGGGGTGCGCAGCAGGGCACGCCCGCGGAGCAGGTCGAGGAATCCCCAGGCGCCGGCGTCGAGCCGGCCACCGAGGTGCTCTGCCAGCTCGTCGGAGGGGACCCGGCGCAGCGCCTACCCGGCTGCGGAACTGCTGGGCGCCGGGTCGTGCTCCCACCATTCCAGCAGGAGCGGGACCAGCGGTCCCAGTTCGCCCGGGTCGAGCAGGCTTGCCACGCGCGCGACCCTGCCGTGCAGGATTCCGTCCGCGCGGAGTTCCGTCTCGCCGATGGTGTTCAGTGCGCGAGCCAGGTCGGCACCGACGGGTACGTCGATGCGGCCTTGCAGGAATGACCGGAGCACGGGGAGCCTGACCTCGGGTTCGGGCCACTCCAGGAGCGTCAGGGCCGCGGTGTGCCGGTGATCCGGAGCGGATGCCTGCAACATGGCCAGCAGGCGCTCCCGCAGTGCGGTCGAACGGGGCTGGTCGAGGTCGATGTGCACGGTCCGCGGTCGCGGCGCGGCCCCGCGGGTGGTCTCGGCGATGGTCCAGGGTGGTGCGCCGAGCGGCTGGATGTCCGTCATCCAGTCGACGAGGGCGGCGCGGGTCTCGGGGCCGGCCGGGGCGTAGGCATCGATCAGCGCACTCAGGCGGTACCGGGAGCCCGGGATGCCGTCGTGCTGCAGGCGGAGTCGGCGGACCTGCTCCAGGGAGCTCGGCGTGCGCACCGCGGCATCCAGCGCGGCTCGCCACGCCTCGGCTTCGGCCTCGGCCGACGAGGTGGCCTGGGGGACTGCGGGCCGTGCGATCACCGAATCGGTGGTGAGGAAGGGAGACAGGACGTCCCGGCGGCAGGGGATCCAACGCCACCCACGGCTGCGTGAGTTCGCCCAGTACATCGGCGACGACGTCTGCGCTGTCGGCACCGAGCAGGTTGATCAGGTATGCGCGCACCAGTGCCGGGCCCAGCAGGCCGGCGTGCAGCCCCTGCCGGGCCAGCTGCAGCGCGGCGGCTTGCAACACCGCGTCACCGCTGCCCACCAGCTCGTTCACGAGCTGCTCGGGCCGGTGCGCGCAGGTGACGGTCATTGCCCGCACGGCCTGGTACAGCAGTTCTCCCGGAGGCTCCTTCCGGATCGCCGTCGGGTCGTTGAGAAGCTCAGCGCGCAGCCAGGCGATCTGCACCCGTGCCGGCAGGTCAGCCGTACGCCACGAAGGCCGGCGAAGCCCCTGGCGATGCGGCTGCAGACGTTCGTGGAGCCGGGCCAGGACGAGCGCCGCCTCCGGCGGTCCATCCACCGATACGGGCAGCAGCGCGGCGAGTTCGGCCATCTCCTGCTCGTCGTCCGCCCGGCCCGTCGTGACGCGCTCGGCCAGGAGGACCAGCCCCAGGTACCGAAGGCGGGGATCGTCGTGCCGGATGAGGCGTTCGAAGACGGCCGGCGCGCAGAGCCGCGGGTCGAGATGGCCGGCCGGCGGGCCGCCGTCACCCCGACGCACCGCGTCGAGGAAAGGCTTGTCTGCCTGCGTCATCATCGTCGGATGCTAACGGGGGCGCTCCCCGCCCCACCAACGAGTTACACCCGAGGCGTCACGGACGACGCTCGCCTGGGCCGGCGGGCCCGGTGCGGCATGGCTGAGGGAGTCTGAGGGAGTCTGAGGGAGGGGACCGGTGCAGGGCTCCGGTCCCCCTCCCGGGGGCGGCGCAGGGGTCGCCGCGGGTTCAGCGGGCGATCAGCAGCCGCTGGTGTGCCAGCGGCAGGCGGTGATCAGCGCGGCGGCGTGCTCCTCGCCGCGGGCGTCCTCGGTACGGACGTCCTCGGGCAGTACCTGGAGGGCATCGATGTCGAACTCCGCCATGGCGGTCTCCTTCTGTGTGGATGGGACGGTGAGAAACGCCGGGCCCCGACGGGGCCGGCAGCCGGTGGCCGGAGGCCACCGGACACTCAGGGGTGGGCGGATCCGCCCTCGGGCAGCCACGCTCGCGGGCCGCCGTACCGCAGCCGCAGGAGCAGCGACAGGCTCCCGGCGAGGCCGGTGGCGTACTCGGCCAGTACGCCCTTGCGGTTCTCGTCGGGCACCAGCAGCCGGCCGTCGCGCAGCACCGCCTGGGCCGCCATGTGCTCGACCAGCAGCTCGGCACCGGCACGGTGGCGCGCATCGCCCGACAGCTCGGCGGCGTCGAGCAGGAACTCGGCGTTGCCCGCGAGCCCGTGGCAGGTGGCGGGCGAATCGGTCACCCTGCCCGCTCCGACAGCGGCAGCCGCGCCCTCCACCAGCTCGGCCAGGCCCTCGTCGCGGGTGCCGGTGGTGGACCGGAGGCGGACCAGGAAGGTGCCCACGCCCGAGGACCCGCTGCACCAGTGCCTGGCCAGGTCCGGGGAGTCCGTCAGGTGCCTGGCCCGGTCCACCGGCCACAAGGTGCCCGCCGGTCCGCTGCGCGCGGCCCTGGCGAGGGTGGCGCCCGCCGCCACGGCGGCCGCGCGCAGCCGCTCGTCGCCCGTCGCCTTCCAGGCGAGGAGCAGGAAGGTACCCACGCCGGCCACCCCGTGCGCGAATCCGTAGTGCCAGGCGCCCGCCAGACCGGAGTCGAAGTCCTCGGGCACCGGCCAGAAGATGCCCTCGGGGGTACGCCGAGCCGCTGCCAGCAGCCCCTCGGCCGCCTGCGCGGCCCGGTCGAGGAAGCGCGGGTCCCCCGTGGTGCGCCAGAAGTGCAGCTGGGCCAGGCCGGCGCCGGCCGCACCGTGACAGACATCGGGGTTGGGCCACTGCACGGGCAGCGCCAGGGCGAGTGCGACGGCGCGTTCGGTGAGCGCCGCGTCCTCCAGCGCCCGGGCGGCGTCGAACAGGGCCCAGGCCGTGCCCGAGCGGCCGAAGTGGAGTCCGGGCAGGTTGCCGGGCAGGGCCTCCTGCCGCTCCGCCGTCCAGAGCGTGGCCGTACGCAGCCCCGCGCGCAGGGCCTCCCTGGTGACCGGCGGTGCGTACGGGGAGCCGGCCGCGAGGTCGTCCGCGTGGCGCAGGGCGCGGGCGAGTACGCTCACTCCGCCGGCCGAGCCGTGCTGGAGGGCCACCGGGTCGCAGGTCTCACCGAACGAATCGGCGGCCCAGAGCCGGTCGGGGTCCGCCGGGCGCATGGTGGCCAGCAGGTGGGCGATGCCGTCGTGCAGCAGCCGTGCGCGCACCGCCGCCGGCTCCGTGGACCCGGTGGACGCCGTGGCGCCCGTGGCCGCCGTGGCGCCGGCAGGTGCTGTCTGTGCGGGCGGTTCCGCCGTTGCCGCGCTGTCGGTGAGGTGCTCCCGGGCCCGCTCCAGGGTCCAGCGGTCCCCGGGCGTATCCCGCATCAGCCCGCGGACCAACGGCCCGTAGCGACGTACGAGCGGCCGGTCGCGGCCCAGCAGGTCCAGGAGCCGGGACAGCCGCTCCTCGTCCGGGCGGGCCTGCGCGGGCCGGTCCTCCGCGAAGAGCGGATCCGCGCCGGTCAGTGCGTGCAGCACGGTGGCGCCCAGGGCGTAGAGGTCCACGCCGGGCCCGAATGCGGGAGCCACCGGATCGGCGGCACGCAGTTCGGGGGCGGTGTAGCCGGGGGTGGCGCCGAGCACCCAGCGTTCGCCCTCCCGGGCGGCCATCTCCAGGTCGATCAGCCGTAGCTGTCCGCCGGGGGTGACCATGACGTTGTTGGGATTGAAGTCGTGCAGGGTGAGGCCGAGTTCGTGGGCGCCGCCGACCAGTTCGAGCAGCTGCCGGACGAGGGATTCGGCGGTCGGCGCGTCGGGGCAGGCGAATCCCTCCCGGATCAGTCGCTCGGCGACGGTCCGGCGCAGGGTCGCCCCGGGGACCGACTCGGCGACCAGGAAGGCACTGCCCTGCTGCTCGAACACCTCCACGAGCCGGGGAACCCGGTCGGGGAACTGCTTGCCGTAACGTTCCAGGAGGGTCGCCTCCCGGCGCAGCAGGTCCCGTACGTCCAGCCCTTCGAGTCCCGCGCCCACATGAGGACGGGCCTGTTTGACGACCACCTGGGCACCGGTGGCGGTGTCCACCGCCCGGAACACGCCCCCCTTGTTGGAGTGCTGGATCGCTCCGCGTACGAGATAACGCTCGTGCAGCAGCACCGGCTTCGCGGTGGCCGTGCTGCGGGCGGGCGCGGCCGGGCGTCCCGGGAACGGGTCGCCCGCCCAGGACGGCGGGCTGTACCAAGCGTTGCGCTCGTCGGGCACCGGCCGCCCCTGGGGGTCCCTCAGGCGGGCGGCGAAGGAGCCGTCGGCCGTGAGTTCGGCCGGCGCCGCGAACACCCCGTAGCGGTAGTAGACCTGACTGTCCGGCAGGTAGCGCCGGTCGGAGAGCACCGCTGGACCGGGCAGTCCCACGGTGGCCCGGTGCAACTCCTCGGCGAGCAGCCGGAACTGGGTGTCGTCGATCGGGTAGACCGTGATGAACTTGCCGCCTCCGCCCCGGGCGAAGCGCCCCGAGACCAGGGCGGCGACCCGTGCGGGGCTCGCCGCGAACTTGAACGGCGCCCGGTGGGCGGTCAGCACCTCGGCGGCCCGGGCCAGCACCAGCGGCGCTGAGAGAGGGGTGGCCGAGAGGTGCAGCTTCCACCCCTGGGTGCGGCGGACTGCGTCCCCCGGCCGGACGTGGCACCAGAACTCGCCCGGTTCCACGGCCCATTGCCGCGTCGCCCCTGCCCTTCCTCCGGGCCCGCCCCGCGCGAGGACGGCGCGTACCAGATCGGGCAGCAGCGCCAGGTCCGCGGGGCCCTCCGCGCGTGTCCGCCGCGGCCTCGTGAAGGGCGGCCGGGACGCGGTCTCGGGCAGTGATGACACGTTCTACGACCTCACACTTCGCTCTTCGTACTGTGCACGGCGGAACCGATGAGGCGGACGGCAGGGACCGACACCGCCGGGACACCCCTAGAGAGGGGGCCGGATGTAGTCGTCGCCCCAGCTCGTGTCGAGAATGTCCGCGCCGAGGTACGCGGTCGCCCCGCCCTGCGCACCCTGCGCGCCCCCGTGGCTGCCGGCGGCCTCCCCCGGTGCGGCTCCCGCTTCGGCGGCGACCGGGGCTGCGCCGGCCAGCAGGACCGCGAGGAGGAGCAGACAGCGGAGGGCTCTGGACATGGGGCAGCTCCTGGATGGGGAGGGCGTGGATCGGGCGGCGCACGCCCGCGTCGGGCGCGTCGGGCGGTTCACGCCCTGGGTCGGCCTATCGGCCTGACGGGCTGTGGTGTGGCCCGGCCGGAACTCAAGGCTCATACGGGTGTGCCCTCTTGGTCCAGCGTCATGAGCTGGCAATAGCCTGCATGGCACGGAAGTAGCACGGCCGCATTGCGGGGGAAATCATGACCATCCACACCAAATCCATCGAACTGCCGCGGTTGGACGCCCGGGCCGTCGCGGTCTTCGAGTACGCGCTGTCACAGGGCAGCCTCAAGCGATGGCCGCCCGACGTTCCCGAAGCCCTCGGGATGAGCCTGCGGGACGTCGAAGACGCCTGCCGCACCCTGCTGTTGCTCCGGCTGCTGCGCCCGGCACCCGACAGCCCCGAGGAGCTGATACCGGTCAGCCCGGACGCGGCCGCGGCCGAGGCGGTCGGCCCGCTGGAGGCCCAGGCCGCACAGGCCGCCGCGCACGCCCAGTCCGTACGCGAGGACCTGCGCATGCTGATGCCCCACTACCGCGCCGCCCAGCGCGAACGCGACCACCGGCAGGGCGTGGACGTACTGCCCGACCTCACGGCCGCCTCGGCGATGCTCACCCAGGAGTCGGCCCGCTGCCGGGAGGAGGTGTTCAGCATCCAGCCGGGGGGCGGCCGGGCCCCGCACCGGCTCGGGGACGCCATCGAACGGGACCTCGCGATGCTGCGCCGCGGCGTCGTGATGCGCACCCTCTACCAGCACTCGGCGCGCGCCAGCCTTTCCACCCAGGGGTACGTGGAGACGCTCACCGAGGCCGGCGCGGAGTACCGCACCGCCGCGGAACTGCCCGACCGGGCCGTGGTGTTCGACCGCTCGGTGGCCTTTCTGCCGCGGCGTACCGACGGCGGCCCCGGAGAGGGAGCGGTGCTGGTCCGGGACCCGGACGTGGTGGCGTACCTGTGCCGGGTCTTCGACCAGCACTGGTCCGGCGCGACCCCGTTCCACGGCAGCAGCGAGGCCGCCTACAAGGAGGTCGGCCCGAGCCTGCGCCGGGCGCTGGTCGGGCTGCTGGCCGAAGGGGCCAAGGACGAGGTGATCGCCCGGCGGATGGGCATGTCCCTGCGCACCTGCCGCCGCCACATCGCCGATCTGCTGGAGGAGCTCGGCGCCGAGAGCCGCTTCCAGGGCGGCGCCCTCGCCGAACGCGCCGGACTCACCACGGCGGAGCAGCCCGCGGCGGGGATGGAGGGCGGCCCAAGGGCGGACGCAGGGCCGGGTGACGTCATCTTCCGCGGGCAGGCGGCGCCCCCGTCCGATTGAGCGTCCTCGCGATTCCGATCGAGCTGATCCAGTTGATCCAGTTGATCCAGCTGTACGTCGAAGCCGCCGCGGAGACGACCGACGGGTTGCAGGCCTGGACCGGCAACAGCGAATGGCCGACGGCCCGTCTCGAAGCGGTGCTCCGTCGATTCGTCGTCGGCAGGGTCGGGAACGAGCGGCCGGCTCGTGTCGTCGAAGATGCCGGCGTGACGACCCGATTGGCTCGAACTGCTCGGTCGGCCGGCAGGGCAGCGGGCCCGTCTCGTTCCTGGAGCCGTCAGCAGTTCGGTACCCAGGCGTGGGAGCGGGGCCGGACCGCGCCGCTCAAGTTGGTCCTCGTACGCACCTTCACGCAGCCCAGCGGCTCCTGCTGGGCGGGCCCGCCGTAGTAGACGACGTCGACCTTCGTCGCCCCTTCGGTGAGGTCGAACCCGTTGTTGAAGACCGAGCGGGGCGCACTGCCGGCCGTCCAGGGGCAGGGGGCCGGACCCGCGATCCAGTCGGCGCCGCCGTCGACCCAGGAGCACATCTCGCCCCGGCCGTCCTCCTCCGAGAAGAAGCAGACCGCCCCGCGCCAACACCGGTCGTACCCCAGCGCCCCGGCGGAGTCCCCGAGGTGGAACAGTCCCGAGCCCCATACGGCGCCCAGGCCGACGGCGAGCACCGCCGTACCGGCCGCGATCAGCGCGCGGCGCCGTCGGCGTGGTCCGGGAACGCGCGGGGCGGCCGGCGGCGGGGCGGCGGGCGACGCGCCGGCGGCCGCCGCCTCCACCCGGCGCAGCAGCGACGCCGCGGTGTGCGCGGCCCGGTCCTCGTGTCTTCGGGCCAGGCAGTCGCGGACGATGTCCCGCCAGTGCTCCGGAAGTTCCGGCGACAGCCGCAGCTCGTCCTCGCCCCTGGCGTAGCGCAGCGCGGCGTCCCGGCGGGCGGCCGGGGTGCCGCCGGGCAGCGGCAGTGCGCCGGTCAGTACGACGTGGGCCAGGACACCGAAGGCCCAGATGTCGGCCGTCGGGCGGATCTTCGTACCGCGTTCGCCGACCTCCGACCAGAGCAGGTCGGGCGGGGTGTAGTCGGGCGTGGCGAAGGCCGGGGAGTAGGCGTGCGTGCCCTCCAGCTCCGCGGCCATGTTGAAGTCGCCCAGCCGCGCCGTGCCGTCGGCCATCAGCAGGACGTTGCCCGGCTTGAGGTCGCCGTGCACCCAGCCCGCCCGGTGCAGTTGGTCGAGCCCCTCGCAGACCTGGGCGAGCAGGGCGGGACCGGTCCGTGGCACTCCGCCGGCCAGCAGGGCGTCCAGGGAGCCCTGCGCCTCCTCCAGGACGAGGACGGTGGCGCCGTCGAGTTCGGGCCGGCCGGGGTCGTCGACCGTGAGCACCTCGTACAGCCGGATCAGCCGGGGTGTGCGCACCCGGCGCAGTACCTCGGTCTCGCGCTCGGCGAGCTCGACCAGGTGCCGTAACCCGCGCGGGGTGTGGGTACCGGTCGGCAGGACCTTGAGCGCGGCCCGGCCGGGCAGGCCCGGCTCGGGTGCGGCGCGCTGGGCCGCGTACACGCTGCCGAAGGCGCCGGACCCCAGCAGGTGCCCCACGACCCAGGGGCCGACGCGGTAGCCGGCCGGGACCTCGAGGGCGCCGGAGTGCCCGGCTCGCCTGGTCAGCGGGCGGTACCGGTCGGGGCGGCCGGCAGGGCCGCCAGGTCCGTCTCGCGGACGAGGTCGAAGCGCAGGGCCAGCGAGACCAGGGTCTCTTTCTTGCCGACCAGCCGCGGCCCCGGATCCACCGTGTCGGGGCCCGGCTTGAGGCGCAGTTTGACCGCGAGGTAGTCGATGTTCCACTGCACGGCGGCGCGGTTGGCCGCGGGCCAGGACGGCTTCAGGCGTTCGACCACCTGCTCGACGGTGGGCAGGGGCGCGTGCGGTTCGCCGCGCAGCCTCGGCTCGCAGAGCGCGGTGAGGACCAGGAAGTACCGGCTGGAGCGATCGAGGGGGAAGGGGAGTACGGTCGGCTCCCCGGCGGGCTCGCCGGGATCGTCCCGGTCGGCGTAGTCGTGGCGCGGCGCCCAGACGTCCAGGGTGAGCAGTTCGGAGCCGGCGGGCAGGACGAGCCGGGCGAATTCGAACGGGACCGGTGCGTCCAGCCGGCCGGGGCCGATCTTGATGTGTTCGCCGGCGCCCTCGGGGTTCTCGACCACGTACGTCGCCGAGCGGGAGAAGTTGCTGAGCGACCAGTACGTGGCGGTCGCGGTGATCTCCCCCGCCGAACGCGAGACGCCGGCGTGCGGGACGTGCAGGGTGTGCGGGCCGCTGCCGCCACCGCCGGTGTCGCGGAGGCCCGTGCCGGTGCTCGTGCCTGTGCCGGCGCCCGTGCCGGTACCGGTGCCGGTGCGGCGAAGGGGTTCACGGCCGAAACGGAGGGTCTGCCCCGGTGCCAGGCGGATCTGTGCGGCTGGGGACATGGTGGGCCCCGGAACCACGATGATGCTGTTCACGCTGCTTCCTTCCCCGAAGGTGCAGGGGAAGGGTAGCCAGCGGAATCAATCGTTCCCGCAACAATGGCTTGTCTTCAGCACTCCCCTCGCCACTGGAAGCGGTCGATCGTCCGGCCCCCGGCGGGAAGGTTTCCGCGCCCCTCGTCCCAGCCGCGGTGCAGGCAGGCACTGCCCCCCTCCCGGAAGTACACCTGCACGTGGTCGTAACCCGGCTGCACCGTCCCGTTGTTGAAGAAGGACCTGCGCAGCCCGCACGTGCTCCGGGGCTCGTCGACGGCGGAACGGCAGACGGTGCCCGTGCCGTCCGCCCCCGAGTAGAAGCAGACGTAGCCGGCCGGGCAGTCCTGCCAGGCGGGGCCCGGTGTGCCGGCGCAGTTGCGGCTGGTGACGCTCGGCCACTCCTTGGCGGCTCCCGAGTACTCGACCCCGTCGAAGTGGGCCGGGACGCGGTGGCTCTCGTCGGTGAAGTCGCCCGAGGCCAGGTAGCGCTGCTCGTAGTGCAGGTGGGACCACTCGGAGGCGCCCGAGGTGCCGATCCGGCCGATCCGCGTGGACGGCTGGACGGCGTCGCCCTTCTTGACGTAGGTCGCCGGGTCGTCCTTCAGGTGGTAGTACGCCGTGAACCAGCCGTTGCCGTGGTTGATCTGGATGGTGTTGCCCGAGCCGTTGGTCCAGTACGTGGCGGACACCGTGCCGGCGGCGGACGGCTGGACGGGCAGTCCGTCGGAGCCGGTGTTGCCCTCCACCACGATGTCCAGCGCCGGATCGTGGCCCCAGGTGTTCAGCTGCCAGGTGGTCCCGCACGGGAACGGCAGCTGGAACAGCGGCTTCGCCGCAGCCGGGGCGGCGGCGGGCCCGGGCGCGGAGGCCAGGGCGGAGGCGGGCGCGGGCGTACCCGCAAGCACCAGTCCCGCCAAGCACATCAGCACCACTGCCCACAGCCTGCTCGGATACCGCAGCACGTCTTCCCCTCCCGGCCCCCATGGACGACGCCCGGACGGGCGGTCTCCCGCGCCATGCTGAGGGTCGGGGCCGGGGATGCGCCACCTCGTAGCTACTAGGGGGTGCGGGGCCCTGAGGGCTCGATGAGCCCGACCCGGATCGCGTACCGGGTCAGCTCCAGCCGGTCGCGCATCCCCAGCTTCTGGATCTTCGTCTTCTTCGGCCTCCACACCGACCGGCGAGCATCCCGCCCGTGCTGCTGCCGGCGCTCGCGCTGGCCCTGGTGACCGCCGGTACGAAGATCGCCACCGGGTACTGGGCCGCGAAGCGCGCCGGGGTCGGGGTCAAGGGCCGCTGGCGGGCCGGCGGCACCCTCGTCGCCCGCGGGGAGTTCTCGATCGTCATCGCCGGTCTCGCCGTCCCCGCGGGCATCGACCCGGCCCTCGGGCCGCTGGCCACAGCGTACGTGCTGATCCTCGTGGTGATCGGGCCGCTCACCGCCCGGTACACCGAGCCGCTGGCCGCCCGGTTGCGGGGGCGGCGCGCCGTGCGCACCCCGCTGCTCGCGGCCGTGCCCTCCCCCGCGAGGTCCCCGGAGGCGGAGCCGGCTCTCGACCAGGATCCCGCCGGGCGCCCGTAGGCCGTCTCCTCCGGCTCTTGCCGTCAGGGAGGTGCCACCGGTTTCGCCCGGCGGGGCGTACGGGGCTCCGCGCCCAGGCGGTTCACCGCCAGCGCGGCCACGACCAGGCCGGCCGCGAGCACCAGCCCGTTGGGCAGGGTGGCCCCGGCCACCGCGGCCCAGACCCCCAGCGCCACGGCCAGCCAGGCGCCCGGCCGGCGATGCGTACGGGGCCGGGGCGGGGGTCCGTGCGCCGGCCGGGCTCCGGGGCCGGTGGTCCTCACATCCTCGGGTCGCGGCATGACCCGCTCCTTTCCGTCGGCCGGGTCAGGGCGAAGGAGCGGGTGCACTGCCGAGGGCACGGGCCGCTCCACGTCGACACCGCCGGGACGCGCGGGGTGTTCGGCGTCCGGGCGTCTTCTCGAAGCAGTGGCGGCGCCTCCCGGCGGTGGCCGGGAGGGGATGCTGCGGGCACCCTCAGCATCACCCGGCCCACCGCCACCGCACATCGGGGCCGGCACCCATCTCGGGCGCCCCTCGCGCCGGTCAGCAGATGCGCGGCAGCTGCTCCCCGATCGGCAGGTCGACCACGCGGGTGCCGCCGAGGGCGGTGCGGGCCACGACCAGGCCCGGGTGGGCGTCGACGGCCTCACCGATCACCGCGGCGCGGCGGCCCAGCGGATGGGCGCGCATGGCGTCGAGGACGGCGTCGGCGTGCTCGCGGGGCACGAAGGCGACCAGCTTGCCCTCGTTGGCCACGTAGAGCGGGTCGAGCCCGAGGATCGCGCAGGCGTTCGCGACGGCGGCTGGGACCGGGACGCGGCCCTCGTGGATCACGACACCGGTGCCCGAGGCGGCCGCGATCTCGTTCAGGGAGGCCGCCAGGCCGCCCCGGGTGGGGTCGCGCAGGACGTGGAGGTCCGGGGTGACCGCGAGCATGCTCCGTACGAGGCCGCCCAGGGCGGCGCAGTCGCTCTGGATGTCGACGCCGAATTCGAGCCCCTCGCGGACACTCATGATCGCCACGCCGTGGAGCCCGATCTCGCCGCTGACGATGACGACGTCACCGGGTACGACGCGCTGCGGGCGCAGGTCCACCCCGTCGGGGATGATCCCGATGCCCGCGGTGTTGATGTAGATGCCGTCGCCGTGGCCCGCTTCCACCACCTTGGTGTCGCCGGTCGCGACCTCCACGCCCGCGGCCCGCGCGGCCGCGCCCATGGCTTCGGCCACCCGCGCCACCACCGGCATCTCGACGCCCTCCTCCAGGATGAACCCGCAGGAGAGGTAGGCCGCTTCGGCTCCGCTCATGGCCAGGTCGTTGACCGTGCCGTTGACCGCGAGGTCGCCGATGGAGCCGCCGGGGAAGAACAGCGGCCGCACCACGTAGGAGTCGGTGGAGAAGGCCAGCCGGACCCCGCCCAGGGTGACGGCCGCGGAGTCCCCGAGCTGGGCGAGCACGTCGCCGCCGAAGGCGGGGGCGAAGAGGTGCTGGACCAGTTCGGCGGAGAGTGCGCCCCCGCCTCCGTGGCCCATGACCACCCGGGGGCGGTCGCGCAGCGGGGCCGGGCAGGTCCAGCCCGTGATGTCGAGTGCGGTGTCAGACAACGGGGCTCGCCTCCAGCGGGGCGCTCACAGGGGTCGGTGCGGTCGCGGCGTTCTTGGCGGCGTTCTTGGCGGCGGGCACGGCCCCCAGCTCCAGCCGGCGGTAGAGGTAGTACGCGGCGCAGGCGCCCTCGCTGGAGACCATGGTGGCGCCGAGCGGGCTGCGCGGGGTGCACAGCGTGCCGAAGGCCTCGCACTCGTGCGGTTTCAGCAGCCCCTGGAGCACCTCGCCGCTGCGGCACTCGGCCGGTTCGAGGGTGTTGATGCCGGTGACCGAGAAGCGGTGTTCGGCGTCGAAGTCGCGGTAGCGCTCCGACAGCCGCCAGCCGCTGTCGGGGATGACGCCGATGCCCCGCCAGGCCCGGTCGGTGACCTCGAAGACGTCCTCCAGCATGGCGAGGGCGGCCGGGTTGCCTTCGGGGCGCACGGCGCGCGCGTAGGCGTTGTCGACGGTGTGCTCGCCGCGCTCCAGTTGCCGTACGGCCCGGCGTACGCCCTCCAGGATGTCCAGCGGTTCGAAGCCCGTCACCACGATGGGCACCCGGTGGCGCGCGGCCAGTTCGGGGTACTCGCGCACGCCCATCACGCTGCACACGTGTCCGGCGGCGAGGAAGCCCTGGACCCGGCAGCTCGGCGACTGCATGATCGCCTCGATCGCCGGGGGCACCCGGACGTGGGAGACCAGCAGGCTGAAGTTGGGGATGCCCAGCTTCTTGGCCTGGTGGACCGTCATGGCGTTGGGCGGCGCCGTGGTCTCGAAGCCGATGCCGAAGAAGACCACCTGGCGCTTCGGGTTCTCCTGGGCGATCCGCAGAGCGTCGAGCGGGGAGTAGACGACGCGTACGTCGCCGCCCTCGCTGCGCACCTGGAACAGGTCGCGGCCGGTCCCGGGCACCCGGAGCATGTCCCCGAAGGAACAGAAGATCACATCGGGGCGGGAGGCGATCTCCAGCGCCTTGTCGATGACCTCCAGCGGGGTGACGCACACCGGACAGCCCGGGCCGTGGATCAACTCAACCTGTTCCGGCAGAAGTTGATCGATCCCGTGCCGGATGATGGTGTGGGTCTGGCCGCCGCAGACCTCCATCAGGGCCCAGGGCCGGGTCACGGTGGCGTGAATGTCGTCGAGCAGCCGGCGGGCGAGGTCGGGGTCCTGGAACTCCTCGATGTACTTCACGGCTGGACTTCCTCCTGCGGTGCGGCGAGGGCGGGCGCGGGCCCGGGTTCGGGGCCGGGATCGTCGGTGAAGGGCCAGGGCTCACCGCCGGCTGCGGCGGCCTGCTCCCACGGGTCGCCGAACTCCTCCTGGAGCATGCCGAGTTGTGCGAAGAGTTCGAGGGTCTGCTTGGCCGACTCCTCGTCGAGGCGCTGCAGGGCGAAGCCCACGTGGACGATGGCGTACTCGCCCACCTGGAGGTCCGGCAGATACTCCAGGCACACCTCCTTCTGCACACCGCCGAAGTCGACGGTGGCCATGCGGGTGCCGTCCTTCTCCCCGATGTCGAGCACTCTGCCGGGCACCGCCAGGCACATGGGTTTCTCCTTGCTGTGGGTGTGTCAGGTGTGTGTCAGGGGGTGTGGCGCGCGGCGGCCACCATGAGCTGGCCGAGGGCCAGTCCGCCGTCGTTCGGGGGGACCCGGCCGTGCCGCAGGACGGTGAATCCGGCGGCTCCCAGGCGCCGGGCGCACGCCGAGGAGAGCAGGGTGTTGGCGAAGACCCCGCCGGTCAGGGCGACGGTGTCCAGGCCGTGCCGCTCGCGCGCGAGCGCGCACAGCGTGGCGACGAGGGCGGCGACGGAGGTGTGGAAGCGGGCGGCGATCAGTGCCGGGTCCGTGCCGGCGCGGACGTCGGCCACCACGGCGGCCAGTACGGGCGCCGGATCGGCGGTGACCGGCCCGCCGTCGGGGCCGGGCGGAGCGTGCAGGCCGAAGGTGTAGCCGGGTCCGGGATCGGCTTCGTCCGCGCCCAGGGCGGCGCCCTCCAGTTCGATGGCGGCCTGCGCCTCGTAGCCGGCTACGTGGCAGATGCCGGCCAGGGAGGAGACGGCGTCGAAGAGGCGGCCCATGCTGGAGGTCGGGACACAGTTCAGACCG
Source organism: Streptomyces sp. NPDC040545 (assembly GCF_055595065.1). NCBI lineage: Bacteria > Bacillati > Actinomycetota > Actinomycetes > Kitasatosporales > Streptomycetaceae > Streptomyces > Streptomyces sp. NPDC040545. The sequence goes on from NZ_JBVIWA010000026.1 coordinate 26,796, forward strand.
CGTTCCAGCTGGCGCTCCAGCAGCGCGAGTTCTCCCGGCGGACAGGCCGCCGTGCAGGGCAGCTCCGGGGTCCGGGCGATGCCCGCGGCCCGCAGATGGGACAGCGCCATGCGGTACGGGCGGTGCACGGCCGCGTCGCCGCCCGGCAGCGGGACGTAGGCCAGGTGGGCGAAGCGGGTGAACCCGGCGTAGTCGGCGAGGAGGACCTCGCCGCCCCACACGGCGCCGTCGTCGCCGTAGCCGGTGCCGTCGAACGCGACCCCGATCACCGGGCGGCCGGCGTCCCGGCCGTGCTCCGCCAGGGTGGAGGCGATGTGCGCGTGGTGGTGCTGGACGCGGACGAGCGGCCGGGCGCCCGCGGCGCGCTCCGCCCACCGGGTGGAACGGTAGCCGGGGTGCCGGTCGGCGGCGAGGAGCACGGGGGTGACGCCGGTGATGGACTCCAGCTGCCGCTCGGCGCCTTCGAGGGCGTACTGGGTGGCGAGGTCGTCCATGTCGCCGATGTGGGCGGACAGCCAGGCCTGGCGCCCTTCGCCGAGGCAGAAGGTGTTCTTCAGGTCCCCGCCCGCCGCGAGGCTCGCGGGGACGGGAACCGGCAGGGTCAGCGGGAGCGGGGCGTACCCGCGCGAGCGGCGCACGGTCAGCGGCTCGCCGTCGCACACCCGCACCACGGAGTCGTCGCACGGCACGTGGATGGGGCGGTCGTGCGTGAGCCAGGCGTCGGCGAGGGCAGCGAGCCGGTCCAGGGCCTCGGCGTCGTCGGTGACGATGGGCTCCCCCGCGAGGTTCCCGCTGGTCATGACGAGCAGCCGGGGCCCCGGGGGGTCCCCGGGCAGGCCGAGCAGCAGGTGGTGGACGGGCGTGTACGGGAGCATCACGCCGAGGTCCGGACAGCCGGGGGCGACCCCGTCCGGGCCGCCCGCTCCGGCGCGGCGGCGGAGCAGCACGATGGGCCGTACGGCGCCGGTGAGCAGCTCCCTTTCCTCGGGGCCGATGTGGGCGAACCGCTCGGCGTCGGCGAGGTCCCGGGCCATCAGGGCGAAGGGCTTGTCCCCGCGGGCCTTGCGCCGGCGCAGCTCGGCGACGGCGCCCGGCTGGGTGGCGTCGCAGGCCAGGTGGTAGCCGCCGAGGCCCTTGACGGCGAGGATCGCGCCGGCCGCCAGGAGCCGGCGGGCCTCGGCGACCGGGTCCGGGCCGGTGCTCTCGCGGGGCGGTCGCCCGGTGAGCAGCCTGAGGCGGGGGCCGCAGGCCGGGCAGGCGACCGGCTGGGCGTGGAAGCGGCGGTCGGCCGGGTCCGCGTACTCCCGGGCGCAGTCGGGGCACATGGGGAAGGGGGCCATGGTGGTGTGCGCGCGGTCGTAGGGCAGCCCGGTGACGATGGTGAAGCGCGGCCCGCAGTGGGTGCAGGTGATGAAGGGGTGCCGGTGGCGCCGGTCGGCCGGGTCGGCCAGTTCGGTCAGGCAGTCGGCGCAGGTGGCCACGTCCGGGGAGACCAGGGTGCGGGCGGGACCGCCGCTCCGGGAGGCGATGATGGTGAATCCGGTGCCGCCCGCGACGGGTACCTCCCAGTGGTCGACGGCGTCGACGACGGCTAGCGGGGGCGCCTCCGCCGCGAGCCGTTCGCAGAACCGCGACACCGCCGCCGGGGCGCCCTCGACCTCCGCGACCACGCCCTCGGGGGTGTTGGTGACGTGCCCGGCCAGGCCCAGCCCGGTCGCGCGGATGTAGACGTAGGGCCGGAAGCCGACGCCCTGGACCACGCCCCGGACGGTGACCCGGCGCCGCTGCACCGCTTCCATCAGCGGGTCTGCGCGACCGTGTGGACGTGCGGGTGCGGGTGCTCGTGGTCGTGCTCCTGCTCGTGGTCCTCGTCGTGCTCGTGGTCCTCGTCGTGCTCGTGGTCGTGGCCGTGCTCGTGCTCGTGGTCGTGTCCGAGGCCGTGCACGTGCTGCCGGCGGGCCATCACCGGCGTGTGCGTGCCCGTCCCGGCCCCGGCCGCAAGTGCCCGGTCGAGCAGGACGCCCAGGCCCTCACCCGCGCGCGCCGAGGTGAGCACCACCTCCACGCCGGGATTGACCTGCTCGACGTTGGCGCGGAAGGCGGCCTCGTCGAACTCGACGGCTCGCGCGATGTCGGTCTTGGTGACCACCACCAGCTGGGCCAGTCCGAAGGCGGTCGGATACTTCAGCGGCTTGTCCTCGCCCTCGGTCACCGAGGCGAGCACCACCCGCAGCGATTCCCCCAGGTCGTAGCCGGCCGGGCAGACCAGGTTGCCCACGTTCTCCACGAAGAGCAGCCGGGTGTCGCCGGGCAGCCAGCCGTCCAGGTGCCGGCCGAGCATCGCGGCCTCCAGGTGGCACAGCCCGTCGGTGAGCACCTGCTTGACCGATACGCCCGAACGGGCCAGCCGTACCGCGTCGTTCTCGGTGGCCAGGTCGGCCGTCAGCGCGGCCACGGCCACGCCCCGCTCGCGCGCGAGGAGCAGTTCGCGCTCCAGCAGCGCCGTCTTGCCGCTGCCGGGGCTGGAGAGCAGATTGACCACCGTCGTACCGCGGGCGGTGAGTTCGGTGCGCAGGACCTGGGCGGCTTCGTCGTTCTTGGCGAGCACCGCCTGCCGCAGATCGACCACTCGGCACATGGTTCAGGCCTCCTCGGGAATCGGTTCGCGGGTACGGGCACCGGCGGGGCCGTCTTCCCAGCGCACGCTGAGGATCTCCAGCTCACGGCCCGACAGCAGATCCACGTCGGTGGCCCTGCCGCATCCGGGACAGCACAGTTCGGGGGGCATGCCCACCGCCCAGGTGCCGGCGGCGGGGCAGGAGCCGCAGCGGGCGCGGGCCGTCACGGACTCCGTGAGGAGTTCGGCGCCCTCGAGGACCGTTCCGGCGCAGGCCAGTTCGAAACAGAAGGCCAGCGCGTCGGGGACCACCCCCGCCAGCTCACCGACCCGCAGCCGTACGGAGGTGACGGCGCGCGCGCCGCCCGCCCGGGCCGCCTCTTCCACCTGGCCCACGACGGCCATGGCGATCGACATCTCGTGCATCGGACTCCGTCCTGCCGGGGCTCATTGAACCGGCGGGACGGGGTCCGTGCGGTCGGGCACGCCGGTGCGCGGCGCGCCCCGTACGCCATTCGGGCGCCCGGTCACGCACGGGCGCCCGTGGCCGCTCCCGCGGCGGTGTCACATCCGGCGCATGCGCAGGTAGCGCCGGAGGTCGGGGAGGAACTGCAGCAGGACGGCGGTGACGGCGACGGCCGCGGCCCCGCCGATCAAGGCCTTCTTCATGGGGTTCTCCTCAGTTCGCGGCGGGGCCGGTCGGTTTCGCCGGGGGTCCGGCCGTGGATCAGGTCCAGGGCCGTGCGTACGGCCTCAGGTACGGCGGCGGCCACGGGTGCGCTCAGTCCGATGCCCTCCTCGACACCGGCCGGTTCGCAGCCGAGCACCAGCGTGCGCCGCGGCGGGGTGGCCCCGGTCCCGGCGCACAGGGTGTCCAGCAGGGCGAGGACGGCGTCGGGGGACATGTGGTGGCCGTCGAGGACGGGCGGCGGCACCCCGTCGTCGGCCGGCTCCGGGCCCGCGCCGCCGTCGGCCTCGATGAGGTAGAGCGTGCCCGGCTCGCCGCCGCGGGCGGTGGCGTCGACCAGCAGGAGCGTGTCGTAGCCGTCGAGGAGCTGGTAGGCGAGGTGGACGCCGCGCACTCCGAAGTCCACCACCTCGACCCCGTCGGGCAGGGGGTGTTCGGCCAGCGCCCGCACGGTCTCGACGCCGAAGCCGTCGTCGCCGAGGAAGACGTTGCCGATGCCCGCGATCAGGACCCGCTCGTTCACGCGTCCTCCAGGGGGGTGACCTCGTCGGGCTGGAAGTAGAGGAACCTGCCCTGCTCCCGCCGGATGTCCGCGCCGGGGTCGTCCTCCACGGTGACGGCGAGGTGCACTCCCCCGTCGACGTCGTGCAGCACGGCCTCGACCAGCGCGGTGCGGCCCTGGAGGAACAGGTCCTGGGCGTCGGTGCGCCGCAGTCCGGGGCGCAGCCGGACGCGGCTGCCGGGGCCCACGCAGGCTCCGTCGACCGTGATCCGGTCGCGGGCCGGGTCCGCGGTGTCGGCGCGGGCCGGGTCCCACCAGGGCGTGTCGGGCCGGAACACCACGTCCTCGGACGGGAGTTCCGCGAGCAGGGGCGGCTGCTCCGGGCCGGTGACCTCCCGCAGGGCGCGTACGGCGCCGTGCAGCCGCTCCAGCACCTCGGGGGGCATCGAGTCGGCGAGGTCGATCACGGCGGCCGCCCGGGGGTCGGTGCCGCGGGCCTCGCGCTTCTCCTGCTCGGTCAGGGCGGCCGTGCGCAGGGCGAGGATCTCGTCGATCTCGGTGGCGTCGTACATGGCGCCCGCGCTCTCGGGGGCAATGGCCGGATGGTCCTCCAGGATGATCGGGGAGGACAGGACCACGTCGGCGCGGCCGGGTTCGCCCGCGAGCACCGGCCAGGTGTGGCGGTTCTCGCAGGCGGCCACCGCCTGCCTGGCCCATTCGGGCGGGTCGGTCATGGACAGGAACGAACCGGAGTCCAGGCCCAGCAGGAGGTGGGCGGCGACCAGCGAGTGGGGCAGGACGGCCTCGCGGTCGGCGGGTCCGGCCCCGGGCGGCGGGGTCCACGGGCTGGTGTTCTCCACCACCGCCCGGAGCCGCAGCACGCGGTAGGCGCCGGGGAGTTCGGTGGCGCGCAGCCGCAGCACACCCTCGATCTCCTCGGTACGGCGCACCAGGCGGCCCACCGTGCGGCCGTCGGCGCCCTGGACGGGCTCGGGGTCGACGCGGGCGGGGCGGCGGAAGGGGAAGGTGACGCCCTCGTCGCCCAGCAGCTCGGCGACGGGGACGGTCACCTCGACCCGTTCCTCGGCGCCCTCGTCCCAGGGCACGAGGACCCGGTCGGCCAGGTGCAGTTCGGCGACCTCGGTGAAGCCGCCGCCGTCCGAGGCCTGTTGGACCGTACGCCGCTGCGCGTGCAGGAAGCGGAGCTCCAGGGCGAGGGTCGCCGCGCCCCGCGGTTCCATCAGGATCTCGGTCTGCTGGAAGACGTGCTCCTCGTGCGCGCGGCCCCAGGCCGGGGGCACGAGGACACCGAACTGCCAGCGCAGCCGGTTCTTCGCGGCCGAGGCCCGGTACGGGTAGAGCACGTACCCCTCCAGCAGGACCGCGTCGGCCACCTGCCGGGCGACCGCGAAGCGGGAGTGGGGGGTGGTCGTCGTGGTCACGGGGCCGCCCTCTCGGTGAGGCGCGGCAGGATGGCGCCCAGCCGTACGGGCCCGGCCCCCGACCCGGCCGCGGGCCCGTTCCCGGGCGGCGGCTGCGGCGGGGCGGCCGCGTCGAGCAGGGCCCGTACGGTCGCCTCCCACGACGCGAGGGCGTGGCGGGAGCGGAAGGCGAGCAGCTCGTCCATGGTGTCGCGGGGCAGCCGGAGCCAGCCGCAGCCGGGGAAGTGCTGTTCGACCATCTCGCGCCACACGGCCACGGGCATCCGGTACGCGGCTTCGCGGTCCCAGGGCACCGGCTCGACGCGGAAGCCGGCGTCACCGGTGAAGGCGGTGCCGGAGAACAGCATCAGCAGCGGCACCTCGCCCTCCGCCAGGGCTTCGAAGTACCGGGTGGCGGCGATGTCCATGTCGTAGGTGCAGGGCACGACCAGGTCGGTCTCGGTCTCGCCGGTGAAGCTCGGGACCATGACGGAGACCTGGGCGAACTGCACGGGCTGGAGGGTGTTGCCCCAGCGGGAGCGCTCGCCGAACAGGTCCGCGAGCCCTTCCGCCTCGGCGGGCCCGTAGCCGCGCCGGGCCGGTTCGATGCGGATCTGGCAGCGCAGGGCGATGGCGTGCACCCGGGCACCCCCGGCCGCGGTGATCCGCAGCCGGAAGACGAGGGTGGGGCCGGCGGCGTACGGGTCGGCGCGCACCCCGGTGCAGGTGAAGGCGAATTCCGTCATCGGATCCCGTCCCCGTCCTCGTCCTCGTCCGCCGTCGGGGGCAGGGCCCTGGCCCGCCGTTCCACCTGCTCGAAGAAGGTCTTCAGCGCGGCCCGGGCCTCCGCCCCGCCGTCGAAGCCCTGCCACAGCAGCCGCATCCGCCCCACCAGCTCGTAGCAGATGTCGATCGGCACCAGGTAGCAGTCGGTGCGGCCCTCCGAGCGGCGCAGCAGCAGCGCCTCGACGTCGGGTTCGAGGAGCGCGGACAGCCGGCCGCTGCCGAGTACGGTCTGCCAGGTCCCGGGGTCGAGTTCGCTCTCGGTGGCTCCGGCCGGGCTCGGGTAGAGGGCGACCAGCCGGTCGAGGGCGGCGTTGCGGAAGAAGAACGCGACGCCGACCGGGATCTGGAGGAGTTCCCACGCGCCGTCGTCGAGCCGGTGGGCGGGGTCGGTGAGGTAGCGGTCCGGTACGGCCCGCAGGCGTCCGGTGCCCGCGCCGGGCCGGTCGAACAGCAGGGCGCAGGCGGTGCAGGCGCAGATCAGCGCGCGCTGTTCGGTCTGCACCAGGTGGCGGTGGCCGTCCTGGGGCACGGCGACCCCGCACAGCTCGCAGGTCTCGGGCCGGGGCGGGCGCGGGCCCGCGAACCGGCGCAGCCCGCGCGGGGCGCGCGGGCCGTCGTGGAGGAGGCCGGGCCCGCTCACGGCACCCGCGCCGGGCTCGGGGGCCGGGTGCCGATCTGCAGCAGGGCCGGGGCGGGGGCCGCGGCGGGCTCCCGCTCCACGCTCGTCACCTCGGGGGCGAAGCAGGCCAGGGTGTCCTCCAGCGTCCGCCCGGCGTCGCTGCCGCCGCCGGAGCCCGAACCGCAGCCGCAGCCGGTGGAGGCGGCGGCGGGGCGCAGCCGCAGGACGCCGGTGTCCGCGTCGAAGCCGAGGAGTTCCACCGGTTCGCCGTGGGCGGCCAGGGCGCGGGCGATGCGCGTGTGCACGTCCTCGGGGTGCAGGCCGTGCAGGGAGAGCAGGCTCGCCACGAGTTCGTCGCCGTAGACCGGCTTCAGCGGCCCGTCCCCGACCTTCTCGACGATCCGGGCGAGCCCGGCGCCGTAGAAGTCCATGAGGACGCGCACCAGTTCCTCCGCCGCCGCGCACGCCGCCCGGTCGCCGGTGGCGGCGAGCCGGTCGAGCACCTCCTCGACCCGGCGCCCGGCCTGGGGGCCGTCGATCGCGGCCCTCATCCGCCCAGTCCGCTCAGACCGGTGGGCACGTGCATCGTCTTGACCGTCTTGCCGCCGCCGACGTACATGTGGACCCCGCAGGGCAGACAGGGGTCGAAGCTGCGGACGGCGCGCATGATGTCGATGCCCTTGAAGTTCTCCGGGGTGTTCTCCTCGAAGATCGGGGTGTTCTGCACGGCGTCCTCGTAGGGGCCGGGGGTGCCGAAGGTGTCGCGGGTGCTGGCGTTCCACGGGGTCGGCGGGTACGGGTGGTAGTTGGCGATCTTCCCGTCACGGATCACCATGTGGTGCGAGAGGACGCCGCGTACGGCCTCGGTGAAGCCGACGCCGATCCCCTCGTCCGGGACCTCGAACTTCTCCCAGGTCTGGGTGCGTCCGGCGCGGACCTCGGCGAGGCCCTTCTCGGCGCAGTGCAGGGCGATGGCGGCCGCGTACGCCTGGAAGTAGGTGCGCGCGCGGTTGCGTTCCAGCGCGTTGCTCCACTGCGGGATCTTCCACTCGAAGCGGGTCTCGGGCTTGGTCATCGTGCGCGGCAGGGTGATCACGACGCTGTGACCGGTGGCCTGCACGTAGTCGGTGTGGACCAGGCCGGACAGGGCGGTGGACCACAGGCGGGCGATGGGGCCGCCGCCGGTGTCCAGGGCCAGGTGGTCCTTGCCGTCGAACCAGCGGGGGGACATGACCCAGCTGTACTTGTCGTCGAAGTTCCGCTTCTGCGGGGCCGGGATGGTGTGCTGGTTCCACGGGTGGCGCGGGTCGACCGGGTTGCCGAGCGGGTCGTGGGTGACGAACTGCTCCTGGCCCTGCCAGTCGTCGTAGTACGAGCTGCCGAGCAGGATGCGGATGCCGAGGTTGATCTCGGTGAGGTCGTTGGTGACCAGCTTGCCGTCCACCACCACGCCCGGGGTGACGAACATCTTCCGTCCCCAGTCGGTCATGTTGGCGTACGTGAAGTCGCAGTACTCGGGGTCGTTGAGGGCGCCCCAGCAGCCGAGCAGGACGCGGCGGCGGCCGACCTCCTCGTACCCGGGCAGGGCCTCGTAGAAGAAGTCGAACAGGTCGTCGTGGAGGGGGACGACCTTCTTCATGAACTCGCAGTACCGCATGAGGCGGCTCATGTAGTCCGTGAAGAGCTGGACGGAGGCGATGGTGCCGACGCCGCCCGGGTAGAGGGTGGAGGGGTGCACGTGGCGGCCCTCCATCAGGCAGAACATCTCGCGCGTGTAGCGGGAGACCTGGAGCGCCTCGCGGTAGAACTCGCCCTCGATGGGGTTGAGGGAGCGCATGATGTCGGCGATGGTCTTGTAGCCGTGCTCGCCGGCGTGCGGGGCGGGGGTTCGCTCGGCGAGCTCCAGGACGCCCGGGTTGGTCTCGCGGACCATCTTCTCGCAGTAGTCGACCCCGACCAGGTTCTCCTGGAAGATGTTGTGGTCGAACATGTACTCCGCGGACTCGCCCAGGTTGATGATCCACTCGGCGAGGTGGGGCGGCTTCACCCCGTAGGCCATGTTCTGCGCGTACACCGAGCAGGTGGCGTGGTTGTCACCGCAGATGCCGCAGATGCGGCTGGTGATGAAGTGGGCGTCGCGGGGGTCCTTGCCGCGCATGAAGACGCTGTAGCCGCGGAAGACCGACGAGGTGCTGTAGCACTCCGCGACCCGCTTCTGCTTGAAGTCGATCTTCGTGTGGATGCCGAGACTGCCCACGATCCGGGTGATCGGATCCCAGGCCATCTCCACCAGGCCGCTGCCGTCTGCGGCCGCCTTCGTCTTCGGTGTCATCGTTTCTGCCGTGACCCTTCTTCGGTGCGGAGAGCTGGAGTTGGGGGGTGCTTCCGTGGGATCCCGGGGCCGTCACCAGGGCGGGCGGTAGCCCGTGGTCAGGCTGCGGCCGGTCTGCCTCCACTTCGGTTCCTCGTCCACGGTGTGGGCGGTGACCGACCGGAGCCTGCGGATCAGCGCGCCGTACGCGCCGCTCGCCTTCGTGGAGACCTTGGCGCCGGGGGGTTCGTCCATGAACGGCATGAACTTGTCGGGGAAGCCGGGCATCGTGCAGGCGATGCAGATGCCGCCGACGTTGGGGCAGCCGCCGATGCCGTTCATCCAGCCGCGCTTGGGGACGTTGCACTTGACGACGGGGCCCCAGCAGCCGAGCTTGACGAGGCAGAGCGGCGAGTCGTAGGTCTCGGCGAACTGGCCCTGCTCGTAGTAGCCGGCGCGGTCGCAGCCCTCGTGGACGGTGGCCCCGAAGAGCCAGGTCGGGCGCAGCTTGTCGTCGAGGGGGATCATCGGGGCGGAGCCGGCCGCCTGGTAGAGCAGGTAGGTCAGGGTCTCCGAGAAGTTGTCGGGCTGGATCGGACAGCCCGGCACGCACACGATCGGGATGCCGGCCTTCGAGGTCCAGTCCCAGCCCAGGTAGTCGGGCACGCCCATGGCGCCCGTCGGGTTGCCCTCCATGGCGTGGATGCCGCCGTACGTGGCGCAGGTGCCGATGGCCACGACGGCGAGGGCCTTGGGGGCCAGCCGGTCGATCCACTCGCTGGTGGTGATGGGCTGACCGGTCTCGGGGTCGTCGCCGAAGCCGCACCAGTAGCCCTCGGGCTTGATCTTCTCGTTCGGGATCGAGCCCTCGACCACCAGGACGAACGGATCGATCTCACCCCGTTCGCCCTTGAAGAACCACTCGATGAACGTGTCGGCGCCGCCGACCGGGCCGCACTCGAAGTCGATCAGCGGCCAGTGCACGGCGATCTTCGGCAGACCGGGCAGCACGCCGGTCACGATCTCCTCGATGCTGGGCTGCATCGCGGCCGTCAGGGAAACGGAGTCACCGTCGCAGCTCAGACCCGCGTTGATCCAGAGAATGTGGATCAGCGGGTCCTCGACCGTGTCCTTAGTCGCAGTGGCCATGGGACGGCTCCTCGGGGAGTTGATCGGGAAGGGGAGGGGAGGCGGCCTGCCTCGCCCACACCTTTCTTGCTAACAGCAGTCCGGCCCGGGCGCCGCGTCAGGTACGGCCAGTCCAGTGACGGTGCGCGGCCTGGCGGCCGACCCGCTCAGGTGGAGCGGGGTGGCGGCCGGGCGCTCCTTGCGGACGAAGGCGCGGCGCAGGGCGTGGTAGGGGGCGTCGGGGTCGAAGAAGGTCCGCCGCATCAGGGCCAGCTCGGCCTCGCGGTGGGCGGCGAGCGGCCGGACGGCCTCGTCGCGCTCGCGCGCGGCCTTCTTCGCGGCGATCCGGGAGGCGGTGGCGGGGAGGGCGGCGAGCCGGACCGCGAGGCGCTGCGTCTCGCGCGCGAAGTCCGCGGGCGGGCAGGGGACCGTACGGTCGACCAGTCCGAGCCCGTGGGCGGCGGCGGCGCTCAGCGGGAGGGCCTCGCTGGTCAGGCGGTCCGCGAGTACGGGGCCGACGCGGCGGGGCAGGGTGTACGTCCAGTACTCGGAGCCGTGCAGCCCCATCAGGCGGTAGTGCGGGTTCAGGACGACGCCCGAGCGGCACCAGACCTCGTCGGCGGCGAGGGCGAGCATCGCCCCTCCGGCGGCGGCGTTGCCGCCCAGCGCGCTGACCACGAGCCGGTCGGTGGTGGTCAGCACCGCCTCGACCAGGTCGTTCATGGCGTTGATGTTGGCCCAGGACTCCTCGGCCGGGTCGGCAGCGGCCTCGATGACGCCGAGGTGGATGCCGTTGGAGAAGAAGTCGCGGCCGCCGCCCAGCACCAGGACGGTGGTGGGGCGGGTGCGGGCGGTCCGGTAGGCGTCCAGCAGGCGGCGGCAGTGCGCGGTGCTCATCGCGCCGCCGGGGAAGGAGAACGACAGGAAGCCGGCCTGGCCCTCCTCGTGATAGCCGATGTCCGACCAGTCGGGGCGGTGGGGGCCGCCGTGCGGCGGCGCGGGAACCTCGGGCAGCGGGGGCAGCCGGTCCGCGAGCGCGAGCGTGGCGGGCAGCTTGGGGGCGGCCGGGCCTCCCCCCGGCAGGCGGCGGGCGCGCAGTTCCGGGATCCAGACGGCCCCGTCGGCCGTGGCCCGGCAGAGCGCCCCGTTCCGGGTGGCCAGCAGCTCGCCGGGGCGGCCGCGCAGATGCTCCTCACGGTGCCCGCCGTGCAGGTACCACTCGCCGCCGAGCAGGTCGTCGCGTACGCCGGGCTGCGAGTCGGCGGCGCGCAGCGTCCGCAGGACGTGCTCGGTGGTGTCACTCCCCCAGTCGATCCGGCGCTCCTCCTGGCGCAGGAGCGGCCGGGCGTGGCCGCCCGCCTGGGGCTGCGGGGTGTACGTACCGGAGGCGAAGCGTTCCACCGCGAGCAGGACGGCCTCCAGCGCGGCGTCGGCGATCTCGCCGCGGTAGAAGTCGCTCTTGCCGACCGGCGGCACGGGGCATCCGACGCTCGCCCAGACGTCGCCGGCGTCCATCTCCGCGTTGGCCTGCAGGACCGTCACCCCCCACCGGGGCTCGCCGTCCTGGACGGCCCGGTCGAGGGAGGAGGGGCCCCGGTCACCGACCGGCCCCGGATGGACGACCAGGCAGGCGTGGGCGGCCCAGACCTCCTCGGGGATGGCGGTGCGCAGCATCGGGGCGAGCACGAGGTCGGGGCGGTGGCCGCGTACGGCGTCGGCCAGGGAGGCACCGGGCAGGGCCAGTTCGACCGCGACGTGGTGGCCGTGGTCGCGCAGCTCGGCGTGGACTCGCTGCGTGAGGCTGTTGAACGCGCTCGCCACGAGCAGGACGTACAAGTGATCTCCCAGCGGCGGCCCGGAGCCGCGCGTGCGCGGTACCCGGCCTGGTCGGCGGCCCGTGGCCGGAAGATGACCGGCCGCCTGAGATGGTCGGGGAGATCCGGGCGCCCACGGCCGAGGCCCGCGCGTCGGGTCACTCGAAAGCGCCCGTTCCGGGGTCCGCTCGGCCCAAGGGGGCGGGACCCCTCCGGGGCGCCCGCGCCGGAGACGGCCTACTCGCCCTCCTCGATCCCGATGGCCTTGGACAGCTCCTCGTGCGCACGGCCCGGCTCGCCCTCGTACTGCTCCAGGAGGGCTGCGGCGATGGCGTCGAGTTTGCGCTGGATCGCGTGCTCGGCCCTGCGCTCGGAGTTCTTCAGCAGGGCCAGGAGCAGCAGGGCGACCGCGGCCATCGCATCGCCCATCAGCTGCTGCCAGCTGATGTCCAGGTGAAGCACGTGGACCACGACGAAGCCGGCCACCAGCAGCAGGCAGAACACGGAGAAGGCGGCCGAGCTGGTGAAGTTCGAGGCCAGCTCCGCCAGCTTCTCGAATCGTCCGAGCCGCCCCTGGCCGCCCTTCTTCGCGGGATGTTCGAAGGCCATGGTCTGCACGTGCCCGCTCGGGCCGCACCCCATCCCCTCCGGGCCGGCCGAGCACCCGACCGGCCCTGACCGGGGAGGGGCCGTCCGGGGCCGCCGGCGGCCCGGGCGGGCACCCCTCCAGGGCGGTCACCTCGCCCGGGCGGTCACCCTGCCCGTACGGGCGCCCACAGGCTGACGCTCCACACGTCCCCGTGCCCCGCGCGGTAGCCCCGCTCTTCCTCCTCGTCGTCCACGACGATCACCGAGACGTCGGAGGCCACCGCCCGGTACTCCAGGAAGCCGCCCTGGTCGCCGACCTTGAGTTCCGGGGCTCCGGGGACGCGCGCGAGTTCGTCGCGCACGTCCTCCCAGGCGACGTGGCGGGGGAAGCCGACCCCCATGGTCCGGGCCCATTCCTTCGCCATGTCCGGGCCGGACGCGAGCCGGTGCAGCTCGATGGAGCCGCCGGACATCACCCACTCGTCACCGGGGTTGAAGTAGAACTCGACGAACCCGTAGTCGCGGCGCAGCGATTCGCCCTCCTCGCCGGCCACGTCGACGAAGCGGTGGCGGACGGCCCGGTCGACCTCGCCGAGGGTGGAGCCGATGCCGAGCCCGTGCAGGCGGCCGGTCCTGAGGAACGAGGCGAGGAATTCGATGCCGGTCACGGCCGGTTCTCCCATGCGTCGATCAGGGCGTGCATTTCTCCGGAGCGGGCCCCGCCCTGCTCGGCCGTCCCCATACTGCCACGGTCCGGCGGCCGACAGGCCGGGGCCGGAAACCGTTGAACCTGGTCCGTGACACCGCGCAGGATGGCCGTGAGCGAGGGAGGTCCGTCATGCCGTCCACCGAAGTGACCACGCAGCCGGTGCGCGCCGAGGACGGGGCCACGGTCCACGTCCGGTTCCACCGCAGGCCCGACGACCCGTCGGCCCCGGTGGTGGTGTGCATGCCCGCCATGGGGACCAGGGCCGTGTCCTACACGCCCCTGGCGGAGGCCCTCGTACAGGCGGGGTTCCAGGTGGTCCTCGGGGAGCTGCGGGGGCAGGGCACGAGCTCGGTCCAGGTGCGGCGCGGGGTGCGCTACGGCTACCACGAGATGGTGGCGTACGACTGCCCCGCGCTGTTCCGGGCGGTCGCGGCCGCCTTCCCCGGGGCGCCGCGCCACCTGCTCGGGCACAGCCTCGGCGGGCAGCTCGGCGCGCTCTACCTCAGCCAGGAGCCGCACATGGCCGCGGGCGCGATCCTGGTCGGCGCCCCGTCCTGCCACTGGCGCGGCTGGCCTTTCCCGCGGAGCCTGGGCATGCTCGTGGGGTTCCAGTTCGCCGCCGCCTTCGCCTCCGTGTACGGGTACTTCCCCGGCCGCCGCCTCAAGGTGCTGGGGAACGATTCCGCGCAGGTCCTGCGGGACATGGCCGCCCAGGTCCGGACGGGCCGCTACGACGTCCCGTCGTCACCGGTGGACTTCGAGCCCTGGCTGGCCGGGTTGGACCTGCCGGTGCTGGCGGTGGCCATCGAGGGCGACGCCATGGCACCGCCCGGCGGGGTGCGCGGGCTCTGCGACAAGCTCACGAGCGCGCGGGTGACGTACGAGGAGCTCGCACTCGGCGAAGGAGCGCCGGGCAACCGGCACTACGGCTGGATCCGCGACAACGCCGCACTCGTCGAACGGGTACGGGCCTTCGTGGACCGGGCCTGACGCCTCCCTGGGCCGGCGCGCCGTCAGCCGAGGCGGGCCGGGGAGGAGGCCCCGGGGGCCAGCAGCCGCGGGGTGCCGCTGCCGTCGGCGGGTACGGTCCACAGGTCCGTGCTGTCGGCGGCGCCGTCGGTGGGCAGGCCGTAGGCGAGCGTACGGTCGTCGAGCCAGGCGGCCTGGTCGTCCACGCTGCGCTTCTCGGCGAGCGCGTGGTCGCGCAGCGTCCCGAGGTCCATCACGTGCTCGCGCCACAGCGAGGCCCCGGCCCGGACCCGCTTCTTGTACGCGATGCGCGTCTCGTCCGGGGACAGGGACGGGCATTCGACGTTCTTGGCCAGGGTCTTGACGCTGCGCCCCGAGATCGAGCCCTTGACCAGGTGGGTCTCGCCGCCGGTGGAGACGGTGGCGTAGAAGGTGTCGTCGTCCTTGGAGAAGGTGACCCCCCAGAAGTTGACGTCCTGGGCGCGGTGCTCGCGGCCGTCCATGTCGATGGCGAACTCCTCCAGGTTCGCCTCCAGTTTCCAGGTGCGGGTGTCCACGATCGCGGTACGGGTGGAGAAGAACGCGGCGCCGTAGGACTCGCCGGAGACGAAGACGGTCCAGGCGGCGAACCGGCCGCTGGGCGAGACCCGGGCCCGGCTCGGGGTGCCCGCGAGGGGGAAGCTGCGCAGGGTGCGCAGCTCGGAGTCGACGATCAGGGCCTTGTTGTCCTGGGCGAGCGCGCCGGGCGTGGAGCGCAGGCACACGCCGGTGCCCGCGGCGGCGTAGAAGCGCTGGCAGCCCAGCTCGGAGGCGGTGCGCTCGGACTCGGGTGCGTCGGCCGGGACGGAGGCCAGGGCCCCGCGGTGCGGGCCCTGGCCGCTGTTGAGGAAGGTCAGGGAGCCGGGCCGGTCGAGCGTGACGGTCCCGGCGGCGACCGCCGGGCCGCCCGCCGACGGCTTGTCGTCGCGGGTGGCGGCGCGCAGCACCAGCGCGGTGGCCAGGCCCCCGAGCAGCAGCACCGCCACGGCGAGGACGAGCAGGCGGCGTGAGTTCGACAGCGTCATCTGGGGGGCCTCACGGGCTTCGGGTCCGGTTCGGTTCGATGCGGGTCGGGCCGGGTGTCACGGGGCGCCGAGGGGCGCAGGACGAAGCCGGCGACGGCGGCGCAGCACAGCAGTCCGGCCGCGGCGGCGGCCAGTGCCGGGCCGGTGCCCCAGAGCGTCCAGGCCCCGCCGAACGCCAGCGAGCAGCCGAAGCGGGCCAGCGCCTGGCCGGTGCCGACCAGGGCCATGCCGGTGGCGCGCAGCTCGCCGGGGACGGTGGTGGCGACGGCGGCGGGCAGCACGCCGTCGGTGGCGGCGTAGAACGTGCCGTGCAGGGCGAGGACGAGGTAGGGCAGGGCGGGCCAGGCGGGGGCCCACAGCAACAGCCCGTAGCCGGCCAGCAGGAGGGCGTGCCCGGTGAGGAAGACGGTGCGCCGGCCGATCCGGTCGGCGAGGGCTCCGGCGGGCACGGCGAGCAGCAGGAACACGGCGGCGGTGCCGAGCGGCATGAGCGGGAACCACTGGTCGCCGATGCCGGTGCGGCGCTGGAGGAGCAGGTAGACGAAGGCGTCGCTGACGGTGGTCAGGCCCAGCAGGACGGCGCAGACGGCCAGGTTGCGCAGCCGGGGCAGGCGCAGCAGGCCGAGCGCGTCGCGCAGCCGTACGGGGGCGGGCCGGTCCGCGTCCGGAACGGCTGCGGCGGGGCCGGCGGTGGCCGTGGCCGAGGTGCCCACGGTCCCGGTCGCGGCTGTGGCCGTGGCTCCGCCGGACGGCCCGGGCCGGGTGCCGCCGCCGGACGGGACGAACAGCATGAGCACCACGACACCGAGTACGGCGACGCAGGCGCTGACGCCGAAGACGGCGTCGTAGCCGTCGACCGTCAGGCCCAGGATGAAGAAGGCGGCGAGCGGGCCGAGAAGCGCCCCGGTGGTGTCCATGGCCCGGTGCACACCGAAGGCGCGCCCTTGTAACTCGGGCGGTGTGGACAGGGAGATCAGCGCGTCGCGCGGGGCGGTGCGCAGTCCCTTGCCGGTGCGCTCCAGCGTGAGGATCACGCTGATCGGGCCCAGGCTGTGGGCGAACAGCAGCAGCGGTTTGCACAGGGCCGACAGGCCGTAGCCGATGCCGGCGATCAGCTTGTGGTTGCGGACCCGGTCGGCGAGGTGGCCGCCGGTCAGCTGCACGAGGGCGCTGACCCCGTTGTAGAGGCCGTCCAGCGCCCCGAACCCGAGGGGGCTCAGGCCGAGTCCGGCGATCAGGTACAGGGGCAGGACGGCGGTGACCATCTCGGACGAGATGTCGGTGATCATGCTCACCGTGCCCAGGGCGAGGACGGTCGAGGCGACTGCGGGAGCCCGGACGGGCCCCCGGTCAGGAGCGGTCTTCGCGCCCTCGGGCGCGGAGCGGTCCGCGAGGTACATGCTCTGGAGCTCCCGATGCCGACGGACTGAGTTCACTCGCACGTGCGAGTGGAACCCTAAGGGGTGTACGGGCCAACGGTGCGGCGTACGAACAGATGTGGGCGGACGCCCCCGGGCCGGCCGGGGGATCAGCCCTGCCGGCTGCTCTCGTCCCGCAGCCAGGTGGAGAAGTCCTGGTCACGGATGGCCTTCCGGGAGCCCCGGCGGGCGGCGAGCGCCGCCACGACGAACACCACCACCCCCGGCAGCAGCGTCGGCCGGGCCCGCAGCAGGGCGCGCAGATCGGCCGTTCCGGTGCGCGCGGTCTGCTCCGACACCGGCTCCGGCACCGGACCCGGCACCCCTTCCGGCGCTTCGGCCGCCCGCGCCGCCTGGAAGCGCTCGAACTCGGCGGAGGAGGTCGCCGCGCGGACGCGCCGCCTGATCAGATCGGACCAGGTGCGCGGCGGACGGACGACCACCCGGGCCCCCTCGACGACGCGCCGCTCCCCGGGCCCGAAGGCCAGGGACGCGGCCAGGTCGTCGGCCATCAGCGGGGGCAGCGCGGCGATCCGCGCGTGTCCCGCCTCGGTCACCGCGATGACGCCCCGGCCGAAGAGCCCTTCGCGGACGGCGGGCAGCCGCTGCCACACCCGGTAGTACGCCCGCACCGGCCAGGCGCAGCCGCCCAGCGGGATGTCCCGGCCGGGGGCGGCGGCGAGCAGCTCCGGGCTCCGGTCGAGGGCGTCCACCAGGGCCCGCACGTCGGCGGCCCCGACGACGACGTCGGCGTCCACGTACAGCCGGGGGAAGCCCCGTGCGTGTTCGTCGCCGGCCCGAAGTGCCCGGTGTTTGGAGGGAGTCGGGATCTCCACCACGCGTACGCGCTCGCCGCGCCCGCCCGCGACGCGGGCGGTGTCGTCCGTACAGCCGTTGCACACCACGACGATGTCGGGCCCGGACACCGAGGTGTCGGCCAGGAGCGCGTCGAGGAGGCGGCCGATGACCCGGCCTTCGTTGTGGGCCGGTATCACGATGCTGGTCACCCGGGCAGTATGCATGGTCGAACACCCGCTCCAGGCGATTACGTCAACTCTGCCCGGGGGTACGCCCGGTGGACTAGATTGAGCGGCGCCGCCCGGATTCGGCACGCTTCGGCGGCGCCGGTGTCCGGCAGCGGGCAAAGGCGGTAAGCGGTACGGGTTCGGCTGCTTGTGGGGAACAGGCGGCCGGGCCGGGGGGCGAAGCACGCGGATCACGTAGGGCATCGGTTGTGGGGGGCCATCACCGTTGAGCAGGTCACGCACGGGACGCGCAGGCGTCCGGGCTGCCGTCGACGGCATCTCCCTCCCTCACACGCGTCCCGGCCATGAGTGGGCGACACGCCGTCCGGCGTGCGCGGAAGGAAGGGAAACGCCGTGAAGGACACCGCGAAGGACGCGGAACAGGGCGCGGGCGCCACCGGCAAGGGGTCCGCCCCCTTAGGTGTCGCCGTGGTCGGTGCGGGCTACTGGGGCCCCAATCTCGTCCGCAACTTCCAGTCCAGTGACCAGTTCCGGCTGCGCTGGCTCTGCGACCTGAACGTGGACCGGGCCCGGCAGGTGCTCGGCGCGTACTCCACGGTCCAGGCCACCGGCGACTACGAGGCGGTCCTCGCCGACCCGGAGGTCCACGCGGTCGCGGTGGCCACCCCGGCGGGAACGCATCTCGACGTCGCGCTGGCCGCGCTGCGCGCCGGCAAGCACGTCCTCGTGGAGAAGCCGCTGGCCGCCACGTACGAGGACGGGCTGCGGCTGGTGAACGAGGCCGAGGAGCGCGGTCTCACGCTGATGTGCGACCACACCTACTGCTACACCCCGGCGGTGGGCCGGATCCGCGAGATGGTCCGCTCCGGCGAACTCGGCGAGATCCACTACGTGGACTCGGTACGGATCAACCTGGGGCTCGTCCAGAAGGACATCGACGTCCTGTGGGACCTGGCCCCCCACGACCTGTCCGTGCTGGACTTCATCCTCCCGGACCACGTGCAGCCCGTCGCCGTCGCCGCGCACGGAGCCGATCCCATCGGGGCCGGCCAGTCCTGCGTGGCTTATCTGACGCTCCAGCTGAGCACCGGCGCGATCGCGCACGTGCACGTCAACTGGCTCTCCCCGACCAAGGTCCGCACCACCATGGTCGGCGGGTCCAAGCGCACCCTGGTGTGGGACGACCTCAACCCCACGCAGCGCGTGGCGGTGTTCGACCGCGGGGTGGACCTGAGCGCCCCGCAGGAGATCGGCGCGGACGAGCGCCGGGACATGCTCGTCTCCTACCGGACCGGCGACATGGTGGCGCCCGCGATCGGCGAGAAGGAGGCCCTGCGCAGCATGGTCGAGGAGTTCGCCGCGTCCATCAGGACGGGACGGCCGCCGCTGACGGACGGCCGCGCGGGACTGAAGGTGCTGGACATCCTGGAAGCCGCCTCCCGGAGCCTGGAGTTCCGCGGAGCGGTCGTCGGGCTGCGCACAGGGCGTTGACCCTCCGCAGTCCGATCACACGCAAGACCACGACCGAAGATTCAGTGGGGGCAGGGCGTTGAGCAGCGTACGAGGCAAGAGGATTCTGGTCACCGGAGGGGCGGGCACGATCGGCTCGCACCTGGTGGACCTGCTGGTGGACAACGGAGCACGCGAGGTCGTGGTGCTCGACAACTTCGTGCGGGGGCGGAGCGCCAACCTGGCCCGCGCCCTGCCGAGCGGGGTGGTGGAACTCGTCGAGGGCGACATCCGCGACGTGGCCGCGGTGCGCAAGGCGACCGAGGGCGCCGAGCTGGTGTTCCACCTCGCCGCCATCCGCATCACCCAGTGCGCGGAGGAGCCGCGGCTGGCGAACGAGGTCCTGGTGGACGGCACCTTCAACGTGCTGGAGGCCGCCGCGGCCGCCGGGGTGGGCAAGGTGATCGCCTCGTCCTCGGCCTCGGTCTACGGCCTGGCCGAGCAGTTCCCGACCACCGAGCGCCACCACCCGTACAACAACGACACCTTCTACGGTGCGGCGAAGGCCTTCAACGAGGGAGTGCTGCGCAGCTTCCACTCCATGTACGGGCTGGACTACGTGGCCCTGCGCTACTTCAACGTGTACGGGCCCCGGATGGACATCCACGGCCTCTACACCGAGGTCCTCATCCGCTGGATGGAGCGGATCGCGTCGGGCGAGCCGCCGCTGATCCTCGGCGACGGCCTGCAGACCATGGACTTCGTCGACGTCCGGGACATCGCGCGCGCCAACCTGCTGGCCGCCGAATCGGACCTGACCGACGAGGTGTTCAACGTCGCGAGCGGCACCGAGACCAGCCTGCTCCAGCTCGCGCACGGCCTGCTGGAGGCGATGGGCGCCGAGGGCATGGTGCCCGAGCACGGCCCGGCCCGCGCCGTGAACGGCGTCACCCGCCGGCTCGCGGACACCTCGCAGGCCGCGGAGCGGCTCGGCTTCACCGCCGAGATCGACCTGCGCACCGGCCTGCGGGACCTGGTGCAGTGGTGGCGGGCCGAGCGCGCCGCCGACGCGGCGGCGGCTGCCACGGAGGCGGGCCGGTGAGCGCCCCGGACGCCGCCCCCGCCCGGATCCCGGTGATGGTGCCCTGGCTGGGCGAGGAGGAGGCGAAGGCCGCCGCCGACGCGGTGCTCTCGGGCTGGGTGGCCCAGGGTCCCCGGGTCGCCGAGTTCGAGCGGGCCTTCGCCGAGCGGGTGGGCGCCGAGCACGGCATCGCCGTCAGCTCGTGCACCACCGCCCTGCACCTGGCCCTGATCGCCCTGGACCTCGGTCCCGGCGACGAGGTGATCGTCCCCTCGCTGTCGTTCATCGCCACGGCCAACGCGGTGCGCTACGTGGGCGCCCGGCCGGTCTTCGCGGACGTCGAGGAGGCCACCGGCAACCTCACCCCGGCCACCGTGGACGCGGTCCGCACACCGAGGACCAAGGCGGTGATCGCCGTCCACCAGGGCGGGGTGCCCGCGGACGTGCACGCGCTGCGCGCGGTGTGCGCCGACTGGGACGTGGCCCTGGTCGAGGACGCCGCCTGCGGCATCGGCGCGACGGTGGGCGGCAAGTCGGTGGGCCACGGCGCACTGCTCGCCGCCTGGTCCTTCCACCCCCGCAAGGTGATCACCACCGGCGAGGGCGGCATGCTGACCACGGACGACGCGCGGTGGGCGGAGCGGCTGCGCCGGCTGCGCGAGCACGGCATGAACGTGTCCGCCGCGCAGCGCCACGCGAGCAGCAAGCCGGTCGTCGAGAGCTACCTGGAGGTCGGCTACAACTACCGGATGACCGACATCCAGGCCGCGGTCGGTCTGGTGCAGCTCGGCAAGCTGGACGAGATCGTGGCCCGGCGCCGCTCGCTGGCGGCCCGGTACACGGAGCTGCTGAGCGGGATCCCGGGCCTGCGCCCGGTCCAGGACCCCGGTCACGGCCAGGGCAACTTCCAGTCGTACTGGGTGCTGCCGGCCGAGGACTTCCCCGTGGGCCGGGACGGACTGCTCGCGGCGCTCTCCGAGGCCGGGATCTCGGCCCGGCGCGGGATCATGGCCTCGCACCTGGAGCCCGCGTACGCGGACCACGGCGCGGCGCCGCTGCCGGTGACCGAGCGGATCAGCCGCGACTCCCTGATCCTGCCGCTGTTCCACACGATGACGCCGGAGCAGCAGGACCGGGTGGTGGCGGTGCTGCGCGAACAGGCGGGCGGATGAGCGGCCCGCCGCCGCGGACCGAGGATCTGCTGATCGTCGGCGCGGGCGGGTTCGCCCGCGAGACCGCCCAGGCGGTACGGGACGCGGCCGCCGCGGCGGCCGCGTCCGGCCGGGCACCGCGGTGGCGGCTGCTCGGGCACCTCGACGACGATCCGGGCCTGCACGGCCGGGAGGTCGACGGGGTGCCGGTGCTGGGCGGCGGCCACCTCGTGCACGAGCTGCCGGCGGCCCGGGTGGTGGTCTGCGTGGGCAGTCCCCGCGACTACGCCGTACGGGCCCGCCTGGTGCGGCGCCTGGGGCTGCCGGGGAGCCGCTACGCCACGGTGGTCCATCCGACGGCGGTGGTCTCGGGGTCCTCGCTGCTCGGCGCGGGCTCGGTCCTGCTCGCGCACTGCGTGCTGACGGCGGCCGTGCGGCTCGGGTCCCACGTGGCGGTGATGCCGCACGTGGTGCTCACCCACGACGACCGGGTCGGGGACTTCGCCACGCTCGCCTCGGGCGTCCGCCTCGGCGGCGGGGTGCGGCTGGGGCGCGGGGCGTACGTGGGCGCGGGAGCGCTGGTGCGCGAGGGCACGTCGGTCGGCGCCTGGTCGCTGACCGGTATGGGAAGCACGGTCCTGGCCGATGTGCCGCCCGGTGAGGTGTGGGCCGGAAGCCCCGCCCGCCGGCTGCGCGAGGCGGGTGGCCCGGCGCTCGACGAGCTGCGGGCCGATGGCGAGGAGACGGCCGGCCGCCGGCCGGAGACACGGATGGGGAGCACAGTCGCATGAGTCAGATACCGCTGGTCGACCTGAAGGCGGCGCACGCCGAGGTCGCCGAGGAATTACGGGCAGGATTCGACCGTGTGCTCGCCGACACCGCTTTCATCGGCGGTGCGGAGGTCCGCGCGTTCGAGCGTGAGTACGCCGACTTCGCCGGGGTGGGGCACTGCGTGGGCGTCGCCAACGGCACCGACGCCCTCGAACTCGCCCTGCGTGCGAGCGGGGTGGGCGTCGGCGACGAGGTGGTGCTGCCCGCGAACACCTTCATCGCCACCGCGGGCGCCGTCGCCCGCATCGGTGCCCGGCCGGTGCTGGTCGACTGCCTCCCCGACACCCTGCTGATGGATCCGCGGGCCGCCCTGGAGGCCGTGGGCGGGGCCACCCGCGCGGTGGTCCCCGTCCACCTCTACGGGCAGTGCGCGGACACGGAGGCGCTGGCAGCCGGGCTCCCGGCGCACGTGAAGATCGTCGAGGACGCCGCGCAGAGCCAGGGCGCGACCCGCGACGGCCGCTCCCCCGGCAGCGGGGGCATCGCCGCGACCAGCTTCTACCCGGGCAAGAACCTGGGCGCGTACGGCGACGCGGGCGCGGTGGTGACCGACGACGAGGAGAGCGCGGAGCTGATCCGGGCCCTGGCCAACCACGGCGGCATCGCCAAGTACCGCCACGACGTGGCCGGGTTCAACAGCCGGCTGGACGGCCTGCAGGCCGTGGTGCTGCGGGCGAAGCTGGCCCGCCTGGCCGAGGGGAACGCGGGCCGCCGGGCCGCCGCCGCCCGCTACGACGGGCTGCTGGCCGACCTCGCCGCCGCCGGGCAGATCACCCTGCCGGTCACGGCCGAGGGCAATGTCCACGTGTGGCACCTGTACGTCGTACGGGTCACCGGAGCGGACCGCGACGCCGTCGTCGGCAAGCTCAACGCGGAGGGCATCGGCGCGGGCGTGCACTACCCGGCGCCGGTCCACCTGACCCCGGCCTTCGCTCACCTCGGCCACGACCGGGGCGACTTCCCGCACGCCGAACAGGCCGCGGACCGGATGCTCTCGCTCCCCCTCTTCCCGCAGATCACCGCCGACCAGCAGCAGCGGGTCGTGGAAACGCTCCGCAACGCCCTGCGCTGACCCCGCGCTCACGCAAACAATGAGGTCCAGATGAACAGACGGACAAGGTTGCTCCGTTACGGTCTCTTCACCGTGATCGCGGCCTTGACGGCCACGGTCCTGCCACCGGCGACGGTGGCCGGTGCGGCCGATCCCTGCGGTCCCACCACGAACGCGATCGTGTGCGAGAACTCCAAGCCGGGCACGCCGATGGAGGAGTGGTTCGCACCCAGCGCGTACGGCGACATCAAGGGCTTCCCGGCCCAGACGAGTGTCCAGGCCGGCGAAACCGTGCAGTTCAAGATCCAGTCGCCGACTCCGTACAAGGTCTCGGTCTACCGCCTCGGCCACTACGGCGGCGCCGGGGCCCGCCTGCTGTCGACCGCGGCCCAGGTGGCCCAGACGTACCCGGCGAACTTCGCGCCGGGCGGCAACCCGGCGGCCTGCGCCAAGAAGGCCGCAACCGGCCTGGTCGACTGCGGGAACTGGCCCGTCACCGCGACGTGGACCGTGCCGGCCGACGCCGTGTCCGGGCTCTACGTCGTCAACTTCGACCAGGCGGACGGCAACGGTGTGATGCCGTACCCGTTCGTCGTGCGCAACGACTCCAGCCACTCCGACATCGTCGTGCAGACCAGCGACGAGACCTGGCAGGCGTACAACAACTACGGCGGCCAGGACCTGTACGACGGCGGCGGCCCCGCCCCGGACGGGCGGGCGTACGAGGTCAGCTACAACCGGCCCATGGACATCGGCGGGGACAACGGGATCTACGGGTCCGAGTTCCAGATGGTCTCCTGGCTGGAGCGCAACGGCTACGACGTGAGCTACATGTCCGGCATCGACATGTCGGTCCGCGGCGGGACGCTGCTGCAGAACCACAAGGTCTTCATGTCCTCCGGGCACGACGAGTACTGGACCCAGGAACAGTTCACGAACGCGCTGAACGCGCGCCGGGCCGGGGTCCACCAGACGTACTTCAGCGGCAACGAGGTCTTCTGGAAGACCCGCCTGGCGCCGAGCATCGACGGCGCCGGCACCGCCAACCGGACCCTGGTCTCGTACAAGGAGACCAAGCTGTCCTTCCCCCAGCCGAACGGCATCCCCGACCCGAGCGGGATCTGGACGGGCACCTTCATGGACCCGGCCGGCGCCACGAACGGCCGGCCCTTCCAGCCGCAGAACCAGCTGACGGGCTCGATGTTCAGCGTCAACGGCTACCGCAGTGACGCGATCACGGTGCCCGGCACCTTCGCCAAGCAGCGGCTGTGGCGCAACACCACGGTCGCGAACCTCACCCCCTCGCAGACCGCCACCTTCCCCACGGGCACCCTCGGCTACGAGTGGGACAGCGACGTGGAGAACGCCAGCCGGCCGGCCGGGCAGATCACGATGTCCTCCACCACGGTGGACATCGAGGACGGCAAGCTCCTCAAGGACTACGGCAACACCTACGGGAACGGCACCGCGACGCACAGCCTGGTGGCCTTCCGCGACCAGACCTCGCACGCGCTGGTGTTCGGCGCGGGCACGGTGCAGTGGTCCTGGGGCCTGACCAACATGCCCACGGGCAACCCGGACGACGCCGTGGTCACCGCGGACAAGCGGATGCAGCAGGCCACGGTGAACGTCTTCGCCGACATGGGCGTCCAGCCCAAGTCCCTGCAGAGCGATCTGGTCGCCTCCACCGCGTCCACGGACACCGTGGGCCCGGCCGTGACGGTGACCAGCCCGGCGGCGAACGCCACCGTACCGGCGCTGCGGCCCGTGACCATCACGGGCACGGCCGCCGACACCGGCGGCGGCGTGGTCGCCCGGGTGGAGGTCTCCACCGACGGCGGCACGACCTGGAAGGCGACCACGGGTCTCGGCTCGTGGAGCTACAAGTGGACCCCGACCGTTCCGGGCGCCGCGCAGATCAAGGTGCGCGCGGTGGACGACAGCGTCAACATCGGCGTGACCACCACGGTGCCGCTGACCGTGGGGCCCCAGCAGTGCCCCTGCACCGTGTGGCCCGCCGCGGCCGTGCCGGGCACGGTGAACGCCGGTGACGGCAGCGCCGTCGAGCTCGGCGTCAAGATCCGCTCCTCGGTCGCCGGTTCGATCACCGGCGTCCGCTTCTACAAGTCCCCCGCCAACACCGGCACCCATACCGGCAGCCTCTGGAGCAGCTCCGGCCAGCGCCTGGCCACCGGTACCTTCACCAACGAGACGGCCTCCGGCTGGCAGCAGCTGAACTTCGCCACGCCGGTCCCGGTCAAGGCGAACACCACCTACGTCGCCTCCTACTTCGCCCCGCACGGCGGGTACTCCTTCGACAACACCTTCGCCGCGGGCGATGCGGGCCTGGCCCCGCTCACCGCGCTCAAGAGCGGCACCGACGGCGGCAACGGCGTCTACCGCTACAGCGGCACGGGCGGGTTCCCGTCCACCGCCTCGTCCGGCAGCAACTACTGGGTGGACGCGGTCCTGGACACCTCCACGGCGAGCACGACCCCGCCCACCGTGACCGCCACCTCGCCGCAGTCCGCGGCGACCGGCACCCAGATCACGGCCGCCGTGTCGGCCACCTTCAGCAACGCCGTCGACGCGGACACCCTGGTGTTCTCCGTCAAGGACTCCGGCGGCGCGACCGTCCCGGGTACCAAGGTGCTGGGCGCGTCGAACAGCGCGACCTTCACCCCGTCCTCCGAACTGGCCCTGAACTCCACGTACACGGCGTCCGTCCAGGCCTCCGACCTGTGGGGCAACGCGATGGCCGCGCCGGTCACGTGGAACTTCACCACGAGCGCGAGCCCGCCGACCGTGAACTGCCCCTGCACCCTGTGGAACGCAGCCGCGACGCCGAGCACCGCCAACGTGGGTGACGACGCCAACTCCGTCGAACTGGGCACCCGTTTCCAGTCCGCGGTGAACGGCTACGTCACCGGTGTCACCTTCTACAAGGGCCCCGGCAACACGGGTACGCACACCGGCAGCCTGTGGTCCGCCTCCGGCACCCTGCTCGCCACCGGCACCTTCGGCAGCGAGACCGTGTCCGGCTGGCAGCAGCTGCAGTTCGCCACGCCGGTGCAGATCACCGCGGGCACCACGTACGTGGCCTCCTACCACGCGCCGAACGGCAACTACTCGGTGGACGGCGGCTACTTCACCGGCGCGCACCGCTCGTATCCGCTGGTGGCCCCGGCCGACACGGCCGGCAGCGCCAACGGGCTCTACAAGTACGGGGCGGCCACCGCCTTCCCGACGAACACCTTCGGCTCGGTGAACTACTGGGTCGGCCCGGTCTTCACCACCACCGCACCGGCCGCCGCGCAGTCCGGGCTGTCCACGGAGGTGAGCGGGCAGTGAGCACGGTCAGCGTGGTGATCCCCTGCTACAAGTACGGCCACTTCCTGGCGGACTGCGTCAAGAGCGTGCTGGACGAGCAGGAGGGCGTCGACGTGCGGGTGCTGATCATCGACGACGCCTCGCCCGACGACTCCGCGGAGGTCGCCCGCGCGCTGGCGGCCACCGACCCGCGGATCGAGGTACGGGTCCACGAGAGCAACAAGGGCCACATCGCCACCTACAACGAGGGCCTGCTGGAGTGGGCCGACGGGGACTACGTCGCACTGCTGTCGGCGGACGACCGGCTGGTCCCCGGAGCCCTGGTACGCGCCGCCGCACTGCTCGACGCGCACCCGGAGGCGGGCTTCTGCTACGGCAGGCCGCTGCGCTTCCAGCACGGCGGACCGCTGCCCGCGGCCCGCACCCGCAGCACCGGATCGGTGGTCTACCCCGGACGGTGGTGGCTGGACCGGCGGTTCCGGGAGGGCACCGGGTGCATCACCTCACCCGAGGTGGTGGTCCGCACCAGTCTCCAGCGCAAGGTCGGGGGCTACGATCCGGAGCTGCCGCACGCCGGCGACATCGAGATGTGGATGCGGCTCGCGGCGCACGCCGACGTGGGCTACATCCGCGGGGCCGACCAGGCCTTCTACCGGGTCCACGGCAACAACATGTCCACCACGGACTTCGGCGGGCAGCTCGACGACCTGCGCCAGCGCCTGGTCGCCTTCGACTCGGTGCTCGACAAGTGCTCCGGGCTGCTGCCGGGGGCCGACCGGCTGGCGCTGGCGGCGCGCACCCGGCTCGCCCGGTACGCGCTGCGGCGCGCCTACCGGGCGTACGACCGGGGACGCACCGCGGTGGTACCGGTCGACGAGCTCGTGGAGTTCGCGGCGGAGTGCCTGCCGGAGGACTACACGAAGCTGGCCGAGTACCGGGCGCTGCTCAGGCGGCGGCGCATCGGGGCGCGCACCATGCCGTACCTGCAGCCGCTCGTGCTCTCGGCCGTGGCCGACCGGGGGCGCGAGTGGCTGTGGTGGCGGTCCTGGAAGCGTCGAGGGATTTGATGACTCGAACGCTGTGTTCAGCGGGCCGCCCCGGCGAGGGCGGCCCGCTCGGGCTCTTCGGCCCGGACCACCGGACCGGCGTCGGCCCCGTGCCGCTGCCGGCGCCGGCTCCGGCGTGTCAGGAGCCGATCGGTCCACAGGGCCACCGCCACACCGCCGACCCCGCCCAGCAGGGCCGCCCCGGCGAGGCCCCGGCTCTTGTTGCCGCTCTGCACCACCGCGGTGGGCGGCACCAGGAGCGTCACGCTCATCCGCGCGGACTCCGGGACCCCCTGCTGCGTCTGCATGTCCGTCAGGTGCTGCGTGTAGATCTCGATGATCTTCCGGACCGCCGTGTCGGCGGCGGCCGGCTCGGCCTGCTCCGCCTGGACCTGGAGCGAGGGGATCAGATAGCGCGGGGTGACGCTGGTCCCGCTGTTGCGCGGGATCAGCCGGTACGTGCCGCGCACCCCCGCGGCACGCAGCTCCTCGGCCCCTTCGGGCGAGTCCAGCTGCTGCACGGCCGCGTAGGAGACGGCGGCGAGCGGCGGTTGCAAGTTGGCCAGCTGGTTGGGCTGGTTGTCCGTCACCGGCGGCTTGAGCACGACGATCGCCGTGCTCAGGTACGTCTGTGTGGGGTGCAGCACTTGCACGGCTCCGGCGGCCGCGAGCACCGCCGCCACGATCAGGACGTACCAGCGCCGACGCAGCGCACGGATCAACTCACCAGGCGACACAGGGATTCCTTCCGTTGTGACCGATCTTTCCAGGACACGGGTAGGTCCGCCATCAATTGCGCTGTGCTCGGGGGGTGTTCATGAGCATCGGTGAGATCCTCGCGGTGCTCCGGCGCCGCTGGTACGTG
Organism: Streptomyces sp. NPDC040545; assembly: GCF_055595065.1. Classification (NCBI taxonomy): domain Bacteria; kingdom Bacillati; phylum Actinomycetota; class Actinomycetes; order Kitasatosporales; family Streptomycetaceae; genus Streptomyces; species Streptomyces sp. NPDC040545. The sequence goes on from NZ_JBVIWA010000026.1 coordinate 55,220, forward strand.
ATGGTGCCGCTGACGCTGATCAGTCTGCTCGCGGGGGCGCACCTCTACCGTTCGGTGCCGGTGGCCTATCAGTCGCAGAGCTCGGTGGCGCTGCTCGACTCGACAGCGGTGGCCGAACTGGCCCCCGCCTTCGGCAATCCCATCGCGAACGCCGGCGGTTCGCTGGTGGTCACCGCGGACGTGCTGATCAGGACGCTGTCGGGGACGGACGCGGCGCGGGACCTGCAGGGCATCGGGGTGACCGATCCCTACACGGTCGGGTTCGCCGCGAACACCTCGGGGCCGATGCTCACGCTGACCGTCACGGGGACCGACCGGGCGAACGTGCTGGAGGAGACCAACAAGCTGACCGCCTTCGCCGGGGAGACGCTCAACGCGCTCCAGGCGGCGGCCAAGGTCAAGCCCGCGTACATGGTGCAGACGGCCCCCGTGGTGCTGCCGCAGACCCCGGTGCCGCAGATGAAGAGCCGTTACCAGCAGGTGCTGGGCGTCGTCATCGTGGGCACCACCGCCGCCTTCGTGCTCTCCTTCCTGACGGACAGCCTGCTGGCGGCGATCCGCCGCAGGCGCGCGGCCGCGGCCGCGCCGGCCCGGGGGCGCGGCCGCCGCAAGCCGTGGGGGCGGCAGCTGGACGCGACCGCCCTGCTGAGCTGTTATCTGGCCCTGGCCTTCTTCGTCCCGTCGAACCTGACCCTGCCCGGTATGGGCGGGGTGGGCACCCCGGCCAACGTGTTCGCGCTGCTGTGCCTGTTCTGGTACCTGGCGGCGTGGATCACCGGCCGGATCCGGCCCGCCCCCGGCACCCGGCTGCCGCGGGTGGTGATGTGCCTGCTGGCCTTCTCGGTGCTGGGCTCGTACCTCGCGAACGCGATGCGCGGCAGCTCGCACAAGGAGGTCCTCGCCGCGGACCGCGGGCTGATCGGGCTGCTCGTCTGGGTGTCGCTGGTGGTACTGGTGTCCGCGGGGATCCAGGACCGCGAACGCCTGGACGTCCTGCTGCGCCGGGCCGTGGTGATGGGGTCGGTGGTGGCCGCCATCGGCTTCTACGACTTCTTCACCGCGACGAACATCGCCGACAGCATCAGCATCCCGGGCCTGCAGTCCAGCGTCGCCCAGATCACCACCCTGGACCGGGGTTCGTTCACCCGGCCGCGGTCCACGACGGCGCAGCCCCTGGAGTTCGGCGGGATGCTCGCCATCATGCTGCCCTTCGCCGTGCAGCAGGCCTTCGATCCGGTACGGCGCCACCTGCGCGCGTGGCGCCGCTGGGGACCGGTGGTCCTGATGGGCGGGGCGCTGCCGCTGACGGTGTCGCGCACCTCCATCATCGGGGCGCTCATCGTGATCACGGTGATGGTGCTGCGCTGGAAGCCGGAGCGCAGATGGGCCGCGATCGGTCTGCTGATGGGCTCGGTGGCCTGCTTCAAGGTGATCATTCCCGGGCTGATCGGCACCATCACCGCGCTCTTCGCCTCGTTCCTGACGAACTCCGACAGCAGCACCCAGGCCCGTACGGTCAAGTACAGCGCGATCGTCCCCTATCTCAGCGAACGGCCGCTGTTCGGGCGGGGCTTCGGGACCTTCCTGCCCGAACTGTTCTTCTTCACCGACAACCAGTACATGCTCACCCTGGCGGAGATGGGCCTCGTGGGGGTGATCGCGCTCCTGGTCCTGCTGTTCACCGGAATCCACCAGGGCGGTGCCATCCGCAGGCTGGCCCGCACCGAGTCGGACCGGGAACTGGGGCAGGCGTTCTTCGCCTCCGCCCTGGTCTCCCTCGTCATCGCCGCCACCTTCGACGCCCTCAGCTTCCCGATGTTCGCCGGCGTGTTCTTCCTGACGATCGCCGCCGGAGGCAGCTACCTCGGGTTCATCCGGCGCTCGGCGCCGGAGCCCGCAACCGTGGAGTCCCCATGCAGTCCATCCAGCCAGCAGCCCGCCGACCGGAGCCGGGTGCCGGCCCTGTAGCGGTCCTCGTCGTCACCTGGAACAGCGCCGGGGTGCTCCCGGAGTTCCTCGCGTCGCTGCCCGAGGGCATGGCCGGGCTCGACTGGCGCCTGGTCGTCGCCGACAACGACTCGGCCGACGGCACCGTGGAGCTGATCCGCTCCCTGGCGCCGGACGCGACGGTCGTCCAGACCGGCCGCAACGCCGGCTACGCGGCCGGGGTGAACGCCGCCCTCGGGGCCGCAGCCGCGTGGGAGGGCGGCTTCCGGGCGGCCCTGGTCTGCAATCCGGATGTCCGGATGCGCCGCGGCTGCGCCAAGGTGCTGGTGGACGCGCTGGGCACGGACGCGCCCGGCGGCGGCCGGGTCGGGATCAGCGTCCCGCTGCTGTACGAGGAGGACGGCCGTACGCTGCTGCTCTCGCTGCGCCGCGAGTCGCGGGTGACCCGGGCGCTCGGCGAGGCGGTGCTGGGCAATCGCCGGGCCGGGCGGTTCCCGCGCTGGAGCGAGATGGTGACCGATCCGTCCGCGTACGAGCGGGCCACGGTCGCGGACTGGGCGACGGGCGCTCTGATGGCCCTGTCCTGGGAGTGCCTGGAGGCGTGCGGGGTCTGGGACGAGTCCTTCTTCCTGTACTCGGAGGAGACCGAGTACTGCCTGCGGGCCCGGGACCTCGGCTTCGTGACCCGGCTGGAGCCCACGGCCACGGCCACCCATCTGGGCGGGGACTCGCAGGTGTCGCCCCGGCTGTGGACCCTGCTGACGCTCAACCGGGTCCGGCTCTACGGGCGCCGGAACGGGCCGGCGGCGACCGCCGCGTTCCGGGCGGCCGTGCTGCTGCGGGAGACCTCCCGCGCGGTGCTCGGGCGGCCCGCGAGTCTGGCGGCCGCGAAGGCCCTGGCCAGCCCGTCCGCGCTGCGGGCCACGCCCGGGCCGTGACACGGCGCCGGACCGGCGCGCCCTCGCCCTCGTCCTCGTCCCTGTTCCCGTCCTCAGTCGGCCGTGACGCGCAGGTTGGCCAGCAGGGTGGCTCCGTCGGGGGTGGTGGCGAGGACGCGGCCGGAGCGGTGCCAGTGGGTGACCGCGTCGGCGTGACGGCGAAGGCCCGGGGCCTGGGTGTCGGCCTGGGGGAAGAACACGGTCGCGGTGGGCGCGGAGCCCGCGCCCGCGCCCGTGTGAAGGAGGACTCCGCTGCCGTCGGGTCCGGGCACCGCGAGCGTCCAGTGGTCGCCGTCGGCGATCGGGCCGTGCGGCGCGACGCCTTCGATGCCCGGGCGGGCGCCGGGGCGGGCGATCGGGCTCTCGGTGGTCCAGTGCAGGTCGGTCCTGCCCGGTGACCCGTCCTCCGGTTGCGGGTCGACGGTGAGCAGGCTGCCGGAGGCGAGCACCGCGAAGCGGCCGGGGTGGAACGCCTCCGGCCGGGTGCGGGAGCGCAGCTCCCAGCCGGGCAGGTCCCACCGCCAGAGCTCGACGGCCTGCGTGCCGTCGGGAAGCGGCGACACCACGACACCCGTGCATCCGGCGGGGGTGCGGGCGAGCCGGCCGACCAGCCGCTCGCCGCCGCCGAGTTCGCGCCAGACCACGGTGGGCCGGGGCGCGAGGGTGTCCAGCACCGTGATGCCGTCGTCGCCGGCCGTGATCAGGTGCCGGCCGTCGAAGGAGGGGACGATCTGCCGCGAACGCAGCGTCGTCCAGCGCCGGACCGAGCGGGTGGCGAGGTCGAGCCGGGAGACTTCCCGGACCTGCCCGTAGCCCGCCACGAGCATCGCGACGCCTCCGTGGTCGGCCAGCACCAGCTGGTCGGCGGGCACGTCCCAGCGGGCCTTGGTCCGGCCGTCGGCGGTGAGCAGCCGGACGCCCGCCTGGCCGCAGGCGACCAGGACGGCACCGGAGCCGAGCAGTGCCGCGTCCAGCACCGGCAGCGTGCCGGACCGGTCGGCGGCGGTGTGCGTGCTGAGGTGCGCCGCGGGGGCCGTGCGGCTCGGCCTGGCCAGGTCGGCGGCGACCAGCGGGTCGGCGCGCTTGAGCAGCCGCTGGTGGCGGGCTCCCGCGTCCCGGTCGCCGAGCGTGCCGCCGAAACCGCCGTCCCGGACGACCGCCCGGGCCGCCGCGGTGGCCAGTTCACGGTCCTGGGCCGGGTCGGCGGCCGGGATTTCCGCCAGTGCGGCGGCCAGCGCCGACCGCCCGGTGGTGGCCGGGTGCCCGTCGCTTTCGAGGACGGCCAGGGCGAGCGCCCGGGTCGACCCTCCGGCGCCGAGCGCCAGCAGGTACGGCAGCGCCCGGCTCCGGGTCGGCCCGCCGAGCGCGACCGCGTCGCGCAGGTCGCGGACGGCCGACGGCCGCAGCGACTCGTCCGCCCAGAGCACCTCGGCGGCGCCCAGCCGGTCGCCGGACTCCCGGCAGTGGGCGGCCCAGGCGACACGCAGCTCACGGGCGGACGCCGGGTCGTCGGCCGCGAGGCGCTCGACGGCCGGGGCGAAGGCGGCCCTGCGGTAGGCCGTCCGGACGGCGCGCTCGCGCTCGCCGGCCTGCCACCAGAGCCGGACCACGAGGTCCGCGCCGAGGTCGCGGCCCTCTGCCAGCTCGGCGGCCTGCGCGGTGCGCCGGTGCCGCACCAGCAACGCGACGGCCTCGGCCGGGGCGTCCCGAAGATCGGCAAGGACGAATGCGGCCTCGTCGATCCGTCCCGCGCGCTCCAGGTCCTCGGCGGCGCGCTGGTAGAGGGCGGCGAGGTGCTCGTGCACCGTGCGTCCGGACAGCGGGGAGGCGGCGCCGGAACCGCCGGTACGGGGCGTGGGGCGCAGGGCGCCCTCGTAGCGGCGGGGCAATCCGAGGGCCAGCCAGGGCTTCTGCCCGGCCGACCGGTCGCCCGTGAGCCGGATCGCGTCGCGCAGCGCGTCCTCCCAGCGGCGCTGCTCGAAGGCCCTGGTCAGCTCGCGCAGGTAGCGGGCGTGCCGACCCTGGATCAGCGGGCCCGCCGTACGCATCGCCAGGCGCGCCAGGAGCGCGTCGAACAGCGGGCGGCGGGCGCGACCGCGCGGCCGGCCGTGCTCCGGTTCGGAGGGGGCGGCGCCGACGCCGGCGCCGGCGCCGGAACCTTCCGGGCCCGGTGCGGCGCCGCTGTTGCGCTGACGGAAGCGGGCGGCTGCCGGGCCCGCGGCGAACGCGAGCAGCAGCACGGCGACGTGGAAGGCGCTGCCCTGCGACGCGACGACGACGAGGAGGGGCAGCACCACGAGGAGAACGACAACGGCCAAGGCGAGCGGGCCGGTCAGGGAAGACGGACGCGGACGCGGACGCCCCGCGAACGGCGCCCCCCGGCGACGGGCACCGGCCGGGGCGTCCTCGGTGAGCCGCCGGGCCCGCTCCGTCCGGGGCGCGATGCCGGCGGCCGCGCGCAGGTCGGGCCTCGGTTGCTGCGGCAGGGACTCCACGACGGGTTCGGCCTCGGGCTCGGTGGCGCCGACCGGTCGAGGGCGGTGGAGCGTGAGCCCGGACAGGTCGAGCCACCGGGCCGGGTCCAGCTCCGCCAGTTCTGCGATCTGATGAATGACCGTCACTCCACCTGCGCCCACCGCGAGGTGCCCGGGGGCCGCTGCGGTGGCGTCGGCTCCGACGGTGGCCGGTGCGCTGCCGTCCGTCCGCACGACGGGCAGCCCAGGAGCCCGGTCGGAGCGGATCTCCACAGGTTCGGCCAGCATGAACAGCCATTTTCCGTCGGGCAGTTGCCGCAGATCGGCACCGTCCCGCCAGGAGGTCATGACGCGCTGGGCGGCCTCGGCCGGGCCGATCACGGGCACGTCGAGGACGAACCCGGTGGCCGTGACGGTGGCGCGGAACGCCGCGCCCTGGGTGGCGCTCACTCGGTGTCCCCGATCAAGAAGTGGATCCCGGCGGTGTTGGCGTCGCCGACCACGATCCGGCCCGGCCGGGTCTCGGCGGCGATCAGCGGCAGGGAAGAGTGCACGGCCGGCGGCCCGGAGCCGCCGGAAAAGCGGGGCAGGGTCCGCACACCGTCGGCGCGCACGCTGCGCACCACGAAGCCGCTGCGGCTGACGGTGATCAGCGCGGGCCTCCCCTCGTCGTGGACGAGGCCGATCACGTCGGCGTTCTCGCGGAAGGAGATGCGGCTCTCGTCCCCCGACCTGGTCCGCACCTGCCAGGTCCGGCCGTCCTGCGACCAGGCCTGGGAGCCGCCGCCGTGCAGGAAGTGGCGGGCGTCGCGGGCCGCCTCGTGAAGCGGTTGGCTGTCGAGCAGCCGCGGCTCGCGGAACCGGTTGAAGTGCGGCCGGTCGTGCGCTCCCCGGCCGAGCGCGCCGTCCTCGGCGACGCTGCCGTCCGGGCCGATCCGCCACCAGCGGCCGGCCAGCGGCAGCAGCAGGTCGGCACCGGCACGCAGCAGCGGCAGGACCGGGCGGGCGAACAGTTCCTCCGGCACGGCATCGTCGCGGCCGACCCCGAAGGCGGCGAGGTCGGCGGTGTACCCGCCGCGCTCGCCGAGCGGCCGGCCACTGACGTACGGGACGAGCTCGCCGCCCCGGACGTACAGGGCGATCAGACGCCGGCCGGTCCGGCCGGCGGCGAGCACCGGCCCGGGCAGGTCGTGGCGGCGCGCCCGGACGGTGGTGGTGATGCGGGAGTCACCGTTCGGCAGGTTGGCGGCGAACAGGGTGGTGGCCCGCCGGCCCCGGGCAAGCAGGGTGCGGGCGTCGGTGGTGAAGGCGGGCAGCGCCCAGCCGGCCGCTCCCCCGGCGTCGTCGGCCGGCAGTCCGACGGTGACGGGATCGGGCCGGCGGAACTCCGCCCCGCGCAGTGCCCGTACGGCGATCTCACCTGCTGGCAGGGGGAGTTCGGCCGTCGCTCCGTCGAGCCGGACGACGGCGTGGCCGGCGCCGTCGGCGGACCAGCGGGTGGGCTCGCTCGTCAGGACCATGGAGCGCGCCGGGAGCCGTTCGGCGAGGCGCGGCGAGGTCAGCAGCCAGGCCTGGTCGGCGGCGTCCAGGCCGTCCAGCGCGTGCTGCACGTCCGCGGGTGTCGGGTCGACCGGCCGGCGTGCGGTCAGCCAGGCCGGAAGCAGCTCGGCGAGGTCTCCGGTGAGCCGGCGTCCGGTCGGGTCGCCGAGGACGACGACGACCAGCTCGGTGCCGCGCGCGGCCGCCCGCCGGTGCAGGACGAGGAGCGCGGCGAGCTGGACCAACCGGCCCGCGCCGGCCTGGGTGGGGCCGGTGTCGACCAGGGCGGCGGTCCTGCCGCGGACCGCCGGGGTGTGGAACTCGGGTGCGAGGTGGAGCAGTTCGCCGTCGACGAAGCGGCGCAGGAACTCGTCCGGGTACTCGTCGGCGAGCAGCCACTCGGACGGCAGCAACTGGTCCGGTCGGCCCGAGCGGGCGAGGCCGCCGAGGCCGTCGGGGTCGCCGACGACGTCGGCGACGGGCTCGCGCTCACCGACGAGGGCGTCCAGCCGGCGTAGCAACGGGCCGAAGGCGACAGCCAGTTCGGGGGTGATGGCCGAGAGGGTGCCGGCCCAGGGGGCGAGGGCGGAGGGCAGGCGGGCGGTCTTCATCGGCGGGCACTCCACGGAGAGGCGGCCGAGCCGCGGGGCGGCGGGGCGGAACCGGGAACGGATGCGCGGGTCGGTACGGGTGCCGGGCCGGCGGCCGGGGACGGCACGGCACACGGCCTCCCCGCGGCGGCCCGGCGGCGGGCAGGCTGCTGTGGCCGCGTCATCGGGTGCCGCCCCGGGAGCCGTCCGGGTCGGCGCCCGCCGGCCGGGTGAAGGCGTCCAGCGCGTCGGGGGAGGTGACCGGCGCGGGCACGTCGGCGACCAGCGCACGGCCCGGGACGAGGACGCACAGCTGGCCCTCGGCCGCGCCGACGGCCCGGCGCCAGAGCGGGGCGGCCGGCGCGGGACGGGCGGTGGTGGGGACCAGCAGGCCGGCGTCGCGGCCCAGGTAGCGGGCGCCGTCGGCCCACGGCAGGTCCCCCTCCGCGCCGAGGACGAGCAGCGCGCGGTCGGCGGCCGGCAGGCTCGGACCGTCGTCGGCGAGCACACGGAGGCGGGCACCGTCACGGATCCGCTCCAGGGCCGCCGCCGCCAGGCCGGGCACCGCGTCGCCCACCGCGAGGACGGCGGCGGCCGGGAGCGGGGGCTCACGGCGCTCCCACCGGAGCGGAAAGGACGGCGCGGGGGCGGGCGCAGGGGTGGGCGGAGGGGTGGGCGGAGGGGTGGGCGGAGACGGCTGGGCGGCGGTCACGAGGGTGCGACCGCCGCGACCAGCTCGGCACGTATCCCGGCCAGCGCGGCCGGCAGGTCGGCCGGCTCGAAACCCGCGTCGATCTCACGCAACGCGGCCTCCAGCCGCAGCCGCGAGTCACGTCCACCGGGGAGGGTCCTGTGCTCCGCGAGCAGGGCGGTGCCGGTGCGGGCCAGCCGCTCGGCGCGCGCGGCGGTGCTGCGGGACAGCTCTTCGGCGGCGTGCACCAGGCTGCGGTTGGCGGCCTTCTCCACCAGGTCGGCGAGGGTGTCGCGGGCCAGCGCCTGGGTGTCGGCGGTCGGGGCGATCAGCGGCAGCACCCACAGGTCACGCGCGGACGCGGTGGTCCGGCCGTCCAGCACGGCGGCGGCCGCGATCAGCTTCTGCGAGCGCACCGCCCGGCGGTCGCCGACCGGCACCCCGGCACCGCGCAGCCTGCGCAGCGCGGCAGCGACCAGCGGGGTGACCTCGTCGAGGTCGCAGGCGCGGGCGGCGGCGGAGAGACGGTCGACGGCGGCGAGCAGGCCGCCGGGGCCGGCCTGTGCCCCGGACGCGACGGCGGGGCGGCGGCCGGCCTCCAGCAGTTCCTCCAGCCGGGCGTCGGCCACCGGCTCGACGAACACGCGGGCGAGGAAGCGGTCCGCGAAGGCGGCCAGGGCGGGGTCGTCGGGCAGGTGGTTGGCGGCGCCGACGCAGACCCGCAGCGGGCTGTCGAGGACGGTGCGGCCGCGGCGGAAGACCCGTTCGTTGAGCAGTCCGAGGAGGGTGTTGAGCACGGCTGTGGATCCGAGGAACACCTCGTCCAGGAAGGCGATCTCGGCCTCGGGCAGCATCCCGGCCGTCTCGAACTCGACCCGGCCCTCGCGCAGGCCGCGCAGGTCGACGGGGCCGAACAGCTCGTTCGGTTCGGTGAACCGGCCGAGCAGGTACTCGAAGTAACGCCCGCCGAGCTGACCGGCGATCCGGCGTACGGCTTCGGACTTGGCGGTGCCCGGGGCGCCGACGACCAGGAGGTGCTCACCGGCGACCGCGCAGAGCGTGACCACCTCCGCGACCGTCTCACGGTCGATCAGGCCCCGGCCCGCGGCGGCCGTGGCGGCGCCGACCGACTCGGCATCCCCGGCGAGCGTGGACGCGGCCGGCGTGGACGTGGCCGGCGTGGACGTGGCGGGCGTGGCGGGGACGGTGGTCGGGGCGGTGCTGATCTCGGTCACGAGCACCGGAGTCTACGGGGGCCGAATCCGCGCCCACCAGCGGGTTTCCCTGCGGCTCAGGTGCCGTCCCAGCTGGTCCAGAAGCTGTCCGGGTTGACCAGGTAGCGGACGGTCGCCCGGGGCAGGTGGCGTACCTCGTGGCGGCGGGCGTACCGGCGGACCAGCTCCCAGTCCTCGCGGGGCAGCACCTCGGGGGTGCGGCGCAGCCGGCTGAAGTGAAGCGAGCGGTTGCGCCGCGCCACGAAGGCGTTGGTGTCCAGGAAGGCCTCGTGGGCGGCGCGGCGGCGGTCGAAGGGCACCGAGAGGACGTCCCGGTCGGTGCCGTCGGGCAGCACCCTGCGCAGGGCGGTGTAGACGGCGTCGGGCCCGTCGGGTGCCTCCAGCGTGGCCAGGGCCTGTTCCAGGTGGTCGGGCTCCCAGAGGTTGTCGTCGTCGAGGAAGGCCACGTAGCGCGACCTGGTCAGCCGGATCCCTACGTTGCGCACGACTCCGGCGGTCGCCGTGTTGCGGGCCAGGGAGACCGCGAACAGCCGTGGGTCGTCCGGCAGTTCCGGCAGGCCCGCGCCGTCGTCGACGACGATGACCACCTGGTCGGTGACCGTCTGGGCGAGGGCGGAGCGGACCGCCGCGCGCAGGGCGTCCGGGCGCCGGTGGGTGGGGACGACGGTGGCGACCAGGGCGGCCGGGGGCTCGCCCAGGACGGCGGCCAGGCGGTGGGTCTCGGCGTCCTCGAAGCGGCGCAGCCGCAGGGCGGTGGGGGCCAGCAGGACCTTGTTCCTGGCTTCGAAGAGCACCAGCCAGCCGAAGGTCCGTTTGAGCAGTTCCCAGGGGGCGCGCGCGATCCGGCGCATCATGTGCTGTCGGTCCTCTCGGTGGTCAGGAGGCGGGCGGGGGTTCGACGGGCCTGCCGTCGGACATGCGGTTGCCCTTCCACACGTTCCCCGCCCCGCCCGCGTTCCAGGCGGTGGCGGCGCCGTAGGCCCCGGCGGCCGGGTGGTACTGGGTGGAGAAGACGTTGTTCGTGACCTGGATGCCGGTGGCGCCCGGGCCGCCGCCGTAGAGGGCGTACGCTCCCCCGGCCAGCCAGTTGCCGTCGACGACGACGGAGGAGACCACTCCGGTGTCGGCGAACAGGCCGACGGCCGCGGTGGCGCCCCGGTCCACCGCGGTGGAGTTGAGCAGGGTGTTGCGGCGGACTGTCAGCCGGCCCTTGTTGCCGCCGCCGCTGATGACGGCGTCGGTGTGCTGCCATTCGCCGCCCTGGTTGCGGAACGCGACGATGTCGTGGACGTAGTTGTCGTGGAGATCGCCCTGCCCCATGGACAGGGCGTTGCCGAACACGGAGATGTCGCACCAGCCGACCTCGATCGAGCTGCCGCCCATGTTGGAGACCGCGTAGTTGACCCCTCCGTTGTCGGGGCCCTTGCCGGGTACGGCGGTGATCGTGGTGTGCAGGACCTTCAGTCCGCTGAAGCCGGGGCGCAGGTTGATCCCCCACCAGTTGGCCGAGGTGATCCGGCTGTCGATGACGGTGACGTCGTTGGCGTAGATGTCGAGGGACCCGCGGATGTCCCAGCCCTTGATGACGGTGCCGTCCTGCTTGACGGACATGTTCCCGGTGTCGTGGCGCTCCAGCTCGATGCGCGGGCCGGTGGTGCTCGCGTCGGGGAATCCGCAGGTGCCGGGCTCGGTGCAGGCGGGGGTGGTGGGCGGCGGTTCGCTCGCCGGCGGCGAGGCGGTCGGGGAGGGCGGGCCGGAGGTGGACGGCGAGGCCGGGGCCGGGGACGGGGGCGTGGCGGAGGGGGCGGCGGGCTCGGTGGCGCCGGGCGCGGCCGCGTGCTCGCTCACGCCGGTGCGGTCGGCCTGGTAGAGGGTGAGGACGACGGCGAGCACCACTCCGGCGAGCAGCCACGCCGTCAGGCGCCTTCGGTGCTGTGTCACAGCTGTCTAGCCTTTGAGTAAGGCGCGGCCGGGCAGGACGCACAGGACGTAGCAGAGGGTGCCGGCGGCTCCGGTCGCCAGGAGCGCGAGCACGCTGTCGCCCAGGTACCGCTCCAGTACGAGGAGTACGGCGGCCATCACCGCGCCGCCGAGCAGCGGCCAGGCGCAGGCCCGGGTGACGGTGCCCAGGCGGATGCCGCCGCGGTGCAGGGCGAGGAGGAACACCGGCACCACGACGGCCCCGGCGACCAGGACGTGGCCCTGGGCCACTCCGACGATCCCGCCGGTGCGGGCGCCGATCACGAGGGCCGGGATCAGGATGATCAGCCAGAGTCCCTGGACGCCGATGAGCGAGCGGCGCCGGCCGATGGCGACCAGGCAGTCGTAGGCGAGTTCGCAGCCGATGCGGACCAGGCCGAGCGCCATCAGCCAGGGCAGGGCCCGGGCGGCGGGCAGCCAGCGTTCACCGTAGATGAGCTCCACGACGGGGGCGGCGAGTGCGGCGAGCAGGACGCAGATCGGGACGGTGCCGGCCATCACGACGCCGAGGGCGCGGGCGAATCCGGCGGCGAGCGCTTGCGGCGTGTCGGCCAGCCGGGAGAAGCCGGCGAAGGAGACGCGGCGGGCCGCTTCGGAGATGATGCGCACGGGCCAGCCGGAGATGTTGAAGGCGAGCACGTAGAAGCCGAGGGCCAGCGGGTCCAGGGCCGAGCCCACCACCATCGTGTCCACGTTGACCACGCCGAGGGCGAGCATGCTGGCGCCGGCGAGCGGCAGTCCGAACTTCAGCAGCGCCCGGGCCTGTTCGCGGTCCCAGCCGAACTTCAGCGTGCCGGGAGCGGCGAGGCAGCAGCCGATGAGCGCGGCCACGTTGCCCACCACGGATCCCCAGGCGAAGCTCATGGCGCCCCAGCCCTCGACGGCGAGCAGCAGGGTCACCGCGGTGCTGAGGGCGAAGTTGAGCCCGTCGACGGCCATCCGCCTGCCCTGCGCGAACTCCCTGGTGAGGAAGCCGGCGGGGACCTGGGAGAGTCCGTCGAGGACCACGCACAGGCACATCACCCGCAGGACGCCGGAGGCCTCGGGCGAGCCGAGCACCCCGGCCACGGCGGGGGCGACCGCGAAGAGTACGGCGTACAGCAGGCAGCTGGAGGCGGCGCTGAGGGTGAGGACGGTCGGGGCGAAGCGGCGGGGGTCGCCCTCCCAGCGCACGATCGCGAGCGAGACGCCGAGTTCGTTGGCGGAGAGGAGGACCAGCAGGACCGTCTGGGCGATCCCGTACACGCCCCAGGCCTCGGGTCCGAGGAAGAACCGGGCCAGGACGATGCCGGTGGCGAAGTTGCCGAGGCGCATCACCACGGTGTTGATCAGGCTCCATTTGGCGGCGGAGCCGACCTTGCGCCCGAGCGAGGGCGCCGCCGCCGGGGTGGTGCTCGCGGTGTCCGCCGCGGGGCCGGTCACGGCGATCCGGCCGTACGGGAGCCGGCTGCGGCGGAGCCGGCCGGGTGGGCGACGGTCATGCGCAGGGTGGCCGTCGGGTCACCGGCGTCGGCGCCCTCGCCGCCCTCGCCGCCCTCGCCGCCCTCGCCGCCCTCGCCGCCCTCGCCGGGGGCGGGCCGGTGCTTGCCGGGCGACGCCCCCCGGCGCTTTCGGGCCTCCACGAAGAAGGTGGCCACCAGGCTGAGTACGAAGCCCAGCGCACCCGCCATGATCAGGAACTGGAGCCTGGCCTTGGTCTGGGCCTCCGGCTTCTGGGGAGGCACGATCGTGGCCATCCGGATCATGGCGTCGGGGGTCACCGACTGCTGGGTCTGGAACTCCAGCAGCCGCTTCTCGGCGTACTTGGTGAGGATCTCGTCCGACTTCAGCACGGCGGCCTGGTCGGTCCCGACGACGCTCAGCCACATGTAGGGGCCGAGCGCGTTGTCGGCGATCTTCGCCTCGTGCACTCCGGTGACGCCCAGGGACTTGAGGTCGGCCTTGGCGTCGTCGGAGTTGAGGTTGCGGGCCAGGCCGTCGGCCATGCCGGTGAGCGAGGCCTGCGTGCTCAGGAAGGGGTTGCCGTCGAAGGCCACCGTGGCCTTCTTCGAGTTCAGCAGTGTCACCGTGCTCTGCGACCGGTACTCCACCGGGACCAGCAGGTACACGGCGGCGGTGAGCGCCGCCGTGATCAGCAGTCCGGGCAGCAGGACGTACCAGCGCCTGCGCATGACCCGCCAGATCTCCGCGAGATCCATGGTCTTCCCCTTCGAATTGCGTTTACAGCACGTGCTGTCGATCGGTGGCCGCCCCGTGCGGCACGAGGTCGGTGGGGCGCGGCCTGGTGTGCGCGGGCGGTCCGTCGAGCAGGACCGCGGCGATGCGCTCGCTCGCCCGGCCGTCCCAGAGTTCGGGGCAACGCGGCGCGGGCGGATCGTCGAGGACCCGGTTCACGGTGGCCGTGATGCGCTCCGGGTCCGTGCCCGCCAGCACGTTCGTGCCCTCCTCCACGGTGATGGGGCGCTCGGTGTTCTCCCGCAGGGTCACGCAGGGCACCCCCAGGGCGGTGGTCTCCTCCTGGATGCCCCCGGAGTCGGTGAGCACCACGCGGGCGGAGTCCTGCAGGGCGATGAAGTCGAGGTATCCGGCGGCCGGGACCAGCCGGATGCCGCCGGGCACGCCCAGTTCGGCCAGCCGCTCGGCGGCCCGCGGGTGCACGGGCAGCAGCAGCGGGCAGCGGTCGGAGATCTCGCCCAGGGCCTTGAGCAGGCCGCGCAGCGCTCCGGGGTCGTCCACGTTGGCGGGCCGGTGCAGGGTGACCAGGCCGTATCCGCCGCGGGTGAGCCCGTACCGGTCCAGGACGTCCGACCGGCGGGCCCGCTCCAGGTTGGCGAGCAGGGTGTCGATCATGACGTTGCCGACGACGTGGATCTGGTCTTCCCGGTAGCCCTCCGCGCGCAGGTTCACGGCGGCGTCGGGCGAGGGCGCCAGCAGGTAGTCGCTGAGCCGGTCGGTGGCGACCCGGTTGACCTCCTCGGGCATGCTCCAGTCACGGCTGCGCAGCCCGGCCTCCACGTGGGCCAGCAGCGGGCCGGCCTTCGCGGTGACCAGGGCGCAGGCCAGGGTGGAGTTGATGTCGCCGACCACCACGACGGCGTCCGGGGCCAGTTCGTCCAGCAGTGGCTCGAAGGCGGCCATGACCCGCCCGGTCTGCTGGGCGTGGCTGCCGGATCCGGCGCCCAGGTAGCGGTCGGGCGGGCGGATGCCGAGGTCGCGGAAGAACACGTCGTTCATCGACTCGTCGTAGTGCTGCCCGGTGTGGACGAGGATCACCTCGGCGCCGCGGCGCTCCAGTGCGTCCATCACCGGTTTGATCTTCATGTAGTTGGGCCGGGCCCCGGCCACGCAGACGATCCTGGTCACGGGGTCAGAGCACCTCCACGGTGGGTCCGGAGACCCGGTTGCGGCAGTCGAGGACGAAGGAGGCGTGCTCGGTGACCATCTGGTAGTCGAAGGAGTCGTGGTCGGTGAGCAGGACCACCACGTCGGCGGCCGCCAGCTCCTTGCGGGTCGGCTCGACCCGCACGAGGCGGGCGTCGACCTTGATGCTCTCCACCACGTGGGGGTCGGCCGCGCGGACCTTTGCCCCCATGTCGAGGAGCAGCTGGGCGATGCGGACGGCGGGCGACTCCCGCGCGTCGCCGGTGTTCTTCTTGTACGCGAGGCCCAGCAGCAGGACCTTGGATCCGTTGACCGAGCGGCGCTTGGCGTTGAGCGCGTCGATCACGCGGCGCGTCACGTACTCGGGCATGTGGTTGTTGATGTCGTTGGCGAGTTCGACGAAGCGGAAGTTCTGGCCGAGTTCGCGCTGCACCCGCCAGTTGAGGTACGACGGGTCGATCGGCAGGCAGTGTCCGCCGACGCCCGGGCCGGGGGTGAACTTCATGAAGCCGAAGGGCTTGCTGGACGCCGCCTCGATGGCCTGCCAGACGTCGATGTCCAGGTGGCGGGCGAACATCGCGATCTCGTTGACGAGGGCGATGTTCACGTGGCGGAAGGTGTTCTCCAGCAGTTTGGCCAGTTCGGCCTCCTTGGGGGAGCGCACGGGCACGGTGGTGTCGACGAGGTCCCCGTAGAAGGACTCGACGGCCTTCAGGGAACGGGCGTCGACGCCGGAGACCACCTTGGGGGTCTGCTGGAAGCCCCAGACGGTGTTGCCGGGGTCGATGCGCTCGGGGCTGTAGCCCAGGTGGAAGTCCTCGCCCGCGGTGAGCCCGGAGCCGTCCTCCAGGATGGGCGCGAACAGTTCCTCGGTGGTGCCCGGGTAGGTGGTGGACTCCAGGATGACGGTGGCACCCGGGCGCAGGAAGCGGGCCAGGGTGTGCGCCGACTCCTCGATGTAGCGCAGGTCGGGGGCTCCGTCCTGTAAGGGGGTCGGGACGGTGACGACGGCGACGTCGAAGCCGCCGCAGTCCCGGGCCAGTTCGCTGGGGCGGTAGGTGCCGCGCGCCAGGGCGCGGGCCAGCCGTTCGGAGGAGACGTCCTCCACGTACGACTCACCGGCGGCGAGGCTCTTGACCCGCCGGGTGTCCACGTCGTACCCGATCACCTGGTGTCCGACCTCGGCGGCCCGGATGGCCAGCGGCAGTCCGACGTATCCCTGTCCCACGACGACGACGCGCATCAGTAACTCCCCTTCGCGGAAGCGGAACCGGCAGACGGTTTTGTGCGGTGGATGAGTTCCCGGACCGTCATGAGGAGGAAGGCAGCGTTGGTGGTGAGGTAGCGCTTGCCCAGACGGCGCGGTTCCTGGAGGGTGCGGTAGAACCATTCGAGTCCCATCCGCTGCCAGACCAGGGGGGCCCGCTTGGTGATGCCGGCGAGGATGTCGAAGGAGCCTCCGACGCCGTGGACGACGTGCGCGCCGGTGCGCTTGCCGTAGCCGGCGGTGAAGATCTCCTTCTTGGGCGAGGTCATGCCGAGGAACAGCAGCCGCGCGCGGCTGTCGGCGATGGCGTCGGCGATCGCCTCCTGGTCGCCGTCGCCGAAGTAGCCGTTGCGGCTGCCGGCCACCTGCAGTTTCGGGAAGCGCTCGGAGATCTGCGTGAGCATCATCTCCAGCACGTCCTCCTGGGCCCCGAGCAGGTAGACGGGGATGTCGGCCACCTCGGCGGCGGCCAGCAGGCGCATGAACAGGTCGATTCCCGCGACCCGTTCGGGCAGCCGGACGCCCAGCACGCGGCCGGCCCAGACCACGGCCTGGCCGTCGGCGAGGACCAGGTCGCAGCCGGCGACCGCCTCGGCGAGGAGGGGGTCGCGCCGCATGTTGACCAGCTTGGCCGCGTTGACCATGCCGATCTCGATCTGTTCTCCGCGCCGCACCGCGTCGAGGCAGCGCTGCACGGTCTCGTCCATGGTCAGCGGGTCGAGCGGGACCCCGAAGAGGGACTGTCGTCGTGTCATCTCTGGATCCCTCCGAGCCAGGCGAAGAGCATCCAGCCGAACTCGTACGGGCGGCACTCGCGGTCCACCGCACCGGGGCGGAAGATCAGGTCGAGCGGGGCGAGCCGGGCGTGCGGTGCCACCCGGGTGGTGAGTCCGCGGGCGGCCCGGACGGCCTTCTTCGGGTCGCCGCGGTAGACCTTGCGCCAGGTGACGCCGAAGTCCTCGCGGATCATCGGCTCCCGCGGGTTCCCGGTGGGATCCGCGAGTTCGGGCACGTCGGTCATCCAGCGCAGCCCTCGGCGGATCGCCGGGCCGAAGTCCGTGCCGCCCGCCTCGGCCAGGTCGGCCAGGGCGGTCGGGGCCATCGCGTGCTGGTGCACGCTGTAGACCGGATAGCCCTCCACCACGCCGCCCTCGCGGGCGTCGTAGTGCCACCACCACTGTCCGCCGTCGCCCTGCAGTGCGCAGATACGGGCGGCGCAGGCGTCGGCGGCCGCCAGGGCCTGCGGGTCGTCGCCGCTCGCGTGCAGCCGGGCCAGCGCCTGCAGCGGATAGGTCTGGTCGGCGAAACAGGCCACGTGGGCCCGGTAGCCGGGGACCAGCCCAGGCCCGGTGGCGTGCGGGAAGAGCGGGCTGTCGCCGACCCTGGCCGCCAGCAGCCGTACGCGGGCCGCCGCGAGGCGCTCCTCCACGTCCACCACGGGGCGCGCGGCCGCGAGTGCGGAGAGCACCCAGGCCGCCTCGACCGTGTACTGCGGCCGGCCGGGTACGTCCAGCGCGGCCACGCGGTCGAGGGCGTCGGACAGTTTCGGATGGCCGGTCTCGGCGGCGGCCCAGGCGATGAGCGCCGCGTCGCCGAGGTTCATCACCCCGGGCAGCCGCTCCACGAGCACGCCCGTGAACTCCTCGGCGGTGCGCCCGCCGAAGAGCGCGCGCTGCCGGTCCTCGGGCAGGAAGCGGGCTCCCAGCGCGGTGATCGCCGCGTACCGGGAGCTCGTTCCCCGCTGCTCCAGGACGGGGGTTCCCTCGGGTGAGATGACCCCCGCCCGGGTGAACACGAAGGTCTCGGCGTCCGGCAGGTACATCGCCGGGAGCCCCGCCTCGGCCAGCGCGAGCAGCCGCTCGGCGAGGGCGTGCAGCGACCGGTCCTCGTGGGCCAGTGCTCCTAATCGTGTGGTGTTCATCGGGTCCCCACCCCGATTCCCCTGGTGCTCCCCGCACCCCGTATGTCCGAGCTGTACGGCTCCAACACACCTACCCCCTCTGATCGTTCTCCTCGGACGGACCTGGCGGTCGTCATTCCGTGGAGGGGGACTGCGCATGACGGCGTCCGTGCCCGCGGCGATGTCACGCCGACGGCACGAACCGTCCGAAGGCCGGCGTCTGGATCCCCCCAGCGATGCCTCGGACCGGGACACGCGTGAACGGCAGTGTCAGCAGGCGCGGGTGTGCCCGCGCCGGCATGCCACTGCCCCGGTGCCCTCGTCGTACACAACCCCCCACTGAACATGGCCTGTTGCCTGCTCAGATCCCGTGTGCAGGGACACGCTATGCCCACGGATGTTCATTGATTGTGGTTTTGAGGAAATGCCGGTGCCCTGAATTGCCGACATTCCGTCAGGTTCGCTCGATGAGCGTGCCGTCCTTCTCGTCGTGCAGCGCTCCGGTGCGCGGACACTCCCACGCACCCGGCTCCCCCTCGCGCTCCACCAGGCGGACCCCGGCCCGGCCCACCCAGCCGATCCGCCGGGCCGGCACGCCCGCGACGAGCGCGAAGTCCGGCACGTCCTTGGACACCACGGCGCCCGCCGCGACGAGCGCCCAGCGCCCGACGCGCACCCCGGCCACGCACACCGAACGGGCCCCGAGCGAGGCCCCCTCCGCGACGACGACCCCGGCGGCCTCCCAGTCGCCCTCGCGCTTGATCCGCCCGTCGGGGTCGACCGCGCGCGGATAGAAGTCGTTGGTGAGCACCGCCGCGGGGCCGATGAAGACCCCGTCGCCGAGGACCGCGGGCTCGTAGACGAGTGCGTAGTTCTGCAGCTTCACGTGGTCGCCGATCCGTACGCCCGGCCCTACGTACGCCCCGCGCCCCACGATGCACCCGCGCCCGAGCCGGGCCTCCTCGCGGATCTGCGCCAGATCCCAGATCGTGGTCCCCTCACCGAGTTCGGCGCTCTCGTCGACCTGGGAGGAGGGTTGGATACGGACACTCACGGCGCGGTCCCCTTACGGCTGCGAGGGCATGCGGAAGCACGGATGCACGAGGTACGGATGTACGGAGTGCGGGTGTACGAAGCGAGCATATGCGCCCAAGGGTCACCCCACCCGCAGATCAACCGACTGTTCAAGAAGCGCACTTGGCCCCGGACCGGGACGAGAGGGGACAGGGGGCGCGCGGGAGCGGAACCGGGCTCCGGCTCACGTTCGGCGCATCGGGGGGCGGACCGGGGTGAAACCCGATCGGGCCTGGGGCGTTAGTGGGGTGGCCCGCCGTTTCGCCCGCGGCGCAGACGAGAGTACGAGGAGCACGATGACAGACCCGAGGCCGGCCGGACGCGGCCGGATGAAACTGGCAGCCCGATGCCGGGTGGCCACGGAGGCCCCCGCCTTCGGGATGGTCGTCTTCTGCGCGATCCTCTTCAACGCCGCGCTGATGGGGGTGGAGACGTACAGCGGGCTCGCCGCGGAGTACCGGCTCGTGCTGCAGGGCGCGGAGAACTGCTGCCTGGCCCTGTTCACCCTGGAGATGCTGATGCGCCTGGGCGCCTGCGCCGACCGGCCGAAAGCATTCTTCCGTGACCCGTGGAACCTCTTCGACCTCGCGGTCGTGGCCTCCGCCTTCGTCCCGCTCGTCCGCGAGAACACCACCCTGCTGCGGATGCTGCGCCTGGCTCGGGTCCTGCGCACCGCCCGCTTCCTGCCCCACCTGCGCATCCTGCTGATCGCCGTCGGCCGCAGCCTGCCGGGCACCGCCAGCTTCCTGTTCGTCGGCGCGCTGGTCCTGTACGTGTACGCCATGGTCGGCTGGGTGTGCTTCGCGAGGTCGGACCCCGGGCACTACGGCTCGGTGGGGCGCGCGATGCTCACGCTCTTCCTGCTGACCACGCTCGACGGTCTGACCGACGCCGTCCGCGCGGGACTGCAGATCTCCCGGCTGAGCATCATCTACTACGCCTCCTACGCGCTGCTCGCCTCCTTCGTGCTGGTGAACGTACTCATCGGCGTCGTCCTCAACTCCCTCGACGAGGCACGGGAGATGGAGGAGGAGGCGAACCGCGCCCCGGCTCCGGGCACGGATCCCGACGTCCGGGCACGGATCGCCACCGCCCGCCGGGCCCTGGACGAGATCGAGGCGAGCCTGCCGCCGGCGGCCGGCGGCGGGCGTCCGGAGCGGCAGCTGGAGGCCTCGCACAGCGGGCCCTGAGGGCCCGGGGCCGGGCCGCCCCGGTCATTCGTTGTCGGCGTCGAGCAGCCGGATGTCCCACGTGCCGTCCGGGCGCCGGGTGGAGGCCCAGCGGTCGGGCGGGACGACCGAGGAGAACTGCCCGACGATCGAGTCCGCTTCGAAGAGCACTCCTTCGAAGCGGACCCGGCCCCGGAAGGTGGCGTGCGCGAAGTCCACCGGTCCTTCGAACACCGCCCCGGTGGACAGGAGCCCGCGCTCCCATGTCGCCGACGCGAAGGAGACGGATCCCGCGAAGCCGGTCGCGCTCATCCCCGCCAGGCCGCGGAAGACGGCGCGGGTGAAGTCCGCCGTCCCGTCGACCCGCATCCCGTTCAGGTCCGCGGAGGCCTGCAGCACGGCCCGGCCGAAGGAGACGTCGGCGAGGAAGACCGCGTCCTTGAACCCCGCCGAGCCGCGAAAGCGCGTCCGCCGGAAGGTGGCCGCGCCGTGGAATCGGCTCCGGTCGAAGTCACCGACGTTCTGGAACACCGCGCCGTCGAGGGAGACCGGGCCCCCGAAAACGGCTCCCGCGAAGCCGGCCCGGCCCCCGAAGACGGCCCGGACGAAGGAGGTACGGTCCGCGAACTCGATGTCCGCCCGGTTCCAGTCGTCCACGAAGTACGCCCGGTCGAAGGCTGCCGGTCCCAGCCTCACGGGTCCGGCAGTACGCGGCTCCAGCGCCCTGAGCAGCCGCGGGAGCAGGCCGTGGTCGAAGGTGGTGCCCCGGAAGTCCACCGGCGCTCCCGGCTCCAGCGTGGCGAGGTACTCCCGCTGCGCCTCGGCCCCCAGATGCGCCAGGCACCGCTCGTACCCCGGCAGCCGGATCCCGATGCAGGCCCATGGCTCGGCCTCCGAGGCGTCGAGTCCGCAGGTCGGCCAGCCGATGGTCGTGTCCAGGAGCCCGTCGGCCTCCGTCAGTACCTGCCCGAGGACTCCGGGGTGAGGATGGTTGTCGGCGCACACCCAGCCCTCGTCCGCGGCGCCCAGCCGCTCCAGCCGGAGCCGGGCGGGGAATCCGAGCAGGTCGCGCAGATCCTCGTGCAGACGGTGGGAGACGGCAAGGACGACGGACCCGGCGGGCACCGCCAGCCGCAGCAGGCCGGCGATCGCCGGGTGCCGCACCAGCCGGTCACTCTCGGCCGCCCCCTTGCCCACGGCCACGGCGAGAGTGGGGTGCAGGCCGTCCGTCCTCCGGTCTCCGTATCCGGCCGTGACCGCGGGCAGTGCGGACAGCAGCCTGCCCGCCTTGGCGTGGGCGCCCGGCGCGTCCAGCGTGACGAGGAGCGGCGCGCCCTCCTCGCCACCGGTCAGCCGCCCGCCGACGCCGGCGCGCGTCATGAGTTCGACGAGCAGGTCCCGGGTCTCCGCCGTCGGTGAGCTCCCGGTCGGGTAGGCGCCGTCGGCGCCGGGCCGCACCGCCAGGGCCACTCCGGTCCCCGCGTCCGCGTCCGGGCGCAGCGGCTGCCCGGGGCCCTCCAGCACGGCGCGGAAGCCGGGCTGTTCCATCAGGGCGTCGGTCAGGAGGAACACCAGGCGGTTGGGCCAGACCGTGTGGACGACGCCGACCAGCGCGCCGTTGCGGGAGACCGGTCCGCCCCGGAAGTGCGTCCAGTTCTCGGGTTCCGCCGAGAGCCGGACGATCTCGCCGTTGAGGTCACCGTCGTGCGGGCCACCGGCCACCTCGCCCGTCAGCCCGACCGGGTCCCCCTGGTCCGTGCGGCCGTCGATCCGGACCTGGGCCAGCTGGTGGTCCGCGGGCAGCCAGGGCAGCGGCACCGCGCAGACGGCCGGGTCCACCAGGTCCTCGTCGGCCTGGAGCAGCAGCATCCGGGGCACCGCGTCGTCCCACCAGACCGTCCGGCAGGGAACCTCCCGGTCCCCGGGCCGGGCCCAGGCCAACGCACCCGCCGGCAGTTGCGCGTCCCCCACCGTGAGCACGAGCCTCGGCGTCAGCAGGGTGCCGACCTCCTGCGGCTCCGGCATCGCGTCGTAGCGGACCCGGACGACCCGGTCGGCCAGGCCCGGATCCTGCGGTGGCCGCGTCGCGAACGGCAGGGCCCCCTCGGCCACCCGGCGCACGCCCTCGCGGCCCGTGGTGACCCGGGTCGCGGAGAAGTCCGGGCCGGTGCGCCGGTTGCGGGACATGAACTCCCAGACGCGGCGCCGGACCAGCTCCCGTACGGCGGCCACGTCCCCGCGCAGCTGCGAGCCGAGCAGCACCTCCCGTACGCCGGGCAGGAACTCGAACTCCACCTCCCCGGTGTCCTGTTCGTCCTCCCAGGCCTCGAAGAGACCGCCGAGGGCGACCTCGGCGAGATGGCCGTGCTCCGAGTCGCGCAGCAGGGACCGCCGGACCAGGGTCATCACCGGCAGCGTGAGCGGTACGGCGGCCAGGTGGGCGGCGAGCTGCTGGGCCGTCGGGGAGGCGTTCGCGCGGAAGTCCTCCACCACCTCCAGGGCGCTGCGGCCGCCGGGGGCCGGATCGTCCGGGGCGCTCGCGGCGGCGGGCTCCGGGTCCAGGCGCAGGCAGGCGAGGCGCCGCCACCGGCCGTCCCCGGAGACCACCCGCACCAGCCGGGCCAGGCTGCCGGAGGCGACACCGACCACGGGGACGACGGCCGGCGGGGCGGCGCGGCGGCGTCCGGCGCGGCGGGAGGCCGGGATCCGCTGCCAGGAGCGGGTGGCGGCGGCCGGCCGGTCGGCGCGGACGGCGAAGGGGGCGGGCCGGACGGCGCCGCGCGTCCAGAGCCGTTCGGGCAGGACGTTCAGTACGGCGACGGCGTTGTGCGCGCACCAGTGCCGGAGCATGCCCTGCACCGGGGCCTCGCGCCAGCCGCCCGCCACGGTGTCGGAGAGCACGAGGATCAGCCGGCGGCCCGCCGGGTCGGCCAGTTCCAGGGGGTTGCGGGGCGGGCCGCCGTGGCCGCGGGTGACCATCGGGGTGGCGCCGGTGCCGGTGCCGGTCAGCTGCCAGGTGCGCACGTCCCGGAAGACGCCGCTGCGGGTCAGGACGCGGCGGAGCTCGTCCACGTGGTCCGACCAGAGCAGCATGGAGTGGTGGGTGTCGACGACCAGCGCCAGGTCCAGCCAGCGGCTCTCGGCGGGGCGCAGGACCGGGGTCGTCACCATCCGCTCGATGCTGCGTTCCACGGTGAGCTGCTCGTCCAGTTCCTCTCCCGGGCCGCCGATGGAGCGTCTCCCGACGGGCCGCAGCGAGCGCATCAGGGCGAGCGGGTCGTCGAGGGAGGCGGCGCGCGGCAGCCGCAGGGCTGAGCCGCGGCGTTCCGCGCCGCCGTCGTCGGGTTTCCCGGCGGGGCCGCGCCGGGCGGCCGGGAAGAGCTGGACGGCCGGTTCGGCGCCGGCGGGGGCGTCCGTGCCGGGTTCGGGGCCGGGCTCGGGCGAAGAGGTGTCGGGGGGCGGCGGCCGCTCCCCCGGCGGGCCGGCGCCGGGCGCACCGGGCGGGAGGGCCTCGCGGCCCGGGTCCACCCGGGCCGCCAGCCACAGGATGTCGGCGATCTCCTCCGCCCCGATGCCGGTGTTCGGGACGCTGCCGTCGGCGCCGTCGGCGAGGGCCGCGAGCAGCTCCTCGATCACGCCGTGGGCCCGGTCAGGTGCTGCATGACGGTGGCGAGGAAGCGTTCGCGGTCGGCGGGCGCGGACCAGGCACCGGCGAGGCGGAGCTGGATGGCGTTGAGGAGCTGGTCGGTGGCCAGGTCGCCGTCCTCGCCACGGTCGAGGAAGGCCTGGACGAGGTCCTGGTACTCCTCGCCGGACGCGATGTCGACGCCGAGCCGGCGGCGCACGATGCGGGCGAGCTTGTCCGGTCCGGGCGGCTCCAGGTGGAGGCGGACGCAGCGGCGCAGGAAGGCGGGCGGGAAGTCGCGTTCGCCGTTGCTGGTGAGGACGACGATAGGGAAGTAGCGGCACTGGACGCGGCCCTGGGTGATCCGCACGGCCGCGTCGGGGTCGTCGTCGGTGCCGATGGCGACGGTGGGGTCCTCCTGGGCGAGGCGGGCGAGTTCGGGGATCAGGAAGCCGCCGTCCTCGAAGACGGTGAGGAGGTCGCCGGGGAGGTCGATGTCGCTCTTGTCGATCTCGTCGACGAGCAGCACGCGGGGGCGGTCCTGCGGGAGCAGGGCGGTACCGAGGGGGCCGAGGCGCAGATAGCGGGAGATCGAGGGGGCGGAGGGGGCGACGGCGGTGTCCGGCGCGGGCACGGGCAGGGCTCCGGCGGGCTGCACGCCCGGGGTGCGCAGCTGCTCCAGCCCGGCCTCCTGGAGGCGGCCGATGGCGTCGTACAGGTACAGCCCGTCCCGCAGGACGGTCCGGCTGGTGATCGGCCAGTGCAGTACGGGGCCCAGGTTCAGGTCGGAGGCGATGCTGTAGGCGAGCGTGGACTTGCCGACGCCCGGTTTCCCGGTGACGAGCAGCGGCCTGCGCAGGTGCAGCGCCGTGTTGACGACGTCCTTCTCCGGCTCGTCGGGTACGTAGCCCTCGCCGCGCCGCCAGGTGCGCTCCCAGGCCGCTCCGGCGCACCCGGGCGGCGCGTATCCGGGGTCGGGGGCGCCGGTGAAGTCCCGCCAGGGTGGCGGGAATCCGGCCTCCAGGCGGGCACGCCGGTCCGCGCCCTCGCCGGTCCCGTGGTACAGCCACCAGTCCTTCACCACTGCCTCTGCCTCCATCTTCGGTTCCGCCGTCTGTCGGTGGTCGGGGTCAGGCCAGGGACCGGAGGCCCGGTATGTCGTCGGGATCGTCCCACAGGAGCACCAACTGGTCTCCCCCTGACGGTGGTTGGTGGGCGCGCGCGGCTCCCCCGGCGGCGCTTGCGGCCGCCCGGCGCACCTCCCGCACGCGTGCGGGCAGGGCCAGTACGTCCAGTGCGCCGGGGTCGGGGCGGCCGTCGGGCCCGGCCGGAGCCAGCAGGTCGAGGAGTGCGGGCGCGGGCAGGCCGCCGCCGCGCCGCCATACGGCCACCGGGAGGCCGCCTTCGAGCACGGCCTCCAGCAGCCCGGCGTGCGGGGCGTCAGCGGTGTGGGCGAGGACGCAGGCGGGAGGGGGCTGCGCGGCCAGCTCGATCCCGAGCGCGTCGGTGACCTCCTCGTCCGTGACGACGCGTACGGCGTCGGGGTGCCGGCCGCCCTGGGCGTGCAGCCAGCGCCAGGTGCCGTGCCACTCGGCGCGGGTGTCCGCCCGCTCCTGCGGGCAGCGCACCACCACCTGGTGGAGCAGGCCGAGGGCGCGGCGCCGGCCGGCCGGGCCGCGGGGCACCGGCCACTGGTCGAAGTCGGCGTCGAGCAGCTCGTACGGCACGTGGAACTCGATGCGGTCCACCGCGGCGTACGCCTGCCGCCCGGTCTCGCCGCCCGTCCCGCCGCCCGTGTCCGGGGCGCCGCCGATGAGGGCGAGTTGCCGTACGAGCTCCTGCCGCACCCCGTCCAGGGAGACCGGCCGCCCCTCCGACTCCCATATGTTCCGGGTCCGTTCGCCGCGCAGCCACATCCGGGCCAGGTACCCGGGCTCCCCGCCCGGCGGTGTCTCCAGCCGGACGTGCACGACCATCCTGCGGGCCGGGGGCGGGGGCGGGGGCAGCACCGGCAGGGCGAGGCGCTCGCGGGTGGCCCGTACCCAGTCCCCGAGCCGGGCCGCCCACCGCGCGTCGCCCGCGGCGGCGGCCCGGTCCGCGAGGAACCGTACGAAGGGCACCGCCAGCGGCATCCCGCCGCGCCCGCCCTGCCGCTCGTCCAGGTCCTGCACCACCTCCAGCAGGCCGTCCCCCGGCAGGCCGCCGCGCGCGGGGGTGGTGCAGCCCGCCGCCTTGAAAGCCCAGGCGTAGGCCTCGTAGGCGCAGCGCGGCAGCTCGCGGCCCTCGAAGAGTTCACCGAGCCCGTCCCAGGCCGTCTGGTCGAGTCTGGCGGCCCGGGGCGGTGCGGCCGGGGACAGGTCGTCGTCGAGGAAGGAGCAGGCGTCCCAGTCCCGGTCGACGATGAACTGCGGCAACTGCCAGCCCTCGCCGCGCTCGCGCAGCTCCTGGAAGGTGCGGTGGATGCTGAGGGCGGCGCCGGGCAGCCCGCTGACGCTCTCCCGTACGGACCGTCCGCCCAGTTCGCCGAGCAGGGCCTCGGTGAACCGGCCGGCGCCGCGCTCGGGGTCGTTCTGCGCGACCTCGCCCTCGCGGGAGGCGTAGAGCCTGAACTGGCGCCGGCCCGGTACCGAACTCCCGCCCCCGTAGTCGGTGTTGCCGAAGTTCCAGCGGGTGTCGCGGGGCGCGTCGACCCGGCAGGAGTCCACGAGCGCGGCCTGGAGCGGGAAGCGGCGCTGTTTGACGAGGTCGGTCCGCCACCAGCGCAGCGCCGAGTCGAGGTTGAGGTGCCTGATCTGGCTGGGGCGGGCGTCGGCGCAGGGCAGCATCAGCTCCTGGCGCGGCCCGAGGTATCCGTGGCCGGCCCAGAAGATCCACAGCAGGTCGCCGTCGCACTGCGGGAGTTCGTCGAGCAGCGCCGACTTCACGTTCTCCTCGGTCGCCGGCCGGCAGGCCGTGCGCAGGGCGGTCATCGCCGGGGAGTCCGTCCAGTCGAGGTCGCCCGGATCGTCGAGCGGGGAGAGCAGCAGGCGGACGTTGCCGGGCGGCACCTCGGCGGGGCCGGTCAGCCACCGGGCGAAGCGCAGGGCGTCGCGCGCCGGGCCGCGCAGGTTCCAGCGGTGGCTGATGTCGTAGCGCTCGACCCCGGCGACGAGCGCGAAGGTGCGCTGCGGTCCGAGGGCCGGGGGCAGGAAGTCGGCGGAAGTCACCCTATCTCCGCCTCGGTCACCGCCTGTTCGATGCGCTCGTAGAGGGAGTCCTGTTTCCAGTAGGCGCTGTGGCAGGCCGGGAAGGGCTGGCGGCTGCGGACCTCGTGGTCGCTGACGCGCGCGTCGCCGGGGAAGACGGGCGAGGCGAGGTAGGAGAGCACGTCGTGCCGGTCGTAGACGTTGAGCCAGCGCGGGAAGCCGTACGGGAGTTTCGCGCCGGGTTCGAGCGCGGTGAGCGCGCCCAGTTCGTGGAGGAAGGGGGCCTGGGAGCCGACCGTGACCAGCAGCTCGGCTCCGGGGACGGCCTCACCGCGGGCGGCGGCGAGGGTGAGGAGGTCCACCAGGGCGATCCCGCCGAGGCTGTGGCCGATGAGTACGGTCGGCCCCGGATCGGCGGTGATCCGGGCGTGCAGGAACTCCCGCAGCTCGTGGCCGCGGGACTGGTAGCGCAGGATGTCGCCGAGCACGGGGGCGGCGCCGACGGTGAGGGAGCCGCGCCGGGCGTCCAGGAGGGGCTGGGTGGTGACCCGCAGGGCGAGCCGGCCGAGGACGGCGGCCACGCGGGCGCCGGGCACCCGGCCGTCGCCGCCGAGGCGGGTGGTGAGCAGCTCGACGAGGCGGTCGCGTTCGGCGCCCGTGCAGTCGGCCTCGTCGGTGGCGGCGGCGAGGGCGCCGGCGGTCACGGCCCGGGCGAGGGCGGTGGCCAGCTCGCGTGCCTGCGGCTCGTCGGTGGCGCGGGCCGCGGCCCGGGCCGCTTCGGCGGAGCCGGCGGCAGAGTCGAGGGCGGCGGCGAAGCCCGCGGCGAGGCCGGTGCCGTGCAGCAGGGCGCCGAGTTCGTCCCCGCTCGGTGGCGGCGCGGGCGGTAAGCCTTCGAGCAGGGCGAGCACCCGGGCTCCGGCGGCCTGTACGCCCGGCATCGCGAAGGCGTCGCCGCGCCAGGCGTCCTCGTCGTCCTCGTCGCCGGCGTCACCCCGCGCGCCCCGGTCGCCGGGGCCCGCCCAGCCCGCCTCGGCCAGGACCCGCAGCTCGCACAGCGGGTCGGCGAGCAGCAGCGCCCACTCGGCCGTCTCCGCGTCCACGGTGTCGGGCGCGCCCTGGGGACCGCGGCGCAGACCCGGCACCGAACGTCCGCCCGCAGCGAGGGTCGCGCCGAACCGGTCGCCCCAGTAGCAGGAGTCGACGGCGGCTCCGGGGAATCTGGCCGTCAGCCGCTCACGCACCTGGGCGAACAGCCTGTCGTGCCGCTCGCGCCGCACCCCCGTACCGTGGACAAAGAGAAAACGCATCGCAGCCCGGCCCCCCTCGCGCAGTCGTCCCCCGCCCGGCACCATAGCCCGGCGGGGGTAACAGGGGCCATGGAACGCCGAGTTCGGCGTGCGCGGGCGGATCGGGGGCCGCCGGCGGGGGGTACCGGGGGCGGGGGCTGTGAGCACGGACACGTCCGCCCGCCGGAACCCGGGCCGCCGCTCCCCCATCGAACGAAGAGTCTGAATGCGTCTGGGGCGGGAGTACCACATGGTCGGCAGGGTTGACGAGCGGGAACGGCGGCGGGGCCGGGCCACCCCGCGGGGCTCCATGGCCGTCGGCCTCCTGTGCACCGTGCTCCTCGCGGGCGTCGGCTACGTCGCCTGGGAGCTCCGCGGTATCGCCGCGAACCGCGCGGACGGTGATCCGGCGCAAGGCGTCTACCAGCAGGACCCCGAGCGAGCGGACAAGACGGCGGCCTCGGTGCTGGACGGGATCGTGCGGGAGGCCCCGGAGCCGCCGACGGACGACAAGGCCTTCGGCGACCGCGGCGGCCCGGTGGACTGGCGGTACGCCGGGTGGCAGCCCTCCGATCCCCTGGAGGCCGGGCCCGCCCCGGCCGAGCCCGCCGTCGGCGCGCTCTTCTCCCCCGGCGGCGACGGCGACCCCGACCACCACTGCTCGGCGGTCGTGGTCCACTCCGCGCGGGGCGACCTGATCGCCACCGCCGCGCACTGCGTGTACGCCGGCGGCTTCCGCACCAACCTCGCCTTCGCGCCCGGCTACCGGGACGGCGTCGCCCCGTACGGCATCTGGGTGCCGACCCGGATCGACGTCGACCCGCGCTGGACGCGGGACCAGGACCCCGACCACGACATCGCCCTGGTCCGGCTGCGCCGACCGGGCTATCCGGGGCAGCGGCTGGAGGACGTCACGGGGGCCCTGACCATGGACTTCGGTACCGAACTGCCCGCGCCCGCCCGGCTCATGGGCTACCCGAACTACGCCGAGCAGCCGCTGGAGTGCCGGAACACCGCCGTCCTGGCCGGTCCGACACAGGTGCGCCTGGACTGCGCGGACGTACCCAACGGCACCAGTGGCGGCCCGGTGACGACCGGCCGCAGCACCCTGATCGGGGTGATCGGCGGCCGCGACGGGGGCGGGGACGAGGAGACCACGTACAGCGTCCGCTTCGGCGACGGCGCCCGCGCCCTGTACCAGCGCTCCGCCAAGTCCTGAGCGGCCGGCCGCCGCGGCGGCTCCCGGGAGCTTCCGGGAGCTTCCGGAAGACCTTTCCGGAACAGTTGTCCGGTTTCCGGGAGTTGCTAGGCTCGGCGGCACGGATTTCGGACATCAGGACGCACATCGACGGGACGGCACCGTGTCTCCTAAGCAGCAGCGTGGCGAGGCCACCGTCGACCTGCTCCTGACCACCGCCCTGCGGGTGTTCGCCGAGTCCGGCCAGCACGGCTTCACCGTCAACGCGGTCGTCTCGGCCGGCGGGGTCAGCCTCGGCAGCCTCTACCACCACTTCGGCAGCTTCGACGGTCTCGCCGCCGCCCTCTACATCCGGTGCATGGACGAGCTGTGCGACGCGATGGTCGACGCCCTCACCCGGTGCCGCACGGCCCGTACCGGGGTGCGGGCGTGGGTGACGGCCTACCTGACGTTCACCCAGGAACACCGGGACGTGGCGCTGTTCCTGCACGCCTCCGCCTACTCCGGCTATCTGGTGGCCCACGCCGAGGAGATCGGCGCGGCCAAGGCGGAGAAGTTCGCGGCCATCATGCGGTGGCTGGCGGTGCGCATGGAGCGCGGCGAGATCGCCCCGCTCCCGGCGCCCGTGGTGGAGGTGCTGGTCATGGGCCCGCTCGCGGAGGCTGCCCGGCGCTGGCTGTCCAGCACCTACGAGATCGACCTCACCGAGGCCGCCCGCTACCTCCCCGACCACATCTGGCGCTCCCTGCGCCCCGAGCCCGTCTGAGTTCCCGCCCGGCCCGGCCCTGCCCCGCCCGGCCCGGTCCCCGGCCGTGACGGTCGATGCGGTCGTGACGGCCGCGGGTTTCTGGGTGGTTGTCCGGCTCGTCGTCGCTCATGCCGCAGATTCTGGTGTGCAGGGGGCGCTCGGGGCAGGTCCGCGCCGCGGCGCCCGGAGGCGACCCGGGGGCGGGCGGACTCACTTCGGGGCGCCCGCGCGATCCGCTCAGCGCGGCAGGGCGGCGTACGAGACCCCCGTGAGCTTCTCGGAGGCGGCCCACAGCAGCTCGCCGGAGGTGTCGTCGAGGGTCCAACCGGCCCGCCAGGACCGCACGGGCGCGCCGCGCCAGCCGAACCGCGGGCCGATGAACGTGTCCGGCCGGACCCCGGGCGCGGTGGCCGCGTAGAGGGTGGGCAGCGCGCCCGAGGCGGTGGGCTGGGCGAGGACCGCGTTGCCGAACGCGGCCACCCGGGAGTTGAGGGTGGGGCCCTCCAGCTTCGACGCTCCGGAGTGGAGGTTGCTGGAGGCGTAGCCGGGGTGGGCGGCGACGGCGGTGATCGGGGAACCGGCGGCCGTGAAGCGGCGGGACAGCTCGTGGGTGAAGAGCAGGTTGGCGGTCTTGGAGCGGCCGTAGGCGGTCCAGCGCCGGTAGCCGTGCCCGCCGCCCGCGTCGGCGAGACCCGGGGCGACGAGGTCCGCGTCGGCGGGACCGATCCTCCCCAGAACGTGGAAGCCGCTGGAGACGTTGACGATCCGGGCCCCGGGAGCGGCGGCGCGCAGCCGCGGCAGCAGCAGTCCGGTCAGGGCGAAGTGCCCGAGGTGGTTGACCCCGAACTGCGTCTCGAACCCGTCGGCGGTCCGCCCGTACGGCAGGGCCATCACCCCCGCGTTGTTGACCAGCAGGTCCAGCGAGGCGTGCCGCTGTGCGTACCCGGCTGCGAACTCCCGTACGGAGGACAGGTCGGCGAGGTCCAGCGGCAGGAACTCGGCCCGCGCGCCCGGAACTTCCGCGCGCAGCCGGACCACGGCGGCCCGGCCGCGGGCCTCGCTACGGCAGGCCAGCACCACCGAGGCACCGCGCCGGGCGAGCTCGCGGGCGGTGACGTAGCCGATCCCGCTGTTGGCCCCGGTCACGACGGCGCTGCGGCCGCTCTGGTCGGGGATGTGCGTCGCGTTCCAGCCCGGCATGGCGGCTCCCTCGTGAGGCAGTGGGTTACCGAGGGTAGCCCGAGAAGGTTCCGCGGGTGCCGCCGGGCCGGGGCCAGGGTGGGGAAAGGGCCGGGGCCAGGCTGGGGCCAGGGCGGCGCGGGCCACGGATCCGCAGGCCAGTAGGCTGCGGGTCCGCCCTCTTTCCCCCTCCCGTCCCCGAGGAACCGCGCAGTGAGCTCCCCGCCGCCCCCCATGCCCGTGACGGTCGTCGGCCTCGGCGCGGACGGCTGGGCCGGGCTCACCGCCGCCGGCCGCTCCGCCCTGTCCTCGGCCGAGGTGCTGATCGGCGGGCCGCGCCAGCTGGACCTGCTGCCGGCCGCCGAGTGCACCGGTCAGCGGGTGGCCTGGCCGAGCCCGCTGCGGCCCGCCGTGCCGAAGCTGATGGCCGAGCACGCCGGCCGCCGGATCGCGGTGCTGGCCAGCGGTGACCCGATGTTCTACGGGATCGGCCGCGCCCTCGCCGAGGAGCTCGGGCCGCGGTCCCTGCGGGTCCACCCGCACCCCTCCTCCGTGTCCTACGCCTGCGCCCGCCTGGGCTGGCCGGTGGAGGACACCGAGGTGGTCACGGTCGTCGGCCGCCCGGTGGCCCGGCTGGCGGCCGCGCTCCACGACGGGCGCCGGGTGCTGGTGCTCAGCGCCGGAGCGGCGTCCCCGGGCGAGATCGCCGCCCTGCTGCGGGAGCGGGGCTTCGGCCCGAGCCGGATGCGGGTGCTGGAACAGCTCGGGTCCGAGCGCGAGGACACGTACGAGGGGCACG
The DNA here is from genome assembly GCF_055595065.1 of Streptomyces sp. NPDC040545. Taxonomy (NCBI): domain Bacteria; kingdom Bacillati; phylum Actinomycetota; class Actinomycetes; order Kitasatosporales; family Streptomycetaceae; genus Streptomyces; species Streptomyces sp. NPDC040545. The sequence continues at coordinate 87,425 of NZ_JBVIWA010000026.1, forward strand.
CCGACGGCTGGGACCACGCGCCCGGCGATCCCCTGAACGTGGTCGCGCTCGACTGCCGCCGGGACCCGGCCCACGCAGTGCCGCGCCTCGGCGCGACCCCGGGCCTCCCGGACACCGCGTACGAACACGACGGGCAGCTCACCAAGCGCCATGTCCGCGCCGCGACCCTGTGCGCGCTGGCCCCGGCCCCCGGCGAGCTGCTGTGGGACATCGGCGGCGGCTCCGGCTCCATCGGTATCGAGTGGATGCGTACGCACCCCTCGTGCCGGGCGGTGGCCGTGGAGCGCGTCCCGGAGCGGGCCGCACGCGTCACCCGTAACGCGGCGGCGCTCGGCGTACCCGGCCTGCGCGTGGTCATCGGCGCCGCACCGCAGGCACTGGCCGGGCTGCCGGCCCCCGACGCCGTGTTCATCGGCGGCGGGCTGACCGCGCCCGGCCTGCTGGACGCGGTCTGGGACGCACTGGCCCCCGGCGGCCGGCTGGTGGTCAACACCGTCACCCTGGAGTCGGAGGCGGTGCTCGCCGAACGCTACCGGCGCCACGGCGGCGAACTGGTGAAGCTCGCCGTCGCGCACGCCGTGCCGGTCGGCGGTTTCACGGGGTGGCGGCAGGCGATGCCGGTCACCCAGTGGTCAGTGACGAAGCCGGACGGGACGGCCACCGGATCAACCGGATCGACCGGATCGACCGGATCGACCGGATCAAACGGATCGACCGAGGAGAAGGATCGAACATGACCGTGTACTTCATCGGTGCGGGCCCCGGCGCCGCCGACCTGATCACGGTGCGCGGTGCCCGGACCCTGGCCGCCGCCCCCGTCTGCCTGTACGCGGGCAGCCTCGTGCCGCGCGAACTGCTGGCCGAGTGCCCGGCGGACGCCCGCCTGGTCGACACCTCGCAGCTCAACCTGGACGAGATCCTCGCCGAGTGCGTACGGGCCCACGCGGCGGGCCAGGACGTGGCGCGGCTGCACTCCGGCGACCCGTCGATCTTCAGCGCCGTCGCGGAGCAGATGCGGCGGCTCGACGCGGCCGGCATCCCCTACGAGGTCGTCCCGGGTGTCCCGGCCTTCGCCGCGGCCGCCGCCGCCCTCAAGCGGGAGCTGACCGTCCCCACCGTCGGGCAGACCGTGATCCTGACCCGGATCGCCCAGCAGGCCACCCCGATGCCGCCCGGCGAGGACCTGGCCACGCTCGGCCGCAGCGGCGCGCTGCTGGTGCTGCACCTGGCCACCCGCTACGTGGACCGGGTCGTCGACGAGCTGCTGCCGCACTACGGGGCCGAATGCCCCGTGGCGGTCGTGGCGATGGCCAGCCGACCCGACGAGCTGATCCTGCGCGGCACCCTGGCCGACATCGCCGCACAGGTCAAGGAGCACGGGCTGGTGCGCACCGCCGTCATCGTGGTGGGCCGCACGCTCGGCGCGGAGCAGTTCCGCGACAGTCACCTGTACTCGCCCGAGCGCGACCGGCATGTCTGCTGACGTGGCTGCGGCCCACGTCCTGATCCTGGGCGGCACGACGGAGGCCCGGCGCCTCGCGGAGGCGCTGGCCGGGGATCCCTCGTACCGGGTGACGACCTCGCTGGCGGGGCGGGTCACCTCGCCCGTGCTCCCGCCGGGCGGGACCCGCATCGGCGGCTTCGGCGGACCCGGGGGGCTGGCGGCCTGGATCGGCTCCCACGGGGTCACCCACCTGGTCGACGCCACCCATCCCTTCGCGGAGCGGATGAGCTTCAACGCGGCCGGCGCGGCGGCGCTCACGGGTGTCCCGCTGCTGGCGCTGCGGCGCCCGGGCTGGACGGCGGGGCCGGGCGACGACTGGACCTTCGTGGACCGTCTGGAAGAGGCGGCCGACCGGCTGCCCGGCCTCGGCTCCCGTGCCTTCCTGACGACCGGCCGGATGGGCCTGCACACCTTCGCTCACCTCACCGACACCTGGTTCCTGGTGCGTTCGGTGGACCCCCCGGCGGCGCCGGTGCCCCCGCGCCTCGAAGTGCTCCTGGACCGGGGTCCGTTCACCCTGGACGGCGAGCGGGAGCTGCTCGCCCGGCACCGGATCGACCTCCTGGTCACCAAGGACAGCGGCGGCTCGGCCACCGCCCCTAAGCTCACCGCGGCCCGCGAGGCCGGCATCCCGGTCCTCGTCGTGCGCCGCCCGGCGGTGCCGGCGGGCGTACCGGAGAGGGGCTCCGTCGAGGCCGTGCGGGACTGGCTCGGTGTGAGCCGGTAGAGAGGGTCCGGTACTGCCCCGGGGAAAAGGAATTGTGTGCGGCGGAAGGGTCACGTTGGGTGGACGGCATGACCGTACTGCACACCGAACGCCTCGTCCTGCGCCCCTGGCGGGACTCCGACCTCGACCCCTGGGCGGCGATGAACGCCGATCCCGAGGTACGGGAGCACCTGGGCGATCCGCTCACCCGTGAGCAGAGCGAGGCCTCCATGGTGCGGTTCCGGGCCGCGTTCGACCGGCGGGGGTACGGCTGGTGGGCCGTCGAGGTCCGGGACACGGGTGAGTTCATCGGCTTCGCGGGCATGGACGACGTGGACGACGGGATGCTGTTCACCGGAGTGGAGATCGGCTGGAGGCTCGCCCGGGCGGCCTGGGGCCAGGGCTACGCCACCGAGGCCGCGCGGGCCGTGCTCACCCACGGCTTCGACACACTCGGGCTGCCCGAGATCCTGGCCGTGACGACGGCCGGCAACCTCCGCTCCCAGGCGGTGATGGAGCGGATCGGCATGACCCGGGACCCGGCCGGCGACTTCGACGACCCCGACGCGCCCGAAGGACCGCTGCGTCCGAACGTGCTGTTCCGGCTGGAGCGTGGTGCGGCGACGGCAGCGGCGGGCAGTGCGCCGGGATCCCGCTGAGGCACCACCGGACGGGGGAAGGCCCGGTGCGCTCGTCGCACCGGGCCTTCCCCCGTGTACCGCTGTGCCCCGCCTCACCCGGTCACGGGTAGCGGCGCGGCGTCCAGGTGATCCTCGACCCGTCGGCCCGCTCGGTGACCTGTGTCTGCGAGGAGCCGATCAGCAGGATCGTGCGCATGTCGACCTCGGACGGCTCCAGTTCGGCAAGCGGGACGATCCGCACCGACTGCTCGGGGCCGCCCACGTCGCGCGCGACGACCACCGGGGTCTCGGGCGCACGCAGTTCCAGCAGCAGCTCGCGGGCCTGGGCCACCTGCCAGGTCCGGCTGCGCGAGCCGGGGTTGTAGAGGGCGAGCACCAGGTCGGCCGCGGCGGCCGCGCGCAGCCGCTCCGCGATGACCTCCCAGGGCTTGAGCCGGTCCGAGAGCGAGATAGTGGCGTAGTCGTGGCCGAGCGGGGCGCCGGCCGCGGCGGCCGCGGCGTTGGCCGCGGTCACCCCCGGCAGGACCCGTACCGGCACGTCCTTGTACTCCGCCTGCCCGGCCACCTCCAGGACCGCCGTGGCCATGGCGAAGACACCGGGGTCCCCGCCGGAGACCACGGCCACCCGCTTGCCGCGCCGGGCGAGGTCGAGGGCGAACTCGGCCCGCTCCGACTCCACCTTGTTGTCGGAGCCGTGCCGGACCTGGCCCGGCTTGACGGGCACCCGGTCCAGGTAGGTGGTGTAGCCGACCAGCACCTCGGCGTCGGCCAGTGCGCGCCGGGTCTGCGGGGTGAGCCACAGCGGGCCGGCCGGGCCGGTGCCCACGACGACGACCTCGCCGGGGCCGGACGGCACGCTGCCCGGGTTGCCGATGCGGCTGGGGACCACGGCGACGGCGAAGTACGGCACGCTGTCGGCGTCGGTGTCGGCCAGGAGGCCGGTGCGCTCGCCCGCCATCGTGGCGCGCTCGACGTAGCGGGCCTCGGCGAGCCGGCCGCTGTTCTCCATCGCGCCGCGCACGGCCGGGAAGGTCCGGCCGAGCTTCATCACGACCGCCGAGTCGGTGGCGGCGAGGCGGGCGGTGAGCTCCTCCTCGGACAGGGTGCCGGGCAGGATGGTCAGCACCTCCTCGCCCTCCACGAGCGGGGTGCCGAGCCGGGCGGCGGCGGCGCTCGCCGAGGTGACGCCGGGGATGACCTCGGTCTCGTACCGGTCCGCGAGCCGCTTGTGCATGTGCATGTACGAGCTGTAGAAGAGCGGGTCGCCCTCCGCGAGCACGGCGACGGTCCGGCCGGCGTCCAGGTGCGCGGCCAGGCGGGCCGCGGCGGCCTCGTAGAACTCCTCCATCGCCCCCTGATACCCGCCGGGGTGGTCGGTGGTCTCGGTGGTGACCGGGTAGACCAGCGGTTCCTCGACGTGGTCGGCGCGCAGGTGCTTCGCCGCGATCGAACGGGCGATGGAACGGCCGTGGCGGGCGCTGTGGTAAGCCACGACATCGGCTTCGGCGATCACCTCGACGGCGCGCAGCGTCATCAGCGACGGGTCGCCCGGGCCGAGCCCGACCCCGTACAGCCGCCCCTTGGCGATACCGCTCATTCGGCCACGCTCGCAATGGCGTTGACCGCGGCGGCGGCCATCGCGCTGCCACCGCGCCGGCCGCGCACGATCAGGTGGTCGAGCCCCGAGGGGTGGGCGGCGAGGGCGTCCTTGGACTCGGCGGCGCCGATGAAGCCGACGGGGACCCCGATGACGGCGGCGGGGCGCGGCGCGCCCTCCTCGATCATCTCCAGCAGCCGGAACAGCGCGGTCGGCGCGTTGCCGACGGCGATGACCGAGCCCTCCAGCAGGCCGCGGTCGCGCCAGACCTCCAGGGCGGCGGCGCTGCGCGTGGTGCCCATCTTCGCGGCGAGCTCCGGTACGGCCGGGTCGGAGAGCGTGCAGATCACGTCATTGTCGGCGGGCAGCCGCTTACGGGTGACACCGCTGGCGACCATCTGCACGTCGCACAGGATCGGCGCGCCCGCCTCCAGCGCGGCGCGGGCGCGCAGCACGACCTCGGGGGTGTATCCGAGGTCCTGCGGGAGGTCGGTCATTCCGCAGGCGTGGATCATGCGCACCGCGACCTGGGCGACCGTGTCGGGCAGCCCGGAGAGGTCCGCCTCGGCGCGGATCGTGGCAAAGGACTGGCGGTAGATGGCCGCGCCGTCCTTCTCGTACTCAAACACGGTGTACTCGCTCATTTCTTCACTACGTCGGGGTCGGTGCGGGCGTCCGCGAGTGCCGCGGCAAGTTCGGAGGTGTGTACGTCGTCGCGTACGGGGCGGCCGGGCGCGGCGAGCCGGTATCCGGAGCCGGTGGCGACCAGATCCACCCAGGCGGTGCCGCGCGGATGCCCGCAGCGGCGTTCGCAGCCGGACCAGTGCACGGGCAGCGGACCCCGCGTCCGGTCGGCGACGGCCCCCGCATCGGCGCGTACGTCCGCACGAGATTTCGCACAACCGGGCCGCCCGGTACAGGCGGTGACGGACTCCCAGGCGCTGCCGGGGGCGAGGATCAGCCCGGCGTCCTCGATGCGGGCGGCTCCGTGGGCGCTCGCCGCGGGCAGGATGACGCTGCGCCACGGGGTGACACGCAGCTCGCCGCTCCCCTCGTCCGCGACCTGCACCAGGACCCGCCACTGCGCGGAGTCGAGCCGGCCGAGCGGGGGCAGTACGCACAGGGTGGCGTGGCCGTGCCCGCCCGCGCCCGACGGCTCGGGCGGCGGCGCGTACGGCCGGTCCGCGGGGCCGACGGCCGCCGAGGCGATCCCCGCGGCGTCGAGGCGCCGGCCGAACTCGGTGGTGTTCAGGGTGTGTTCGGCGGGCAGTTCGGCGACCCGCCAGGCCTGGGTGCCCGCTTCGGCGGCGGCGTCCAGGAAGTACCGGGCGGCTGTCAGCGCCGCCCGGGGGGCGTCCTGGCCGGCGAGCTCCACGGCGTCGGCGGCCCGGCCGAGCAGGACCAGCGCCCGGCCGCCGGGGCGGCCGAGGACGGTCACGTCGGGGCCGAGCGCGGCCACGTCGCCGCGCCCGTCGTCGAAGGCGAACAGGAACCGCCCGGACAGTGCGGCCGCCCAGGGGCTCGCGCACAGCAGCCGGTCGAACTCCAAGGCCCAGGCGAGCGCGTCGGGCCGGTCCTGCCCCTCGGGCCGGTGCGGCCCGTGCGGCCCGTGCGGCCCGTCCGGCCCGTCCGGCCCGTCCAGGCCGGACATGGGCGTCGCCACGATGTTCCGTACCCGCTCGTGGCTGGGCACGGGAAGCAGCCCGGCCCCGTCCAGCAGCTCCGCGAGCCCGGCGCCGCACCCGTCGGCCAGTCCGCGCAGCTGCACGTTGCCGCGCGAGGTCAGCTCCAGGTGCCCGTCCCCGAACCGGTCGGCGGCGAGCGCCAGCGCCGAGGCCTGTCGCACGGTGAGCAGCCCGCCCGGCAGCCGGACCCGCGCCAGGAACCCGTCGTCCGCCGCGTGCAGACGCAGCGCGCCCGGGCAGGCGTCACCGCGCTCCCGTATGACGGGTTCGTCCCGCGATGCGGCTGAAGGGGGCTGGGGCATGGCCGCGAGCATACCCACGATTGGGTCCCCCCGACCTGTGTCCGTCACCACCCCCACCAGCCACGTTCGCCCCCACCACCGCCCGGACCACCCTTTCGGCCCACCGCCGCCCGAGACCCTCTCCCCACCCCACCGGACCGTTCCCAGCCCCGCCGGCGTTTGAGGCGCGGGGCCCGGGGGCGACGCCCGGCCATTCCAGCCCCGCCGGCGTTTGAGGCGCGGGGCCCGGGGCAGAGCCCCGGCAACGGCGCCGCAGCCGGACCGCACCCCCGGCACAGCACCCGGCACGCCACCCGCCCGCCCCGGCCACACCCACCCGCCCCTAAGATGACCTTCCGGCGGACCACACGGCCCGCCGTCGCCGAGGACGGCGACATGGGAGGAAGCCCGGTGTGATTCCGGCGCGGTCCCGCCACTGTGAACCCCGCGGAGCGATCCGGCGACCGGGGTGAGTCAGGAACTCCCGCTGTCCTCACACTGCCCGGGGCGCGGAAACCCCGAGGAAGGCCTGCCGCCGCATGATTCTGCTGCTGTCGACGTCCGACACCGATCTGCTCAGCGCCCGCGCAGCGAACACGGCGGACGGCCCCGTCCCGTACCGGTTCGCGAACCCCTCCCGTCTCCCCCTCGACGACCTCCCCGGCCTCCTCGTCGGGGTCGACCTGGTCGTCGTACGCCTCCTCGGCGGCCTCCGCGCCTGGCAGGACGGCCTCGACCTGCTCCTGGCCCCGGGCCAGACCCGCCCGGTCGTGGTGCTGACCGGCGAGCAGGCTCCGGACGCCCAGCTCATGGAGGCCTCCACGGTCCCCATCGGCATCGCCGCCGAGGCGCACGGCTACCTCGCCCACGGCGGCCCGGCCAACCTGGACCAGCTGGCCCGGTTCCTCTCCGACACCGTCCTGCTGACCGGCCACGGCTTCGAGCCCCCGGCCGCCTCCCCCACCTGGGGCCCGCTGGAGCGCACGCCCGGGACCACCACGGGCCCGCGGATCGCCGTGCTGTACTACCGCGCCCACCAGATGAGCGGGAACACCTCCTTCGTCCACGCCCTGTGCGACGCGATCGAGGCCCACGACGCCCAGGCGCTGCCGCTGTACGTGTCCTCCCTGCGCACCCCCGAGCCGGAGCTGATCGCCGCGCTGGAGTCGGCCGACGCGGTCGTCACCACCGTCCTCGCGGCCGGCGGCACCAAGCCCGCCACCGCCTCGGCGGGCGGCGACGACGAGTCCTGGGACGCGGGCGCGCTCGCCGGCCTCGGCGTGCCGATCCTGCAGGCCCTGTGCCTGACCGGCTCGCGCTCCGCCTGGGAGGAGAACGACGAGGGCCTCTCCCCGCTGGACGCCGCCACGCAGGTCGCGGTGCCCGAGTTCGACGGCCGCCTGATCACCGTCCCGTTCTCCTTCAAGGAGCTCGACGAGGACGGCCTGCCCGCCTACGTGGCCGACCCCGAGCGGGCCGCCCGCGTCGCGGGGATCGCCGTACGCCACGCCCGTCTGCGCCACATCGACCGCCGGGACAAGAAGGTCGCGCTGGTCCTGTCCGCGTACCCCACCAAGCACTCCCGCATCGGCAACGCGGTCGGTCTCGACACCCCGGCCAGCGCCGTCGAGCTGCTGCGCACGCTGATCGCCGGCGGCTACGACTTCGGTCCCACCCAGGACATCCCCGGTCTGGTGTCCGGCGACGGCGACGAGCTGATCCGCGCCCTGATCGAGGCCGGCGGCCACGACCAGGACTGGCTGACCGAGGAGCAGTTGGCCCGCAACCCGGTCCGCATCCCGGCCGCCGACTACAAGCGCTGGTTCGCCGAGCTCCCGGCCGAGCTGCGCGACAGCGTCGAGCAGCACTGGGGCGAGGCCCCGGGCAACATGTTCGTGGACCGCTCGGCGAACCCGGAGGGCGACATCGTCCTCGCGGCCCTGCGCCGCGGGAACCTCCTCATCCTCATCCAGCCGCCGCGCGGCTTCGGCGAGAACCCGATCGCGATCTACCACGACCCGGACCTGCCGCCGTCGCACCACTACCTGGCCGCGTACCGGTGGATCCAGGCGCGCGCCGAGGACGGCGGCTTCGGCGCCGACGCGATGATCCACCTGGGCAAGCACGGCAACCTCGAATGGCTCCCGGGCAAGAACGCCGGCCTCTCCGCGGCGTGCGCGCCCGACGCCGCCCTGGGCGACCTGCCCCTCATCTACCCGTTCCTGGTCAACGACCCGGGCGAGGGCACCCAGGCCAAGCGCCGCGTGCACGCCACCCTGGTCGACCACCTGGTGCCGCCGATGGCGCGCGCGGAGTCGTACGGCGACATCGCCCGCCTGGAGCAGCACCTGGACGAGTACGCCCAGATCTCCGCGATGGACCCGGCGAAGCTGCCGGCCATCCGGGCCCAGATCTGGACCCTGATCCAGGCGGCGAAGCTCGACCACGACCTCGGTCTGCAGGAGCGTCCGGACGACGACGGCTTCGACGACTTCCTGCTGCACGTCGACGGCTGGCTGTGCGAGGTCAAGGACGCCCAGATCCGCGACGGTCTGCACGTGCTGGGCGGTGCGCCGACGGGCGAGGCCCGGGTCAACCTGGTCCTGGCGATCCTGCGCGCCCGGCAGATCTGGGGCGGTACGACGGCCCTTCCGGGTCTGCGTGAGGCGCTCGGCCTGGACGAGTCCAAGGCCACGCGCACCTCGGCGGACGCCGTGGAGGAGCAGGCCCGCGCCCTGGTCCAGGCGATGGAGGACGCGAACTGGTCCCTCGAAGCCGTGTCCACGGTCGCGGCGGACCACTCGGCGGACGTCGCGGCGGTCCTGTCCTTCGCGGCCCGCGAGGTGGTCCCGCGCCTGGCCGGCACCACGGACGAGATCGCCCACGTGGTCGCGGCCCTGGACGGCCGGTTCATCCCGGCGGGCCCCTCCGGCTCGCCGCTGCGCGGCCTGGTCAACGTCCTGCCGACCGGCCGCAACTTCTACTCGGTCGACCCGAAGGCCGTCCCCTCCCGCTTGGCGTGGGAGACGGGCCAGGCGCTCGCCGAGTCCCTCCTCAACCGGTACCGCACGGACAACGGCGAATGGCCGGCCTCGGTCGGTCTGTCCCTGTGGGGCACGAGCGCGATGCGCACCTCCGGCGACGACGTCGCCGAGGCCCTCTCGCTGCTGGGCATCCGCCCGGTCTGGGACGAGGCCTCGCGCCGCGTCACCGGCCTGGAGCCGATCCCGCTCGCGGAGCTCGGCCGCCCCCGCATCGACGTCACCCTCCGTATCTCGGGCTTCTTCCGGGACGCGTTCCCGCACGTGATCGGCCTGCTGGACGACGCGGTACGCCTGGCGGCCTCCCTGGACGAGCCTGCCTCGGAGAACTTCATCCGCGCCCACGCCCAGGCGGACCTGGCCGAGCACGGCGACGAGCGGCGCGCGACGACCCGTATCTTCGGCTCGCGCCCGGGCACGTACGGAGCCGGCATCCTCCAGCTGATCGACTCCCGCGACTGGCGTACGGACGCCGACCTCGCGGAGGTCTACACGGTGTGGGGCGGCTACGCGTACGGCCGCGGCCTGGAAGGCCGCCCCGCCCGGGACGAGATGGAGACGGCCTACAAGCGCATCACGGTCGCGGCGAAGAACACGGACACCCGCGAGCACGACATCGCGGACTCGGACGACTACTTCCAGTACCACGGCGGCATGGTGGCCACGGTCCGCGCCCTGCGCGGCACCGCCCCGGAGGCCTACATCGGCGACTCCACCCGCCCGGAGACGGTCAAGACCCGCACCTTGGTCGAGGAGACCAGCCGCGTCTTCCGCGCCCGCGTCGTGAACCCCAAGTGGATCGAGGCGATGCGCCGCCACGGCTACAAGGGCGCCTTCGAGCTCGCGGCGACGGTGGACTACCTCTTCGGCTACGACGCCACGACGGGCGTGGTGGCGGACTGGATGTACGACAAGCTCACCGAGACGTACGTCCTGGACCCGACGAACCGCGCCTTCCTGGAGGAGGCCAACCCGTGGGCCCTGCACGGGATCGCGGAGCGCCTGCTGGAGGCCGAGTCGCGCGGCATGTGGGAGAAGCCGGACCCGCAGATCCTCGAATCCCTGCGCCAGGTCTACCTGGACACGGAGGGCAACCTGGAGGGCGAGTCGGAGTAGCCGTCCCCTTTGCGGAGGCCACAGAGGCCGTCCCCCTCACCCTGCCGACGGGTGAGGGGGACGGCTTTCTTCATGCAGGCCCGCGCACCCCGAGCACGCGGACCTCGACCACTACGCCTTGACGGTCTGGTTCAGCGCGACGAGGGCCTGGGCCCAGCGGACGTACTTCAGCTGCCCGAAGTCGGCCACGGTCTTGACCCCGAACGCCTGGTGCAGCAGCTTGCCGTCCTCGTCGCTGACGCCCTTGAGCGCGGCAACGGGAGCCGAGAGCACCTCGGCCAGCGGCTTGTCGGCCCACGCCTTGTCGAGCACCTTGTCCAGATCGATCGCCATGAGTGTCCCTCTCGGAATCCCGAAACGAATATCGGGGCAAACCTAACTCAATCCGACAATCACCCCACGCTCCGACACCCCGACAGGGATCGACTCGCTCCGGACTCACGGAGTCCATGGGGGACGACCGGTCGGGCGGCTCCGTTCCCGCCCCAGACCCACCGTCAGGCTCGGAGCGATGCCTCGGCTCTTCCGACATACGAAGGCAAGCGCTGCGGCAATACCGGACCAGGATTCCGGTGGCGGGTGGTGACGGCGGGCCGCCCGTGGTCTTTCGGCGGACCTTCCACGTTCGCTTCTACGGGCACGACGGCTGGCGTGTGGCGCTGCGCAGCTGGGACGCTGTGCCCGGATTCGGCGCGCTGGAGGTCGAGTTCGGCGGCGTCGTGGAGCTGAGGCTGCCTTCAGGCTTCCACCGGAGCGAACTGTCCATCACCGAGGATTCCGACGATGGTGGCACGCGGAGCCGGCTGTTCTTCCTTTCGGACGGGACGGGACAGCGGAGCTTCGTGCGCTGTGCGTCCTTCGGGCAGCTTCGAGCTCTTCGTCGAATACCTGACAGCCGAGACCGAGACCGACCCACGCCGCCACACACCGCGCCTGCGCGAGGTCGAAGTCGAAGGCGAGACACAGCCGGATCATCATGTCCTGGCACGCGACCGAACCGGTCGCGCAGTCGACCTCGCCGCCGAGCCAGCTCATCGTCCGGGGCACGGATCCGCCACAGCCTTCGGCGTGGTCACGCAGCCGCCGAACGCCCTCCTGCTCCACCCGAATGGCTTCGGCCACCCGCTCCTCAACACTGGGTCTGCGTCGCACCCTCCCTCCGCCGCCCATGCTCCGCCGGGGGATCGAACCGGTACACCCGCACCGATCAGCAGACCACGAAACCCCAGCACGCACCGTCCGTGAGGACCAGCCGCTTGCACGAGTCGGGCGGGCGGGATGGGAAGAACGCGTCCATCTCGGCAACCATGTCGGCACCGGCAGCATCAAGGCCGGCGAACGAATCCGTGATGACCAGTTCTCCGTATCCGGGAGCAGCCTCATGCCCCGCACGTGCTGGAACTCGATGTCGAGAAGGCCACCCGCATCCTGCGCACCCCCGCTCCTCAGGACGAGCAGGTCGCCACTATCCGCATAACCATGGACCCGGAACGCTCGCCGAAAGTGCAACGGAAGATGCCGGTGATCGCCGACCAGGGCCATGCGCCTCGGCTGGCCGACGGCCTCGCGCCCCCGGTCGAGCGCCCCGATGTCGAGGTCCTCCCCACGCGGAACCAAGCGCCCGAGCTCCCACTCCAACCTCGCGTCGGAGAGCGATCCCCCGCAGTTCGCTCCCGTCCATGCGGAGACGAGCTGAGCTTGGCCGAGGGTGATGTCGAAGGCCTCCCACATCGTGCCGATCAGCTCCCGGGCGCCCGCCTACGGGTCACCGCCGGAGCGACCCGTCTCGGCGATCAGCCACCGGACCGTCCGGTGGACGGACCCCCCGTTCTCCACCGCGGCTGATCGCCGCCCCGCGCGGCTGGGGCGCGATGCGGGTGGCACAGCGCCGCTACCTGTCGGTGATCACCTGGGTGGAGCACGTACGGGCCGCCCGGCTCATCGGCCAGCTGCTGATCTCCCGTACGTCGGCCCCCGAGGTACGGGTGCACGGCGTCGGCCGCTACCTGCTGGGCCATTACCGCAACATGGCCGAGGTCGCCGAAGGCGAGGCCACCCGCCTCGCCAAGGACAAGGCCGCCACCGAACTGCTGGCCGCCGCGCTGTCCGGCGTCGCGGCCCTGGTCACCTACGGGGCGATGGGCGCGCTCATCGTCACCGGCCGGATGGACCTCGCCGTCGCCGGTACCGCCGTGATCGCGGTGCGCACCGGTTCGGCGAGCCTGGGGGCGCTGGTGGCCACCACCAACACCCTGCACGAGGAGTCCCTGTACGTGCGGGACCTGGAACGGTTCGTCGCCGAGGCGGCCCGCCGCGCCATCCCGCCCGGCGGGGCCCCGCTGCCCGAGCGGCTCGCAGCGGTACGGCTCCGGGACGTGGACTTCAGCTACCCGGACCGGGACGAGCCCGCCCTGCGCGGGGTCTCCCTCACCATCGAGGCGGGCCAGGTGGTCGCCCTGGTCGGCGAGAACGGCTCGGGCAAGAGCACCCTGGTGAAGCTGCTGGCGGGCCTGCACCTGCCCGGCTCGGGTTCGGTCACCTGGGACGGGGTGGAGGTGCGGGACGCCGACCGGGAGCAGGTCTTCGACCGGGTCGCGCTCCTCACCCAGGACTTCGAGCGCTGGCCGGTGACCGCCCGTACCAACATCGCCATCGGTCGCCCCAGGGAGGACCCCGAACGCGCCGTCGACCGGGCCGCGGAGGTGGCCGCCGCCGCCGAGTACGCGGGTGCGGACCGTATCGTCGCGCAGCTCCCGCACGGCTACGAGACCTTGCTCGCCCGGGTGTTCAGGGGCGCCTCGGAGCTGTCGGGCGGGCAGTGGCAGAAGTTCGGACTCGCCCGCACCCGCTACCGCGACGCCCGCGTCCTGGTCGTGGACGAGCCCACCTCGGCGCTCGACCCGGAGGCGGAGATCGCCGCCTTCGACAGCATCCGGGGCCTCGCCGGCCCCGAGCGCGCGGTCGTCCTCGTCACGCACCGGATGTCGGGCGTCAGGTACGCCGACGTGATCTACGTGCTGCACGAGGGCCGGCTCGTCGAGCGGGGCGGCCACGACGAACTGATGGCGCTGGGCGGCCGGTACGCCTCCATGTACGCGATGCAGGCCGCGCAGTTCGGCCACGATCCGCAGGGCCGGCCGCCATCGATCCCCCGGCAGTCCGCCGCATCGCAGAACGACGACTCCGTCACCTGAAACGGGCGGGCGCCCTCCCCGGTGTTGTTGGGGGAGGGCGCCTGTGGCGTGCGTGCGGGACGACGGTTGGGGTTATCCGATGGTGAGGAAGGTGCTCCAGCCGTCTTCGTCGCGTCCGGTGGCGTTGCCGTAGCCGGTGGTGCCGCCCTGGAAGTAGTACTGGTGGCCGTCGGAGGCCTGGACTCCCCAGATGTCGGGGATGCCGTCTCCGGTGTTGTCCT
>NZ_JBVIWA010000027.1:0-93824 GCF_055595065.1 Streptomyces sp. NPDC040545
AGCCCTGCCGTGGGGCGGGGACACGCAGGAGGGTCCCCGCAGGACGAGGCGCGACCACGGCCGCCTGGCCGTGACGAGCCCGCACGCGCCGAGCCGAGGAGACCCTCGTGCGGGGCACCGACCCACACCACCCAGCCCCGCCGGCGATTGAGGCGCCCCACCTCGGCAGGAGGGATCCGTGCCGCCGAGCCGACCGCAGGGCACCCCGCAGGGGACCGGCCGACGATTGAGGCGACCCACCTCGGCAGGAGGGATCCGTGCCGCCGAGCCGACCGCAGGGCACCCCGCACCCCGCAGGGGCAACGCAACGTACCCTCCCCGGAGGGGCCCCGCTCCCGAAGTACCCCCATCCGCACACCACTCCGGAGGAGACATGGCCCCACGAGTGCACGCCGCCCAGGCGACCGGCATCGTCACCCTCACCCTGGACTCCCCGGGCAACCGCAACGCCCTTTCCGCCGGCCTCGTCGCCGAGCTCCGCTCCGCGCTCGCCGCCACCGCCGCGGACCCCGACGTCCGGGCCGTCGTCCTCACCCACACCGGCACCACCTTCTGCGCCGGGGCCGACCTCAAGTCCCCTTGCGATCCCGCCGACTTCCTGGCCCTGCTCCGCGAGACCGCCGAGCTGCCCAAGCCCGTAGTCGCCCGGGTCACCGGCCACGTCCGGGCCGGCGGCCTCGGCCTGCTCGGTGTCTGCGACATCGCCGCCGCAGGACCGCAGTCCTCGTACGCCTTCACCGAGACCCATCTGGGCCTCGCCCCCGCGGTGATCTCCATGCCGCTGCTGCCGCGCCTCGACCCGCGCGCCGCCGCCCGCTACTTCCTCACCGCCGAGGCCTTCGACGCCTCCGAGGCCGCCCGGATCGGACTGCTCACCCTGCACGGCGAGGACGTGGACGCGGCCCTGGAGCCCGTACTCGCCGGCCTGCGCAAGGCCTCCCCGCAAGGGCTGGCCGCGACCAAGGCGCTGACCTCCGCCGCCGTACGCGAGGCCCTCGCCCGCGACGGCTCCCGCCTCACCGAGCTGTCCGCCGGACTGTTCGCCTCCGACGAGGCCCGCGAAGGCATCACCGCCCGCTTCGAGCGCCGGGAACCCTCATGGTCGCTGTGACCGGCCCCAAGCAGGCGCGCAGCCGCGTCACCCGCCGCCACCTCCTGGAGGCGGCCGTGTCCTGCCTGGCGGAGCACGGCTGGGCCGGTTCGACCGTCTCGGTCGTCGCCGAACGGGCCGGGGTCTCGCGCGGCGCCGCCCAGCACCACTTCCCGACCCGTGAGGACCTGTTCACCGCGGCCGTCGAGTACGTCGCCGAGGAGCGCTCCACCGCCCTGCGCGACCTCTTCCACGCCGGCCCGGCCGCCCGCCCCGCCGTGGTGGAGGCGCTGGTCGACCTGTACACCGGCGCCCTCTTCCGGGCCGCCCTCCAGCTGTGGGTGGCCGCCTCCAACGAGGAGCAGCTGCGCCCCCAGGTCACCGAGCTGGAGGCCCGGGTCGGCCGCGAGACCCACCGCATCGCCGTCGAGCTGCTGGGTGCGGACGAGTCGGTGCCGGGCGTACGGGAGACCGTGCAGGGCCTGCTGGACATGGCGCGGGGCCTGGGCCTGGCCAACGTGCTCACCGACGACACGGCCCGCCGGGCCCGGGTGGTGGCCCAGTGGTCGCGGATCCTGGACGCGGCACTGGGCTGAGGCGGCGGGAACGACAGGGGCGCCGCACCCCGCCCGCGGGATACGGCGCCCTGCCTGCCGGAGGGGCTGCGCGACTACGCGGTCTCGGCGATGTCGGCGTAGCCCTCGATCTCCTGCGGGTTGCGCCGGCCCGGCCCGATGTAGCGGGCCGAGGGCCGCACCAGGCGGCCGGTGCGCTTCTGCTCCAGGATGTGCGCCGACCAGCCGGCGGTACGGGCGCAGCTGAACATCGACGTGAACATGTGCGCGGGGACCTCGGCGAAGTCCAGCATGATCGCGGCCCAGAACTCCACGTTCGTGGCGAGCACCCGGTCGGGGCGGCGCGCGTGCAGCTCCTCCAGCGCGGCCTTCTCCAGGGCGGCGGCCACCTCGTAGCGCGGCGCGTCGAGCTCCTTGGCCGTGCGCCGCAGCACGCGGGCGCGCGGGTCCTCGGCGCGGTAGACGCGGTGGCCGAAGCCCATCAGCCGCTCGCCCTTGTCGAGGGCCTTCTTCACGTACGCCACGGCGTCGCCGGTGCGCTCGATCTCCTCGATCATGCCGAGCACGCGGGACGGCGCTCCGCCGTGCAGCGGCCCCGACATGGCGCCCACCGCGCCGGACAGCGCGGCGGCGACGTCCGCGCCGGTCGACGCGATCACGCGCGCGGTGAAGGTGGAGGCGTTCATGCCGTGTTCGGCGGCGGAGGTCCAGTAGGCGTCGACGGCCTTGACGTGCCGCGGGTCCGGCTCGCCCCGCCAGCGGATCATGAACCGTTCGACGACGGACTCGGCCTTGTCGATCTCCCGCTGCGGCACCATGGGCAGGCCCTGGCCGCGGGCGGACTGGGCGACGTACGACAGTGCCATCACGGCCGCGCGCGCGAGATCGTCGCGGGCGGTCTGCACGTCGATGTCCAGCAGCGGTTTCAGACCCCACACGGGGGCGAGCATCGCGAGCGCGGACTGGACGTCGACACGGATGTCACCGGAGTGGACCGGAATGGGGAAGGGCTCGGCGGCCGGCAGGCCCGGGTTGAACGCACCGTCGACCAGCAGGCCCCAGACGTTCCCGAAGGAGACGTGGCCGACGAGGTCTTCGATGTCGACGCCCCGGTAGCGGAGCGACCCGCCTTCCTTGTCGGGCTCGGCGATCTCCGTCTCGAACGCGACGACCCCTTCGAGCCCGGGTACGAAGTCGGACATCAGGCGGCTCCTCAGATAGTGCGAACACGCGCGGCTCCCGGCGTGACTCGCGGTCCGGCGCGGTCATCCCCGTTGATGCCCGGCACGGCCGTCGGTCACCCACTCGGGGACCTTCGGACCGGCCCCAAGATTTTGGCCGTTCCGCCCCGACTGCGGAAGCGTGACATACGGCACACCGTCACCGGTCCGGCTGCGGCAGGATGGCCAGCGTGACCGATCAGGACATTGACCCCGCCATGATGCGCAAGCAGTACCGCTCGGAGATCGTCGAGGAGGGGAGTCTCGCCGGGAATCCGATGGACCAGTTCGCCCTCTGGTTCCAGCAGGCCGCCGACTCGCGCCTCTTCGAGCCGAACGCGATGGTCGTATCGACGGCGACCCCGGACGGACGGCCCAGTTCGCGGACGGTGCTGATGAAGCAGTTCGACGGCCGGGGTTTCGTCTTCTTCACCAATTACGCCTCCCGCAAGGGCCGCGAGCTGGCCGAGAACCCGCACGTCGCACTGCTCTTCCCCTGGCACCCGATCGCCCGCCAGGTGATCGTCACCGGCACGGCGGCCCGTATCGGCCGCGACGAGACGGCGGCGTACTTCCGCTCCCGCCCGCACGGCTCCCAGCTGGGCGCCTGGGCGAGCGAGCAGTCCAGCGTGATCGGCTCCCGTGCGGAGCTGGACGGGCGCTACGCCGAGCTGGAGGCCCGCTACCCGGAGGGCGAGCAGGTGCCGGTCCCGCCGGAGTGGGGCGGCCTGCGGGTGGTCCCGGAGGCGGTGGAGTTCTGGCAGGGCCACGAGAACCGCCTGCACGACCGGCTGCGCTACGTCCTGGACGGGGACGAGTGGCGCGTGGAGCGGCTCTGCCCGTAAGGGGTCCGCGGCGGCCGGGGAAAGCAGACGACCCGCGGGCTCGGGTTTCTCTCCTGCAGTGAGAGAAGCCGGCCGGACGTACCGGCGAGCCCGCGGGTCGGGTGACTGCTTGGGATTGGCGCCAGGCGATTCCGCCGGGCACCGCACTGGGTGCGTGCGACGACGGGCGCTTAGCCCGCAGTCACCTCACGCGTCCGGTTTCCGTACATTTCGGGAACCACCTCCCTTCTCGTGTATGTCAGAGCCTAGGCAGGCGGGCCGACGGCCACAAGCGTTTTATTTCTCGATCATCGCGAGCGAGGGCGCCCTCCCGGCCCTGGAGCCGGAGCTCGCCTTCCTACGGGCGCTCCTGCTGCGGCAGCGGAGCGCCGGCTGGGCCCCGGACCCGCGGGCGGAGCCCCGTATCGCCCGGCAGAACGCGCGCGAGGAGGCCTGGGAGCGGTGGCTCGGCGGATGGAGGTCGTACGTGCCCATCTTCGGTGGGGCCGCCGCCCTCATCGCGGGAACCGTCCTCACGGCATCGCTCGGCGGACCGGCCTGACCGGATTTCGTATCCCCAATCCGGCGAAAGCGGTGTGGTGTGGGTCACGTTCGAGTTCAATGATCTGACGTGCCGCATACGCGAACACCTGCTGGGGGTTCCAGGTGAGTGCTTACGGACGTGACGAGACCGCTGACGATCTGCTCGCAGCGCTGCTGGACGGGATGGACGCCGCCTTGTGCGCGTTCGACTCCGACGGCGTGATCACCCATTGGAACCGCGAGGCCGAGCGGATCCTGGGCTGGACCGCCGCCGAGGCCGTGGGCCGCAAGGGCTTCGAGGGCTGGGCGGTACGGGCCGCCGACGCGCACGACGTCCAGGACCGGCTGATGGCCGCCCAGCACGCGCCCGGCCGGCAGGTGCACGAGTTCGCGCTGCTGACCAAGGGCGGCGGGCGCGTCCTCGTACGGACCCAGTCCGCCGGGGTGCCCGGCGCGGACGGCAAACCCGCCGGGGTGTACTGCGCCTTCAGCGAGGTGCACGCCCAGATCGACCTGGAACGCTCCATCGCGCTGAGCGAGGCCCTGATGGAGGACGCCTCGTGGGGCGTCGTCCTGGTCGACGTCGACCTGCGGCCCGCGGTGGTCAACGCGCACGCCGCCCGGGCCTTCGGGACCGGCCGCGCCGCACTGCTCGGGCGGCCGCTGGGCGAACTGCTGACCCAGGGCGTGGAGGAGCTGGAGGGCGCGCTCCAGCACGTGCTCGCCGAGGGGGCCCCGCCCGCACCGGTGGAGATGTGGGTGTCGGTGCGCACGCCGGAGGGGGTGCGGCGCAGGTGCTGGCGGTGCGGGTTCCTGCGGCTGGCCTCGCCGCTCGCGGAGGAGCCGGTACCGCTGGGCGTCGGCTGGCTGTTCCAGGACGTCACCGAGGCCCGCCAGGAGCAGCTGGACACCGCGCAGCTGCGGTTCCGCTCGCACCAGCTCCACCGTGCGGGGCGGGCCGCCGCCGAGTGCGAGGACCCGGCCGAGGCGGCCGCCGTACGTCTGGACTTCGCCCTCGCCGGCTTCGCCGAGCACGCGCTGCTGGACGTACTGGACCCCACGGCCGACCCCGAGCGGCGCAGGCTCGTACGGTCCGCCGCGTCCCCGCCGGCGCTGCCGGGCCCCGGGTCGATCCCCGTCCGGTACGCGGCGGGGCACCCGGCGCTGCAGGCCCTGGACCGGATCGGCTCGGTGCGTACCAGCGCCCCGCGGGGGGAGGCGGACGCGGAGTGGGCGCGGGCCCGCCAGTGGCCCGAGGGCGCCGCACACGTGCTGTGCACGGTGCTGCGCAGCCGGGGGCGGACGCTGGGGGCGCTGACGTTCCTGCGCGGGCCCTCGCGGGCGGCCTTCGAGCGTGCGGACGCGGCGTACGCGGAGGAGGTCGCGGCCCGGGTCGCGGCTGACCTGGACCTGGCGGCGGGTCCGGCCGGCCCGGAGAAGGGATGAAAGGCGGCCCGGGTTCCGGCAGGCGCGGTGCGACCCGGGCCAACTCCTCGTGGAGGTCTGTCCTGCGGAAGAGACGGCCTAGTGCCGGAAGAAGATCCGGTCGCCGTACTCCTGCATCACGCGGCCGTTCCACTCGTGGCCGCCGTCGACGTTGCCCGAGCGCAGCAGCGGGGGCTCCACCCCTCGGGCGGCGAGCTCGCCGGCCGCCGCCGCCATGACCGCCTGCATGATCGCGCTGGTCACGACGGTGGAGGCGGGTGCGAAGGGCGCGTCGATGCCGTCGAGGGTCAGCTCGGCGTCGCCGACTGCGATCTTGCTGTCGAGGACGACGTCGCAGTGGTCCTTGAGGAAGGTGCCGGAGACGTGCCGTGACTTGGTTCCGGTCGCGTACGCCACCGAGGTCACGCCGATGACCTTGAGGCCGATGGCGCGGGCGTTCATCGCCATCTCGACGGGCAGCGCGTTGCGCCCGGAGAGTGAGATGATCACGAGGACGTCGCCGTCGGAGGCGGGGCTGCTGTCGAGGACGGCGCCGGCCAGGCCGTCGACCCGTTCCAGGGCGCTGCCCAGGGTCGCGGGCATGACGTCGACGCCCGCGGTGCCGGGGACGGCGAGGAAGTTCATCAGGGCCAGGCCGCCGGCCCGATAGACGACGTCCTGGGCGGGCAGCGAGGAATGCCCGGCGCCGAAGGCGAAGAGCCGGTTGCCGGCGGCGACCGCGTCGGCGATGAGGGAGCCGGCCTCGGCGATGTGCGGGGCCTCCTCGTCCCGCACCCGCTCCAGCAGACCGATGGCGGCGTCGAAGAACTGACCGGCCAGCTTGCTCTCGCTCATACGCCGATGGCCCTTCCAGGGGTGGGGGAGCGTCCGTGTCCGCCGCTCACCGTGCGGTCTGGACCAAGGGCGTGTCAATACGAACGTCAATCCCGGGCCGAAAGCTCTGGTCGCGCGCGCCCCGGACGCCCTCGGGCGATCTTCCGGGGGTGTCCGGGAGATGTCCGGGAGCGGTCTTGACCCATGGCACGGGACGGTTGTCGGCCCGATGCGTCAGAATTGGGGGCAGGGCCAGCGCACGCAATCCGAGGGGCACGAATGTCCGGACTGATCGATACCACGGAGATGTATCTCCGCACCATCCTCGAGCTGGAAGAGGAAGGCGTGGTCCCCATGCGCGCCCGCATCGCCGAGCGGCTCGACCAGAGCGGTCCGACGGTGAGCCAGACGGTGGCGCGCATGGAGCGGGACGGCCTGGTGGCCGTCGCCAGCGACCGGCACCTCGAGCTGACGGAGGAGGGGCGCCGACTGGCCACGCGTGTCATGCGCAAGCACCGGCTCGCGGAGTGTCTGCTCGTCGACGTGATCGGCCTGGAGTGGGAGCAGGTGCACGCGGAGGCCTGCCGTTGGGAGCACGTGATGAGCGAGGCGGTGGAGCGGCGGGTGCTGGAGCTGCTGCGTCACCCGACCGAGTCGCCGTACGGGAACCCGATCCCGGGGCTGGAGGAGCTGGGTGAGAAGGCCGAGGCGGACCCGTTCCTGGAGGACGGCATGGTCAGTCTGTCCGAGCTCGACCCGGGCAGCGAGGGCAAGACGGTGGTCGTCCGGCGGATCGGTGAGCCGATCCAGACGGACGCCCAGCTGATGTATACGCTCCGGCGCGCGGGCGTGCAGCCCGGCTCGGTGGTCAGCGTGACCGAGTCCCCGGGTGGTGTGCTGGTCGGCAGTGGCGGTGAGGCTGCCGAGCTGGACGCTGAGGTCGCCTCGCACGTGTTCGTCGCGAAGCGCTGACTCCCGGCGCGCCGGCGTTCGCCTGACGGCGTTCGCGTCGGCGCGGATGTGTCCGGTGGACCGGTCCGTACGAGCTGTGGCCCCGGGGGTCTTGCCCCACGGGTCGTGCCCCGTACGGATGACCAGCCCTTGGTGTGGGCGGTCCCGGCGCCTTTCGGCGCCGGGACCGGTCCTCCCCTTGTGACCTGGAGCCCCGAGCTCTCAAGGTCGTCCCCTCGGACCGTCTTCCCCGATCGGCCCGCCTCCCTGTTGAAAGGATCTCCATCGGCAGCGGCGGTCAATCCTTGAGCAAGGTCACTCGAAAGAGCGGTGTTGTGGGCGAGAAACCCGTTTTCGAATGCGGGTTCGATAGTCTGGCGGGGAGCGAAGGGGGTGCATCTGCGGTGGTACAGCGCGTCGATGTGACAGGGGCCGAAGGCGTGCGCCTGGCCGCCTGGGAGTTCCGCGAAGCAGAGGCCGGACCCGACACCCGCCCCGGGGTGCTCTTACTGCACGGCCTGATGGGCCGCGCCTTCCACTGGGCGGGCACCGCCCGCTGGCTCCGTGAGCGCCGCCGCGTCGTGGCCCTGGACCAGCGCGGACACGGCCAGAGCGACCGCCCGCCCGCCGCCCCCGACGGCACCCCGACCTCCCTGGGCCGCGAGGCCTTCGTGGCCGACGCCGAAGCGGCCGTCGAGCAGCTCGGCCTCGCCCCCGTGACGCTGATCGGGCACTCCATGGGCGCCCTCACCGCCTGGCAGCTCGCAGCCCGCCGCCCGGACCTGGTCGAAGCCGTGGTCATCTGCGACATGCGCGCCTCCGCCCTGGGCGCGGCCTCCCAGCAGGAATGGGAGGAATGGTTCCACCACTGGCCCCTGCCCTTCCCCACCCAGGACGCGGCCCGCCGCTGGTTCGGCGAGGACGACCCCCGGGTGGAACGACCCGATCCGGGCCGCGGCGCCTTCTTCGCCGAGGTGATGCACGAGGCGTCGGACGGCTGGCGCCCGGTCTTCTCCCGCCGCCAGATGCTGACGGCCCGCGAGACCTGGGTCCACGACGCCCACTGGGAGGAGCTCGCCCAGGTCCGCTGCCCGACCCTGGTGGTCCGGGGCCTGGACGGCGAACTGGGCCGGGCCGAGGCCCAGGAAATGGTCCGCGTCCTCCCGGCCGGCCAGTACGCGGAAATCCCCGACGCCGGCCACTACCTCCACTACGACCAGCCGACGGCCTGGCGCGAGGTCCTGGAACCCTTCCTCGACGGCATCAAGGCCGAGGCCCCCTGACCGCCCGAAGACTCCCCGACTCCGCCCCGGCGCCGCCTGTCCCACCGACAACGGCCCCGGGGCTCTGATCAGGTGGGATCGAAGTACGGCGCCGTACTCGTCCTGCTCGCCGCCAACTGACGCCGGGCCCACGCCGGAACGGGCCGGCCTCCGGACCCGCGAGGGGGTTCGGAGGCCGGCCCGTTCCGGCGTGGCCGGTGGTCGGTGATCAGCCCTTGCTGACCGCCCACAGGATCTCCGGGAGCTTGCGCGCCACCGTCGGGGCCGCGAGCCGCAGACCCGTCCACGTGGCCAGCGCGCCCCAGGCAGCGCCCAGCGGGAGCACGATCCAGGAGATGTCCTGGTGGCCGTCCGCCGTGAGCCAGATCGTCAGGGCGATCACCGGCGCGGAGACCACCGCCGAGACCAGCATCCCGGCGAAGATGCCCGCCCAGGCGAGCCCGGCCTGCCCCGGGGCGACGTTCTTGAAGGCGCCGTCCGACGGGATCGAGTACGCGAAGCGGGCCGAGGCCAGTGCCCCCGTGCAGAGCATCGAGCCCAGCAGGGCCAGGGCCACGCCGGTGGCCGCCGGGAGGGCCGACCAGTCACCGAGCAGCGCGGCCGTGATCACGGTGACCAGGATCGTGTACGGGACGGTGACCAGGCCCAGCGCGGCGGCCCGCGCGCGCAGTTCCACGTACGCGTCACGCGTGGAGGAGATGGTCTGCGCGACCATCCAGAACGCGGAGGTGTCCTGGCCGAACTGGTTGTACATCTGCATGCCGAGCATGCCCGCGCCGAAGCAGCCGAGGTAGACGGACCCCGAGCCCTGGAGGGCGTTGAAGACGGGGACGATCAGGCCGATCGCCAGCGCGGTCACCCAGGACGCCTTGGTCTTCGGATCGCGGACGGCGTAGCGCAGCGTGCGCTGCATGCTCGCGCCCGTCCGCCCGGCGGGCAGCAGGGACCACGGGCCGCCCGCGCCGCGGTCCTTCGCCGGCCGGGCCGCCGTGATGGTCGAGCCGTCCGGGGTGACCATCAGCCGGGTCAGGCTCCGCTCCCAGAACCACAGGAGGGCGGCCACGGCGGCCAGGGTCAGGGCCAGCTGGGCGGCCGCCACCCCGTACGCGCCCTCGCTCGCCGAGTCCACCATGCCGACGGCGGTCGCCGGCGGCAGCCAGCGCACCACGGCCTCGACGGGTTCCAGGGAGGCCAGGCCGCCCGCCTGGAACAGGCTCTGACTGGCGAAGTTGGCCAGCTGGCCGCCCACCGCGATCAGCAGGCCGCTGAGCACGGCCAGGTCCCGCCCCTTGCGGCTGGTCAGCAGCCGCACGTTGGCCGTGGCCACCGCCCGCGCGAGGGTCACGCAGCCGAGCACCAGCAGGGGCGCGGCCACCACGGCGGCCACCGCGCCGGCGGCGCCGCGCGCGACGGCCAGTACGGAGCCGATGGCCAGGCACAGCGTGAACAGCGGCCCGATGCCGACCAGCGAGGAGGCGAGGAGGGCCCGTACGAGAGGACGCGGGCGCAGCGGCAGCATGACCAGCCGGCTCGGGTCGAGGGTCTCGTCCCCGGTGGGGAAGAACAGCGGCATGAAGGCCCAGCCGAGGGCCAGGATCGCGGCCAGCAGGACGACGGCCGTGCCGGCGTGGGCGTTCCCGTGCAGCAGGGCCAGGCCGAGCGTCACGAAGAAGCCGACGACCAGGGCGAAGGCGAGCGTCGAGAAGTAGGCGGCCTTGCGCTTGGAGGAGCCCTTCAGGCCGTTGCGCAGCAGCGACAGCTTGAGGCGGACGAAGACCGGTGTCAGCGGGACCGACGCGACGGACGAGGCCCGGGTGGCCCCCGTGGCTCCGGTGGACCCGGTGGCGGGAGTGGTCACTGTGCCGGCCGGGCCGGCGGCCGGGTTGGCGGGCGAGGTCATCGCGATCCCGCCCCGGAGCCGCCGCCGAGCCAGTCCAGCGAGTCCCCGGCCGCGTCGCGCCCGTGCGCGCCGACCAGTTCGAGGAAGGCCGCCTGCAGCGAGGGCGCGGAGCCCCGTACGTCGGCCAGCGGGCCCGCGGCGCGGATCCGGCCGGCGGCCATCACCGCCACCCAGTCGCACAGCGACTCGACGAGCTCCATCACGTGGGAGGAGAAGACGACCGTGGCGCCGGAGGCCGTGTAGCGCTCCAGCACCCCGCGGATGGTCTGCGCCGACACCGGGTCGACGCCCTCGAACGGCTCGTCCAGGAAGAGCACTTCGGGGTTGTGCAGCAGCGCCGCCGCCAGGCCGATCTTCTTGCGCATACCGGTCGAGTAGTCCACGACCAGCTTGTGCTGCGAGCCCGCGAGGTCGAGGACGTCCAGCAGCTGCGTCGCCCGCTTGTCGGTCTCCTCGCCCGGCAGCCCGCGCAGCCGGCCCATGTAGCCGAGCAGTTCGCGCCCCGACAGCCGCTCGAAGAGCCGCAGGCCCTCGGGCAGTACGCCGATCCGCGCCTTCACCTCGGTCGGGTCCGCCCACACGTCGTGCCCCGCGACGTGGACCCGCCCCATGTCCGGGCGCAGCAGCCCGGTCACCATCGACAGCGTGGTCGTCTTGCCCGCGCCGTTCGGGCCCACCAGACCGATGAACTGCCCCGCGGGCAGCTCCAGGTCGATCCCGGAGACGGCCACCTGGTCGCCGAACCGCTTCCACAGACCTTCCACCCGCACGGCGGGCGGCGCGGATCGCGCGCCACCCGCTCCGTACGTCCCACCCGTCGCATCGCCCTGGTCCGGCATGCGCCTGCCTCTCATCACGTCCCCGTTGGTCGTTCCTTCTTCACCATAGGAGGAGGGGGAGAGGCCTGAGCAGTTACTTATGTCATCAGTTTTCGCCCTGATTCCGCAGGTCCTGCGGGCGGGTTCCGAGTCCTGGGTGCCGGGTGCCGGGTGCCGGGTGCCGCGTGCCGGGTGCCGGGTGCCGGGTTCCGGGGTCAGCCCTGGCGGCGCTTGCGTTCCGCCGCGGCCTCGCTGCCGCACGCGTACGCCAGCGCGTCGATCAGCTCCTCCGTGTCCGGCAGCCACCGGTTCGCCGGCGTGGGCCGCCGCGCCCACTGGACCGGGCCCCGGCCGCCGAAGCGGGTGGGGGGCGCGGCCACGTACTCGCCCTCGCCCCGCGCCGCCAGGTCGATCGTGGCGGCCGGCCAGCCCAGCTTGCGCACCAGGTCGGGCACCTTGACGCCGGCGCCGGGCAGGACGAAGAACAGCATCCGGTGGTCGGGCGTGAGGGTGACGGGTCCGAGGGTGCGTTCCATCCGCTCCAGCCGTGCCAGCGCGAGGAAGCCGGCCGATTCGGGTACGTCCAGGGCGTCGAACGTGCGGCCCGTCGGCAGCAGGATCGAGGCCTGCGGGTGCTTCGCCCAGATCCGCCGGACCTGCACCGCGCTGCCGGTGGCCTGGGCCGCCCAGTCCTTCACCGCCGGGTGCGCGCCGGGAGCCGGGCAGTCCGCCGCCCCGCAGGAGCACAGCTCGCGGCCGTCCCCGGGCTCCAACCAGGTGCCGGCGAAGACATCCCAGTGCCGTTCTTCCGCGTACCGCACGGCATGGTCCAGCAGCTGCTCGCCGCGCTGCTTGGGGATGGGTGCGGTCTCCGTGACTCCGATGGTCTTTTCCACGCCCATCACAACTCCTCGGGTCACCCGGGGTTACGGGCGTAAACCAGGCGGCGGGCGGAGCATCGATCCTGCATACGGGGCGCACTGATGCACGCGTGGGGGCGCGTAGGAGGCCGGGGCGCCGGAGTTGGGTAGCGACACGACGCAGAGCGGAAGATTCTCCGCACATCAGGCGGGAAGTGATCATTCCAACGGATCACCCGCGGTCAGCAGGGGGTTTTCATGGCAGCCAGGCCTCTCGTCGCCCGCCAGCCGAACGAACGGCTGCAGGCGCTCATCCAGGAAGCCGGGTGCTCCAACGCCGGGCTCGCCCGGCGCGTGAACATGTGCGGGGCCGAACACGGCCTCGATCTCCGCTACGACAAGACCTCCGTGGCCCGGTGGCTGCGCGGCCAGCAGCCGCGCGGCCGGGCTCCCGGAATCATCGCCGAGGCGCTCGGGCGCAAGCTCGGCCGGACCGTCACCATCGACGAGATCGGCATGGCCAACGGGAAGAACCTCGCCTCCGGCGTCGGCCTGCAGTTCTCCCCGACCGTCATCGGCGCCATCGAGCAGGTCTGCGAGCTGTGGCGCAGTGACGTCGGCCGCCGCGACTTCCTCGCGGGCTCCAGCGTGGCCGCCTCCGCGCTCGTGGAGCCGAGCCGCGACTGGCTGATCACCGGGGCCGACACCCAGGTCGCCCGCAGCGGCGGCTCGCGGGTCGGCATGCCGGACGTGGAGGCGGTCCGGGCGACCACCGAGGCCCTCAAGGACCTCGACCACCGCTTCGGCAGCGGGCACGTCCGGCCGGTGGTCGTGCACTACCTCAACTCGGTGGTGTCCGGGCTGATCGGCGGCTCCTACCGGGAACCCGTCGGGCGGGCCCTGTTCGCGGCCGTGGCCCGGCTGACGGAGCTCGCCGGCTACATGGCGGTGGACACGGGCCAGCCGGGCCTGGCCCAGCGGTACTACATCCAGGCGCTGCGCCTTGCCCAGGCGGCGGGCGACCGGGCGTACGGGGGCTACGTGCTCGCGGCGTCCATGAGCCACCTCGCCGCCGAACTGGGCAACCCGCGGGAGATCGCGCAGCTGGCGCGGGCCGCCCAGGAGGGGACGCGGGGGCAGGTCACCCCGCGGGTCGAGGCCATGTTCTACGCGGCAGAGGCGCGCGGCCACGCGCTGCTCGGGGACACCCGGGCGACGGCGGTGCTGTCCGGGCGGGCGGTGAGCGCGCTGGAGCGGGCGGAGCCGGAGTCGGGTGACGACCCGGTGTGGATCCGCCACTTCGACGCGGCGTACCTCGCGGACGAGCTGGCCCACTGCCACCGCGACCTGGGCCAGGCGGACCCGGCGGCCAGGCGGGCGGAGGAGGCCCTCCGGGGCCTCCCGGCGGGCAAGGCGCGCCGCCGGGCCATCGGGCTGCTGCTGCTGGCGGCGGCGCAGGTGCAGCAGCGGGAGGTGGAGCAGGCCTGCCTGACGGCGACGCAGGCGGCGGAACTGCTGGAGGGGCTCCGCTCGAACCGGGGCGTGGAGTACCTGGACGACTTCCGGGCGCGGCTGGAGCCCTACCGGGAGGAGGCGGCGGTGCGGGAGTTCGCGGCGCGGCTGGAGGTGACCGCGTAGGGGGTGTCCTGCCGGTCGAGGCCGGCCTGATCGGCGAGGCACCCCCTGGGCCGGGCCGGACGGGGTTCGGGGTGCTCTCACCGTGGCGGTGCGTGACGGGGTAGCGTGACCTGACGGTTCCGTAGGGTCGGGTGAGTCGGAGAAGGAGTCCCGGTGACGCAGAGCGGACAAGGGGGCGCCCCCCAGCCGGGTGCCCCGTGGGGTCCGGACCCGGCGTCCGGACACCCGGCGTACCCGGAGCAGCAGCCACAACAGCAGCAGCACCCGCAGCCGGACCAGCAGCAGTCGCAGCCCGGGGCCGCGTACGGATATCCGCAGGCCTATCCCGGCCCGGAGGCCGCGCCCGGGCATGTGGTGGGGCCCGGCTACGAGGGGCCGGGGGATCCGCACGGCTACGGCTACCCCCCGCTGCCCGAGGCGGCGACGCAGTACATCCCGCCGGTCCCGGCCGCTCCCGCGCACGACGAGGCGGCGACGCAGTACATCCCGCCGGTCCCGGCGGCCCCCGGGCACGACGAGGCGGCGACGCAGTACATCCCGCCGGTCCCGGCCGCTCCCGCGCACGAGGAGGCGGCGACCCAGTACATACCGCCCGTCCCCGCCGACCGCGCCGCCGAAGGGTTCGACGGGCTCTTCCGGGGCGACGACTCCGCCGGGCACACCCAGCACATGCCGCCGGTCCAGGAGCCCGTGCTGCGCCAGCCGCCGCGTCCCCAGCCGCCCCGGCGCCGGCCGCCCCGCCCGCAGCAGCCCCAGTACCAGCAGCCGCACCCGCAGCAGCCGCAATACCAGCAGCCGCACCCGCAGCAGCAGTACGCCCCGCCCCCGCCGCCCCCGGAGCCCGGGCGCAAGGTCTCGCCCGCGATCATCGGCGCGGTGGTCATCGGCCTGGCCGTCGTCGGGCTCGGCGTCGGCTCGCTGCTCGCCGACGACAAGCCGCAGAACAACGACCCCGGCGCGGTCGCCGCCGCCCCGACCGCGAGCGGCAACCCCGCCGCCCCCGGCGGCGAGGCCCCCGTCGACCCGGCCCGCCCGCAGGCCGTCCAGCTGGACAAGCTCCTCGCGGACAGCAACGACAGCCGGGCTGCGGTGATCAAGGCCGTGGAGGACATCAAGGGCTGCAGCAACCTCGACCAGGCGGCCGCCGACCTGCGCGACGCGGCCCGCCAGCGCGAGGAGCTCGTCACCCGCCTCCAGGAGCTGAAGCTGGACCAGCTCCCGGACCACGCGAAGCTGTCCGCGTCCCTGACCAAGGCCTGGCAGTCCTCCGCGGACGCCGACAACAGCTACGCGGCCTGGGCGGACGACGTGGACGACGACAAGTGCAAGGACGGCAAGGCCAAGGCCACCAAGAACGCCTCCGAGGGCAACAAGTCGAGCGGCGAGGCGACGAAGGCCAAGGAGTCCGCCGCGGCCCTGTGGAACGCGATCGCCGGCAAGTACGGCCTCACCAAGCGGGACAAGTCCCAGCTCTGAGCCGATTCGGCGTCAGGCCATGGGCGGGGCCGTCACCAGGGTCGGGGTCATGTCCAGGGACTGCTCGCCGGGCTGGGCCACGAGCCGCCCGGCCTGCACGATCTGGAAGGTGACCCGGCCGTTGACGATGCGGGGGAAGCCGGCGACGGCGCGCATGTCCTGGTAGCGCCAGCTCAGGTTCGGGGTGAGGCCTCCGGTGTTGACCGGCTGCGCCTCGTTCAAGGCGCGCTTGACGACGCGGCCGGTGACGGGCTCGTCCTCCTTGAGGCCCTTGAGGCCCTTGAGGATCTCGCTGAGCACGGTGTACGCGATCCAGGTGGTCTGTGCCCCGCTGTCGTCGGGGTCGACGCTGTCGTCGCCGAAGGCGAACTCGGCGACCACCTTGCGCATGGGTTCCCACAGGGGATCGGCGGCCACCGGGTACCAGCTGGTGAGGTACGCCCCCTCGAAGGGGCTCTCCTTGCCGCCCGTGCGGTCCACCAAGGACTGGCTGACGCTGCCCAGGACGGAGGAGATCTGCGGCTTCTTGCGCTGGGCGTCGGTCCGGCGGAAGGCGTCGAAGAAGGTCTCGGTGCGCTCGCCGAGTACTGCGGTCACGCAGCCCTTCTCCTTCTCCTTCTCCTTGCCGGTGCCGCTGGTGTGTGCGAGGGCCTCGCGGGCCTGCGGTCCGAAGTCGGCGGAGTCCTCGGCGGCCCGGATGTCGGAGGCGTCCGCCATCTTGTTGGCCCGCAGGCCGGCGTTGAGCAGGACCGGCAGGGTGTCACCGGCGAGGGTGTCCGGGCGGACGAGGGCGACCTGGTTGCAGGCGCGGCTCAGCTGGTGGCCTGCGCCGGCGATGAGGACGGGCTGGCCGCCGTTGACCGGGTAGGACAGGGGGGACTGGAACTCCTCGGAGGAGACCCCGTAGCCGCCTATGAAGGGGATGCCCTCCGCCTCCAGCGGGGCCATGAAGGCGCGTCCGTGCTGACTGTAGGAGCCGACGACGGCGACGGCCTTCTCGGCGACGGCCTTGCGGGCGCAGTCGGCGGCGCCGGACGCAGTGTTCTTCTCGTTGCAGGTCAGTACGCGCAGTTTGTGACCTTTTATCCCGCCCTTGGAGTTCACCCAGCGCTCGTACGCCTTGGCCATGCCGGTCATTCCAGGCATGTTGGTCGCTTTGGTATCTTCCGGGGCGAAGGTCATGACGGTGACGGTTCCCCCGGAGCCCCCCGAGCCCCCGGGGAGCACTCCGCACCCGGCGATGAGACACGCACCCATCGCCGTGGCCACGAAGGTGCGGGAGCGGGATGCGGCGCGTCGCGAGATGGTCATGTCCGTGCACCATTCCGCCCCACCGGTAACTGTCGAGTGAGATGGACACAACATCGGGTGACGCCCAGGTGAATTACGGGGGCGTGGTCCCCCTGGGCGCCTCAAGATCGCACCGAACAGGAACGTACGATCGAAAGCGTGACATTCGCCCAAGGTTCGAAGAACTCTTCCCGACGCGGTGGCCGCTCCTCCACCATGGGCGGCATGCCCCTCAACGACATGCCGTGGTGGCGCTGGCGCAGCAACGTGCGCTCGGCGCTGCACATGCTTTCCGATCCGGTCTTCCACGAGGACACCTGGCTGACCGGCGACGAGGCGTACGGCGACATCACCGACGCCGTGTACCGGCTCGTCGAGGACACCTGGCTCGACAGCTGGTCCGCCGAGAAGTACGTCGGCACGATCTTCCGTGACTCGCAGGAGGCGGCCGTCGTCGACCTCGCCGTGCTGCGGGTGCTCCGCATCCTCCACCAGGTCGGGCCCGACGCCCCCGTCTCCGCCTACCTGGAGCACCACGCGTGGCCCGAGGCGGTACGTGCCGCGCGCGAGGCGCACGTACGGCTGGCGGAAGCCGACGGGGACGACCCCGACCAGCGACCCGCATCGCTCGATGTGTTGAAGATCCTCACCCGCGCGGTGTGAAAGGCTGTGCGGTCATGAGCGACCCGCACACCGAGGCCCAGGCCCAGCCCCAGTACGTCCTGACCATGTCCTGCCCCGACAAGCAGGGCATCGTGCATGCCGTGTCGAGCTACCTCTTCATGACCGGATGCAACATCGTGGACAGCCAGCAGTTCGGAGACCGGGAGACCGGGCTCTTCTTCATGCGGGTGCACTTCGAGGCCGAGCCCCCGGTGACGGTCGAGAAGCTGCGCGCCAGCTTCGCCGCGATCGGCGACTCTTTCAAGATGGACTGGCAGATCCACCGCTCCGAGGAGCGCATGCGGATCATCCTCATGGTGTCCAAGTTCGGGCACTGCCTGAACGACCTGCTGTTCCGCACGCGGATCGGCGCCCTGCCGGTCGAGATCGCGGCCGTGGTCTCCAACCACACCGACTTCGCCGAACTGGTCGGCTCCTACGACATCCCGTTCGTGCACATCCCCGTCACGAAGGACACCAAGGCGGAGGCGGAGGCGCAGCTGCTGGAGCTGGTGCGCGCAGAGAACGTCGACCTGGTGGTCCTGGCGCGCTACATGCAGGTGCTGTCCGACAAGCTGTGCACGGAGCTGAGCGGGCGGATCATCAACATCCACCACTCGTTCCTGCCGAGCTTCAAGGGCGCGAAGCCGTACCACCAGGCGCATGCGCGAGGTGTGAAGCTGATCGGCGCGACCGCGCACTACGTGACGGCGAACCTCGACGAGGGGCCGATCATCGAGCAGGAGGTCGAGCGGGTCGGGCACGAGGTGACGCCGGACCAGCTGGTGGCGATCGGGCGGGACGTGGAGTGCCAGGCGCTCGCGCGGGCGGTGAAGTGGCACAGCGAGCACCGCGTGCTGCTCAACGGTGCCCGCACGGTCGTCTTCGCGTAGCCGAGTACAGCCTCGCCGGCGTTCGAGGCGCGGGGGTCCGGGGCAGCGCCCCCGGAGCCCCGCGCGTCGAACGCGAGGCTGAACATGCCGAGCACGCCGCAGGCGTTACGCGTCGGGGGCTTCCACTCCGCAGTAGCCCGCGAAGGCCGCCAGGATCTCGTCCTCCGAGATGCGGCCGTCGCGGTCCGCGTCCAGGGCCGCCGCCACCTGGGTGGCCAGCTCCGGGGCGGTGCCCAGGACGCGCAGCACCCGCGCCGCGTTCGGTGGCGTCGCGCCGCCGCCGTCCTCGTCCGCCACCGCGATCACGGCCCGCAGGAACGGCCGCGCGATCTCCGCGAACCGCTCCGGGTTGTCGCGCAGCCGCTTTGCGGCCCCGGTGATGAACTCGTCGCGGGACACCCGCTGGTCCCCGTCGACGTCCGCGATGCCGGCCATTCCCTGCCAGAAGGCCTCGGCGCCCGCGAAGACGGCCTGGCCCTTGTCCGACCGGGCGGTGGTGCCGAATTCGGCCAGGACGGCCTTCGCGGCCGCGCTGAAGTCCTCCCGGTCGATATAGCCGGACCCGTCCTGGTCGAAGGTGGCGAATCGGGCGGCGATCTTTCGCTCGTATTCTGCGCTGTCCATTTCGGCGTTCCGCCTTCACATGTGCAGTGGGGTTCAGATCAAGACAAGGCAGGAGCGTAAGCCCTATGTGGCCTGAGCGTTAAGCGAAGTGGTCGAGGAGGCGGCCGCATCGAACCCGCGCACGGGGAGCGCGGCGGGGCGCGTACACCTGTCCCCATGTGCCGTCGGGCGTACCACCGTTCACGCCCTGCCACGCCCCTATCACGCAGGGCGCACTTCCAGGGTGAGGTTCTTCCAAAACAGGCGCGATCCGCCATGTGCCCACTACATTCGTTGAGTCGACACACGGCTGGGGGCATTCATGCCGAAGGACGCACCACCGCGCTGGGACCGCCGCATGCAGCAGCGGCTCGCCCGTGGCGAGGCTGCCGCGCTCGGGGAGCTGTACGACCGCTTCGCCTCGCTCGTGCACAGCCTGGCGCACCGGGTGCTGGGCGACGAGAAGGCGGCGGACCGGATCACCCGCGAGGTCTTCGGCTACATCTGGGAGAACCCGGACGCCTACGACCCGAAGCAGGGCTCCATGCGCTCCTGGGTCGCCCGGATCACCCAGGGCCAGGCGGTGGCCCGGCTGCGCCAGGCCGAACTGGGCCGCGGCTCACGCGAGGAGCTGGAGCAGAAGGTGCGCAGCGCCAACGCGGCCGCCCGCGCCGACTACATCGTCACCTCGATGCCCGCGCCCCTGCGCGCAGCGCTGGAACTGGCCTACTTCAAGCGGCGCGACTACCGGCAGGCCGCCGCCGACCTGCAGATCAGTGAGGACGAGGCGCGGCGCAGGCTGCGGCTCGGGCTGCAGTTGCTGTCGACGGCCAACGCCCTCCCTCAGGAGGAGACCGCCCGGTCCGGATATGGAACGCCCCGATGAACGGCCCTCCCCGGTCGCCCGATGACGGATACGCGCGTCCCGGCGGCCAGCCGCGGATACCGGGTCCGCGCGGGGCCGCGGACGACCTCGACCCGGGGCACGCTCCGCGGTTGATGCCGCCACCGCCGCCGCCTGCCGAGGTGCCGCCTCCGCCCTCGCACGCCGTGCTGAAGTCCCTGCTCGGGGCGTGGGCGCTGGCGGCCTGCTCGGCCGAGGAGACCCAGGCGGTGGAGGACCACCTCACCGAGTGCGCGCCCTGCGCGGAGGAGGCGCTGCGGCTGCGCGACGCGGTGGGGCTGCTGCACCCGGAGGAGAACCTCGACCTGAAACCGCTGCTGCGCTCGCGCGTCCTGGAGGACTGCCTGGGCAAGCGGCCGGCCCGTATTCCGGTGCCGGTGTGGGCAAGTCCGTACGACACCGAGACCGCGCGGCTCGACGCGCTGCTGCAGGACTTCGGGGACTCGGAGTGGCACACCCCGGTGCGGCTCAAGTGGTTCGAGGAGGAGCGGCGGCGGTCGCACCGGACCACGGTGGCGGGGGTGATCGGCCATCTGCTGACCGTGGACGGGCTGATCGCCTCGGCGCTGGGGCTCGACGACCCGCTGGGTCCGGACGCGCCGAAGGGCGGGCCGACCGTGCGGACGGAGCACTTCTGGGGTGCGACGCCGTACCCGGTCACGCGGCAGGTCCGCGACCCGTGGCGGGAACAGGGCCACACGCTGGTGCGTACGGTCTCCTTCGCCGGCCGGGGAGTCGCCGAGCTGGCGGTGGACTACGGCGGCTTCGCGCTGCCGCTCGGGGACGCTTTCCTGGAACGGGCCTTCGAGTGCTGGGTGCACGCGTGGGACATCGCCGAGGCGGTGGACTACCCGTACGAGCCGCCGGCCGGCCCGCACCTGCACCGGATGATCGACCTGGCGGCGCGGCTCCTGCCGGGCGCGCTGGCGCAGCGCAGACGGGCCGGCCTGGCGGCCCCGGCGCGGGGCCTGGTCGCGGCGGGCGCGCCCGGGCGGACCCTGCACCTGGAGATCGAGGGCTCGGGCGGCGGTGGCTGGGACATCGCGCTGGACTCGCCGGGAGCGAAGGCGTCGCCGGAACGCACGGTGGCGGAGATCGCCCTGGACGGCATCGAGTTCTGCCAGCTGGCCGCCGGGCACATCTCCCCGGAGGAGGCGGCGGTGGGCCAGCACGGTGACCGCGAGGCCATCCGCGACGTCCTGTTCGCGGCGGCGTCACTGAGCAGGCTGTAGGGGGGCGGCGGACGTACGAGTATGCGGGGAGCGGTCGGGGCCTTCACCCCCGCGGCCCCACCGCCCCGGGCCGGTGGCTGCCCACCCACCCCCGGGCGCGGGGTGGCCGAGCACGGCGGAAGCCAACCCTGCAGAGGAGAGAAGTGGCCGGCTGCCTTCGGGGAGTGGGATCCGCCGGGGCGGTAGGCAGCGACGTGCTGGGGGTTTCCCGTCAGTCCCATCGTCTCTCCGGTTCGGGCCGGTCCCTCAAGGGCGCTCCTTCGTCGCGTCACTGCGTGATGGCCTGCGGCCACCCTTGACCGACCGTCCCGCCCCGGACATACGAAGACTGTCGGGAAGCCCCCAAAGGAACGGGCCGGGCACTCAAGGATCAGGACGGGGCGATCAGAGATGCGCGAGGAGATCCCGGCGAGCACGACCGACAGACGGGGCCCATCACGGACCACGGCCCGTGTCGGGGGAGGCGCGTCCGATCGTTGCGCGCTTCTCATCTCTCAGCGTCCGACGACCGTCCTGGGCTGGGCATAGGCCGCCCACGACCCGTAGGCGCTCCTCGTGGGAGGCGTCCGGCGGCTGACCGGGGTGGGAAGGCGTGAAACTGCGGCTATTTCGTCGTGGATGCGGGTCAGCGCACGTGGGTGGCCCGAAAGGCCGACCGTTTGCCCCAATTACCCCTGTTTGGGTGTGAGCTTGTGGGGTGATGCTCGCGTTGACCCGGCTTCACGACGGAATAGCGAGACTTTGGCCCCAGGGCGGCCGTCGGTCGCGGTCGTGGAGAAGCGCGTAACGGTCTGGGGCGGCCTATGTCCAGCCCAGGACGGTCGTCGGACGCTGAGACGTCAGGAGCGCGTAGCGATTGGACGCGCTTCCCCGGCACGGCAGGGCGGCTGTGATGGGCCCCGTCTCTGGACCGTGGCTCTTCGCGCCCGACCGGGTCGCGCATCTCTGGCCGCCCCGTCCTGATCCTTGATCTCCCGGCCCGTTCCTTTGGGGGTTTCCCGGCAGTCTTTCGTTTCTCCGGGGCGGGTCGGTCGGTCAAGGGTGGAGCGCAGCGACATCGCGTAGCGACGCGACGTAGGAGCGTCCTTGAGGGACCGGCCCGGCACGGAGGGACGATGGGACTGACGGGAAACCCCCATACGCGACTCTGATGCCGGTCAAGTGGCTCCCGCCTTCCGTCCCCGCCCCGCAGGGTCACGCGTAGCGCTCGCGGAGCTTGTACTTGAGGACCTTGCGCAGGGCCTCGTTGCGGGGAAGGGCTTCCAGGAGTTCTAGTTGTTCCGGGAGCTTGTGGGTCGCCAGGCCTTGGGTGCGGAGGTAGGCGGTCAGCTGGGGGAGGGTCAGGGGGGCGGCTCCCGGGGGTTGTTCCACCACCGCGCAGACGCGTTCGCCGCGGGCCGGGTCCGGCAGGCCGATGACCGCCACGTCCGTGATGCCCGGGAGCTGGTGGAGGAGGTCCTCGATCTCCTTCGCCGAGATGTTCTCGCCCTTGCGGATGATGACGTCCTTGCTGCGGCCGGTGAGGACCAGGTGGCCGTCCTGTGTCAGGTGGCCGAGGTCGCCCGTGATCAGGTAGCCGTCGGGGTCGAAGACGTCCGCCGACCCGTCGCGGTTCAGGTAGCCCTGGCAGACGGCCTCGCCCCGCAGGCGGACCTCGCCGTCGGTGCCCGGGGGCAGCTCGGCCCCGTCCGGTGAGGTGATCCGGATGGACATGCCCGCCGGGGGGCGGCCCTCGGTGGTGGCGAGGTTCTCCGCGGTGTCGTCCGGGGAGCCCATGGTGATCATCGGGACCTCGGTCATGCCGTAGCCGTGGGTCAGCTGGCAGCCCAGCTCCCGTACGACCGCGTGGTAGATCTCCGGCGGCTTGGGGGCGCCGCCGCCTGCCAGGAGGCGCAGGGTGGGGATGAGGGGGACGTCCGGGGCCTTGCGCTGCTCGGTCAGGAACATGGAGTAGAAGGCGGTGGAGCCGCCGGCCACGGTGACCCCGTGGCGGCGGTAGCCGTCCAGCGCGTCCGGCATCGCGAACTTCTCGAAGAGCACCGCGGGGAAGCCGTACAGCAGGAGCATCACCAGGTAGTCCGGCCCGCCTATGTGCGCGTACGGGAAGGCTATGGAGCCTACGTCGGACGGGCTCAGGTGCAGGGCGTGGGCGAGGCAGGAGCCGCCCGCGATCAGGGAGCGGTCGGTGTGCAGGACGCCCTTGGGGTCGGAGGTGGTGCCGGAGGTCCAGTAGATCCAGCGGACGCCGGTGCCGGAGGCGGGCGGCGCGGGGAGTACGGCCGGGTCGCCGTCGGGGAGGTCCGCGTAGGCCTCGAAGACGCCGCGCGCGCCGAGCCGGGCGGCCATGGCGGTGTGGTCGAAGCCGCGCCAGGTTCCGGGGACGGCGAAGTGCTCGGCCTTGGACTCGCGGAGGGCGAAGCCGACCTCGCGGTCCCGGCAGAAGGGGATGACGGGGGTCTGGACGGCGCCGATCCGGGCGAGGGCGACGGAGAGCAGCACGGTCTCGATGCGGGTGGGGAGCTGCCAGGCGACGACGGTGCCGGGGCGCACGCCCATGTCGTGGAGGCCGGCGGCTACGCGTTCGGAGCGGTCGCGCAGTGCGCCGAAGGTGAGCCGGCGGTCGTGTGCGGGGTCCTCGGCGGCTTCGGTCAGGGCGGTGGTGTCCGGGGTCAGCGCGGCCCTGCGGGAGACCAGTTCCCACAGGGTCCGGGACCGGCTCAGTGCTGTCGCGGTCGCGGTGTCCGTCATCCCAGACCTCCCATAGCTGACGGATAGTCAGATCAAGCGCAGAGCGTAGGGCGCCGAAGCTTGTCGGTCCAGGGGTGGCGGGGCTAGCTTGTTTCTGACGATCCATCAGATCGGTGAATTGGGGAGACCATGGAACTGCCTCGGATCATCAGCGTCGACGACCACGTGATCGAGCCCGCGCACCTGTTCGACGTCTGGCTGCCCGCCAAGTACCGCGACCGCGGCCCCAAGGCGCTCACCGCCGGTATCGGCGAACTCGCCTACACCGGCGGCAAGTACGTCATCACCATGGACCCTGACGGCCCGCCGACCGACTGGTGGATCTACGAGGACCTGAAGTTCCCGTACAAGCGCAACATCGCCGCCGTCGGCTTCGACCGCGACGACATGACCCTGGAGGGCATCACCCGCGAGGAGATGCGCCGCGGCTGCTGGGACCCCAAGGCGCGCCTCGCCGACATGGACCTCAACCACGTCGAGGCCTCGCTCTGCTTCCCGACCTTCCCGCGTTTCTGCGGCCAGACCTTCGCAGAGGCCGAGGACAAGGAGGTCGCCCTCGCCTGTGTCCGCGCCTACAACGACTGGATGGTCGAGGAATGGTGCGGCGACAGCGGCGGCCGGCTGATCCCGCTGTGCATCATCCCGCTCTGGGACATCGACCTGGCGGTGGCGGAGATCCGGCGCAACGCGGCCCGCGGGGTGAAGGCCGTGACCTTCTCCGAGATCCCCACCTACCTCGGGCTCCCCTCCATCCACTCCGGCTACTGGGACCCCTTCTTCGCCGTCTGCCAGGAGACCGGCACGGTGGTCAACATGCACATCGGGTCCAGCTCCCAGATGCCCGCCGCCTCCCCCGACGCACCCCCCGCCGTCCAGGCCTCGCTCAGCTTCAACAACGCGATGGCCTCGATGATGGACTTCCTCTTCAGCGGCGTCCTCGTGAAGTTCCCGACGCTCAAGCTCGCCTACAGCGAGGGCCAGATGGGCTGGATCCCCTACGCCCTGGAACGCGCCGACGACGTCTGGGAGGAGCACCGGGCCTGGGGCGGGGTCCGCGACCTGATCCCCGAGCCGCCGTCCACGTACTACTACCGGCAGATGTTCTGCTGCTTCTTCCGCGACAAGCACGGGATCGCCTCCCTCGACGTCGTCGGACGCGACAACGCGACCTTCGAGACCGATTACCCGCACGTGGACTCGACCTTCCCGCACACCAAGGAGGTCGCCCTCGACCACGTGAAGGGGCTGGACGACGAGACGGTCTACAAGCTGATGCGCGGCAACGCCATCCGCATGCTCGGCCTCGACCTGGACCGCGACCGCCGATGGACCTGACCTACACCGAGGAGGAGCAGGACTTCCGGGCCCGGCTGCGCGCATGGCTCGCCAAGGTGCTTCCCGAGCTGCCCGCCAGACCGTCCCCCGACGACTGGCCGGGCCGGCGCGCGTACGACCTCGGCTGGCAGCGCAGGCTGTACGAGGCCGGCTACGCGGGCCTGCACTGGCCGGTGGACGCGGGCGGCCGCGGAGCCACCCCGACCCAGCACCTGATCTTCCTGGAGGAGACCGAGCGCGCCGGTGCCCCGTACGTCGGCGCGAACTTCGTCGGGCTGCTGCACGCCGGCCCGACCGTCGCCGCCGAGGGCACGGCGCAGCAGCGGGCGCGCTGGCTGCCGCCCGTGCTGCGCGGCGACGAGGTGTGGTGCCAGGGGTTCAGCGAGCCCGGCGCGGGCTCCGACCTGGCCTCCCTGCGGACGCGGGCCGTGCGCGACGGTGACGACTACGTGATCAGCGGGTCGAAGATCTGGACCTCGCACGCGGAGGTCGCCGACTGGTGCGAGCTGCTGGTGCGCACCGATCCCGCGGCGCCCAAGCACCGGGGGATCTCCTGGCTGGCCATGCCGATGGACGCGCCGGGGGTGACCGTACGGCCGCTGCGCACGCTGGCCGGGTCGGCCGAGTTCGCGCAGATGTTCCTCGACGAGGTACGGGTCCCGGTGGCCAACCGGGTCGGCGCGGAGAACGACGGCTGGCGGGTCACCATGGTCACGCTGTCCTTCGAGCGCGGCACCGCCTTCGTCGGCGAGGTCGTCGCCTGCCGCCGGACCCTGGGGGAACTGGCCCGGACGGCGAAGGCCAACGGCCGGTGGGACGACCCGGTGCTGCGGCGCAGGCTGGGACGGCTGTACGGAGAGTTCGGCGCGCTGTGGCGGCTCACCCAGTGGAACGTCAGCGAGGCCGGGCGATCGGCGGGCGGGGTCCCCGGCATCGGCGGTTCCGTCTTCAAGCTCGCCTACTCGCACGCCCGCCAGGAGCTGTACGACACGGCGGCGGAGGTCCTCGGAGCCCAGTCCCTGTCCCTGGAGGAGGAGTGGACCCTGGACCGGCTCTCCTCCCTCTCGTACACGATCGCGGCGGGCACCTCGCAGATCCAGCGGAACATCGTCGCCGAGCGGATCCTCGGCCTCCCGAAGGGCCGGTGAGGGGCATGGACTTCCAGCCGACCGAGGACCAGAAGGACCTGCGGGCGGGCGTACGGGACCTGCTGGCGGGCCGGTACGGACGCGAGGCGCTGCGGGCGTCGGTGGACACGGGCACGAGCGTGGACCGCGCGCTGTGGCGGGAGCTGGGCGAGGCGGGCTTCTTCGCGCTGCGCCTGCCGGAATCCGAGGGCGGTGTGGGCCTGGGCCTGCCGGAGGCGGTCCTGGTCTTCGAGGAGGCCGGGCGGGCGCTGGTGCCGGGCCCGCTGGTGGCCACCCACCTGGCCGCCGGGGTGGTCCCGGGGGCGGCGGCGGGGACGGCGGTGGTGAGCGCCTTCGACCTGGGCGGGCCGCTGGTGGCCCACCTGGGGGAGGCGGACGCGGTGCTGGGGGCGTCCGGGGTGCCGGCGGGCGTGCCGGTGCGTTCGGTGGACCCGCTGACTCCGCTGCACCGGGTGGCGGTGGCGGGCGACGCCTCGGCGTACCGGGAGGAGGGGGCGCTGCTGACGGCCGCGCTGCAGCTCGGGAGCGCGCTGCGGACGGTGGAGCTGGCGGTGCGGTACGCGGGCGAGCGCGAGCAGTTCGGGCAGCCGATCGGGGCGTTCCAGGCGGTCAAGCACCTGTGCGCGCGGATGCTGGTGCGGGCGGAGGTGGCCCGTACGGCGGTCTACGCGGCGGCGGTGACGGGGGACGCGGGCGAGGTGGCCGCGGCCAAGCTCCTCGCGGACGAGGCGGCGGTGCTGGGGGCCCGGGACTGCCTGCAGGTGCACGGCGGGATGGGCTTCACGTGGGAGGCGGACGTGCACCTGCACCTGAAGCGGGCCTGGGTGCGGGCGGAGCAGTGGCGGACGGCGGCGCAGGCGGAGGAGCTGCTGGCGCAGGAGCTGCTGGGCCCGGCGGGGCAGGCGGGGCAGGCGGGGTAAGGGGCCGGGCGGGGTAACGGGGGCCGGGCGGGGTTGGGCGCGGGGAGGCGGCGACTTCGGTGGGAGACCCTCGGCGGCCGTCGCTCACGGTGATGTGGAGGCACGGGAAGGACGGCGCGGGACGCATGTCCGATTACAGAGAGTTGATATCGGTTTGTGTCCTACGCCCAACTCATTGCGGCCCGGAAGCGGGGGCCTGCTCCGGTACGCTCCCACGAATGCGAGCGGTTGAGCGGCGCGAGCGTCGCACAGTATGCACCACGCCCACACCTTCGCGCGGGAATATGCCCGAAGCGCTTGTTGTCGTGACTGTATGTCAACCATGCTGCTACGGAAGGGGATCACAGCGGGTGATTCCGTCCTGTCGCGAGGCGAAGTGTCCGCCGGTTCGGATGGTGTGAGCGGTGCAGGTGCTTCAGGTTCAGCTTGAGGTCGGTGCGGATCCCGCCGAGGTCGGCCGGGCCCGCCGGTGGGCGCGTTCCCGGCTGGCGGGGTCGGGCATAGGGGACGACGAGCCGCTCGCCGAGACGCTGGTCCTGCTGATCTCCGAGCTGGTCACGAACGCGGTCGTGCACACGGGCTGTCCGGCCGTGCTGCGGATGCTGTTCGGGGGGCCGGGGGTGCGGGTCGAGGTGGCCGACGCGAGCGACCGGGCGCCGAGCCGCCGGCAGGCGTGTGGGGAGGACACCGGCGGGCGCGGCCTGGAGCTGGTCGACGGGCTGGCGGACCGATGGGGCTGGCAGCGGGAGGGCGCGGGCAAACAGATCTGGTGCGAGATCGACCGCGCGCAGAAATCGACCTCCGACCGCGCGTCCGAGCGGCCCTCGGACGGCCCGTCGGAATTTCATACCCCGCCACGGGAACCGCGCGTGTACCTCTAACGAGGTGTTGACGGTTCGTCACATCTTGATCACCCTGGTGTGGAGCGATTCGACGCGAGGGGACGCCAAGGGCACGCCTTGACGAGTGCGGGTCGTGGGGTGGCGGCTGCCGTGCCGCGCTCGGGGCGTGCACGCGCGTCGCCGCCACCCGCAGTACCCGCCGGGCCTCCTCCTGGGGGAGGAGGCCGGACCGGGCCGCGGGTCCCGGGCGCCGGGGGAGGGCGGGACCCGCGACCTCGTGCCCGTGGCCGATGTGCCGTGCCGGGGCCCGTTC
Source organism: Streptomyces sp. NPDC040545 (assembly GCF_055595065.1). Lineage (NCBI taxonomy): Bacteria > Bacillati > Actinomycetota > Actinomycetes > Kitasatosporales > Streptomycetaceae > Streptomyces > Streptomyces sp. NPDC040545. The sequence goes on from NZ_JBVIWA010000027.1 coordinate 28,329, forward strand.
CTAGCCTCGGGGCATGAGATCACACGAAGCGGCCGAGGCGCCGCCCGCCGCCGGCCGAACCCTCGGCCCCGCCGCCCGCCGCGCGTCTTGCGTGGGCCTCGTCCTCGCCGCCTGCCTCGCCGCCACCCCCACCCTGGCCGTCGCCGCCGGGGCCGCGTCCGCCGGGGCCGCGCCCCCGTCCGCGTCCGCCGCGAACCGCCCCGGGGCCGGCCTCGACCGGTACTACCAGCAGCGGCCGGCCTGGGGCAGCTGCGTCACGGGCCCCGACGACACCACGGGCCCTGATCTGGACAGGGCAGGTGTGCAGTGCGCGGACGTGACCGTGCCGCTGGACTACGCCGCCCCCCGGGGACGCACGATCACCGTGGCGATATCCCGGCTCAAGGCCACCGACACCCGTCACCGCATCGGCGCGATCCTGCTGAACACGGGCGGCCCCGGCGGCCCCGCCCGGGCCTACCCGCCGACGGCCCGCGCGGCGATGAAGGAAGTCGGGGCCCGCTACGACATCGTCGGCTTCGACCCGCGCTTCGTCGGGCGCAGCACCCCGCTGGACTGCGGCTGGCCCCTCGGTATGACCTGGCTGTCGGCCGGCGCCGACCGGGCGGGCTTCGACCGGCAGGTCGCCCTGCAGAAGAGCCTGGCCGACAAGTGCCGGGCCACCGGCGCCTCCGTGCTCCCGCACATCAGCACCCGCAACACCGCCCGCGACATGGACGTCATCCGCGGCGCGCTCGGCGAGCGGAAGATCTCCTACCTGGGCTACTCCTACGGCACCTACCTGGGCACGGTCTACACCCAGATGTTCCCCGGCCGCCACGACCGGATGGTGCTCGACGGGGCGATCGACCCGGGCGACTACCGCCCCCGACTGCTGGAGGGCACGGAGCGCGAGAACGAGAAGGCGCTGTCCGACTGGGCGGGCTGGGCGGCGGAGCGCCACGGCACCTACGGCCTCGGCCGCACCCGCGCCGAGGTGCTCGCCTCCGTCGACCGCGTCGTCGCGGCATCCGCGCGCGGCCCGCTGACCATCGGTTCGGGCGCCGACGCCTTCCGGATCGACGACAGTCAGGTGCCGCTCCTGCTGTTCTCGGGCATCGCGGACGACACCGAGCCCGCGCGGGCGTCCTTCGGCGAGCTGCTGTCCGTACTGGCCGAGGCCGCCGGCGGGGCGCCCACCACGCTGCCCGCGGGGTTCGCCGGGGAGCTCCGGTACGCGCTGCGCGGGGAGGGCGAGCCCACGGGAGCGCAGTCCGCGATCATCTGCGGGGACGTGGCCGCCGGGCGCGATCCCGAGCAGTACTGGCGGGACATCGAGCGCAGCCGCGCCGCGCATCCCCTGTTCGGCCCGCTGACCCGCAACATCAACCCGTGCGCCTTCTGGGACCGGCCGCGCGAGGAGCCCACCCGGGTACGGCGTGATGCCTCCGCGCTGATCGTGGCCGCCACCGGCGATCCGCGCACCACGTACAAGGGCAGCGTAGAGCTGCGCCGACAGCTGCCGAGCTCCAGGCTGATCACTCTGGAGGGCGCGAACCGGCATGCCCTCTACGGGAGTTACGCCAACACCTGCGTGGACGACCAGGTCAACAGGTACCTGGCCACCGGCAAACTGCCCGCGGAGGACCGGACCTGCGCCAAGGAGACCGGCTGAGGCCGGCGTGGGTCACAGCGCCGCGAGGAGGTCGTCGAGCGGGGCCGGCACCTCTTCGGGAGCGAGGGCGTCGACGAGGAGGCGGCCGTAGCGGATCTTGCGGCCCTTCTTCGTGCCGAGGAAGCGCCGCAACTGCCGCTGCCGGGGGCGGCCGTGCTGGGCGGGCTGCCGCACGAAGGTCTGCCAGGAGCGCAGGTCGCCCTCGGACCGGAGGACCTCCTCGATCCGCGCCGTGCCCAGCGCGCGGATGAGTTCGTCCTCCAGGTCCGCGACGCACACGAAGAAGCCGCTGCTCGGCGCCCCGGCCCGCGCCAGGGCGCGGTCGTAGAAGGGCTGCTCGCGTTCGTCGCTCAGTCCCGTCAGGCGCAGGCCGAGGCCGGGCGGCCCGAGGAGGCCGGTGTAGCGGCCCACGCTCATCGCCCCGCCCATCGGTACGACGCACACCCCCTCGGCGGCGAGGTCGCGGCCGCGGCGTGCGGCGAGCGCCTCGACGGCCGCGAGGTCGCTGGGCCCTTCCAGCAGCACGGCCGTCCGCACGCCCAGCCGGGCGGCCAGCTCGCTCGCGGCCTCGCCGGGACCCCCGGCCGCCCAGTCGTCGACCGCTTTCCGGAACGCCCGCATGTCCGCCATGGGCCGAGTCTGCGCCTTCACCGGCGCCGGGGCACGGAATTTTCGGCGCCGACCGGCCCCTGAGCCGGCGCGGAGCGGCCGGCGGCGGTGGCGGGGTACGGGCGCCACCGCCGCCGGGGCGTCTCAGCCGTCGGTGCAGATCACGTCGTACGGGCGGCCGACGGCCATGATCAGCTCGATGGGCTTGGTGGTCCCGGACGGGCACTCGGCCTTCGTCTTGACGAGGCCGAGGACCTTCTGGGCGCCCGAGCCGCCACAGGCGACCTCCTTGGCCTGGGAGGTCACGCAGTCGCCCTTCACCAACTGGCCGCCGCCGGCGCCGGCGTCGCCGGGGTGGTCGCCCGAGAGGTTGCGGCCGCAGACCGTGTTGGTGGGGATGCCGCTCGACTTGCCGCCGTAGGAGATGCTCACGTCGATCATCAGGTCCGTGCCGGGCGGGCACTGGATCGCGCCCGGGAGGATGCTGGCTTCCTTGATGTCGATGGCCTTGAAGGTGGCGCCGGACTCGGAGCAGCCCTGCCGCTTGTACGCGCCGGCGGCCTTGGCCGGGTCGGGGCCGCCGCAGTCGCCGACCTTCCACGCGCTGGAGGTGTCGGAGGAGGACTCGGGGGATCCGGGGTCCTTGGCGGTGGGCTTGGCGGAGGGGGAGGCCGAGGGGGACGCCGACGGCTTGCCGTCGTCCTTGCGGAGCGACTGCATGACGAAGTAGCCGCCGATGATGACCACGGCGAGCACGATGACGGCGACGACGTTGCCGCCGGAGCGGCGCCTGGGGGCGGGCGGCGGCGTTACCTGGTACGGGTTGGCCATGCGGACTTCTCCTGCGGGGAACGTGGCGGGGACGGGGGGTGACGCACGCGAACGGTGACGCGTCATGTACACCTCATGGTTCCACGCCGCCGTACGCCCCGGGGCCGTGCGGCCGAAGCCACCGGGCCGGGGCGCGATCCTCAGGTCAGAGGACGGCCACCGGGGCCACGGGGGTTCCGGTGCCGCCGACGAAGGGTTCCGGCATCGCGGAGAGGAGGAACGCGTAGCGGTTCCCTTCTGCACAGGCTGTGGACAACTTTTCGAGGTTCCAGTTCTGGCCCTGGTGCATGCCCATCTCGACCAGGTGGAGGGCGTGGACCGGGAGCCACAGGTTCTCGATCTCCGGCGGGAAGATCTCGAAGGTCAGCGTGTCGTTCGCGACGGCCGCCACGTCCCGCGCGTGGAACCACTCGGGCGTACGGAGGGACAGCCCGGGGGAGGGGAAGCCGTAGCCGTGCTTGTCGCCCGCCAGGTAGACCTGGATCTGGCCGGTGCGGACCAGGACGATGTCGCCGGGACGGACGGTGACCCCGCCGAACTCCTCGGCCTCGGCGAGGTCCCCGGGGGTCACCGCGTGGTCGCCCGGCAGCCGGTCCAGCCCCTTCGCGCGCGCCACGTCGAGGAGCACCCCGCGCGAGACGATGGGGCCGGCCTTGTCTATGCCGCTGAACTCGGCGCGGCCGTGGGCCGTGATGGTGCCGGCCGGGCGGCCGTTGTAGATCTTCCCCGAGTGCGAGACATGGGTGAGGGCGTCCCAGTGGGTGCCCGCCTGGAGACCCATGCTCACCGCGTCGTCGCTGCAGGCCACCGTGCCGGGCCCGAAGAGCTCCTGGTTGATCTGCACCATCGTGTGCAGCGGGTTGATCCGGCCGGGGATCATGCCGACCTGCACCCCGTCCTCCTTGAGGGGGAGGGCGAGCGGGATCCGGCGGCCGGTGCGGATCTGTGCCGCGGCGCCCCGGACCACCTCGTCGGTGATCAGGTTCAGGGTGCCGATCTCGTCGTCGGCGCCCCAGCGTCCCCAGTTGTTGACGCGCTTGGCGATGTCGTGGAACTCGGCGGGCAGGGTCATGGGCGTCGACGGCTCCTTGCGTGGATGCGGCGGTTACGACGGCAACGAGGGCTTGTGCAGGTGCATCTGGCTACCCATAGAATCTAACGGTCCGTCAGAAATCGCGGGAAGGGGCCGGACGTGGGGAACTTCTTGGCAGGCAAGGTCGTCGCCGTCACCGGCGCCGGCCGGGGCATCGGACGGGCCGTGGCACTCGCCGCGGCCGCCGAGGGCGCCAAGGTCGTCGTCAACGACTACGGGGTCGGGATCGAGGGCGCGGAGCCCACCAGTGAGATCGCCGAGGCCGTGGTGAAGGAGATCACCGCCCTCGGCGGGGAGGCCGTCGCCGTCGCCGACGACATCTCCACCATGGCGGGCGGCCAGCGCCTCGTCGACACGGCGCTCGCGCGGTACGGCCGCATCGACGGCGTCGTGTGCGTGGCCGGCATCCTGCGCGAACGGATGCTGTTCAACATGTCCGAGGAGGAGTGGGACCCGGTCATCGCCACCCACCTCAAGGGCACCTTCACCGTCTTCCGCGCCGCCTCCGCCGTCATGCGCAGGCAGGGCACGGGCACCCTGATCGGCTTCACCAGCGGCAACCACCAGGGCTCCGTCGCCCAGGCCAACTACAGCGCCGCCAAGGGCGGGATCATCTCGCTCGTCCGCTCCGCCGCGCTGGGCCTGGCCAAGTACGGGGTCACGGCCAACGCCGTCGCACCCGTCGCCCGCACCCGGATGTCCGCGGGCGTCCCCATGGAGCTCAAGGAGATCGGCGAGCCCGAGGACGTGGCGGCGCTGGTCACCTACCTGCTCAGCGACCGGGCCAGGGCCGAGGACATCACCGGGCAGGTCTACACGATCGCCGGCCCGAAGATCGCCGTCTGGGCGCAGCCGCGCGAGCTGCGCGCCGGATACGCCGACGGGGCCTGGACGCCGGAGAAGATCGCCGACTTCCTGCCCGGCACGGTGGGCAGCGACCCGATGCCGATGCTCGCGCAACTGGAGGCCATGGCCAGGGCGGCGGCCGCCAAGGACCGCCCCAACGCGTAGGACCGGCCGGGACGGGGGCAGGACAGCACCGGCCAGGCCAGGCCAGGCCAGGACGGAATCGGACCGGACGGGATCGGACCGGACAGGACCAGGGGGAGCGGCGTGGACTTCAGCTTCGGGGCCGAGGACGAGGAGCTGCGCGGGCGCGCCCGGGCGTGGCTGTCGGAGCACCTCGTGGGCCCGTACGCGCAGGCCGTCGGCCTCGGCGGACCGGGCAGCGAGCACGAGGGGGCCGGGATCCGGCGGGCATGGGAGCGCGAGCTCGGCCGGGGCGGCTGGATCGGGCAGGGCTGGGAGGCCGACGGGTGGGGAAACCGGCGGCTCTCCCTGACCGGCCAGGTGGTGTGGGCCGAGGAGTACGCGGCCCTGCGCGCGCCCGGCCGGGTCGGCCACATCGGCGAGAACCTCCTCGCCCCGACCCTCATCGCCTACGGGACGCCCGAGCAGCAAGGCCGCTTCCTGCCCGGCATCGCGCGGGGCGAGGAGCTGTGGTGCCAGGGCTACAGCGAGCCGGACGCCGGCTCCGACCTCGCGGGGATCCGCACGGCCGCGGTACGGGACACGGCCGACGGGCGGTACCGGGTGACCGGCCAGAAGATCTGGACCTCGCTCGCCCACGACGCCGACTGGTGCTTCGTGCTGGCCCGCACCGAGCCCGGCTCGCGCCGTCACCGGGGGCTGTCGTTCCTGCTCGTACGCATGGACCAGCCCGGCCGCGTCGAGGTCCGCCCGATCCGGCAGATGTCGGGCACGAGCGAGTTCAACGAGGTGTTCTTCGACGGGGCGGTCGCGGCGGAGGTCGTCGGCGCCGAGGGCGACGGCTGGACCGTGGCCATGGGCCTGCTCGCCCTGGAGCGGGGGGTCTCGACCCTGGTCCAGCAGATCGGGTTCGCGGCGGAACTGGAGCGCGTCCTGGCGTCGTACGCGGCGCGGGCCGCGGCGGGCGCCGGGGACCCGGTCCTGCGGGACCGGCTCGTACGGCAGTGGGCCGAGCTGCGCACGATGCGGTGGAACGCGCTGCGCACCCTCGGCGCCGACGGGGATCCGGGCGCGCCCAGCGTGGCCAAGCTGCTGTGGGGCGGCTGGCACCGGCGGCTCGGGGAGCTGGCGGTGGAGGTCCGCGGCGCGGCGGCCACGGCCGGGCCGGCGGGCTGGGCGCCCGGGCTCCCGTACGAGCTCGGACTCGACGAGGAGCAGCGCCTGTTCCTGTTCACCCGTGCCGACACCATCTACGGCGGCTCGGACGAGATCCAGCGGAACATCATCGCCGAGCGTGTGCTCGGCCTGCCTAAGGAGTCCAGGTGAGAGGCGTCGTGTTCGACGGCAAGCAGGCTCAGGTGGTCGACGACCTGGAGATCCGGGACCCGGGGCCGGGGGAGGTGCTGGTCGCGATCGGTGCGGCCGGGCTGTGCCACAGCGACCTGTCGGTGATCGACGGGACGATCCCGTTCCCGCCGCCCGTGGTGCTCGGGCACGAGGGCGCGGGGGTCGTGGAGGCGGTGGGTCCGGGGGTCACCCACGTGGTGCCGGGCGATCACGTGGCGCTGTCCACCCTGGCCAACTGCGGGGCGTGCGCGGACTGCGACCGGGGCCGGCCGACGATGTGCCGCAAGGCGATCGGGATGCCGGGGCAGCCGTTCTCGCGGGGCGGGAAGCCGCTGTTCCAGTTCGCCTCCAACTCCGCCTTCGCGGAGCGCACGATCGTCAAGGCCGTGCAGGCCGTGAAGATCCCGGCCGACATCCCGCTCCCCTCGGCGGCGCTCATCGGCTGCGGGGTCCTCACGGGGGTGGGGGCGGTACTGAACCGGGCGCGCGTGGACCGCGGTGAGACGGTGGTCGTCATAGGCACCGGCGGCATCGGGCTGAACGTGCTGCAGGGGGCCCGGATCGCGGGCGCCACGACCATCGTGGCGGTGGACGCGAACCCGGCGAAGGAGGCGGTGGCCCGGCAGTTCGGCGCCACGCACTTCATCGACGCGTCCGCCGTCGCCGACTCGTCGGCGGCGGTCCGCGAGATCCTGCCGACCGGCGCCGACCACGCCTTCGAGTGCGTGGGCGACGTCAAGCTGATCCGCCAGGCGATCGACCTCCTCGACCGGCACGGGCAGGCGGTCCTGCTCGGCGTGCCCGGCTTCCAGGAGGAGGCGTCGTTCCTCGTGTCGTCCATGTACCTGGACAAGACGATCATGGGCTGCCGGTACGGGTCCTCGCGCCCGCAGCGGGACATCGCGCTCTACGCCGAGCTCTACCGGCAGGGCCGGCTGCTGCTGGACGAACTGGTGACGGAGGTCTACCCGGTCGAGGACTTCGCCAAGGCCGTGGACGACGCCCACCACGGGCGGGTGGCCAGGGGAGTGCTCACCTTCTGACCGGCCGCTGCCGCTCCCCGGAAACGGCTCGGCTCCTCCGCCGGCGGGATCGCACCCGCCGGCGGAGGAGCCGTGAACTGTGTCACCGTCAGTCGAGGACGTCCGGGATCGGGTCGGTGTTGCCGCGCTGCAGTGCCGCCCCGGAGCCGGCGCTCGAACCGAGCGCCCAGTCCATGAGCTTCATGGCGTCCGCGTAGCGCTCCTCGTCGTTCAGCAGGACGCCGATGACGGTCTTGCCGTTACGGGTCGCCGAGTAGACGAGGCACTTGCCCGCGGCGGTGCCGGTGCCGGTCTTGACGCCGATCGCACCCGGGTAGGCGTAGCCGGTGGGGCGCTCCCTGATCAGCAGGTTGCTGTTGCCCCACGTGGCGTCGGTCGAGGTGCCGCCCGTGCTGTAGGTCTTCGCCGCAACGAGCTTCGGGAAGGTGACGCCCGACATCGCGGACTTGGTGAGCTTCGCGAGGTCGCGCGGGGTCGTGAGGTTCTTGCCGGTCGGCGAGATGCCGTCGAAGGAGTCGTAGACGGTCTTGGTCATGCCCAGCGACTTCGCCTTGGCGTTCATCTGCGCGATGAAGTCCGCCTTGCGGGCCGCCGTGGTCGTGCCCTTGCCGAAGGTGTCGGCGAGCGCGTAGGCCGCGTCGCAGCCCGACGGGAGCATCAGCCCGTACAGCAGCTGGCGGACCGTCGGGGTGGCGCCCACCTTCAGGTGGGCCGAGCTCGCACCCTCGCGGACGACGTAGTCCGCGTACTCCTTCTTGATGGTGACCTTCTTGTTGAGGTCCACATTGGGCGTACGGAGCACGACGTGGGCCGTCATGATCTTCGTGGTGCTCGCCCCCTGCCGCTGGGTGTCAGCGGCCTTGCTGGTGAGCGTGGCCCCGCTGGTGCCGTCGATCAGGATCGCGCCGGCGGCCGTGACGGGGGGTGCGGCGACGGGAGCCGCCGACGAGGCCGGCGAGGCGGCCACCAGGAAGGCCCCGGTGGCGACCGTGACGGCGATCGCGCCGCGCGTGCGGCGCATCAGGTTCAGTATCAACTCAAATCCCCGTGTATCCGAAGAATTCCGAAGGGGCTGGAGCACCGAGGTGCCCCAGCCCCGGGGGGAGCTTACGCAGCGGACGGACGCAGGGACGTCGAACTGCGGGGGAGGAACGGCCCGGGCCCCGTCCAGCGGTCGGCGCGTCCGGCGGCAGGCCCGTCGGCCGGCCCGGCAACAGGCCCGCCAGCCGGCCCGGCAACCGGCCCGTCAGCCGGCGAAACGTCCGAAGCGGCCCTTGTGGAAGAGGAGCGGCTCGCCCTCGCCGGCCGCGCCCATGGCCACCACCCGGCCCACGACGATGAGGTGGTCCCCGCCGGTGTGGACGGCCTGGATCCGGCAGTCGATCCAGGCGGGCACGGCGTCGAGCTGCGGTGATCCCGTGACGGGGGCGGGAGTGTGGGTCACCCCGGCGAACTTGTCCGCGCCGCTGACGGCGAAGGACCGGCACAGCTCACCCTGTGCGGCGCCGAGGATGTTGACGCAGAACACCCCGGCGCGGGCGATCCGCGGCCAGGTGGTCGACGTACGCGCCACCATGAAGGTGACCAGGGGCGGGTCGAGGGACAGTGAGGCGAAGGACTGGCAGGCGAAGCCGGCCGGGCCGTCCTCGTCCTCGCCGGGCGGTGCGGTGATGACGGTGACCCCGCTGGCGAAGTTCCCGAGCACGGCCCGGAACTCGGCGGGGGACACCGGCGCGCGTTCGTCCTCGCCGACGGCCCGCAGGTCGGGACGCGGCAGGGCGTCGACGGACCCGGGTTCCCGCTGCGCCGAGGCGGAGGTGGGGGAGCCCACTGACCTGAGGTATCGGACGACGGTGGCCGCCATCCCTGCATGTCCCATCACACCGACGATTGAAGCTGACGGTTCGTCAGATAGGAAGAGGCGGGAGGATGGACGCGCTATTTGAACATGTTCAGGAAGGGTGTAGAGTCCCGGTCCGAGAGTCTTGAACGCGTTCAGACAGGGGTGGGTGGGCAGGATGACGCAGGTGAAACGGATGCCGCGGGCGGCGGCGGACCGCGGATGGTGGGCATCGGCACCCGGCGCGGACGCGGTCTTCGCCGGGCAGCTGCTGGTAGGGCTGGCCCTGCTCGTCGCCCTGCCGGAGCCGGACGAGCGCTTCGAACTCACCACCCGGGGAGACGGCCTGCTCGCGTTCGTCGTCGCAGGGGCCGTGGTCGTCCCCGCCCTGCTGCTGGGCATCGGCATGCTGCACTCCTTCGTCTTCACCCGCCCGGCCCTCGCCCTGGCCCGCCGGACGGGCGAAGTCGCCGCCGCACCGGCCTGGCTCCTCGGCATGTCGGCGGCCTGCGCCTTCTTCCTGTGGCGTGCGGCGGGGGTCCCGTTCCTCCCCTCCCTGGCCTGGATCGCGGGCAGCGGCGTACTCCCCCTGCTGGTGGCGGGCCTGGCGCTGCGCACCACCCGGTCGTGCGGCTACGTCGCGACGGCGGCGTACATCACCTCCGGCGTACTCGCGCTGGCCGCCCTGGTCGGCGGGCCGTACGCGAGCGACGGGTTCACCACGAACGGCTACGAGCTGTCCGGGGCGCGGCAGCCGCACCACGCGGCCACCTGGCGCGGTGAGGGCGGCGGGACGGTCCGGCTCCGGGAGGGCGGCGAGCTCGCCGTCGAGGACCTCCCGGTCAATCCGGGCGACGGCTCCGTGGCGCGCTGCACCGCCACGGGCACCTGGCGGGAACAGCCGGCCGACGCGCGGTCCGGCCAGCGGGCCGGGGTGGAACTGACCGTCGGCGATTGCCCCGGCTGGCAGACGCAGTGGCAGGAGGCCGGTCCCGCGGGCCGCCGCCCCGAGCTCCACCCGGTCGGCAACACGGGCCCCGGCTCCATGCGCCCCATGTGGCGCTCCGGCCCGCCGGACGTCCTCCTCTCGCCGTGAGCCCCGGCCGCCGGCCGCTGGCCGCCGACCGTCGCGCCGAGCATCCCGTACCCCCACACGGGTGAAACCCCCTGCCTCCGTGGGTCCGTACGCCCGGGCGCGGGTGGAGGCTCGGCATCGTGGCAGCGACCTCGTACCGCCGCCGTAGTCCCGGGAGGACCCCATGCTCGGCACCGACTTCACCACCGGATCACCCAACTGGCTCGACCTCGGCAGCCCCGACACCGAGGCGGCCGCAGCGTTCTACAACGCCGTCCTGGGCTGGGAGTTCGTCTCCGCCGGACCCGAGGCGGGCGGGTACGGGTTCTTCCAGGTCGACGGCAAGACCGTCGCCGCGCTCGGGCCGCTCACCGAGGAGGGGGCCACGTCCGCCTGGATGCAGCACTTCATGACCCCCGACATCCAGGCCACCGCGACGGCCGTCACCGCCGGCGGCGGCACGGTCCGGATGGAGCCCATGGACGTCATGGGAGAGGGCTGGCTGGCCCAGTTCACCGACCCGCAGGGCGCCGAGTTCGCCTGCTGGCAGCCCGGGAAGACCGCCGGGCTCCAGCTGACCTCCGCCGACAACACGCTGGTGTGGACCGAACTCCACGTGGCGGACCCCGTCGCCGACATCGCCTTCTACACCGGGGTGTTCGGCTGGCGCAGCGCCGAGATGCCCGCGCCCGGAATGATGTACCGGGTGCTGAGCACTGCCGACGGGGACCAGCAGGACGCCTCCTTCGGAGGGATCGCCCCCTTCCTGGGCGAGGGCGGGAACGACCAGGCGCGCTGGGTGCCCTACTTCGCTTCGGCGGACGTCGACGCCACCGTCGCGGCGGCCAAGGCGAACGGCGGATCGGTGCTCATGCCGGCCACCGACCTCCCCGAGGTCGGCCGGATCGCCTGGCTGGCCGACCCGGCCGGAGCGGTGTTCGCGCTGCTCAAGCCCGACCCGCGGATGTAGTTCGCCGGGGCGGTTCCGTCAGCGGCCGAGGTACTTGGGCGAGCGGCGCTCCACGAAGCTCGCCACGCCCTCGTTCGCGTCGGCGGTGGTCATGTTGATCTCCTGGGCAGTGGCCTCGGCGGCGAGTGCGGCCGCCCGGTCACCGTCCAGGGAGGCATTGACGAGCTGCTTGGTCATGGCCAGGGCCCGGGTGGGCCCCTGGGCGAGCCGCTCGGCCCATTCACGGGCCGTCGCCTCCAACTCCGCCGCCGGAACCACCCGGTTGACCAGACCCAGGCGCTCGGCTTCGGCGGCCGGGACGGCATCGCCGAAGAACATCAGCTCCTTGGCCTTCTGCGGCCCGACGAGCCGCGGCAGCAGATACGCGCCCCCGCCGTCGGGGACCAGGCCGCGACGGACGAACACCTCGATGAACCGGGCCGGTTCGGCCGCGATCACGAGGTCGCAGGCGAGGGCCAGGTGGGCTCCGATGCCGGCGGCCGTGCCGTTGACGGCGGCGAGGACGGGCTTCTCGCAGTCGAGCACGGCGGTGATCAGGCGCTGCGCGCCGAGGCGGATCATACGGGCGACGTCACCGGCGACCCTCTCGCCCGCGGGGGCGCTGCCGCGCAGGTCGGCGCCCGCGCAGAAGCCCTTGCCGGTGGCGGTGACGACGACGGCCCGCACGGCCGGGTCGGCGGAGGCCTCGGCGAGCAGCGCGATGACCCGCTCGCGCTGGTCCCAGGTGACGGCGTTCATGGCCTCGGGGCGGTTGAGGGTGATCCACGAGACGTTGTTCTCGATGCGGTGGAGGACTTCGTCCTCCGTGATGCCGGTCATGGTGAACTCCCGTTCCGGGGGGATGGGGTGCGGTGCGTGCGGCGCCGTTGCGGGGGCGCCGCTGCCCCCGAGCCCCCGCGCCTCAAAGGCCGGCGGGGCTGGAGGATTTCCAGCCCGCGCGGCGTTTGAGCGCACGGGCGCGCAGCGCACGTACGGGGTCCGGGCGGAGCCCGGGAAGCGGCGAAAGGGCGGGGCGGGGAGAGGCTCCGCGCAGCGGTGGCCGCGGGGCGAGCGCAGCGTCAGCGGCAGATGGCGAGCGCGTCCAGCGCCACCGCCCCCTGCCCCCGCGGGAGCACCATCAGCGGGTTGATGTCCAGCTCGGACAGCTCGTCGCCCAGTTCGAGCGCCATCCGCTGGATGCGCAGCACGACCTCCACCAGGGCGTCCACATCGGCCGGGGGCGCCCCCCGTACGCCCTCCAGCAGCGCATGCCCGCGCAGCTCCCTCAGCATCGCCCGCGCCTGGTCCTCGCCGAACGGCGGCACCCGGACCGCCGCGTCGTGCAGGACCTCCACCAGGACCCCGCCCAGCCCGACGGTGACGGTGGGGCCGAAGAGGTCGTCCTGGGTCACGCCGACGACCATCTCCACGCCCCGCTCCACCATCTGGCAGACCAGGATCCCGTCGAGCGGCACGTTCTCGTAGCGCGCGATGTCGGTCAGCTCCCGGTACGCGTCACGGATCTGGCTCGCCGAAGTGAGGCCGATCTTCACCAGGCCGAGCTCCGTCTTGTGCCCCAGCTGCGGGCCCGAGGCCTTCATCACCACCGGGTAGCCGACCAGCCCGGCCGCGCGGACCGCCGCCGCCGCGCTGGTCACCAGCTGCTCGCGGGGGACCCGTATCCCGTAGGCGCGCAGGAGCTGCTTCGCCGCGTGCTCGCTGAGCTGCTGCGACGGCCGCATCAGGGCCTGCGCCTTGCGGTACGAGGGCGAGGGCGTGCGCGGTGCGTCCTCGAACGGGGAGCGGTATCCGGCGGTGAAGCGGTGGTGGCCGAGGTAGGCGCGCACAGCGGTGATGCAGTTGCCGAAGGTACGGAAGGTGGCGACGCGGGAGGAGCCGAGAAGGGTGGTGCGGTAGGCGTCCTCGGTGCCGACCGGGGAGCCCCAGATCACGCAGATCAGCTTGTCGCTCTGCTCGGCGGCGTCCACCAGGTCCTGGGCGAGCTTGTCGCTCATGGGCGGGAAGGGGCCGGTGATCGGGCAGATCAGGACACCCACCTCGGGGTCGTCGAGGATCGCGTCGATGATCTTCCGGCCGCGCCAGTCGCCGACCGGGTGGCCGCCGTTGTCGACGGGGTTGGCGACGTTCAGGTACGGCGGGATCCACTGGTGGAGTTCGTCCTGCTTGGCCTGCGAGAGGGTGGGCAGGGTCAGGCCCGCCTCCGTGGCCAGGTCGGAGAAGTGCGCCCCGGTGCCGCCGGAGATGGAGTAGACGACGACCCCGTCCGCCTTGGGCCTGCGGGCCCGGGCGAGCAGGGCGGCGGTGTCCTGGAGCTCGTCGAGACCGTCGACGCGGATGACGCCGAACTGGCGCATGGCGGCGTCCACGACGGTGTCGGCGCCGGTCAGCTTCCCGGTGTGGGAGGCGGCCATGCGCGCGCCGGTCTCGGTGCGGCCGACCTTGACGGCGACGACGGGGACGCCGTTGCGGGCGGCCCGGTCGGCGGCGAGCAGGAAGGACCGGCCGTCCTTGAGGCCCTCCACGTAGCAGGCGATGGCCCCGACCTCGGGCTGCTCGGCGAAGTAGGAGATGAAGTCGGAGGTCTCCAGGTCCGCCTCGTTGCCGGTGGGCGCCCAGTGGGAGAGCCGGATGCCCAGCTCCTGGAGGGTGTAGACGGGCCGGCCCTGGTGGCCGGACTGGGTGATGAGGGCGATCGCCGGGCCGTCGAGGTCCTCGCGGAACTTCTCGAAGGCGTTGAGGTTGGTGTTGGGGCCCAGCAGGCGCAGGCCGGAGCCGCGGACGGCGGCGCCGAGCCGCTCCTGGGCGGCGGCCCCCGCGTCGCCGGTCTCGGCGAAGCCGGAGGCGAAGGCGACCGCGAACTTGACCTTGGTCTCGGCCAGTTCCTCGATGACGGGGAGCGGGTCGGCGACGAGGAGGACGGCGAGGTCCACCTGTTCGGGCAGGTCGGCCACGGAGGCGTGGCAGGTCAGCCCGAAGACGGTGGGGCGGGTGGGGTGCACGGGGTGGATCCGGGCGCCGACGCGCTCCGCCCAGGCGATGAGCTGGCGGGTGATGCCGGTGTTGGGCCGGCCCTCCGTGTCGGAGGCGCCGATGACGGCCACGGACTCGGGCCGGAAGAACCGGTCCAGGTCGGGCACGTCGGCGTGCAGCGGTCGTCCGCTGACGTCCAGGGGGACCGCGTCGTCGGCGGAGGGGGCCGCCGACGAGTGGACGGCGGTCCTGGGAGACTCCCCGCAGGCCTCGACACGTGCGCGGAAGTCGGTGGTGAGGGTGCCGTGAGTAGATCCAAGCATCGTTGCCGCCCGCTCCTGCTCGATGAACCTCGATGGAACTCAATAACTGACGTGTAGTCAGATTACTGAACTGACGTGCCGTCAGGAACAGGGCTGCGCAGGAAAGGTGTGGAGGTGGTGTGGTGAAGTGAACGGTGGCAGATCCCGCCGGGACCAGTCCAGGGCGCGATTCGGCCGACCCGACCCGACCCGACCCGACCCGAGGCGGCCCCGGCCCCCGGCCCGACCCGAGGCGGCCCCGGCCCCCGGCCCGGCCCGAGGCGGCCCGGCCCCCGGCCCGGCCCGACGCGGCCCGGCCCCCGGCCCGACCCGCACGGCGCCCGCCGCGGCTCAGGCGTGCCAGAGGGCGAACAGCCCGGCGAAGAAGGCCAGGGTGAACATCGGAACCCACCACGGCGCGGATCCCGCCTCCCGCGTCGAGCGCGACACGCGGGCCAGCAGCCGGGCGTTCAGCAGCCCGGCGGTCAGGCAGTAGAGCATCCAGAGCGGCTCGAACAGCCAGGCGGGGGACTCGAAGTAGAGGCTGTAGCCGAGCAGCCAGGTGTCGACTTGGGTGACGACGAGGAAAAGGTGCACGAGGAGGAGCCAGGGCATCGTCAGCACCACGGCGATGTTGCGGATCAGCCAGCCGTCCTCGCCGGGCCCGACGCCGCCTGCCGACGACCACACCGCGCAGACCGTGAGCAGCACCAGGTACCAGCGGGACAGGGGCTCGCTCCACGCGGTCCTGGCGGCCTCCCGGATCCGGGAGGCCGGAGCGACCGAGCCGGTCGGCTTCACGAGGCGCCCTTCGCCGACCGGCGGGCGACGGCCTTTGCGATCTTCTCCGCGTCCAGGGCCATCTCCCGGAACATGCCGCTGATGGGGTTGGTGAATCCCGTGAAGTACAGGCCGGGGGCCTGCTCGGGGGCGCGGGCGCCGTGCGTACGCGGGCGGCCGCGCTCGTCGAGCACCCCGAGGTGGCCGACCAGCCCCTCCAGGGCCCGGCGGTAGCCGGTCGCCGCGATCACCGCGTCCGGGGTGATCCGCGAGCCGTCCGCGAGCACCACCTCGGCGCCGTCGAAGGCCTCGACGGCGGCCACCGGCTCCACCTTGCCGCTGCGGACCGCGTCGACCAGACCGACGTCCTGTACCGGTATCGACCCCTGCTTGACCCTGCTGTACAGGCCGGTGGCCGGGCGCGGAAGCCCGTACGCCGACAGGTCCGGGACGGAGGCCCTGGCGACGAGCCGGCCCACCCGGTCCACGAGCCGCACCGGCAGCCGGCGTACGAGGATCCCGCTACGCTGGGCCGGCCAGCCGGCGGTGGAGCGGCGCATGATGTGCGGCGCGGTGCGCACGGCGAGCCGCACCCGCGCCGCGCCGCCCTCGACGAGGTCGACGGCTATCTCGGCGCCGGTGTTGCCGACGCCGACGACGAGGACGTCCTGGCCGGCGTACGGCTGGGGGTTGCGGTACTCGCCGGCGTGCAGCAGCCGGCCCTCGTACGCGTCCCGGCCCGGCCAGTCGGGGAGCGCGGGCGTGTGGTTGTACCCGGTGGCGACGACCACGGCCGCGGCCGCCAGCTCCCGGCCGCCGCTGGCGTGCAAGGTCCAGCCGTCCTCGCCCTCGGGGCCGGGCCCGGCGGGCTCGATCCGTGTCACCTCCACACCGGTGACCAGCTCCAGCTCGTGGAACTCGGCGTACTTCTCCAGATAGCGCACGACGTTGTCGCGGGAGACCCAGCGCCCGAAGCGGCGCGGCATGGCCAGACCCGGGAGGGCGGAGAGCCGGCGCGTGGTGTGCAGGCGCAGCCGGTCGTAGTGCTGCCGCCAGGACGCGCCGACCGCGTCGGACTTATCGACGACCACCGCGCGGACCCCGCGGGCGCGCAGCGCGGCGGCCGCGGCGAGGCCGCCGGGGCCGGCCCCGATGACGTACACGGGGCGGGGCTGGGTGGTCATGTCGGGTGCTGTGGGGTCTCCGGGCATGAGGTGTGATCGTATCGCCACGCTGGGTTGATGGGTCTCGGTCGGGCGGGGAATCGATTGCGGATCGATCACGGGCGCCCGGAACGCCCGCGGGGGCGGCGGACCCGCGGTCGGCCGGGGCCTTGCGCGATCGCCCCGGATCCGCTCAACTGACGTACCGTCAGATAGAGCGTGCGCGTCGATCGCGAGAGGGGTGGGGCTGCCGATGCAGACCATCTGGCTCAGTGGAGCCGAATGGCTCGCCGTGCTCCGGATAGGCCTCGGCCTGTGGTGGCTGGAGAGCTGGCGGCACAAGGACAAGAAAGGCTGGTTCGAGCGCGGCACCGGCATAGCCTGGGCCGCCGACGTCGCCGGCAAACACCGCTGGACCTTCGTCAAGGGCGGCTTCGAGCTGGTCGTCGCACCACGGCCGAAGACGATGGCGTACATCGTCGTCTACGCGGAACTCGCCCTCGGGCTGGGCCTCGTACTCGGCTTCCTGACCCCGGTCGCACTGATCGGCGGACTCCTGCTGAACCTGCTCTACCTCGTGCTGATGATCCACGACTGGGCCGAGCAGGGCCAGAACGCGATGATGGCGCTCATCTCCCTCGTCGCCCTCCTCGCCATGTCCTGGCAGACCTGGTCCCTCGACGCGGCGACCGGACTGTTCCTGTGACCGGCACGGTGCGGTACGACCTCCCCGAGGCGGACGAGTTCACCCGGCCCTACTGGGACGCGGCGGCCGAGGGCCGGCTGCTCCTGCGGCGCTGCGCCGACTGCGGGCGGGCGCACCACTACCCGCGCGAGTTCTGCCCGTTCTGCTGGGCGGGCGAGGACCGCGTGACGTGGGAGACGGCGAGCGGCCGGGCGACCCTCTACACCTGGTCGGTCATCCACCGCAACGACCTCCCGCCGTTCGGTACGCGCGTCCCGTACACGGCGGCGGTCGTCGACCTCGCCGAAGGCCCGCGGATGATGACCGAGGTGGTGGACCGCGAGGGGGCGGACCTGCGCATCGGCATGCCGCTGACGGTCGCCTTCCGCGAGGCCGCGGACGGGGTGTGGGTGGCGGTCTTCCAGCCGGCGCCGCCACCGGACTGAGTGCTTCGGGCCGGGGATCAGGGCCAGAGCAGCTCGCGCTCCCAGGACCCGCCTTCCGTACGGGAGTACCGCAGGCGGATGTGCCGGCGCGCGGCGTCACCCTGGAAGAACTCCACCTCGGCGGGGTCCAGCACATACCGCGTCCAGGTCGGAGCCGGCGCGTCCGGCTCGGCTCCGGCCCGCTCCCAGGCGGCCGCGGCCACCCGCGCCAGCTCCTCGGCGGAGCCGAGCACCTCGCTCTGCCGGCCCGTGAGAGCGGCGGCGAGCGCACCCCGCGAGCGGACCGCCAGGTCCGCCCGGCTCTCCT
Organism: Streptomyces sp. NPDC040545; assembly: GCF_055595065.1. Classification (NCBI taxonomy): domain Bacteria; kingdom Bacillati; phylum Actinomycetota; class Actinomycetes; order Kitasatosporales; family Streptomycetaceae; genus Streptomyces; species Streptomyces sp. NPDC040545. Next base: position 46,434 of record NZ_JBVIWA010000027.1, read on the forward strand.
CGGGCCCGCAGGCGGTGACCCGCCCCCGGACGCGGACCTGGCGGCCCACGGCCGGCCAGTAGAACCCGAGCGCCGCATCCGGGTGCCCGGCCAGCTGCACGCCCTTGGCGCTGGTGGCGTGCGAGGCGAAGTGCCAGCCGCGCGCGTCGACGTCGTGCAGCATCAACGTCCGCACATCGGGCCGCCCCTCCCCGTCCACCGTCGCCAGAGTCATGGTGTGCGGCTCCGACTGCCCCGCCCGGGCGGCATGCACGAACCACTCCCGGAACAGCGCCAAGGGCTCCCGGGGCGCGGCGGAGGCATCGAACCCGGGGAGCGGGGAGTCCCACACCCGCAGGGAATGCAGGGTGGCACGGAATTCGTCGCTGCTGATCTCGCTGGTCTCGCTGGTCATGAGGCATATGGAACAGCAGGGCGGGGGCGGGGGCCAGGTGTGACGGGCGGGGGCTTCGGAAGGCGGGGCCGGGCGGGCGGAATCAGACGAAGCGCGGCGGGGGCTTCGGGTAGTCGGGAGCCACCCGGGCGGAATCAGCGATGTGTATGGGGGTTTCCCGTCAGTCCCATCGTCCCTCCGTGCCGGGCCGGTCCCTCAAGCGCGCTCCTACGTCGCGTCGCTACGCGATGTCGCTGCGCTCCACCCTTGACCGACCGGCCCGCCCCGGAGAAACGAAAGACTGCCGGGAAACCCCCAAAGGAACGGGCCGGGAGATCAAGGATCAGGACGGGGCGATCAGAGATGCCCGAGGAGACCCGGGTGGGCACGACCGAGAGGCGGGGCCCATCACAGACCATGGCCCGTGTCGGGGGAGCGCGTCCGATCGCTACGCGCTCCTCATCTCTCAGCGTCTCCACCCGGTCCTGGGCTGGACATAGGCCGCCCATGACCGTCGCCCCATGCTGCTATGCGTCCGACGACCGCCTGTGGTCGGGCCGTCCCGTCACGGAGTGCCCTCTTGGGTCACACCGATGTGGGTCCAGTCTCCGAACTGTCCGGCCGGGAAGCTCTTCAGGTGCGCGTAGTTGCCGTTCTCATCGAGTTCGCCCGATGCGGCGGCCCGTGTGTCCCTGTTGTAGAAGAAGAGCTTGCGGCGGGTCGGCACGATGTGGCTCCAGCTCCCGAACTGTCCGGCCGGGAAGCTCTTCAGATGCGCGTAGTTGCCGCTGGCGTCGAGCTGGCCCGATCCGGCGGCCCGTGTGTCCCTGCTGTAGAAGAAGAGCTTGGAGGCACCGTCGTCGAAGGCGATGTGGCTCCAATTGCCGAACTGTCCGGCCGGGAAGTCCTTCAGGTTGACGTAGCCGCCGACGTCGTCGAGCTCGCCCGATCCTCCGGCCCGCGTGTCCCCGCTGTAGAAGAAGAAGCGGGAGCGGGTGTCGCCGCCGGCCCAGAGGATGTGGCTCCAGCTCCCGAACTGTCCGGCCGGGAAGTCCTTGCGGTGGGCGTAGTCGCCGCCGGCAGTGAACTCGCCCGATGCGGCGGCCCGTGTGTCCCTGCTGTAGAAGAAGACCTGGCCGCCGTCGGGCACGATGTGGGTCCAGTCCCCGAACTGTCCGGCCGGGAAGTCCTTGAGGCTGACGTATTCGCCGCCGGCGTTGAGCTTGCCCGTTCCTGCGGCCCGCGTGTTCCGGCTGAAGAAGAAGAGCTGGCCGCCGCCGGGCACGATGTGCGTCCACTTGCCGAACTGCCCGGCCGGGAAGTCCTTCAGGTTGACGTATTCGCCACCGGGACCGAGCTTGCCCGTTCCTGCGGCTCCCGTGTCCTTGCTGTAGAAGAAGAACATAACGTCGCCTCCTGATTTCCGGATCCCTACGGGCCATCCTGCGCGTGACGAACCTCCATGGCGCGCCGGTGGGGCCATACGGGTGAGAGGCGCACGGCGACCGATGGCGATCCGGGGCTGACGGCTCACAGCTCGGCCATTCCGTCGTGGAGCCGGGTCAGCGCGAGCATCACCCCATACGCTCGTGCCCAAACGGGAGTAAAGGGGGCAAACGGTCGGCCTTTCGGGCCGCCCACCTGCGCTTGACCCGCATCCACGACGAAATACCCGCTGTCCCACGCCCCCCACCCCAGTCGGCCGTCGGACGCTTCCCGTGAGGAGCACCTGCGGGGGAATGGGCGGCATATGTCCAGCCCAGGACGGTCGTCGGACGCTGAGAGATGAGGAGCGCGTAGCGATTGGACGCGCTTCCCCGTCCCGGCAGGCCGTTCCTATGGGCCCCGCCTCCTGCTCGCCCCTCACGCCCGACCCGCCCGAAGGTCTCTGATGTGCCCGTCCTGCTCCTGGATCGCCCGGCCCGTTCCTTTGGGGGTTTCCCGGCAGTCTTTCGTTTCTCCGGGGCGGGTCGGTCGGTCAAGGGTGGCCGAAGGCCATCGCGTAGCGACGCGACGCAGGAGCGCCCTTGAGGGACCGGCCCGACACGGAGGGACGATGGGACTGACGGGAAACCCCCATACACATCCCTGATTCCGATCGGGCAGATCCCGCCCCTCCGGAGCCCCCGCCGTACCATCCGGCCCTGCACGAGCCGCCCCCGCCCCCGCCCCGCCCCCGCCCCGGGGGCCGGTCACCCCCGTCCCAGCAGCACCGTTCCCGACGAGCAGAACCAGCCGCCCGTGCCCGAGGCCAGGGCGACCTCCGGGAGGCGGCCGCCGGGTTTGGTGACCTGGCCGGCCCCCGCCTCGCCGCGGAGTTGGCGGACGGCCTCGACCAGGAGGAACAGCCCGCGCATGCCGGGGTGGCAGGCCGAGAGGCCACCGCCGTCGGTGTTGACCGGGAGTTCCCCGTCGCGCAGCAAGCGGCCCTTCTCCACGAAGGCCCCGCCCTCGCCCTTCGCGCAGAAGCCGAGGTCCTCCAGGGTCACCAGGGTCATGTACGTGAAGGCGTCGTAGATCTCGGCGAGGTCCACGTCGGCCGGGGTGAGGCCGGCCCGCTCGAAGGCGATACGGCCCGATACCGCCGCCGGGGACACCGTGAAGTCCTCCCACTCCGACATGGTGGTGTGGGAGACGGACGTGCCGGTCCCCAGGATCCAGACGGGGGCCTTCGCGGTGTCCGGTACGTAGTCCTCCGCCGCCAGGAGCACCGCGCAGCCGCCGTCCGAGCGGATGCAGCAGTGCAGCTTGGTGAAGGGGTCGGCGATCATGTCGCCGCCGAGTACGTCCTCGACCGTGATCGGGCCGCGGAACATGGCGTCCGGGTTGGTGGCCGCGTTCGCCCGGGCCTGTACGGCCACGGAGGCGAGCTGTTCCAGGGTCGTCCCGTACTCGTGCATGTGGCGGCGGGCGGCCATGGCGTACTTGGAGATCAGTGTGTGGCCGTACGGGACCTCGAACTGCAGCGGTCCCCGCGCGCCGAAGGAGAGGTTGGACGTGCGGCGCCGCGCCTTGATGTCCGCGCGGGCCGTGGAGCCGTAGACGAGGAGCACGGCGTCGGCGTGCCCGGCGGCGATCGCGTCCGCCGCGTGGGCGGCCATGACCTCCCAGGTCGAGCCGCCGACCGAGGTGGAGTCGACCCAGGTGGGGCGCAGGCCCAGGTACTCGGCCACCTCGACCGGTGCGAGCGTGCCGAGGCCGGCCGAGGCGAAGCCGTCGATGACGGAGCGGTGCAGGCCTGAGTCGGCCAGGGCGCGCCGGGCGGCCTGCGCGTGCAGGGCGTAGGGGGTGGAGCCGTCGACCCGGCCGCAGTCCGAGAGGGCGACGCCGACCACCGCGACCCTGCGGCGGGCGCGGGACGCGGGGCCGGAAGTGAGTCCAGGTGCGGGTCCGGATGCGGGTCCAGGCGCGCTTCCAGGCGCGGGTCCAGGTATGGGTCCGGATGCGGGTCCAGATAGGGGTCCAGGCATGAGGGGACGGTATATCTGACGAGGTGTCAGACGCTAGACCCCGCCGCGCAACCCACCCCCGCCGCCCCCTGTGCATCTGTCCCCGCCGGGCCTAATATGACGGCCCGTCAGATACCCCCAGTCACCGCTGGGAGGTGCCCCCGGGAGGAGCCCGACGATGGATGCCGCCTTCACCGCGGAGCAGGACGAGATACGCCGTACCCTGCGCGAGATCCTGGGCAGACGCTGCGGCCCCGACGAGGTCAAGGCCGCCGTCCGCACCGCTGCCGGACATGACCGCGAGCTCTGGCAGCAGCTGGCCCGGCAGCTCGGGCTGCCCGGCATCGCCATCGCCGAGGATTACGGCGGTGTCGGCTGCACCCCCGCCGACCTGGCCCTGGCCTGCGAGGAGACGGGCCGGGCGCTGCTGCCCTCGCCGCTGCTGGCCACCGCGGCGCTGTGCGTGCCCCTGATCACCGCGCTCGGTACCGGGGCCCAGCGCTCCGCGCTGCTCCCGCCGCTGGCCACGGGCGGGCTGACCGCCGCCCTCGCCGTCAGCGGCCCGGCGCTGGCCACCGCCCTCGCGCTGACCGGCGAGGACACTTCCGGGCAGTGGTCCGGCGGCGGCCGCGCGGGCGGTGTCCAGGCCCGCGCCGTCACCCCCGCCGGCGCCGGCGACGGCTCCGGGGGCGGCTGGCGGCTGTACGGGGAGGCCGTCCAGGTGCTCGACGGGCACAGCGCCGGGCTGCTGCTGGTCGCCGCGCACACCGGCGGCTTCGCGCGCAGCCGCACGCTGCTGTTCCTCGTACGGGAGGACGCGCCGGGCCTCGTACGGTCCCGGCAGGCCGTCCTGGACGAGACCCGCCCGCAGGCCAGGATCGAACTGCGGAACGTGAGCGCGGAGTTGCTCGGCGACGAACGGGCGGATGTGCTGGGCGCGCTCGCCGCCACCGGGCGTACCACCGCTGCCGTCCTGGCCGCCGAGGCGGTCGGCGCAGCCGGTCAGGCGCTGGCCCGCACGGTGGAGTACGTCCGCGGGCGCGAGCAGTTCGGCCGGGCGATCGGCTCCTTCCAGGCGGTCAAGCACCGCCTCGCCGACCTGTACGTGCAGGTGCAGGCGGCCCGCTCGGCGGCCTATTACGCCGCCTGGGACCCGGACCAGGGCGGCCTCGCGCTCGCCCAGGCCCTGGAGGCCCTACGGGTGACCGCGGGTGAGGCGATCCAGCTGCACGGCGGCATCGGCTTCACCTGGGAGCACGACGCGCACCTCTACTTCAAGCGGGCGGCGGCCGACGAGCTGCTGTTCGGGCCGGTCCACCGGCTGCGGGCGCACGCCGCCGACCGTGCGGGCCTCTTCGCGGACCCGGCGGGCCCGGCCAGCGCGGCGGGCCCGGCCAGCGCGGCGGGCCCGGCCAGCGCGGCGGCCGCCCCGGTCCCGGCTCCGCCGGAACCTTCGCCCGACCCCACGTCCCCGCCCACGTCCCCGCCCACACCGGAGAAGGTGGCCGTCTGATGGCTCCCGGCCTCAAGCTGATGCAGAAGGTCTCCTCGACCGTGCTCTTCGCCAAGATCGCACCGCACTTCATCCCCGCCATGGACAAGGCGGTGCACAGGCTGACCCGCGGCAAGGTCATCCTCAGCGCCCGGATGCTGCCGGGCGTGATCCTCACCGCCAAGGGTGCCAAGACCGGTGAGCCGCGCACGACCCCGCTCGCCTGCATGCCGGAGGACGGCGGGACGACATGGATCCTGATCGGCTCCAACTTCGGCCGGCCCGGGCACCCGGCATGGACCGGAAACCTGCTCAAGCACCCGGACGCGGAAGTGAGTTGGCAAGGCCGGGACATCCCCGTCCGGGCCCGGCTGCTGGCGGGTGAGGAACGCGCGGAGGCGTGGCAGGCGGTGCTGAGGTTCTGGCCGCCGTATGCGACGTACCAGGCGCGCATCGAGCGCGAGATCCGGTTGTTCCGCCTGGAGCGTCGCTGATCGCAGGCGATCGGGCGTGGTCGGCGGCGGGCCCCTGGAAGGCGTCCGGGGGCCGCCGCTACTTCGTGGGCTTCTTGCCCGTGATGCCGAGGTGGACGAGCAGTGCCAGGTTCGGCTTGAGCTCGGCCTGCTTGACGCCCCAGGTCTGGAAGCCCTTCTGGTGCGAGGCGACCGCGGCCAGCATCGCGACCAGTGAACCGGCCATCGCCGCGGGGCTGATGTCCTTGTCGACCTTGCCCTTGGCCTGGAGCTCCTTCATCGATTCCGTGAGGGAGTTGGTGACCGAGTTCAGGATCTTCATGCGGATCTTGTAGAAGCGCTTGTCGCCCTCGGCCGCGCCGAGGTCGACGACCCGCAGGATCGCGTCGTTGCGGCGCCAGAACTCCAGGAAGCCCTCGACGAGTTCCTCGGCGGCGGCCCACCCTGACTTGCCGACCCAGGTCCGGCCCTCGACGAGCGACGTCAACTGCGCTCCCTCGGTGGCCATTTGTTCGGCGATCTCCAGGACGGCGCCCTCGACGTCCGGGAAGTACTGGTAGAAGGTCGCGGGGGAGGTACCGGCCTTGCGGGCGACGTCGATCACTTTGACGTCGCGGTACGGCGAGGAGCTGAGCATCTCGCTGAGGCAGTCGAGCAGCTTCTGCCGCGTCGCCTGGCCGCGCCGGCCGGCGACACGCCCGTCGACGGTGCGTACTTGTCCTGTCATGCCGTCAGCTTACCGAGGGGTGATCGGCGCGCTATTCGGCCGCCTGCAAATGGGGTTACGGGGTCCCTGGCCTGGGCGGAAGAGGGTCCCGGGAGGCCGGGCAGGCGCATTCCGGACGGAAATCGGCCCCCGCGCGCCCCCGGCCGGGCCGTGTCCCCGCGCCGGTCCCGCGCCGCCCCCGGGCCGGGCGCGGCCCGCCGCCCGGCCCGGGCGTGTCGCCCGGTTCCGCAAGGTTTCCCCCGAATAGTCTTATCAACAGGCTGTGGACAAGTTTTCGGGCGGATCATGGCTGAGAGGGTAGGGAGGGTACACACCCCCGCACAACGGAAGGAAACGGGCCCATGGCCGCATTCGCGGAAGGCGCACCCTGCTGGGTGGACGCCTCGCTTCCGGACGTCGAGGCGGGCAAGCGCTTCTACGGTGAGCTCTTCGGGTGGACCTTCAACGAGGGTGGGGGCGCCGAGTACGGCCACTACACGCAGGCCTACAGCCGCGGCCGCAACGTCGCCGCCCTCGCACCCAAGCCCGACGGCCGCATGCCCACCGTCTGGGGGGTCTACCTCTACACCACCGACGCCTACGCCTGCGCCCAGCGCATCCGCGCCGCCGGCGGCCAGATGGTGATGGACCCGATGCCGGTCGGCCCGTACGGCACCGCGGCGATGGCCGCCGACCCCGGCGGCGCCGTCTTCGGCCTGTGGCAGCCCGGCACCCATCACGGCTTCGAAGCCCAGCAGGAGCCGTACACGTACTGCTGGAGCGAGGTCTACACCCGGGCCCGCGACGCCGTCGACGTCTTCTACGCCAAGGTCTTCGGCTACGTCCCGCAGGACCAGGACGACGCCGGCGTCGAGTACCGCATCTGGTCCCCGCCCGGGACCGCGCCCGGCACGGACACCGCCGTCCTCGGCCGCAGTCTGATCACCGACGCCTTCCCCGAGGCCATGCCCGCGCACTTCCTCGCCTACTTCGCCGTACCTGACTGCGATCAGTCGGTCGCCATGGTGCAGCGGCTCGGCGGCCGGGTCACCGCCGACCCCTTCGACACCCCCTACGGGCGGATCGCGGTCGTCGCCGACAACCAGGGGGCGGTCTTCGGGCTGCTCTCGGAACCCCGCACGAAGCCGGACGCGTAGCCGGGCGTGCAGCCCGACGCGCAGTCGGCGCGCCGCCGGGCGCGTACCCCCCGCCACCGGGCTGTACGGCCCGTATCGCCCCCGCCCCGGGGAGATCGCCGAGCAGATCACACCGCCCGGCTCGCCGTGCCGGGGCCGGACCGGGTCCGGGCCTGACAGAATCGGGGTTGCTCGACCCGGGCGGCGCCCGGAGTGAGACGCTGCACGGGGCAGGGCCCCGTGCCGGTGGAAGCGGGCCCGCTGAGTGGCCCGTACGGGGAGGTGTGGAGGCGAGTGGTGGAGCAGCTGACGCAGCACGACCCGAGACGGATCGGCCCCTTCGAGGTGCTGGGACGGCTCGGCGCCGGCGGCATGGGGCTGGTCTATCTCGCGCGGTCCGCGTCCGGACGGCGGGTCGCGATCAAGACGGTGCGCACCGAGCTCGCCGAGGACCAGCTCTTCCGCGTCCGCTTCACCCGCGAGGTGGAGGCGGCCCGGGCCGTGTCCGGCTTCTACACCGCGGCCGTGGTCGACGCCGACCCGCGCGCCGCCGTGCCGTGGCTGGCGACCGCCTACGTCCCGGCGCCCTCCCTGGAGGAGATCGTCAACGAGTGCGGGCCCATGCCCGCCCAGGCCGTACGGTGGCTGGCGGCCGGCATCGCCGAGGCCCTGCAGTCCATCCACGGCGCCGGCCTGGTCCACCGCGACCTGAAGCCGTCCAACGTGCTCGTCGTCGAGGACGGCCCGCGCGTGATCGACTTCGGTATCGCGAGCGGGGTCTCCAACACCCGCCTGACCATGACGAACGTCGCCGTCGGCACCCCGGCCTACATGTCGCCCGAGCAGGCCAAGGACTCGCGCAGCGTCAAGGGCGCCAGCGACGTCTTCTCGCTCGGCTCCACCCTCGTCTTCGCCGCCACCGGGCACCCGCCGTACCACGGGGCGAACCCGGTGGAGACGGTCTTCATGCTGCTGCGCGAGGGCCCCAACCTGGAGGGGCTCCCGCCCGAGCTGCGGCCGCTGATCGACTCCTGCATGCAGATGGACGCCACGCTCCGGCCCACCCCGGCCGACCTGCAGGCGCAGCTCGCCCCGCACCTGTTCGACGGCGGCGACGACAGCGGCACCGCCTCGGCGTGGCTGCCCGCCCGGGCCGTCGCGATGATCGAGGCCCGGCGCGCGGGGCACCGTACGCCGCCCGCGCCCGTCCCGGTGGTGCCGGCGCCCGGCCCGGGCTCCGGGGGCCGCGGGCCGGCCTCCGAGGCCGTCACGCACCGCCGCCCGCGCGGGGCCGACTCCTGGGTGGACCCGCGTACCGGCCAGGCCGTCCCGCAGCGCCCGCACCACCCGCCGATGTCCCCGGTGCCCTCGGGCGAGCCGGTGCGCCTGGGCGGCTCGCCGGTGCCGATCGGGCCCGGGCCACGCGCGAGCGCCGCCGCCCCGGCCGCGCACGCCTCCTCGGCCGCCGCGGACTCGGCGACCGGCTGGATCCGCCCGCCCGGCGGGTCGGTGGCCACCCCCTCGGCGGTGCAGCCCGTACCGAGCCCCGCTCCGGCCCCGGACAGCGGCCGCTGGCGGCCGTGGCGCTTCCGCATGTCCAACGAGGTCTGGGGTACCCCGACCGTTGCCGGGAACCTGCTCTACGTGACCTCCTTCGAGGTCCACGCGCTGGACGTGGCGAGCGGCCGCCGCCAGTTCAAGACCCGTGACGTCGCCTGGTCCATGGCGGTCGCCGACGGCCGGATCCACGCCTCCGACGGCCCCTCCCTGTACGCGCTCGACGCCGGCGACGGCTCCGAGCGGTGGCGGCTGTCCACCGACGCCTGGGTGTACGCGCTGCGCGCCGAGCGCGGCACGGTCGTCACCGCCACCCGCGGCGGCGGTGTCCAGGGCCGGGAGGCCTCCAACGGCCACAAGCTGTGGGAGCTGACCGGCGCGCAGAGCGACTTCGAGACCCCGGAGGCGGCCCCCGTCCTCCACGACGGCACGGTGTACGTGTGGCAGGACGCCCGGCTGCGCGCCCTGGACGCCCGTACCGGCCGCGAGTCCTGGTCCTACCCGATCGGTGACGCGACCTCCTGCGGGAACGTGCCCGTGCGGGTCACCCCGGCGCCGGACGGCAACGTCTACGTCGCGGCCGGAACCCGGGTCATCTCGGTGGACCGGGCCTCGGGCCGGGTCCGCTGGCACTTCGAGGCTCCCGCGGTCTTCCTGGCGGCCCCGGCCTTCGCGCCGGGCGCGGCCGTCACGGGCGGCGGGGTCTACCTCGTCGACTACCTGGGCACGGTCTACGCCCTCGACACGGTCACCGGCCAGGACCGCTGGCGCATCGCGACCGAGGGACGGCAGTCCTCGGACCCGGTGGTGGTGGCGAACGGCAACGTCCACCTGGGCGCGGGCAGCGCGCTGTACACGCTCGACGCGGTCACCGGCACCCCGAAGTGGCGGTTCGCGGCGGGCGGCGAGATCACCGGCCTGCCGGCGGTCGCGGACGGCCGGGTGCACTTCGGCTCGGCCGACCACTGCCTGTACACCCTGGACGCGGCGGGCGGCCAGCTGCGCTGGAAGCTGGCCACGGGCGGCGAGATCACGGGCGCCCCGGTGGCGGAGGCGGGCGTGGTCTACGCATGCAGCAAGGACCGCTGCGTGTACGCCCTGGACGCGGCGAAGGGGACGGGCACCCGTACGAGCGGCTGACCTGCCAGGAGGCGGGGCTGCGGCCCCGCCGGGTAGCGCACCGCACCGGGAGTGACAGGATGGACCCCATGAGCAACGTCTACTTCGACATCACCATCAACGGCGCCCCCGCCGGCCGCATCGTCTTCAACCTCTTCGACGAGGTCGTCCCGAAGACGGCGCGCAACTTCCGTGAGCTGGCCACCGGCCAGAACGGCTACGGCTACGCCGGCTCGGGCTTCCACCGCGTCATCCCCCAGTTCATGCTGCAGGGTGGTGACTTCACCAACCACAACGGCACCGGTGGCAAGAGCATCTACGGCGAGAAGTTCGAGGACGAGAACTTCCAGCTGAAGCACGACCGCCCGTACCTCCTGTCGATGGCGAACGCCGGCCGCAACACCAACGGCTCGCAGTTCTTCATCACCACCGTCCTCACCCCGTGGCTCGACGGCAAGCACGTCGTCTTCGGCGAGGTCGTCTCGGGCCAGGAGCTCGTGGACCAGATCGAGGCCCTGGGCTCCCAGTCCGGCGCCCCCAAGGGCAAGGTCGAGATCGCGGCCTCCGGCGTCGTCGACGCCGCCTGATCCCCACCCGCCTGTCCGGCCGGTCGGCCCCGCCCCCTCCGGGGGGCCGGGGCCGCCGCCGTTTCCGGGGTCAGCCGGAAACGGGCGTCGTCGGGGGGAGGGGGCGGGGACGGGGGGTGGGGCGGCCGCGCATGACCGCTGCGCCCAGGAGGATCAGGGCGCCCGCGCCGAGGGCGTTGGCGAGGCCGTCGTCGAGGCCCCGGTCGTCGCCGCCCACCGAGAGGCTGCCCACGGCCTGGCCCTGGCGGACCATCCACAGGATCGTGAAGCCGAGTACGACCAGCCCCGCCAGCGCCATCAGCAGCCGCGAGCGGAGCAGCACCGCGCACAGGGTGAGGACCGCGGCGAAGAGGTACGGGAGCAGGATCGAGGCCAGCAGGGTGGGTGTGTGGCCGGTGATCCCGGCGGAGCTGAAAAGCTCCTGGACGCCGTAGTCGCGTCCGTGACGGCCGTCGTACCAGGCACGGAAGGGGCTCCGGACGGCGGCCGCCGCTCCGATCAGACCCATCAGGGAGCCGAGTGCGTTGCGGAGCATGCCCGGCCCTCCGGGATAGGGATCTCGATCCCGACGCTACGCCCGGGCCCCGCGGCCCGCACCCCGGACTGTTCCGGCGTGCAATGGTCTTCGCATCGTACTTATGTTTTTCCTACCTGGTGCGTCCTGGCTGGTAGCGTGACCCGCCGTTGTCCCAGGGGGAGGGGTTTTGGCCATGGTGGCTGGGCGTCGTATCAGGTTCACCGCTGTGCTGGTGGGGGTCGTGCTCGCCCTGACCGGCTTCTCGTCGCACGGCGGAAGTAGCAGCAGCGGGAGCAGCGGCAAGAGCAAGAGCAGCAGCGGTGGCGGGTGCTCCAGCTCCAAGAGCAAGAAGAAGAGCCACGGCGGCGGCAGCAGCGACGGCACGGCCACCGCGTCGCCCTCCGCGAGTGCGAGCGGCGCCCCGGCCACGGCGGTCGTGGTCACCTGCGTCGGCGCCACCCCGCCGGTCACCACGGTCCGGTTCACCTCGAACGTGGACCGCAAGGCGACCTTCACGGTGAACCTGTACCGGGAGGGCGCGAACGGCGCCGTCATCGAGTCGACCGAGGTCGAGGCGACCCTGGAGCCCCGTGAGACCCGGACGGTCGAGGTCGCGCTCGAGGAGCCCTCGCGTGCGGCCGAGGTCACCACGTGCAGGCTCGGCCCGCCCGGCGAATCGTCCGGCACCGGGACGCCGGGCCCGGCCAGGACCACCTCGGGCGGCTCCGAGCCCACGCCCAGGTCCACGCCCAGGTCCACCCCGAAGAAGTCCGCCCCGAAGTCCACGCGCAAGCACTGAGGCCTGCCGTCAGCGCAGCCTGAACTCCGTGCCGGGCCGCCGCGCGCCGAACAGCTCCGCCTGCCGCTCCGGCGCCAGGTTCCCCAGCGCGATCAGCGCCGGAGCCTGGGCCAGGGCCTGCTGGAGCGCGGCCTGCTTCGCCGACCACAGGGCCCGTACGGTGCCCTGCACGGCCTCCGTGGGGAAGCCGGCCAGGGTCTCCGCCGCCCGCAGGGCCGCCGGGAGCAGCTCCTCGGGCGCGGTCAGTTCCGAGACCAGTCCGATCGCGTGGGCCCGGCGCGCGGAGAGCCGCTCGGCCGTGCCCATGAGGGACATCCGGGCGGCTTCCCCGAAGGGCATCCGCTGTGCCATGTAGACGGCCTCGTAGGCGCTGACCATCCCGTAGGTGGTGTGCGGGTCGAAGAAGGTGGCGGTCTCGGAGGCGATCAGGAACTCCGCCTCGCCCAGCAGGTAGAAGGCCCCGCCGCAGGCCATGCCGTTGACGGCGGCGACGACCGGCTTCCACAGGTCGCCCGCCTTGGGGCCGATGGCGATCAGCGGGTCGTCGGCCGAGTACGGGGAGGCGGGCTGCGGCACGTCGACGCCGCGGTCGATGCCGGTGCAGAAGGCGGCCGCCCCGGCGCCCGTCAGCACCACCGCCCGCACCTCCTCGGCGAACCGGAACTCCCGCCACACCGAGCCCAGTTCGGCGGCGGTCTCCAGGTCGATGGCGTTGTGCCGGTGCTCCCGGTCCAGGGTGACGACGGCGACGCCGGTCGCCTTGTCCCGTTCCACCCGCACGGTCATGACTTCTCCAGGACCCAGCGGGGCACGGCCATGCCCCCCGTCTCGGTGAAGACCACGTGCACCCGGGCGCCGATCCGCAGCCGGGCCGGGTCCACCGAGTCGAGCGGGGCGTCGGCCGCGGTCACCAGGTTCCCGGCGAGCCGGATGTGCGGAGCGTCGGCAAGTTCCACGAGGATCACGTTGTACGGGGCCTGCGCGGCGTACGCGGGCAGCAGCGGCGGGTGCGGCCGGACGTAGGACCAGATGCGGCCGCGGCCGCTCATCCGGCGCCACTCGCTGCCGAAGGACCGGCAGTGCGGGCAGCAGGGGCGGGGCGGGAAGCGCAGCCGGCCGCAGTCGGCGCAGGCCTGGACGCGGAGCTCGCCCCGGGCGGCGTACTCCCAGAAGGGGGCGCCGTCCTCGTCGGGGACGGGCAGGAGGAGTTCGTCGGCGGCTTCGGACGTGGTGGTCATCGGGTCAGCTCCTCAGCAGGATCGCGGACGTCGGGACTCCCTCGCCCGCCGTCACCAGGCAGGTCGCGGCGTCGGGCACCTGGGCGGTGGAGACGCCGCGCAGCTGCTTGACGCCCTCGTTGATCAGGTTGAAGCCGTGCACGTACGCCTCGGACAGGCCGCCGCCCCCGGTGTTGATGGGGAGCCGGCCGCCCATCTCCAGGGCGCCGCCCTCGGTGAAGGCGGCGCCCTCGCCGCGGCCGCAGAAGCCGTAGCCCTCCAGGGAGAGCGGGATCAGCGGGGTGAAGGCGTCGTAGATCTGGGCGACGTCCACGTCCTGGGGCCCGAAGTCGGCCTGCTTCCACAGGTGGCGGGCGGCGGTCCAGGCGGGGCCGGACAGCGGGTCGTCGTTCCAGTAGTTGACCATGCCGTGGTGCTGGGCGGGCAGGCCCTGGGCGACGGAGTGGACGTAGACGGGCTTCTGGCGGCAGTCGCGGGCGCGTTCGGCGGAGACGATCACGCAGGCCAGCGCGCCGTCGGTCTCCAGGCAGTTGTCGAAGAGGCAGAGCGGGTCGCTGATCATGCGGGAGGTCATGTACATCTCGCGGGTCAGCGGGCGCTCGTACATCATCGCGGCCGGGTTGGCGTTGGCACGGTTGCGGCAGGCCATGGCGACGTTGAAGAGGTGGTCGCGGGTGGCGCCGTACTCGTGCATGTAGCGGCGGGCGAGCATGCCGATCTCGTCGGCGGGGCGCAGCAGGCCGAAGGGTCTGGTCCACTGGCCGGGGGTGGGCAGCTGGACGGCGGTGTTCTTCCAGGGGCGGGGGCCCGAGCCGCGCTTGCGGGAGCGCCAGGCGACGCCGACGGTGGCCTGGCCGGTGGCGACGGCGGAGGCGAGGTGGCCGACGGTGGCGCAGGAACCGCCCCCGCCGTAGCCGACCTTGGAGAAGAAGGTGACGTCGCCGGCGCCGATGGCCTTGGCGACCTCGACCTCGTCGGTCTCCTCCATGGTGTAGGAGGCGAAGGCGTCGACCTCGGACGGTTCGATGCCGGCGTCGGCGAGGGCCGCGAGAACGGCCCGGCAGGCCAGTTCCTTTTCGGACTGCGGCAGTTGTCTGGCAAAGGCGGTCTGCCCGATGCCGACTATCGCCGTCGCGTCCTTGAGCGTTGCCGCCATCGCCACCTCCGGGGTGCGCCAGTACTGACAGCCGCGAAGGCTACAGCTAATCTGACGGATAGTCAGCTACCGGGTTTGCGGGAAGGCGGCACGCATGGGCGACGACGGGCGCGAGGACGTACGTGAGAACGTGCGCGGGGATCTGCGCTGGGGCAGCATCGCGCAGCTCGTCCGGGCGGCAGCGGCACAGTACGCCGACCGCGAGGCCGTCGTCGACGGGCGCACGCGGATCAGTTACGCGCAGCTCGGCGAGCGCGTCGAGCGCGCCGCCGCCTCCTGCGTCGCCGCAGGGGTCGAGCCCGGAGACCGGGTGGCGGTCTGGGCCCCGAACACCCTGGAGTGGATCGTCTGCGCCCTCGGCGCCGTCTCGGCCGGCGCGGTGCTCGTCCCCCTCAACACGCGTTTCAAGGGCGCGGAGGCCGCGTACGTCCTGGAGCGCAGCCGGGCCCGGCTGCTCTTCGTCACCGGCACCTTCCTCGGCACCTCCTACGTCGCCTCCCTGCGCCGCGCCGCGGCCGAGGGCCCCGGCACCGGGCCGCTGCCCGGACTGCCGCACCTGGAGCAGGTCGTCGTCCTCGCCGACGACGCCCCCGACTCCTTCCGCACCTGGAAGGACTTCCTGGCGGGCGGGGACGGCGTACCGGCCGCCGCGGTCCGCCAGCGCGCCGAGGCCATCCGCCCCGAGTCCCCCTCCGACATCATCTTCACCTCCGGCACCACCGGCAGCCCCAAGGGCGCGGTCATCACCCACGCCCAGTCCCTGCGCTGCTACGACGTGTGGAGCGAGCTCGCCGGCCTGCGCGAGGGCGACCGCTACCTGATCGTGAACCCCTTCTTCCACACCTTCGGCTACAAGGCGGGGATCATCGCCTGCCTGATGCGCGGGGCCACGATGGTCCCGCAGCCCGTGTTCAACGTGGACACCGTCCTCGCGAACGTCGCCGCCGAGCGGATCTCCGTACTCCCCGGGCCGCCCACCCTCCACCAGTCGCTCCTCGACCACCCCCAGCGCGACCACCACGACCTCTCCGCCCTGCGCCTGGTCGTCACCGGCGCGGCCGTGGTCCCGCTGCGGCTCGTCGAGCGGCTGCGCGGCGAACTGCGCATCGCCACCGTCCTCACGGCGTACGGGCTCTCCGAGGCCAGCGGCATCGTCACCATGTGCCGCCGCGGCGACCCCGCGGAGACGGTCTCCGCCACCTCCGGACGGGCCATACCGGACACGGAGGTGGTGATCCTGGACGCGGACGGGCGGCCGCTGCCGACCGGGCAGGTGGGCGAGATCGCGGTCCGCGGCTACCACGTCATGCAGGGCTACTTCGAGGACCCCGGGGAGACCGCCCGGACGATCACCCCCGAGGGCTGGCTGCACACCGGTGACGTGGGGCACCTGGACGAGGACGGCAACCTGCGCATCACCGACCGGATCAAGGACATGTTCATCGTCGGCGGGTTCAACGCCTACCCGGCCGAGATCGAGCAGCTCCTCGGCCTCCACCCGGACATCGCGGACGTCGCGGTGATCGGCATCCCGGACCCCCGCCTGGGCGAGGTCGGCAAGGCCTACGCGGTCCGCCGCCCCGGCTCCACCCTCACCGCGGACGACCTGATCGCCTGGTCCCGCCGGGAGATGGCCAACTACAAGGTCCCGCGCGCGGTGGAGTTCGTGACGGAACTCCCGCGCAACGCGAGCGGCAAGATCCTCAAACGCGCCCTCCGCACCCCCTGAGGCACCGGGACACGCCGGCGCGGGCACGTCGGTGCGGGCACGCTACCGGCGCTACCGGTGCTACCGGCGGCGGGCCAGGACCAGGCGCCAGTGGGGAGTGCCGTCCGGGCGGTGGCCGAAGTGGTCGAGGGGGACCGTTTCCACCGTGAAGCCGGCCGCCCGGAGGTCCTCGCGGACCGGACCCAGGGGGAAGGTGCGGTAGTACATGACGAAGGGGGGACGCCACACCGCGTTGCGCACCCGCATCGCCGCGTCGAAGCCCGTCGTCGCCCACCACACCCGGGAGCCGAGCGGCAGCGGGGCGCCGATCGGGAAGGCGAAGACGCCTCCCTCGCGCAGCGCCGCGTGGATGCCGGAGAAGAGCGCGGGCCGCTCCGTCGGGAGGAAGTGGCCGAAGGCGCCGAAGCTGACCGCCAGGTCGTAGGTGTCCGCGAGGGCGGGCGGCAGGGCCCGCGCGTCGGCCCGTACGAAGTCCACGCGGTCGTCGTCCGCGTACGCGCGCCCGGCCTCCGCGAGCATGCCCGCGCTGAGGTCCACCCCGGTGATCCGGTCGCGGCACAGCCGGCGCAGCATGTCGGTCCCGGCGCCCGTGCCGCAGCACACGTCCAGGCCGGCCCCGAAGCCGCCCTCCACCTGGGCGAGGGTCTCCTCGACGGCGTCGAGCATCCGGTCCGGGGTGCGGAAGGGGGTGTGGTCGAACTTCGGCGCGAGGAGGTCGTAGCCCCGCTCCACCGAGGAGAGGCCCTGCACTGCCAGTTCGCGGACGCTCGGCCCGTGGGAGGAGAACACACCCCCAGCCTATGCCGCCGCCGGGCTCCGGCCCGGGCGCACGTGTACGGCGGTCGCGGTGGCTCCCCCTCCGGGCCACCGCGACCGCCGTTCCCCCGATTCCCCCGTGGAATCCCCCGTACGTCTTGTGCGTGCTACGGCCGCGGACCGGACGCGTGGTTGTCCAGCGTCTGGATCTCCTCGCCCGCGGCGGTGGCCGCGGCGGCCGCAGCGGCAGCGGCATCCGTCTCGGTCTGCTCCAGCGGCTTGATCTCGATGCCCGAGGCGTGGTTGTCCAGGGTCTCGATCTCGACGCCCGAGGCGTGGTTGTCGAGCGGCTTGAGGTTCTCGTTCGTCGTCATCGATTCTCCTGATGGATGGGTAGGGCTGGGCCCGTTCGGCGATTCCCCCGATGACCGCCGAACGGGTAGTCCACCAACCGGCCCGGATGCTCCCCCGAGGCGCCGGGTCGATGCACCTATCGTGTCGGACGGCGATAAACGAACGATGAACGCCGCGTTCAACCGGCGTCCCCGCAGCTCAGGCAGCGATCTCCGAGGCCAACAGGGCCTGTACCTCGCCCAGTTCGGTCGACCTCAGCTGCGTGAACACGGCCTCCGCGTCCCGCCAGCAGGCCCGCGCCCGGTCCCGCTGCCCCAGCCGCCGCAGCGCCTTGCCGAGCACCGTCAGGACCGTCGCCCGGCGCCACTCCCCGCCGATCCCGCGCAGCGCGATGGCCTGCTCGGCGTGCGAGGCGGCCAGCGTGGGCCGGCGCGCCGCCAGGTGGGCCTCGGCGAGCCGGAAGTGGGTCACGCCCTCCCACAGCGGCTGGCGGTTCTCGTGGAACAGCGACAGCGCCTCGGCGAGCTGCGCCAGGGCCTCGCCGAGCCGCCCCGCCTGGGTGAGGGCGATACCCAGCGCGTAGCGGCCGTTGGCCAGGCGCAGGCTCAGGCCCATCCGGTCGTAGATGGCGATGCCCTGCTGGGCCAGGTCTATGGCGCTGGGCAGGCGGCCGAGTTCCACGTGGATGCGGGAGAGGTTGCACAGGGCGCTGGCCTCGCCGACGTTGTTGCCGTCGGCGCGGAAGCATTCGATGGCCTGCAGCAGGTAGCGCTCGCCGTCCGCGTGCCGGCCCTCGTAGAGGGCGATGATCCCGCGGTCGTTGGGGGCCCAGCACATGGGCAGCGGGTCGCCGGCCTCGCGCGCGAGCACGGTGGCCCGGGCGGCCTCTTCGTCGGCCTCGGCGAAGCGGCCCGCGACCAGGTGGACGTTGGTGAGGGTGGTGCGGGCGCGCCCCTCGGCGTACGGGTCCTTCGCGGCCTGGCCGGCGTCGCGCAGGGCCACGGCGGCCGACTCGTACTGCCGGGAGTTGGCCCCGGATTCGGCGAGGTCCTTCGCCGCCCACAGCAGGTCCACGGCCCGGCGCAGCACCAGCGACTCGCCACCCCGTACGGAGGCCTGCCGTACGCACGCCAGCAGCGGGTCGGCCTCGGCGTACAGCCAGTCCAGGGCGGCGCGCGGTTCGGCGAAGACCAGCCCGGGGTAGTGGGTGTCGGACAGGTGGGCGGGCAGCCGGTCGCCGGGGCGTTCCAGGGCGTAGACGCCGGAGGCGGTGGCCAGGTAGAAGTCCAGCAGCCGGTCCATGGCCGCCTCGCGCCCGCTCGGCGGCTGCTCGTCGCGCTCCGCGCAGGCACGCGCGTAGAGGCGTACGAGGTCGTGGAAGCGGTAGCGGCCGGGGGCGGCGGATTCCAGGAGGGAGCAGTCGACCAAAGCCTCCAGGAGGTCCTCGGTGTCGTACTCGGGCAGGTCGAGCACGGCGGCCGCCGCCGAGAGGGAGATGTCGGGGCCGTCGGCGAGGCCGAGGAGGCGGAAGGCGCGCTGTTGGGCGGGCTCCAGCTGGCCGTAGCCGAGCTCGAAGGTGGCCTTGACGGCGAGGTCGCCGGTCTGGAGCTCGTCGAGGCGGCGGCGCTCGTCGGCGAGCTTGGCGGCCAGGACCGAGACGGTCCAGGTGCGGCGGGCGGCGAGCCGGGAGGCGGCGATGCGGATGGCGAGCGGCAGGAAGCCGCAGGCGCCGACGACGTCGAGGGCGGCCTGGCGCTCGGCGCGTACGCGCTCCTCGCCGACGATGCGGGTGAAGAGCTGGAGGGCCTCCTCGGGGCTCATCACGTCGAGGTCGACGAGATGGGCGCCGGCGAGGCCCGCCATGCGGACCCGGCTGGTGACGAGGGCGGCGCAGCCGGCGGTGCCCGGCAGCAGCGGGCGGACCTGGGCGGCGTCGCGGGCGTTGTCGAGGAGGACCAGCACGCGGCGGCCGTCGAGGATGGAGCGGTAGAGCGCGGCCCGCTCGGCGGAGGAGTCGGGGATGGCCGTGTCGGGGGTGCCGAGGGCGCGCAGGAAGGAGCCGAGGACGGCTTCCGGTTCGGCGGGGCGGGCCTCGGTGCCCTGGAGGTCGACGTAGAGCTGCCCGTCGGGGAAGTGCGGGCGGGCGGCATGGGCGACGTGGACGGCGAGGGTGGTCTTGCCGACGCCGCCGATGCCGGCGAGCGCGGAGACGGCCATGACCTGGTCCCGGGCGCCGCCGGACAGGAGGGTGCCGAGTTCGGTGACGAAGCTGGAGCGGCCGGTGAAGTCGGGGACGGTCGCAGGCAATTGGGCGGGCCTCACGTGAACGGTCGCGGCGGCCGGGGCCGGGTCCTCCGCGCGGGCGAGATCGGCGTCGGCATTGAGGATGCGCTGCTGGAGCGCGGCCAGTTCGGGGCGGGGGTCGACGCCGAGCTCATCGGCGAGGAGCCGGCGGGTGTCGGCGTAGACGGCGAGGGCCTCGGCCTGCCGGCCGCTGCGGTAGAGGGCGAGCATCAGCAGCTCGCGCAGGCGTTCGCGCAGCGGGTGGGCGGCGGTGAGGGCAGTGAGCTCGGAGACGGCCTCGGCGTGGTGGCCGACCTCCAGGTCGAGGTCGAGGCGGGTCTCCAGCAGCTGGAGGCGCCATTCGGCGAGCCGGATGCGCTCGGTCGAGGCCGCCGGGCCGGGGACCCCGGCGAGGGGCTCGCCCTCCCAGAGGTCCAGGGCGCGGGCCAGGAGCGTACGGGCGAGGGCGCGGTCACCGGCGGCCCGGGCCGCCTCGGCGTCGGCGGCGAGGCTGCGGGCGACGCCGAGGTCGAGGGTGGCGGCGGAGCGCAGCCGGATGGCGTAGCCGCCGGACTCTGTGACGAGGAGGCCGGGGGCGACGACCTTGCGCAGGCGGGAGGCGTACGTACGGATGGTGGCGAGGGCCTGCTGCGGCGGGTCCTCGCCCCAGATGGCGTCGATGAGTTCGGGCGCGGTGGCGGTGCGGCCGTCGCGCAGCAGGAGCACGGCGAGCAGGGCGCGCTGCTGGGGCGTGCCGGAGGGCAGCATCTCGGCGCCGCGCCAGGCGCGGACGGGGCCGAGGACGGCGAAGCGGGACCCGCCCGGACCTGCGGTGTCGGCGGTGTCGCCTGCTTCGGGCTCGGCGGACCCGGACCGTTCCGGACTCGTTCGGGGGGCGGTGGCGCGGGCCGGGGCCGGGGAGGCCGCGCCCGTCGGGCCCTCGGCGGAATCGGCTCGTGCGGTGGGTCCGGCGGCAGGACCCGCCGTGGAGCCGGAGCGTGCCGGGCAGGTGGGGGCCGGGGCCGGGGTGGACTCGGCCGCGCGTGATGCGGAGGTCGCGCGTGCGGAGGTCGTGGGTGCGGAGGTCGCGCGTGAGGGGGGCGCCCCCGGACCGGCTTCGGGTACGACGGCAGCCGTACGGGCCTCGGGATGTTTCCGCGGGCTCGGGATGGCCGGTACGCCGTCCATCTGTCGTCCCCCTGCCTTCCGTCGGTGTAAGAGTCAGTCTGCCCTGTCTCGCGCGTAGACGTCAGCCCGTGTCCGACCGATCACCGGCCAACTAGCTGACGGTTCGTCAGATCGACGCTACCGTATGAGCCATGGAGACCTTCCCCAAGATCATCTCGGTGGACGACCACACGGTTGAGCCCCCCCACGTCTGGCGGGACCGGCTCCCGTCCAGATACCGCGACATCGGCCCCCGCGTCGTCCGCGCCCCGTTGAAGGAAATGACCTTCCTCGGCGGCAAGTTCGCCCCCGTGATGGGGGCCAGGGGCGACGACGGCCCCATCGGCGACTGGTGGGTGTACGAGGACCTGCACCGGCCGCTCACCCGCCTCGACACGGCTGTCGGGTACGACCGCGACGAGATCAAACTGGAAGTCATCACCTACGAGCAGATGCGCCCCGGGTCCTTCTCGGTTCCCGACCGGCTCGCCGACATGGACGTCAACCACGTCCAGTCGGCCCTCTGCTTCCCGACCTTCCCCCGCTTCTGCGGCCAGACCTTCACCGAGGCCAAGGACCGTGAGCTGGGGCTCCTCGGTGTCCGGGCCTACAACGACTGGATGGTGGAGGAGTGGTGCGGCCCGGACGCCCACGGCCGCCTCATCCCCCTCACCCTGATCCCGCTCTGGGACGCCCGCCTGGCCGCCGCCGAGGTCCGCCGCAACGCCGCGCGCGGGGTGCGTGCCGTCGCGTTCTCCGAGATACCCCCGCACCTGGGCCTCCCCTCCATCCACACGGACGAGTGGGACCCCTTCCTGGAGGCGTGCGACGAGACCGGCACGGTCATCGCCATGCACATCGGCTCCTCCTCCCGCATGCCGTCCACCTCGGCGGACGCCCCGCCCGCGGTCGGCTCCACCATCACCTTCGCCAACTGCTGTTTCTCGATGGTCGACTGGCTGATGAGTGGCAAGTTCGAGCGCTTCCCGAACCTGAAGATCATGTACGCGGAGGGCCAGATCGGCTGGATCCCGTACATCCTCGAGCGCGCGAACGTGGTCTGGGAGGAGAACCGCGGCTGGGGCGGAGTCGCGGACAAGGTGCTGCGCCCGCCGTCGGAGCTCTTCGCCGAGCACGTCTTCGGCTGCTTCTTCGACGATGCCTTCGGCCTGAAGAACCTCGACTCGATCGGCGTCGCCAACGTCCTCTACGAGACGGACTACCCCCACTCGGACTCGACCTGGCCCAAGTCCCGCGAGGTCGGCGAGTCCCAGATGGGCCACCTGGCACCGGACGTCGTGGACCGCATCGTGCGCGGCAACGCGATCGGCCTGCTCGGTCTCACGGCGGACGGCCTGTGGGCGGGGCCCGGGGCCTGAGCCCGCAGCCGCGGGGCGTGGCCGGCCCCCTCCGCCGGCCACGCCTTGGCGGTGTCTTGCGGCCACGGGGGGCCCTACGGCCATGAGTGCCCCACGGCCACCCGCGCCCGGTCCGCGCCCCGCACCACGAGCAGCAGCGCCGCGGCCAGCCCCGCCACCGTCAGCACCGGTAGCAGCACCCGCACGTCCACGAAGGCCACCAGGGCGGAACCCAGCGCCAAGGCCAGCGCGTTCGGTACGAAGATCAGGGTGTTGGCCGTGGCCGCGGCGCGGCCCAGCGCGGCGTTCGGGACCTCACGCTGCACCGCCGTCAGCGCCGCGATCAGCACGCACGGCAGCCCGGCGCCGATGGCCGCGCTGCCCGCCAGGGCCACCGCGTCGTACGGCAGCGCCCGGACCCCGGCGCCGAGGGCGAACAGGGCCGTTCCGGCGGCCGTGAACAGCCTCTCCGGCATCCGCCGCAGCAGCGGGCCCGCCACGAGCCCGCTGAGGACCGAACCCGCGCCCTGCGCCGCGTACAGCACCCCCACGTAGGCGGGCGCGTGCCCCAGCACGTCCCCGGCGACCGCGTAGATCACCGCGCCGTTCAGCCCGGCCAGGAACATCACGGCGGCGCCGGCCGGCACCAGCGTGCGCGCCGCGGGGGCCGTGCGCAGCTGCCGCCAGCCCTCCGGCATCCGCGCGAATCCCCCCGGCCCGTCCCGGATCCGCTCCCGTTCCGGCGGCTCCCCGGGCACCCGCAGCAGAGCGAAGATCCCGGCCGCCAGCGCGAAGGTCACCGCGTCGAGCAGGGCCACCGACGCCCCGCCGAAGCGGGCGAACAGGGCAGCCCCCACCAGCGGTGCGATCAGCTTCATGCCCTCGTCGGCGGTCAGCCGCAGCCCGTTGAAGTCCCCGAGGAGCCGGTGGCCGACGGCCTGGGGGACCAGGGCCGCCTCCGCCGCCCCGTGCACGGTGCCGCAGATCCCGTACACGAGCAGGACCGCGAACAGCAGCCACACCCGGTCCGCCGAGTCCAGCAGGGTCAGTACGGGCAGCAGCGCGGCCATCACGAGCCCGAGGGCGACCAGCAGCGGCCGCCGGGGCAGCCGGTCGGCGAGCGCCCCCAGCGCCGGCCCGGCCAGGACCGGCGCCCACAGGGTGAACACGGTCAGGGCCGCGAGCGCGTCCGACCCGGTCAGCGACTTCACCCAGACCCCGGCGACCAGCCACATGGCGGTCGTACCGAATCCCGAGACCACCACCCCGGACAGGTAGAGCCCCGCGTTGCGGTCCCGCAGGACCTTTCCCACTCCTCGATCGATCACCGGCCCAGCCTGAGTTCTAAGGCGGGGGCCGGGGATCGGGCAGACGACCTATACGCCGCACCCGGGGTTCCCCCGCGCGATCGGCTCCTGGGTGATGGGCGCGGTGGCGGTGTTCGGCGCGGTGCTCTCCCTCGCGCCGGTCAGCCCGTGGGGCCGCATCCCCGCCGCATCCCCGCCCTCCTGATCGCCGTACCGGCGGGGATCGCCGCGTGCGGCATGACGCTGTGGGGCTTCACCTATTGCGCGATGCGGTACCTGCCGGCCGGCGGCGGCGTCGTCTCCTCGCCCGCCTTCGCCGCCAAGGACGCGCACCCGCAGGCGGCCTGGGGGCTCTTCTGGTACGCCCTCTTCCTGCTCCGGGGGATCACCCTCGCCATCGCGGCCCGGCAGCGCCAGCGCGAGCGCCCGCCCCGGCGCGCGTGAGAGCCCGCTCGCAGCGGGACACGGCCTAGCATCGGGCCGTGCCCCGACTCCAGTTGCTGCGCTTCGACCATGCCCCGGCCCTGCTCGCGTTCGAGCGGGAGAACCGGGCCTACTTCGCCGCGTCGGTCCCGGACCGCGGCGATCGCTACTTCGCCGACTTCGACGCGCGGCACGCCGCGCTGATGGCCGAGCAGGCCGCCGGGCTGTGCTTCTTCCACGTCCTGGTGGACGACGGCGGGGAGGTGATGGGCCGGGTCAACCTCGTGGACGTGGCCGACGGTTCGGCCGAGCTCGGCTACCGGATCGCCGAGCGGGCCACGGGCCGGGGACTGGCCACGGCCGCGGTCCGGGAGGCCCGCGGGCTGGCGGTCACGGAGTACGGACTGGCCACGCTGCGGGCGGTCACGACCCTCGACAACGCCGGATCGCGCGCCGTGCTGGCCCGTACGGGATTCGTGACCACCGGCGATGTCGACCTGGACGGCCGTCCGGGCCTGCGCTTCGTGTGCGACCTGCGGGCCGAAACCGTCTGAGGCACAGGCCGGGAGCCGTCCTCGGCCTTGCACCCGGGCCTGCCGCCGGGGCATGCTTCGCCAGGGCAAAGCGGGAGGATGATCATGCCGGTGGACAAGCGGACCGTCGTGACGGCGGTGCTGTGCGCGGTGGCGGCCTTGGGGGCGTCCGCCGCGGTGGCGAAGCTGGCGCCGCCGCCGGAGGGGGTCCCCCCGGTACGGGCGAAGGCCGCGCCGAGCGCGTCCCCGACGGGACCGTCGTCGCGATCGCAAGTGGCGAAGCCGCAGCTGTCCGCGCCTCCTGCCGCCACCCTGCCGCCGGCTGTCACCCCGCCGCCCGGTGGGCCCGCCGCCTTCACCGGAGCCCTGTTCACCAACGGCCTGAACAGTGATCACTTCTGCACCGCGACCGTGGTGAGCAGCCCCGGCCGGAACCTGATCATTACCGCCGGGCACTGCCTGCTCGAAGGGGACCAGGCCGGCGGAAGCGCCGTCTTCGCACCCGCGTACGCCAACGGGGTGGCCCCGTACGGCACGTGGAAGATCGATGAGGTCTTCGAGGACGACCGCTGGGCCGAAGGTACGGACGACGACTACGACCTCGCCTTCGCCCGCCTCGCCCCGGACGCCAAGGGCCGCACCGTCGAGGACGTGACCGGCGCGGCCGTCCTCGACACCAGCGGCCGCGCGGGCGAGCAGGTCACCGTGACCGGTTACCCCGCCGACCGCAAGATTCCGCGTACCTGCACGTCGGTCGCCGTCCGCCTGAGCGCGACCCAACAGCGCTTCGACTGCGCCGACTTCCCGGGCGGCACCAGCGGCAGCGCGTGGATCGCCGGTGACGGGAAGATCATCGGCATCCTCACGGGCGGGGACACGGACGACGTGTCGACCAGCACGGTCCTCGGGTCGTACGCGGCCTCCCTTTACGCCAAGGCCACCGCGAAGACCACCACCAAGCCCTAGGCCAGCAGCCCCAGGTGGACCGGTTCCGCCGAGGCGTCTGCCAGGAGGTCCGGCAGGCTCGGGGGCCACAGGGGTTCGCCCAGGGTGGCCAGGCGCTGCGGGGTCAGCCACTGCCAGTGGATGTCCGGGGCCTCCAGGACCGGCTCGCGGTGCGGGCCCGTGGTGACGAAGATGTGCTCGTGCTGGCGGACCGGGATGCCCTGGTGCGTGAAGTCGTGCTCCCAGGTGCAGAGCAGCCGTTCGGGTTCCAGGTCGGTCCAGCCGGTCTCCTCGCGCAGCTCACGCCGCACGCAGTCCTCGGGGCTCTCGCCGGGATCGATGCCGCCGCCGGGCGGCAGCCAGTGGATGCCCACCTCCACGTTGTCCTCCCGGAAGAGGAACACGGAGCCGGTGGGAGACAGGATGACAACGCGCGCTGCGTGACGTGGAGTTCGCATCATCGATTCAATGTACGCCGGTGATCGGTTCCGGGGGATGGGCGTGCACCTGGCCTTTTACCGCCTTTTGCGCGCCCGTCCCCCGCGCCCGTCCCCGGGACCCGTCCCCCGGACCCGTTCCCCGTCTCGCTCCGCCCCGATCCGCTACGCCGCCGCCAGCGCCAGCGTCGGCGACAGCCGGGCCGCGCGCACCGCCGGGTAGAGCCCGGCCAGGGTGCCGATCACCAGGGTGGCGGCGAAGCCGCCGGTCACCGCCCACAGCGGGACCACCCAGGGCAGGTCGCCGGCCCGGGCGTAGACCGCCGTGGCCGCGCCGCCCAGGGCGATGCCCGCCAGGCCGCCGAGCCCGGACAGCAGCAGGGACTCCGTCACGAACTGGATCCGGATCTGGCCCTTCGTGCCGCCCAGGGACCGCCGCAGGCCGATCTCGTGCCGCCGCTCCAGCACCGAGATGATCATCGTGTTGGCGACGCCGACCCCGCCCACCAGCAGCGCGATCCCGCCCAGCCCCAGCAGCAGCGTGCTGAACGCGCCCTCCGTGGCCGCCTTCGCCTGGAGCGCCGCCGAGGGGTCGCTGACCTGCACCGCGCTCGGGGTCTGCGGGTTGGCCGTCCGCGGGATGAGCGCGCGGACCGCCGCCACCCGGTCGTCCGCCGACCGCTCGTACACCGCCGTCGGGTGACCGCCGAAGCCCAGCAGCTGCTCGGCCGCGTCCCAGCCGATCAGCGCGG
Source organism: Streptomyces sp. NPDC040545 (assembly GCF_055595065.1). Taxonomy (NCBI): domain Bacteria; kingdom Bacillati; phylum Actinomycetota; class Actinomycetes; order Kitasatosporales; family Streptomycetaceae; genus Streptomyces; species Streptomyces sp. NPDC040545. Next base: position 73,080 of record NZ_JBVIWA010000027.1, read on the forward strand.
AGCGCTCGATCTCCGGGGCCAGTGGGACGGGCTCCAGGATGCCGGTCACCGTGAAGTACCGGCCGCCGATGAAGACCTGCTGACCCGGTCCGGTGATGCCGAGCCGGCGCGCGGAGACGTCCCCGAGCACCACCGAGGGGTAGCGGCCGGTGGCCGCGTTGAGCCAGGTGCCGCTCGCCATCCGCGCGCGCAGCGTGCCCAGCAGGTCGTCCTTGGCCGCCTTGAGCACGATCCCGCCCGTCTCCCCCTTCGGGATGTTCTCCGAGCGGCGTACGGACTCGGGCACGTCACCGGTGGTGCCGACCGACTCGACCCCCGCGATCCGGGAGATCATGCCGGGGGCGTCCTTGGGCAGCTTGGTGTCCTGACCGGTGAACATGCCCTCACCCGGCTTCGCGACCAGCATGTTGGTGCCGAGCTTGTCGAGCTCCCGCAGCAGCTTCGCCTGGCTGGAGGAGGAGATCCCGACCACCGCGATCATCGTCGCGATGCCGATGGCGATGCCGAGCGCGGACAGGAACACCCGCATCGGGCGGGCGCGCAGGCCCGCCGAGCCGACGTGCAGCACGTCCCGCGGGGACAGCCGCGGCGGCTTCAACCGCCGGGTGCGCGTCCCCGTACGGGGCTTCGCGCGGCTCATGACGACGCCCCCGCCCGGTTCCGTACGTCCGCGACGATCTCCCCGTCGCGGATCCGCACCTGCCGCGGCAGGCTCGCCGCGATCTCCTGGTCGTGGGTGATCACGGCGATGGTGGCCCCGTCCCGGTTCAGCTCGCGCAGCAGCTCCATCACCGAGTCCCCGGACGCCGTGTCCAGCGCGCCCGTCGGCTCGTCGGCCAGCAGCAGGTCCGGCGCGCCCGCCACCGCCCGGGCGATCGCCACCCGCTGCTTCTGCCCGCCGGACAGCTCGTGCGGCCGGTGGTCCATCCGGTCGCCGAGGCCGACCCGGTCCAGGGCCTGTGCCGCCCGGCGCAGCCGTTCGGCCCGCGGGAGGCCGCTGTACAGCAGGCCCTCGGCGACGTTCGCCCGGGCGCTGATGCCCGGCACCAGGTGGAAGGACTGGAAGACGAAGCCGACGTGCCGGGAGCGCAGGGCCGACAGCGAACGGTCCGGGAGGGCCGCGATGTCGTACCCGGCGATCCGTACGCCGCCCGCGGTCGGGCGGTCCAGGGTGCCGACGATGTGCAGCAGGGTGGACTTGCCGGAGCCCGACGGGCCGACGATGGCGAGGAGTTCGCCGGCGGCGACGGTCAGGTCGACCCCGCGCAGGGCCGCGACCCCGCCCGGGTACTCCTTGGTGACCCCGGTCAGCTCCACCACCGGGCCCGGATGCGCCGGCGGGTGCGTCGTCGTGGCCGTCACAGTTTCGGGATCCCCACCTGCATGCCCTCCTCGAGGGCGCCGCCGGTCACCTCGACCCGGCCGTTTCCGAACAGGCCCAGCTCGACCGGGACCTCGCGGGCCCGGCCGTCCGCCACGACCTGGACTCCGAAGCCGCCGCCCGCGAGCGCCAGCAGCGCGTTGACCGGTACGGAGAGCACGCCCTTGCGGGTCTCGCCGGTCAGGCCGACGCTCACCGGCGACCGGTCCGGGGCGCCCACCTCGCCGGGCTTGTCGAAGGTGACGACCACCTCGACCTGCGCCTTCTTGTCGCCACCGCCACCGCCACCGCCACCGCCGCCGACACCGCCGCCCGGGCCGCCCGCACCACCGCCGTTCTTGTCGTCGGGCCCGCCGGCCCCGCCCACCGAGTCGATTTTCCCGGTGGCGCTGCCGCCTCCCGGCAGCCGTACGGTCACCGGGTCGCCGGCCTTCGCCGCGCCCGCCTTCGCCGCATCCAGCTGGAATCGGACGATCCGCTCGGTGCCCGTCACCGTCAGCACCGGCTTGCCCGGCGCCAGCTCGTCACCGACCGCCGCGTCGCCCGCGCGCACCCGCTGCGGCCCCGAGGCGAAGGCGATGTCCTCCTTGCCGACCTCGCCCGTCTCCGCCGCCTTGTGCGCCTTCTGCCACCGCTTGACCGCCGTGGCCGTACCCGCCGTGAAGGTGCCGTCCTCCGGGTCGAGCCCGGTCCCGTACCCGAGGGCCTGCAGATTGCGCTTGAGCTGCTTGACGTCCTCGCCCTTGTCGCCGGCCTTCAGTGGCCGGTACATCGGGGTGGACCCGTACATGAGCCGCACCACCCGGCCGTTGACCTCGTACAGCTTCCCGTCCCGCTCCACCGCCGAGCCCTCGCCCGCGATCCACGTCAGCACGCCGGGCCCGCCCGCGTTGAGCTTGCGTTCCCGCGCGTAGCCGAGGGTGCCCTCCACCTGGAGGCCCGAGCTGAGGTCGCCGCGCTTGACCGGCGCCGTGGCCGGCGGCAGTCCGCCGGCCACGCGCCGTTCCTGCTCACCCGAATCGCGCTGCGGCTGCGCCATGACGGCCCAGCCGCCGCCCGAGACGGTCAGTACGGCGGCCAGCGAGCCCAGCAGCCACTTGGCCCGCTTCCTCATCGGCCCGTGTCGCACTTCTTCTGGGCCTCCTCGAAGGCCTTCTCCTGGCCCTTGGGGATCTCGGTGGCGCTCTTCATGCCGCCGTTGTACTCAGGGTCCTTGAGGGCGACCCCGTTCTCGCGCATGCACCGGATCCACTCCAGCTCCTTGTCCTTCTCCTCCTGCGTGGGCTCCTTGCCGGCGCCGGTGCTCATCCCGCAGGCCTTCATGGCCTCCTGCATCTTCTGCGGATCGGCGTCCCCGCCCAGCGTCATCCCGCGCGGGTCCTGGCCGGGCTCGGGGTCGGGCACGTCCACGCCGTGCTCGCGCAGGCACTGGCGCATCTTCACCGCGTTGTCGGCCACCGTGCCGGCGCCGCTCCCGCCGGCGCCCCCGGAGGAGTCCTTCTTCCCCGTCGGCGCGTCGTTCGCGCAGGCGGTGGCGAACAGGGTCAGCCCGGTGACGACCGCGGCCGTGGTCATGATCAGGGATCGCTTCATGGGCCCGAGCCTGCGGTGAAAGGGCCTTTCGCTTCCCTCTCGCACCTTGCTTACAACGGCGAAATACCGATCTCCGGTAAAGAGGACGCCATGCGCGTACTGGTGGTGGAGGACGAGGAATTCCTCCGGGAGATGATCGCCGAGGGGCTGCGCCGCGACGCACTCGCCGTCGACGAGGCGGGCGACGGCCTGGAGGCCCTGCGGCGGCTGCGCCTCGGCGAGTACGACGTCCTCGTCCTGGACCGCGACCTGCCCGGCCTGCACGGTGACGAGGTCTGCCGGCAGGTCGTGCGCGAGCGGCTGCTGACCCGCGTCCTGATGCTGACCGCGTCAGGAACCGTACGGGACCGCGTCGAGGGCCTCGGTCTCGGCGCCGACGACTACCTCACCAAGCCCTTCGCCTACGACGAGCTCCTCGCCCGCGTCCTGGCCCTGGGCCGGCGGGCCCGCCCCGCGCTGCCGCCCGTACTGGAGCGCGCCGGGGTCGCCGTCGACACCGCCCGGCGCAGCGCCACCCGGGACGGGCACCGGCTCGCGCTGTCCCGCAAGGAGTTCGCGGTGCTGGAGGCGCTGCTGCGCGCCGAGGGTGCCGTCGTCAGCAACGACGACCTCATCGAGCAGGTGTGGGAGCAGGACACCAGCTACTCCACCAACGCCGTCCGCGTCACCCTCAGCAAGCTCCGCGCCAAGCTGGGCGAGCCGCCGCTGATCGAGACCGTGCCGGGCGCGGGCTACCGGATCGCGGCCCGGTGAGCGGGCGCCCGCCGACGCGGCTGCTGCGCACCGAGCGCGGCCGCCTCACCGCCCTGTACGGCTCCCTGCTGCTCCTGGCGGGCGGCGGCCTGGTGGCGCTGGTCTACGTCCTCGTCGGCCAGGGCCTGTACGCGAGCGTCAGCGGGGCCGTCCGTACCGTCTCGCCGGCCTACGTCCTCCAGTCGCCGGGGCCGCCCGTCCCCGGCCGGACGCTCGCCCCCGGCTGCCCCTGCCAACCGGCGCAGAAGCTGCCCCCCGGCCAGACCCCCACCCCCGAGCAGCTCAAGGGCTACGCGTACACCCAGAACCTCTCCGACGCCGTCACCGACGCCACCCGGCACCGGCTGCTGATGTACTCCCTCCTCGCGCTGGCCGTCTTCGCCGTGCTGTCGATCTGGCTCGCCTGGTGGATGGCCGGCCGGGTGCTGCGCCCCGTCGGCGTGATCACCGAGACCGCGCGCCGCCTGTCCGGGGAGAACCTGGACGAGCGGATCTCGCTCGACGCGCCGCCCGGCGAGCTCAAGCAGCTGGCCGACACCTTCGACGCGATGCTGGGGCGGATGGAGCAGCTGGTCTCCGCGCAACGGCGGTTCGCGGCGCACGCGGCGCACGAACTGCGCACCCCGCTGGCTGTGCAGCGGGCGGCGGCCGAGATCGGCCTGGCGGGGGACCCGCCGCCGGAGAAGGTGGCCCGGATCCGCGCCAAGCTGATCGGTGTCGCCGACTCCAGCGAGCACCTCATCGAGTCCCTGCTGCTGCTCGCGGTCTCGGAGCAGGGTCTGCAGTCCAGCGGTCCGGTGGACCTGGCGGCGCTCGCGGCGGCCGAGCTGGCGGCCTGTCCGCAGCAGGGGCTGACCGTCGTACGGACGCTCGCGCCGCTGACCGTGCCGGGCGACCGGACCCTGCTGGGGCACCTGCTGCGGAACCTGCTGACCAACGCGGTACGCCACAACCGCGCGGACGGCCGGATCAGCGTGTCCACCTCCGCCGAGGGGGAACTGACGGTGTCGAACACCGGCCCGGTGATCGATCCGGCGGACGTGCCGGGGCTGCTGGAGCCTTTCCGCAGGCGCGCCGAACGGCTGCACACCGCAGGTGAGGGCGCCGGGCTGGGGCTGTCGATCGTGGATTCGATCGCGCGGGCGCACGGGGCGGAGCTGATGGCGGAGGCCAATCCGGCCCCGGAGGGCGGTCTCACGGTCCGCGTCCGCTTCCCGCTGACCCGCGAGGCGCGCACCCCGTAGTGCTGTGGCCGGGAAGGTTCACCGGGTCACGGCGCCAGGCAAACCTTCCCGGCCACAGCACTCGACACCCGGGCTCCGGGGGCCTGCTGATGTACGGTCGGAGGAATGAGCCAGCACGACCGAGCCCGCTCCCGCCCGTCCCGCAGGCCCCGCAAGCCCCGTGCGATCCGCAGGAACCGCCGGATGGCCCTCGCCACCGTGCTCGGCCTGGCGACCTTCACGGCCGGCTGGGTGTACGTGGCCCAGGACCCGGACAAGGCCGCCGACCCCCGGCCGCAGGCCCACGCGGACGCCCGCCCGCAGGCGGAGGACCGTGCCGCGCGTGATGCGCAGCGGGCCGCCGCCGCCCGGCAGGAGGCCCGGCGGGCCGCCCAGCAGGCCGCCGCCGCGCAGGGCCTGACCGGCGTCAGCGAGCAGACCCGGGCCCGGATCCCGGCCGAGTCCCGTCAGCTCATCCTGGTCACCGGCAAGGCGCCGGATTCTTCGGAGTCCACCGCCGCCTTCTACACGCGCCCCGCGGCCGGCGCCGACTGGGTCCGGACCGAGAGCTGGCCGGCCCGCAATGGGGCCAGGGGCTGGTCCACCGAACGCACCTACGGAGATCTGACCTCGCCGGTGGGCGTCTTCGCGCTCACCGACGCGGGCGGCCTGCTGCCGAAGCCGCCCGGGACCCGGCTCCCGTACGACGAGAGCAACGGCTTCGTCCCTTCGGGCCTCGGGGTGAACGGGGAGTCCCTGGCGGGCTCCTTCGACTATGTCGTCGCGATCGACTTCAACCGCAGGCCGGGCCGCTCCCCGCTGGACCCGGTCATGCCGGACGGCGCGGACAAGGGCGGCAACATCTGGCTGCACGTGGACCACGACGGGCCCTCGCAGGGCTGCGTGGGCATCCCGAAGGCGGCCATGCAGAAGGTCCTGGAGACCCTCGACCCGGAGGCGAGGCCGGTCATCGTGATGGGGCCGGAAGGCTTCTGAGCCGGGCGAGGCGGGGCCGCAGCAGCAGTCCGATGTAGGTGAGGTCGAAGAGGCTGCACAGGATCCCGAGACCGAGGACGAACGGCGCGTCCTCCAGCACCCCGAACAGGAGGGTCGGGGCGAGCGTCCCCAGCCACTTGGCGACGGCGATGGTCAGCGACTGCCCGAGCGGCCCCTGCCGGGAGGCGTACAGGGCGATGAACAGGCCGGACATCAGCAGGTTCTGCAGGAACGCCGAGTACCGGCTCGCGTCGTGCGCCCCGAAGTGCGCCAGGAACATCCACTGCACGGCGAATCCCGTACCGAACACCAGGACCGACCAGCCGGCGAAGAGCGGCCGGGTCACGAACTCCGGCAGCTCGGCCCGCCCGTAGCGCAGATAGGTGTAGACGATCACCAGGTCGGCCACCGCCCACACCACGTTGACCACGCCCTGCGCGGAGATCCCGACCGAGATGTCGCGGGCCGCGTAGGTCGCCTCCCAGGCGAAGTTGAGCGCCAGCGCGGCGACGGGCATCGCGTACGTGCGGTCCCGCAGCCCGACGCGGATCGCCTCCACGTACACGACCGTCCAGGCGATCCCGCTGACCAGCGTGAGTATCAGATCCACCCGCGCACCCTAGCGAGGGGAACGGCGCAGGGGAACGCCCCCTGTTCGGCCAGGCGTGTGTCACACCCCTTGTCTGACGGTCCGTCAGCTACGACGATGGCCCCGCACCGATATGACGAATCGGCAGACGAAGGCGAGGCGGGCCCGTCATGGCGCGCGTATTTCCGCAAGGTCGGCTGGTGTACGGGATGCAGCTCCCGGTCCAGTCGCAGAGCACCATCTACGCCGAGCCCTGGGAGGCGTCGGCCACCGCCGCCGATCTCGCCGGGATCGCGCGGGCCGCCGACCGGGCCGGCTTCGGGTACGTGGCCACCTGCGACCACGTAGCCATCCCGCGGCGGCTCGCCGGCCCCATGAGCACCGTCTGGTACGACCCGGTGGCGACCCTGTCCTTCCTGGCCGGCATCACCGAGCGCGTGCGGCTGCTGAGCCACGTCGCGATCCTGGGCCTGCGCCACCCGCTGATCAGCGCCAAGCAGTACGCCACCCTCGACCACCTCTCCGGCGGCCGGCTGATCCTCGGGGTGGGGGCCGGGCACGTGCGGGAGGAGTTCGAGATCCTCGGCGTGGACTTCGCGCGCCGCGGCGCCGTCCTCGACGAGACCCTGGACGCGCTTCGGGCGGCGCTGGGACCCGAGGAGTACCCGGAGTTCGAGGGTGAGCTGTTCTCCTTCAAGGACCTCGGCCAGCTGCCCCGGCCCGCGCAGGGGCGGATCCCCGTCTGGGTCGGCGGCTCCTCGCCCGCCGCCGTCCGCCGCGCCGCCGTACGCGGGGACGGCTGGCTCCCGCAGGGCGACCCGCGCGACAGGCTCCCGCAGCAGATCGCCCGGATCGGCGAGCTGCGCGAGGCGGCCGGGATCACCGGTCCCTTCGAGTTCGGTGCGATCACCGAGGCGCTGTACGTCGGTGAGCCCGGCTGGGACACCGGCCGTCGCACCCTCACCGGCAAGGCGGAGGCGCTCGCCGAGTCCCTGCGGGAGTACAAGGCGCTCGGCGTGGACCAGATCCAGGTGCGCTTCCGCAGCCGCGACCGGGCCGAACTCGTCGACCAGATCACCGCTTTCGGGGCCGAGGTGGCCCCCCTCCTCAACGACTAGGGGCTGACGGACCATGGGCAAGCTGGACGGGCGCGTCGTCATCATCACCGGCGCGGCACGCGGGCAGGGCGAGCAGGAGGCCCGGCTTTTTGCCGCCGAGGGGGCGCGGGTGCTCCTCGGCGACGTGCTGGACGAGCAGGGCGCGGCGGTGGCCAAGGACATCGGCGAGGACCGGGCCCGGTACGTACGGATGGACGTCAGCCGCGAGGACGACTGGGCGGCCGCGATCGCCGCCGCGAAGGAGAGCTTCGGCCCGGTCGACGGCCTGGTCAACAACGCGGGCATCCTGCGCTTCAACGAGCTGACCGCGACCCCGCTGGAGGAGTTCCAGCAGGTGGTCCAGGTCAACCAGGTGGGCGCCTTCCTCGGCATCAAGACGGTGGCCCCCGAGATCGAGGCGGCCGGCGGCGGCACCATCGTCAACACCTCCTCGTACACGGGCCTGACGGGCATGGCGTACGTCGGCACGTACGCCGCCACCAAGGCGGCGATCCTCGGCCTCACCCGGGTGGCCGCGCTGGAACTGGCGGGCAAGGGCATCCGGGTCAACGCGATGTGCCCGGGCGCCGTGGACACCCCTATGGCCAACCCGGGCCTGCTGGACCCGGCGAACATGACCGACGAGGCCCGGGACGCGATGGCCGAGCTCTACAGGCGGGTGGTCCCGCTGGGGCGGGTGGGGCAGCCGGAGGAGATCGCGAAGCTGGCGCTCTTCCTGACGGGCGAGGACTCCTCGTACATCACCGGCCAGCCGTTCGTGATCGACGGCGGCTGGCTCGCGGGCGTCAGCATTCTCTGATGGAGCGTCAGGTATTGACGCTCGCACCCTGGCAGTGGAACAGTCGAGACATCAAATCTGACGGAACGTCAGAAATCAAAGGACGGTGAACCCCCTTGGAATTCGGGCTCTTTGTGCAGGGATACGTGCCTGAGGCGCGATCCAAGGTCGACCCCGAGGCAGAGCACAAGGCGCTGATCGAGGAGACCGAGTACGTCATACAGGCGGACAAGGCCGGCTTCAAGTACGCCTGGGCCTCCGAGCACCACTTCCTTGAGGAGTACTCGCACCTGTCGGCTAACGAGGTGTTCCTCGGGTACCTCGCCCACGCCACCGAGCGCATCCACCTCGGCTCCGGCATCTTCAACCCGCTCGCCCCGGTGAACCACCCGGTCAAGGTGGCCGAGAAGGTCGCCATGCTCGACCACCTCTCCCAGGGCCGCTTCGAGTTCGGCACGGGCCGCGGCGCGGGCAGCCACGAGATCCTCGGCTTCCTGCCGGGCATCGAGGACATGAACGGCACCAAGGAGATCTGGGAGGAGACCATCGCGGAATTCCCCAAGATGTTCCTCCAGGAGGAGTACGAGGGGTTCCAGGGCAAGCACTGGTCGCTCCCCCCGCGGAAGATCTTCCCCAAGCCGTACGGCAAGGCCCACCCGGCCATGTGGTACGCCGCCGGCTCCCCGTCCTCGTACGCGATGGCGGCGAAGAAGGGCCTCGGCGTGCTGGGCTTCAGCGTGCAGAAGGTCTCCGACATGGAGTGGGTCCTCGACCAGTACAAGACGGCCATCCGGGAGGCGAAGGCCATCGGCGCGTTCGTCAACGACAACGTCATGGTCACCTCGACCGCGATCTGCGCCGAGACCCACGACAAGGCCGTCGAGATCGCCGTCAACGCCAACATGAACCGCTTCCAGTCGCTGGTCTTCCGCTACCACGACACGTTCCCGCGGCCCGAGGCGATCCCGCAGTGGCCCGAGACCCTGCCGGAGTACAACGCGGAGATCATCGAACTGCTGATCGCGGAAGAACTGCTGATCTGCGGCGACCCGTCGGAGGTCCGGGCCCAGTGCAAGCGCTGGGAGCAGGCCGGCGCCGACCAGCTGTCCTTCGGCCTGCCGACCGGTGTCTCGCCCGAGGACACGATGACGACGATCAAGCTGATCGGCGAACACGTGATCCCCCACATCGACACGGACCCGATCCACCGCACGACCCGCTTCCGCCAGGCCGTCTGAGCCGGCGCGTGTACGGGGACGGCGTCTTCCCGGACCGCCGTCCCGCACGGCCCCGGCCGGGCGGCCACCGGCCGGGGCCGCATCCAGCCTCGCCGGCGTTTGAGGCGCGGGGTCCGGGGCGGAGCTGCAGGAAACCCGGCTCCGCCGGGCACCGGGCTCCGCCCGGACCCTCCCCCGGCTACCGCTGGGAGGTGCCCCCTGCTCAAACGCCGGCGAGGCTGCATGCGGGCTCGGCCCCAACAGGCCGATCCGCAAAGCGAACACGGCAGAGAGGACGTCATGCTCGACCACCTGATCAAGGGCGCGACCGTCGTGGACGGCACCGGCGCCCCCGCCCGCGTCGCGGACGTGGGGATACGCGACGGCCGGATCGCGGCGATAGCCGCACCCGGCACCGTCACCGAAGAGGCCCGCACCACCGAGGACGCCACCGGCCTGGTCCTCACCCCCGGCTTCATCGACCCGCACACGCACTACGACGCCCAGCTCTTCTGGGACCCGTACGCCACGCCCTCCATGAACCACGGCGTGACCACCGTCGCCGGCGGCAACTGCGGCTTCACCCTGGCCCCGCTCAACCCGGCCCGCCCCGAGGACGCCGACTACACCCGCCGCATGATGAGCAAGGTCGAGGGCATGGCCCTCAAGGCACTGGAGGAGGGCGTCGACTGGACCTGGTCCACCTTCGGCGAGTACCTCGACGCCCTGGAAGGCCGGATCGCCGTCAACGCCGGGTTCATGGTCGGCCACTGCGCCCTGCGCCGCCACGTGATGGGTGAGGACGCCGTCGGCGGCCAGCCCACCCCCGAGCAGATGCAGCAGATGCTCGACCTCTTCCACGACGCCATGAACGCCGGCGCCTGGGGCCTGTCCACCACCCAGTCCTCCACGCACTCCGACGGGTCCGGCGCCCCCGTGGCCTCCCGCCACGCCCGGCCCGCCGAGCTGCTCGCGCTGTCGAAGGCGGTCGCCGAACACGAGGGCACCCAGCTGGAGGCGATCGTCGCCGGCTGCCTCGACCAGTTCTCGGACGACGAGATCGACCTGTTCGTGGAGATGAGCGCCGCCGCCGGCCGGCCCCTCAACTGGAACGTCCTCACCATCGACGCCTCCGTCCCCGAGCGCGTCCCGCGCCAGCTGGTCCCCAGCGAGCGAGCCCGCAAGGCCGGCGGCCGGATCGTCGCGCTGACGATGCCCATCCTGACCCCCATGAACATGTCGCTGGGGACCTTCTGCGCGCTCAACCTCATCCCCGGCTGGGGCGAGATCCTCGGCCTGCCCGTCCCCCAGCGGATCGCCAAGCTCCGCGACGCCGCCGTACGCGCCGAGATGCTGCGCCGCGCCGACAGCAAGGAGGCCGGAGTCTTCCGGCGCCTCGCCAACTTCGGGCGGTACGTCATAGGGGACACGTACAGCAAAGAGAACGAGGGCCTCTCCGGCCGGGTCGTGAACGACATCGCCGCCGAACGCGGCCAGGACCCCTTCCAGTGCCTGGTGGAGATCTGCGCCGACGACGACCTGCGCACGGTGCTCTGGCCGATGCCCACCGACAACGATCCGGCGAGCTGGGCCCTGCGCCAGCAGACCTGGCAGCACGAGGACGTCATGCTCGGCGGCTCCGACGCCGGCGCGCACCTGGACCGGATGTGCGGGGCCCCGTACACCACCCGTTTCCTCGGGGACTGCCTGCGCGGCCGCAAGCTCGTTCCGCTGGAGCAGGCGGTACGGATGCTCACCGACGACCCGGCCCGGCTGTTCGGGCTGCGCGAACGCGGCCGCCTCGCCGAGGGCTTCCACGCGGACCTGGTCCTCTTCGACCCCGAGCGGATCGAGGCCGGTCCCGCGACCCTGGTCCACGACCTGCCCGGGGACAGCCCGCGGCTGGACGCGCGGGCCATCGGCATCGTCTCGGTACGGGTCAACGGCGTGGAGACCATCCGCGACGACGAGGTGACGGGGGCGGTCCCCGGGATCGTGCTCCGGTCGGGCCGGGACACGAGGACGGTGAGCACCCGTTGACCGCACAGAAGCTCTACATCGGCGGCGAGTGGGTGGAGCCCGCGGGCGGCCACTACGAGGTGATCAACCCGGCGGACGAGTCGGTGGTCGGCCTCGCGCCCGAGGCCTCGCGCCGGCAGGTCGAGGAGGCGGCACGCGCCGCGGCCGAGGCCTTCGGGAGCTGGTCCCGTACGGCGCCCGAGGCGCGCGCGGCGATCCTGGACCGGGCCGCGGACATCATGCAGAGGGAGTACGAGCCGTGGGCGGTGCTGGCCCGGCAGGAGACGGGCGCACCGACCGGCATCGCGCGCGGCATGCAGGTCGGGGTGGGCGTCACCCGCTTCCGGCGGTACGCGAAGGGGGCCGTCGAACCGGTCGAGCGGGGCCTGCCCCCGCAGGTCACCGAGGCCGGCCCGATGGGGCGGGCGAGCATCCTGGGCGCGCTGGAGGTGCGCCAGCCGGTCGGGGTGGTCACCTGCATCACCTCCTACAACAACCCCTGGGCGAACCCGGCGGGCAAAGTGGCCCCGGCCCTCGCCATGGGCAACACGGTGGTGGTCAAGCCGGCGCCGCAGGACCCGCTGTCGGTGTTCAGGATGGCGGACGCCCTGCACGAGGCCGGGGTCCCGGCGGGCGTGGTGAACGTCGTGGGCGGGCAGGCGGTGGAGGTCGGCGAGGCAGCGGTGGACTCGCCGGACGTGGACATGGTCTCCTTCACCGGTTCCACGGCCGTCGGGCAGCGCATCGCCGAGGTCTGCGGCCGGTCCATGAAGCGGCAGCTGATGGAGCTCGGCGGCAAGGGCGCGGCGATCGTCTTCGAGGACGCGGACCTGGACGCGGCGGTGATGGGCATCGGGACGACCTTCTCCTTCTACTCCGGCCAGATCTGCACGGCCCCGACCCGGGTGATCGTCCACCGGTCGGTCCACGACCGGCTGATCGAGAAGCTGACCGGCTACCTGGCCTTCATGCAGGTCGGCGATCCGGCGGCGGCGGGCACGGTGGTCGGCCCGGTGATCTCGGCGGTGCACCGCGACCGGGTGGAGTCGTACATCGAGCTGGGGAAGAAGGAGGGGGCCCGGATCGCGTACGGCGGCGAGCGCCCGGTGGTGGGGGACGGCCGCGGCTTCTACGTGGCTCCGACCCTGCTGGTCGACTGCACGAACGACATGCGGGTGGTCCGTGAGGAGATCTTCGGCCCGGTGGTCGTGGTCGTGCCCTTCGACGGCGACGAGGAAGAGGCGATCCGGCTCGCCAACGACAGCGACTTCGGGCTGCTGAGTTACGTGTGGTCGGGGGATTCGGCGCGCGCGTTCCGCGTGGCGCGGCGGCTGCGCTCGGGCGGGGTCGGCGTCAACACCATCGGCCGCAACATGGAGGCGCCGTTCGGCGGCTTCAAGCGCAGCGGGGTGGGCCGGGACGTGGGCTCGTACGCGCTGCACGCCTACAGCGAGATGCAGTCGATCGTCTGGACGGGCTGAGGCCCGGCGGTCAGCTGTATCCGAGGGACTCGGCGAGTTCGCTGCTGCCCCGCTCGAGGTGGGCGAAGCCCTTCGGGTCGGACCGCGCGATCCGTTCCAGCGCGACTGCCGCCCGGTGCGCCGGATCCAGTCCGCGCGGCGGCGTTCCGCCCCGGGCGGGGGGCTCGGCGCCGGGCGTCAGGACGCGTCCAGCGAAAAAGGGGCCTCGCCGCGGACCCGGCCGTTGATCTGGAGCTGCACGAGGTGCTCGCCGGAGTGGTAGCGGCGGGTGGTGATGGGCTTGAAGGAGTGGCGCTTGGTGCCGCCGAGGGTTTCGCCGGGGGCCAGGGCGCGGGTGACGAGTTTGAACACCTTCGGCGTGCGGGTGCCGTTGGCCTTCGCGTGGTGGACCACGTAGTCGATGACCAACTGGGCCGGGAGCGGGCCGGTGTTGGTGACCGTCCAGTCGAAGACGAGGTACTCGCCGACGGCGATCCGCGGGTCGGAGACCACCGGGCCGCTCACGGTGACGGGCACGTCGGGGGAGTGGCCGAGCAGGGTCAGCGCCTCGGGCCGCCCGGCCTTGATCAGGGTGCGCAGTCCGTGGCGTACGACGCGGTCGGTCGTGGCCTCGGGCCCGGCCAGCCAGCGGCCCGCGGTCTCGACCGCGAGGGCGGGGTGGTCGCGGCTGATGTCGTTGAGGTGGTTGGAGACGGAGCGGCGGACGTACTCGGACCCGTCGCGGTAGAGGGCGTCCAGCACCGGCAGGGCCGGCCGCGGGTCGGCGACGAAGGCGGGCAGCTGCGGGGCCCACGGCAGCCGGGGCCGGGTGCCCTCGCTGGCGAGGCGGCGTACGTGCGGGTCGGGGTCGGCCGTCCACTTCTGTACGACGGCCAGGGCGCGGTCCGGGTCGGCGCGCAGAAAGGGCCGGACGGCGGACTCGGCGGTGAGCCGGGAGGTGAGGTCGTGCAGCAGGTCCAGTCCGGGCTCGAACGCCTCCAGCCCGCGGACGGCGACGGCCTCGTTGACGGGGAAGGTCATCCAGCCCTCGAAGCCGGGCTCGGCGAGGGCGGTGCGTACGACGGCCTCGAAGCCGGGCCATGCGTCGGGGAGGTCGTCGAGCACGGCGTCGCGGACGGCGGCGACGCGGCCGCTGAAGGTCAGCCCGCCGAGGGCGCCGGCGCGGGCGCGCAGGGCCGGCGAGGACCGGCGGCCGCCCGCGCGGGCGAGCAGTCGGGCGAGGGCGGTGACGGTGTCCGCGCTGAGGAGCTCATCGGCCGTGGGCATGGGGCCAGTCTCCCCGATGACGCCCCGGTCCGGGGGCCGGTCCCGGGGCGTCGTCGGGGGCGTCCCGGGGCCTGCTAGTCCTTGTAGTAGTCCGTCAGGACGCAGCCCTTCACCAGGGCCGGCTCCTTGCGGTAGCCGCTCGGCGGCTTGAAGTCGGGGTGGCAGTTGAGCATGAGCAGACCGGCCTGCGGCTGCAGCAGGGCGCTCATGGCGTCCGAGCTCTCGGACCCCATGGCGAAGTCCTGGCCGACGACGATGCCCTGGTTGGGGTTCCCGCTGCCCTTGTGCGCGTCGACCTCGGCCTTGAAGGCCGTCTGGAAGGCCTTGGGGTCCTTGATCAGGACGATGGTGGTGGTGCCGCGCCGGCCGCAGTAGCCGGTCTCGGTGACGGAGAAGGCCGGGCCGAACTCGGTGTCGGGGCCCTCGCTCGGTTTGCCTCCGGCAGGGGTGAGGCTGACCGGGGAGCACGGGGTGTAGCCGTTGATGAAGCGGGCGGCGGCGGCCATGGTGCCCGCCTTGGGCAGCTTCTGGAACGCCGTCCCGTCCTTGGGGGCGTTCCCGTTGACCCCGCCGTTCTTCGTCGGGTTCTCCAGCGTGCCCTCGTTCGGACCGCCGTCGGTGTTCGCGCCCGTGCCGGCGTCCGCGCCGGAGCCGGCTCCGATGACCGGTGCCGCGCCGCTCTCGCCCCCGCCGCAGGCGGTGAGGGTGAGCAGGGCGGCGACGGCCGTGGCCGATGCCATGAGCGAGGTGCTGATGCGCATGAGTGTTTCGTCCCCCGTGTGAATGACCTTGAACGGCGGCGACTCTAGGCCGGTGATCATGGCCACGGCAAACCCGTCCGGCTCCCCTGTTACCACTGGTCATCGCAAAGTCACGACGGAAACTTTGAAAATGCGCAAAACGGACATGGCTGCGGTTTCCGCATTCCGAAAGAGTCTCGGTCGAGCCTGCCGAAGCGCGGGCACACGTCAAAGTGAACCTTGTATTAAGTGCTTGTGGACGGTCTCGATCTCAGGATTCGAAGGCCCTCGGGGGTATTGAGTTCCGGACTCCGATCGTCCAGATGTGGAAAACGCACCATCTAACGTCCTGACTCATGACTCAGCTGGACGTTCGGCCTCGGGCCGGAGACACGGTAAGCGGCGTCGCCGAGGGCGACGTTCGCGGCAAGGGCCTCGGCAAGGGGTCCGTCGGACTGGTCGGAAGCGCCGTCATCGGCATCTCGACCGTCGCCCCGGTCTACTGCCTGACCTCGACCCTCGGCTCCACCGCCGGTGAGGTCGGCATGCAGATGCCCGCGATCTTCCTCGCCGGCTTCCTCCCCATGCTCCTGGTCGCCTTCGCCTACCGCGAGCTCAACAAGGCCATGCCGGACTGCGGCACCTCCTTCACCTGGACCGTCAAGGCCTTCGGCCCGCGGATCGGCTGGATGTGCGGCTGGGGCCTGGTGATCGCCACGATCATCGTGCTCTCCAACCTTGCGGGCGTCGCCACCTCGTACTTCTGGCTGCTGGCCGGCGAGATCACGAACAATGCGTCGATCGCCGCCCTGGACGACAACAAGCTCGTCCACATCCTCACCTGCCTCACGCTGATCGCCGTCGCGACCGCCATCAGCTACCGCGGCATGACCGCCACCAAGGGCGTCCAGTACGCCTTGGTCGGCCTCCAGCTCGTCGTGCTCGCCCTCTTCGTCGCCATGGCCTTCCAGAAGGCCTCCGCCGGCACCTTCGACACCGCCCTGGACTTCTCCTGGTCCTGGATGAACCCCTTCGCGGTCGAGTCCATGGCGGCCTTCACCGCCGGACTCTCGCTCTCGATCTTCATGTACTGGGGCTGGGACGCCTGCCTGGCCACCAACGAGGAGACCACCGGCTCCACGAAGACCCCCGGCCGCGCCTCGCTCATCGCGATGATCGTCCTGGTCGGCTCCTACCTGGCCACCGGCGTCGCCGCACAGATGGCCGTCGGCTCCGGCGGCGAGGGCCTCGGCCTCGCCAACGAGGAGACCTCGGGCAACGTCTTCGCCGCCCTCGCCGGCCCCGTCATGGGCCCGGTCCTCGGCATCCTGCTCTTCGTGGCCGTCCTGGCCTCCGCCGCGGCCTCCCTGCAGACCACCTTCATCCCGGTGGCCCGCACGGTCCTCGCCATGTCGACGTACGAGGCCCTGCCGCCCTCCTACGCCAAGGTCCACCCGCGCTTCAAGACCCCGGGCCGCGCCACCGTCATGGCGGGCGTCGCGACCGGCGTCTTCTACACGGTCATGACCCTGGTCAGCGAGAACGTCCTCACCGACACGATCTTCGCGCTCGGCCTGATGATCTGCTTCTACTACTCGCTGACCGCCTTCGCCTGCGTCTGGTACTTCCGCGGCGAGCTGCGCCGCTCCGCCCGCGACCTGTTCTTCAAGGGCGTCTTCCCGATCCTGGGCGGCCTCCTGCTGGCCGCGGTCTTCTTCAAGACCCTCTACGACGCCTGGGACCCGTCCTACGGCTCCGGCTCCACGCTCCCCGGCCTCGACGTCGGCAACGTCTTCGTCATCGGCGTCGGCCTGCTGGCCCTCGGCCTGGTGATCATGTTCGTCACCGAGCGCCGCAGCCCCGCCTTCTTCCGCGGCGAGGTCCTGACGAAGTCCACCCCGGCCCTGGTGGTCGAGGACTGACCGTCCCCGCGCCCCACCCGCTGAGTCATGCCCACGGCCCCGGATCGATTCCCCCGATCCGGGGCCGTGGGCGTTCGCGGGCGCCGATCGGCCCGGCACGGTGACCCGGGGTGCGGCGGGGTCGTTGGACGGGGCATGAACGCCTTGAAGCGCAGCCTTGCCGCCCTGGTCGTCTCCGGCGGGGCCCTCGCCCTCACCTCCGTCGCCGCGCACGCCGACGAGGCGCCCGAGCAGGCGCCCCCGGTCGTCGGCCGGGTCGTGGACATCGTCGACCACCCGACTCAGGCCGTACAGGACACCAAGACCGCGGTGGGCGTGACCACCCAGGCGGCCGGATCCGCCGGCCAGGCCGCGGACTCCACCCTCAAGGGCACCGGCGCGGCCCTGACCGCCGGCCTCCCCAAGACCCCGAAGGTCGAGTGACGAACTCCGGCCGAGGCCGGGCTGCGGAGCGGCGGTGCTCGTTGAGCAGGGCATGATCCTCTGGCTGCTCAACCACCTCAGCACCTTCGTCATCGCCGTCCTCCTGGTCGGCGGCCTCACCGGCCTCGCCGTGGCCGGGAGCGTGGCCGCCCGCCGCCGCTTCCCGCACCTGGCCCGAGGCGAACACAACGAGATGGTCGGGGTCGCGCTCGGCATGTTCGGCGCGATCTACGGCATCATCCTCGCGTTCGTCGTCGTCACCCTGTGGACGCAGCTGGAGAACACCCAGAACATCGTCGCCAGCGAGGCCACCGACCTGGCTCTCGTCGTCCGCAGCGCCGACGCCTTCCCGCCGGCCGACCGCGACCGGGTGCAGCGGGCGGTCGGCGCGTACACGCACGCCGTCGTCGAGGTGCAGTGGCCGCTGATGCGCGACGGGCGGCCGAGCTACGAGGCGACCGGCTCGCAGACGCACGCCCTCTACGAGGCGCTCCTCGCCTACGAGCCCCAGGGCACCCGCGCCGAGACCTTCTACGCCGAAGCGGTCACCCGCCTCAACGACGTCGCGGCCCAGCGCCGGGCCCGCATCACGATGGCCGAGAGCTCACTGCCGGTCCTGCTCCAGGTGCTGGTGTACGGGGGCGCGTTCGTGATCGTCCCGCTCACCTTCCTGTTCGGGCTGCGCAGCCTGAAGATGCAGCTGCTCTTCGTATCGGCCGTGGCCGGGCTGATCGGCTTCAGCCTGCTCCTGGTGGTGGCACTGGACCGCCCCTTCGCGGGGGATCTGAGCGTGACGCCGGAGCCCTACAAGGAGGCGGCTCTGGCGCAGTTCTGGGCCGCCGGCTGAGCGGTCGGCGGACTGTCAAGTCCCGAACTCCAGCGACATGACGCGATCCGCTCCCTCGGGCTGACTGGAAGCACGGGCTCACCACCCCGCCCCGCACGCCCCGCCTCCCGAGGAGCATTCCCATGGCCGGCATACCCACCCCCACCCGGACCCGCATCAGGCGTCTCGTCCGGCCCGTGGTCGTGGCCCTCCTGGCCGCGGCCGCCCTCGCAGCTTTGGGCACCGCCGTGGCCCACGTGGCCCGCGGCGCCCCCGCGGCGCCGCGCACCCCGCACTCCTCCACCGCCCCGGCGTCCCACGACGACGGCGGCTCCGGCCACCGCCTGTGGTCGGTGTTCAAGCACCTCTGGACGAGCGTCGGCATGGCCATGGACTCCCCGCACGTGGGCCACGACGCCGACGGGCGGCGTACGCCGACCGCCGTGTCGGTGTACGCCGCCCAGGGGCGGGACGATGCTGCGGGAGGAGGCCCGCGCGCTCATACCGGTTACTTCGGGTCGCGGTTGAAGGAGGCCGCCGACCAGCGGTAGCCGAGCACCGCCAGGCCGAGGGACCAGGCCACCGCGAGCCAGCCGTTGTAGCCGATCTCGGTGCCGAGGAGCAGGCCGCGCAGGGTCTCGATGGCCGGCGTGAACGGCTGGTACTGGGCGATCGGCTGGAACCAGCCCGGCATCGCCTCGACCGGGGTGAACGCGCTGGAGATGAGCGGCAGCAGGATCAGCGGCATCGCGCTGTTGCTTGCGGCCTCGGCGTTCGGGCTGGCCATGCCCATCCCGACGGCGATCCAGGTGAGCGCCAGGGCGAACAGGGCGATCAGCCCGAACGCGGCCAGCCACTCCAGGGCCGTGGCATCGGTGGACCGGAAGCCGATGGCGACGGCGACGGCGCCGACGAGGACCACGCTGGCGAGTGACTGCAGGACGCTGCCGACGACGTGCCCGACGAGCACGGAGCCGCGGTAGATCGCCATGGTGCGGAAGCGGGCGATGATGCCCTCGGACATGTCGGTGGAGACGGACACCGCGGCCCCGATGACGGTGCTGCCGATGGTCATCAGCAGGATGCCGGGGACCACGTACGCGATGTAGTCGGATCGGTCGGCGGCGCCGCCGCCCATGCCGGCGCTCATCACGTCGCCGAAGATGTAGACGAAGAGCAGCAGCAGCATCACCGGTGTGAGCAGCAGGTTCAGCGTCAGCGACGGGTAGCGGCGGGCGTGCAGGAGGTTGCGGCGCAGCATGGTGGAGCAGTCGCGCACGGCGAGGGAGAGGGTGCTCATCGGACGTTCTCCTTGGACTGGTCGGGGATGGTGGCCGGGCCGGTGAGGGCGAAGAACACGTCGTCGAGGTCGGGGGTGTGCACGGTCAGCTCGTCCGCCTCGATGCCTGCGGCCTCCAGCCGGTCCAGGACCGAGCGCAGGGCGCGCTGGCTGCCGTCGCTGGGGATCTGCAGCGCCAGCGCCTCGTCGTCCCGGGTGACTTCGTGCAGGGCGAGGACCGCGGACCGGTAGGCGGCCGGGTCGGTGAAGCGGAGCCGGACGTGCCCGCCGGGGATCAGCCGCTTCAGCTCGTCGGCGGTGCCCTCGGCGGCGATCTTGCCGTCGTTGAGCACGGCGATACGGTCGGCGAGCTGGTCGGCCTCCTCCAGGTACTGGGTGGTGAGGAAGACGGTGACGCCGCCGGTGACGAGTTCGCGGATGATCTGCCACATGTTGTGGCGGCTGCGCGGGTCGAGGCCGGTGGTGGGTTCGTCGAGGAAGATGACCCGCGGGCCGCCGACCAGGGTCATCGCGATGTCGAGGCGGCGCTTCATGCCACCGGAGTAGCTGGCGGCGGGCTTCTTGGCGGCCTCGACCAGGTCGAAGCGTTCCAGCAGTTCGCCGGCCACCCGCCGTCCCTCACCGCGGGAGAGGTGGTGCAGGTCCGCCATCAGGAGCATGTTCTCCTCGCCGGTGATCAGGCCGTCGACGGCGGAGAACTGGCCGGTGACACCGATCGAGGCGCGCACGGCCTGCGGGTCGGCGGCCAGGTCGTGGCCGTTGATGTGGATGGCTCCGGTGCCCGGGTCCGCGCCGAGGAGGGTGGAGAGGATCTTGACGGCGGTGGTCTTGCCGGCGCCGTTCGGGCCGAGCAGGGAGAAGACCGTGCCGGCGGGGACCGCCAGGTCGATCCCGTCGAGGACGGCCTTGTCGCCGTAGGACTTGCGCAGCCCGTTCGCCGCGATGGCCAGGTTGGTCATGGGGAGTGCTCCTTCGGATGCGGTGACTGCGGGTCAGATGCTGCGGGCGGTGATGTCGCCGTAGGAGGTGGTGGCGCGGATGGTGAGGCCGGCGGCGGCGCCGTCGGTGTTGTTGAGGGCGTTGCTGATCCGGCCGTAGGCGGTGCCGGCGTCGAGGGTGG
>NZ_JBVIWA010000028.1:0-70545 GCF_055595065.1 Streptomyces sp. NPDC040545
CGCAGGACGAGCGCGCAACCACCGGGTACGGCCGAGACATGCCCGCACGCGCCGAGCCGAGGAGACACCCCGCCCCGGCACCCCACCCCGCCCCCTGCCGACAGGCCCGCCACCCCCAGCCCCGCCGGCGATTGAGGCGCGGGTCCGGGCAGCGCCCGGCAGACAGCCCGCGCCCGGCACACGGCCCGCGCCGAAAACACCGCCGAGCCGCCCGCAGGGCAGACGGCTCGCGCCGAACACACCATCCGAGGAGTCCACCGTGCACGCATTACCGCCCGACGAGCCGACCCGCCGGACCGGCCGGCGCCCCCTGGTCGGGGTACTGGCCGCCAACACCATCTCCATAGCCGGGAGTTCGCTCACCCTCATCGGCGTCCCGTGGTTCGTGCTCCAGACCACGGGCAGCGCCGGCCGGGCCGGGGTCGTCGCCTTCTGCGCCACCCTGCCCGTCATCGTGGCCGCCCTGATCGGCGGACCGGTCATCGACCGGATCGGCCGCCGCCGGGTCTCCGTCGCCTCCGACCTGATCAGCGGCCTGTCGGTCGGCGCGATCCCGCTGCTGCACTACACCGGCGTCCTGGAGTTCTGGATGCTGTGTGCGCTGATGGCCGTCGGCGGCCTGGTGCACACCCCGGGCCTGACCGCCCGCGGCGTGCTCCTGCCGAATCTCGCCGAGCACGCCGGCACCACCATCACCCGGGCCGCCGGCCTCTACGACGCGGTCTCGCGCGGTGCCCGGATGATCGGGGCCGCGGTGGCCGGTCTGCTCATCGCGGCGTTCGGCGCCGAGACCGTACTGCTGCTGGACGCGGCGACCTACGGGGCGTCGGCGCTGCTGGTCTCCGTCTTCCTGCGCGGGGTGCCGGCCGCCGAACCGCAGCGCACCGCCGGGAAGGTGTCCCTCAAGGCGTACCGCGCCGAGCTCGCCGAGGGCTGGGCCTTCATGACCCGCACCCGGCTGCTGCTGGGCGTCACGGTGATGGTCATGATGACCAACGGGCTGGACCAGGGCTGGTCCTCGGTCCTGCTGCCGGTGCACGGCCGGGAGGCCCTCGGCGGCGCCACCGCGATCGGCCTGATGATCTCCCTCTTCGGAGGCTTCGCGCTGCTGGGCGCCCTGTTCTACGGGATGTGGGGCGAGCGCTTCCCGCGCCGCGCGGTGTTCACGGCGGCCTTCCTGCTCTCCGGGGCGACCCGGTACGTGGTGGCCGCCCTCACCGGCACGACCCTGCCGCTCGCGGTGACGATGGCCCTGGCCGGCCTGGGCGCGGGCATGCTCAACCCGATCCTGACGACGGTCATGTACGAGCAGGTGCCGGAAGCGCTGCGCAGCCGCGTCTCGGGCGTGGCCACGGCGGGCTGCGAGCTGACCATGCCGATGGGCGGACTCGCCGCCGGCCTGCTGGTCGACGGGTTCGGGGTCACCACCGCGCTGCTGCTGTTCGGTGGCACGTACCTGCTGACGACGCTCTCCCCGATGGTCTTCCCGGCCTGGCGCGGACTGGACCGGGCGCCGGCCGTCAGCAGGACGGAGCCGGCTCGCCCCGGTTCAGCGCGCGAAGAGAGTTCACCGCATCCGTCAGCGAGGTGACGGGGACCAGCCGCAGCCCCTCGGGGAGTTCCGACAGGGCGTCCGCGCACTCGGCCTTCGGTACGAGGAACACGCTCGCCCCGTCGCGCCGCGCGGCCTGGGTCTTCAGGGCCACCCCGCCGACCGCGCCGACCGCGCCGTCGGCGGTGATGGTGCCCGTACCGGCGATGCTGCGACCGCCGGTGAGATCGCCGCCGCTGCCGTCACCGTCCAGCTTGTCGACGATGCCGAGGGAGAAGAGGAGGCCGGCGCTCGGGCCGCCGACGTCGGCGAGGTTGAGCTCGACCTTCACGTCCTTGGGGTCCTTGTGGAGGAAGCCGAGGGCTGCGTCGGTGGCGGCCGACTGCGACTTGGACATTTCCTCCAGGTTGTGCTTCTCGATCTCCTCGTCGCTTCCGCCGGAGGAGTAGACGGCCTCGCGGGGCATGACCGCCTGATCGGTCTTGAACCAGTGGCCGATCAGCTCGTGCAGCTTCATGGTCGAGGACGGGCCGGTGGCCCGGATGGTGGTCATCCGCAGCTCGCCCTTGGTGTCCCGGACCGGGGCGCCGGTCACGGTGATGACCGGCTTGCCCTGGTCGGAGCCCAGAACGTCGGCCGTGAGCCCGGGGATGGCGACCACGAAGGGCAGCGGCGCAAAGGCCGCGGCGGCGAAGAGCCCGAGCACGGGCACGGCGCAGACGGCCAGGGCGGCGGGACGCGGCAGACGTGAGAGGCGTGAGAGCACCCGCCCAATCTATCCGGCCCCTCCCACCCCACCGGCCCACCCCAGCACCGCCGGCCACAACCAGCCCAGCCGGGCACACCCAGCCCCGCCGGCGTTTGAGGCGCGGGGGCCCGGGGCAACGGCGCCGACCCGGCAACGAACCGCCGAGCCCGCGGCCTAGCGAAGGGCGTCGGCGACCTCGCGCGCCGCGTCGACCACCCGCGGCCCGACCCGCTCCGGCACCGCGTCCGCCAGCATGACGACGCCGACGCTGCCTTCCAGCCCGGTGATGCCCACGAGCGGCGCGGCGGCGCCGCTGGCGCCCGCTTCCAGCTCCCCGTGGGTCAGCGTGTACCCCGGCTCGATCAGGGAGCCCTGACGCGCTGCCAGGATGGCCCGCCCAGCGGCCCCGCGGTCCAGCGGGTGGCGGAAGCCGGCCCGGTAGGCCACGTGGTAGTCGGTCCAGGTCGGCTCCACGACGGCGACGGCGAGCGCCTCGGTGCCGTCGACGAGGGTCAGGTGCGCGGTGGCACCTATGTCCTCGGCGAGGGACCGCAGCGCGGGCAGGGCGGCCTCGCGTACGAGCGGGTGGACCTGGCGGCCCAGCCGCAGCACTCCGAGGCCGACCCGGGCCCGGCCGCCGAGGTCACGGCGGACCAGGGCGTGCTGTTCGAGGGTGGCGAGGAGCCGGTAGACCACGGTGCGGTTCACACCGAGGCGGTTGGAGAGCTCGGTGACGGTCAGACCGTGGTCGGTGTCGGCGAGCAGTTTGAGGACTCTGAGTCCTCTGTCGAGAGTCTGGGAGGTTTCCGCGGTCACGACGCCTCTCCCTCTTTCGGTGAGCGGCGGTGACTCTCGGGGTGGCACGCCGCCGGTCCCGCGGCGACGCACGGAGAGGCCGCCGGTAGCGGCCATTGCACCGGCTGCGCTCCCGCGGCGGCGCTGCCACGGTGCGTTTGTTGCGGGGACAGTAGCGAGCGGGTCCGCTCAGCGGAAGGGCTCGTCCAGAATCCGGGCGCGCGCTACCTGTTTGTGCCGTTTCCTGATCGGGCTCGGTGTCATTTCGTGACCTCGATTGCCACAGGACGCCTTTACCGCCCCATGACTCCGAGCATGTTCAAAACGACTGTGATCGCCTCCAGGGAGGATGCGCCCCCGCGCACCTGGACCCGGCGACGGGCACCGGCGGCGGCGTGGTGCTCGCCATGGGCGCGGCCCTGGTCGCCGGCAACGGCCGCCGGCGCCGCCCGACCGCGTAACGGCGGACGGGGTCCGTGCGAACCTCCGCACGGACCCCGTCCCCCACTTCGTGGAAACTCACCGCATACGGGTGGCCCACTCCTGCACCTTCTTGATCCGCTCGCGCAGCTGCCCCGCGGTCGCCTCCGCGCTCGGCGGCCCGCCGCACACCCGGCGCAGCTCCGTGTGGATCACCCCGTGCGGCTTGCCGCTCTGGTGGACGTAGGCGCCCACCATGGTGTTCAGCGACTTGCGCAGCTCCAGCAGCTCCTTGTGCGAGACCACGGGCCGCCGGTCCGCCGGCAGCTCCAGCAGGTCCGCCTCCGCGTCCGGCTTGCGCCGGCTGTGCGCGATCTGCCGCGACTGGCGCTTCTGCAGCAGCATCTGCACCTGGTCCGGCTCCAGCAGCCCGGGGATGCCGAGGTAGTCCTGCTCCTCCTCGCTGCCCGGGTGCGCCTGCATGCCGAACTCGGCGCCGTCGTAGAGGACCCGGTCGAAGACCGCGTCGGACTCCAGCGCCTCGAAGGACATCTGCTCGTCCTCGCCGGTGTCCTCGTCCTCCTGCTTGTTCGCCTCGTCCATCTCCTTCTCGGACTCGGCGTACGGATCCTCCTCGCCCTGCTTCTTCGGCTTGTCGAGGACGTGGTCGCGCTCGACCTCCATCTCGTTGGCGAAGCCGAGGAGATAAGGAATGGTCGGCAGGAACACGGACGCGGTCTCGCCGCGCCTGCGCGAACGCACGAAACGGCCGACGGCCTGCGCGAAGAACAGCGGCGTCGAGATGGTCGTGGCGTAGACGCCCACCGCGAGGCGCGGTACGTCGACGCCCTCGGACACCATCCGGACCGCGACCATCCAGCGGCTGCCGTCCTCGCTGAACTCGTCGATCCGCTTCGACGCGCCGGTGTCGTCGGAGAGCACCACGGTCGCCTTGCTGCCGGTGATCTCCCTCAGCAGCTTGGCGTAGGCGCGCGCCGAGTCCTGGTCGGAGGCGATGACGAGGCCGCCGGCGTCCGGGATGCCCTTCCTGACCTCCGTCAGCCGCTGGTCGGCGGCGCGCAGCACGTTCGGCATCCAGTCGCCGCGCGGGTCCAGCGCCGTGCGCCAGGCCTGGGAGATGGCGTCCTTGGTCATCGGCTCGCCGAGCCGGGCGGCGATCTCGTCGCCGGCCTTGGTCCGCCAGCGCATGTTGCCGCTGTAGGAGAGGAAGATGACCGGCCGGACGACGCCGTCGCCGAGCGCGTTCCCGTAGCCGTAGGTGTAGTCGGCGGAGGACCGGCGGATCCCGTCGTTGCCCTCCTCGTACGTGACGAAGGGGATCGGGTTCGTGTCGGACCGGAAGGGCGTTCCGGTCAGGGCCAGGCGCCGGGTCGCCGGGTCGAAGGCCTCCAGGCAGGCCTCACCCCAGGACTTCGAGTCACCGGCGTGGTGGATCTCGTCGAGGATGACGAGGGTCTTGCGCTGCTCGCAGCGGTTGCGGTGCAGCATCGGCCGCACGCCGACACCGGCGTAGGTGACGGCGACCCCGTGGTAGTCCTTGCTGAGCGGTCCGGCGGAGTACTCGGGGTCGAGCCGGATGCCTATCCGGGCCGCCGCCTCCGCCCACTGCTTCTTCAGGTGCTCGGTCGGCGCGACGACGGTCACCTGCTGCACGACGTGGTGGTGCAGCAGCCAGGAGGCGAGGGTGAGCGCGAAGGTGGTCTTGCCCGCGCCGGGCGTGGCGACCGCGAGGAAGTCCCGCGGCTGGTTCTGGATGTAGCGGTCGAGCGCCCCCTGCTGCCAGGCACGCAGCTTGTTGGCGGTACCCCACGGGGCACGGCCGGGGAAGGCGGGTGAGAGATGGTGGGAGGCGGTAGTAGTCACGGTCTCCGGTTCGTGCTCTCGGCGTATCTGGTACGGGTGGCAGGCAGTCGTACGTAGGACAACCGGGCCACCCTACCGGCCCGGGCCCGCCCCTCGCGGAGGGACAGGCCCGTGACCTCGGCGGGTGCGGCGAGCGTCACATCGGCGGGGCGAGCAGCGCCCGCAGCCGGGCCGCGATCCGCGCGACGTCGCCCTCGTGCCCGGCGGCCACATCGATGACCAGCGCGTACGCGGCCTCCTGGTCCACGTCGCCCGGATCGGCCCCGTTCACGGCGAGGAAGGTGGCCGCGGCGAGCCAGGCGGTGCGCTTGTTCCCGTCCACCAGGGGGTGGTTGGTCGCGATGCCGTGGAGCAGCGCGGCGGCCTGCTCGTACGGGTCCTCGTACGCGGGGGTCCCGAACATGCGGGCGCGTGGCCGGTGCACCGCCGACTCCAGGAGCCCGGGGGCGCGCAGTTCGACGGGCTGGTCCTGGGCCAGGCAGGCGTGGCGGGCGAGGTCCAGGACCTCGGCGAGCGTGAGGTGGCGCACCGGGGCCGTGGGGGCGCTCATTCGCCGAGGCGCTTCAGCAGGGGCGCGTGCTGCTGCGCGAGCCGCAGCGCCTCGGCGGCGACCCGGCTGTGCTCGGCGCGCAGCAGCGCCCGTACGGCGTCCAGCGCGAGCTCTTCGGGCGACCGGCCCGTCGCGTCGGCGAGGTCGGCGCACTCCGCCCGCTCGGCGTCGGAGAGCATGATGATCAGCTCGTTCATGGGCGGAACGGTAGTGCCGCGGCCGGTCGTGACGCATCCGGATTCCCCGGCGCCCGGCAGACCCGGGCGGTCACCGCTCGGCGGGGTCCCCGGCCGGATCTTTGGCCGAATCCTCGGCCGAATCGTTGGCGGGATCCTTGGCGGGATCGAGCCGGGTCGCCACCCAGGCACCGACCAGCGCCACGCAGGCCATCGGCAGGAACACCACGGCGAAGGCGGCCGGGTGCGAGGCCGACGCGTCGGCGGTCACGCTGTGCGCGGCCCCCACCGCACCACCGCCCAGCGCGGCGAACGCGGCGCCCCCGCCGGCCAGCAGCACCACGTTCGCCAGCGCGTCCGAGATCTGCAGCGAGGCGGAGTTGGCCCCCGCCTCCTCCGGCGCCGACAGCTGGAGCAGCAGCACGCTCGTGGAGCCGATCACCAGGCCCATGCCCAGGCAGCCGACCGCCCAGGCCAGTGCCAGCGTCCACACCGGCACGGACTCGATCAGCACGGCGGGCGCCGCGGCGATGGCCAGCGCCACCAGCACCATCCCGGTCACCATCAGCCGTTCCCGGTACGGCGCCACCCGGCCCTTGGACTGCACCCACGAGCCGCCCGCCCAGGTCACCCCGCCGAGCGCGAGCGAGAACCCGGCCATCGTCGGGCTCAGCCCCCGCTGGGTGACCAGCATCAGCGGTACGAAGCTCTCCGCCGCGATGAACGACCCGGCGGCGACCCCGCGCAGCAGCACCACGGACGGCAGCCCGCGCCGCGCCAGGTAGGTCCCGCGCGGCAGCAGCCCCAGCACGGCGGGCACGAGCAGGGCGGCGCCGGCGATGCCCGGCGCCAGCGACAGCCACCGCAGGTCCTGGGCGGCGTACTGGAGCAGCCCCGCCCCCACCGAGATGCCGAGGGCCAGCCGGATCCGGCGCCGGTCGAAGGCCACGGGCGGGGCGTCGGGGTCGACGGGCCCGGACGCGGTCCGCCGTATCGCGGGCAGGGCCACCACGAGCGGGACGACGACGAGGGCCGGTATCGCGAGGAACACCCACCGCCACCCGAGGTGCTCGGTGACGGTCCCGGAGGCGAGCGGCCCGACGATGGAGGGGACCACCCAGCTCGCGGCGAACGCGGCCATGATCGCGGGCCGCAGCCGCTCCTCGTAGGCCCGGCTGACGACGACGTACAGGGCGACGATGACCAGCCCGCCGCCGAAGCCCTGCACGGCCCGGCCGAGGACGAACACCCACATGACCCCGGCGGTCCCGGAGATCACGAGCCCGGAGGCGAAGGCGGCGATCCCGACGGTCAGCGGCCGCAGCGGCCCCTGCCGGTCGGCCCACTGGCCGGCCAGGACCATGCCGAAGAGGCTGGTGGTGAAGTAGGCGGAGAAGGCGAAGGCGTAGAGCCCGATCCCCTCCAGCTCGCGGGCGGCGACGGGCATGGCCGTGCCGACGGCGGTGGCCTCGAAGGCGATGAGGAAGACGACGGAGATGATCCCGATGCTGAGCGTCCGGTACGCGGGCCCGAGAATCCCGCCCCCGGGCGGGGGCGGGATCGGTGCGGTTCTCTGGGGAACACGGGGTTCAAGGGCGCTCATCGCCCCAGAGTAAGGTGCGTAGCCCCGCAGTGACCCTGTCAATTCGACGGATCCCGCTCTCGTCCCGGAGGCCTAGGCCGGACGGACTGTGAACGCGGCATGGCAGTCGCATTGCACGGCCCGCGTATCCCTTCCCCGGCCCGGCGAGCCCCCGTAGCGTCATGCACGTCACCACCACACAGCCGTGTGCCCGAGTGGTTGAGGGACTCGCCTGCAAAGCGAGTTACGCCGGTTCGATTCCGGTCACGGCTTCGCGGCGGGCCGTCCAGGGGCAGGCGCACCCCTGGGCGGCCTTCGCCTTTTCCGGCTCAGGCACCGCACCCGGTCTGCTGCCTGGCGAAGTCCAGGTACTTCTTCATGAGACCCGCGAACAGGGGGCGGCGTTCCTCCTGCTTGATCTGCTCCGTCGAGCCGTCGAGCCACAGCTTGAGCTCGAAGGCCTCGGTGGGACCCTTGCACGAGAGGAAGATCGCGACACCGCCGTCCCACAGCTTGCTGTTCTCCGCGAAGGGAAGCGGCTCCGGCTTCTGCTCATCGACCGCAGGAGCCCAGAAGAAATTCTGTCCCTGTGGCAAACGCTCCGCCGACGCGAAGAACCGGGTCTTCCCCTCCACATAGATGTTGCAGATCGCGCTCTTCCGGCCGGCAGTCAGACGCGCATCGGCCGGCGCGGCCACCCGCACCTCCTCGCCCGTACCCATGAAAGGTGCGAGTTCCGTCGGGGTGAAGGCTCCGAAGCACGTGGACGCGGGAAGCTCGGGCACGGCCGACACCTTGCCGTCGGAGCAGCCGGCGAGCAGTGCCGCTCCGACGGCGACCGCGGCCACCGCGCGGTGGGTACGAGTACGAGGACCGGTCATCATGATCCGCCGTTCATGGTGGCGACCAGATCCCGGCCGACCGAGTAGGCGTTCGCCGTCTCCGTGGACGCGACACCCGCGTAGGAGTCGATGGTTCGCTCGGACAATCCGGATCCGCGGGCTGCGATGCGGACCGACGCCGCGGCCGAGTCGGACGCGCCGGTCTGCGCGCGCACGTACTCCTCGCCCGCCTTCTGGTTGCTGTCCTCGACCTTCTTCGCAGCGTCCTTCTCGGCCCCCTCGACCACGCTCTCCGTGATGTCCTCCTGAAGCCATTCGACGACGTCGCCGGCCAACGGCACCAGTTCGAGGTACTTGCCGCCCGCCGCGGTGATACCGCGGTTGACCCACTTGGCGTTGTCCTCGACGCCCTTGACGTACTCCTCCTGCTTGTGGGCGTTCTCGCCGAACGTGCCCTCCGCCCGGGCTTCGGACAGCATGCCGGCGATCTGTCCGCCCGGGTGCACCGCGACCTTGACGGCCGCATCGACGTCGTCGTACTCGCCCCGATGGGTGAAGACGTCATTGACCAGTGCCGTGGTGAAGGTCCGCTGGGCCGTGGTCATCGCACCGTAGGCCTCCGGATCCTGGCCCACCGCCCCGATGAACCGAGCCATGCCGGCCTTGTCGAACTCGGCCATCTCGCCGTTGGCCTTGATCGTCCCGCTGCCGTTCTCCGCAGCGGCCTGGATGTCCGGCATGTACTCGGCCGCCATCTGGCCGAAGTGCCCGGACAGCCCGTTCAGCGGCCCGTCCGGTTCCTTCGGGTCCGCGTCGACCAGCTCCGGCTTGTCGCCGATCTTCTCGACGACCCGCTCCATGACCGCCGCCATCTCCTTCGTGTGCGGGACCGGCGGGGAGTCCTCGTCACCCGGGGCGCGGTGCGAGACCGCCGCCATCAGGGCATCGCCGACCGCCTGCTGGGCGGGGTGCAGGTCCCCGGTCCGGCTGATGTCGAAGCTGTCCATGTACTGCTTCTTGTCGAGCATGTAGTCGACCATGCCCTGGTCCTTGCCGTGCTGGCCGCCGACCGGCTTGTCGTCCTTCGTGACGATGCCGTCGTTGTTGCTGTCCTCGCGGACCGGCTCGTTGAAGAAGGCCGTCGCCGCGTCCGGGTTGTTGCCCAGCGCCTCCATCAGGCCGGTCAGCGGGTAGAAGCCGCGGCCGTCCTGGCCCTGGCTGAGGACCGTCTCCAGCCCGTACGGGGTGTGGAACTCCCAGGTCCTCGGGTCCTTGCGGTCCATGGCGACCATGTCGCGGCCGACCGAGGTGAGGAACTCCGTGTCGTACTTCCCCTCGCGCAGCAGCGCGCCCAGGGCCTGGTAGCCGTAGATCTGCTGCACGCCGCCGTAGACGGCCATCTCCTTGCGGCCCGCCTTCATCAGCTGGGTCGTCCAGGCCGCGTCGAGGTGGCCCGGGACGTCCTTGTGCGTCGCGAGCCCGAGCATCGCGCCCATGTCGCTCTGGATGTTCGCGACCATCAGTGCGCGGTCCTTGCCGGGCGCCCCCAGGCCGGTCGCGTCGAGGGACATCTTGGAGTACATCTCCAGCGTGCCCTCGGCGCCGATCGTCCGGTAGAAGCCCGTGGAGAACTCGGGGTCCGTGCGGTTGTCGTCGAGCAGTTCCTCCAGCTCGCGCAGCGCCTCGACGTTGCGCGCCGTGCCGC
The DNA here is from genome assembly GCF_055595065.1 of Streptomyces sp. NPDC040545. Lineage (NCBI taxonomy): Bacteria > Bacillati > Actinomycetota > Actinomycetes > Kitasatosporales > Streptomycetaceae > Streptomyces > Streptomyces sp. NPDC040545. The sequence goes on from NZ_JBVIWA010000028.1 coordinate 10,255, forward strand.
CCTCGCCGGTGACCTTCTTCATCAGATCGGCCGCGCGGGCCACCTGTTCGGCATCGAGGGTGGTGAACTTCGCTCCGCTGAAATCGTGTTCGTCGGCGACGTTCGCCTGGAGGACGCGGACCAGGGAGTCGTCGGCGTCCTGGGCGTCCTCGACCGCCCGGTTGATCCGGGACTGCCACGCGTTGCGGGCCGTGTTCAGGGTCGCCTGGTAGTCGGGGTCGTGCCGGGCCGCGTTCCGCTCCCCCTCGGTGGGCAGGGGGATGGCGGTGACCCGCCCGTCGGCATCGACCTGGAAGCCGGCCGCCGGAGCCTCCGCGGCGAGCTTCTTCAGCGCGTCCTGGGCGGCCTTGAACGTCGCGTGCGCGTCGGCGAGGACCTGGTACATGCCCTTGGCGGCCTTGGCCGCGTCCTCGAACTCCTTGGCCGTCTTGTCGACGAACCCGCGCGCCACTCCTGCGGTGACCCCGCTCCACTCGGCCTTGTCGGACTTCGCCTTCATGCCGTTGCGGGCGGCCTCGGCCATCTCGTCGAGCTTGCCGGCCATCGCCGTCCAGTCGGTGACGGCCGTCTGGAGCTTGTCCAGGGGCGCGTTCATCACGTTCTCGTACGTCAGCATGCGGGGCGCCTACTTGAGGTATCTGTCGATCGCGGACGCCGTGAAGTCTGCATGGAGCTGCTGCTCGTCCTTGGCGTGGGAGGCGAGCGAGTAGTTCAGCCCGTTGGAGATGTTGGCGCAGGCGGCCACGAGGGTCTTCACCTGGCTCTCCCAGACGCTGTTGGCCTTGAGGAGCGCCGCCCCGCCGGCGAAGGCCTCCTTCGTGAGGGCCCCGGCGGCTTCGGCGGTGGCGGTGGCGGCGTGCTTGCCGTCGGCCTGCAGGCGCGTGTGCAGCTTGTACGCCTCGGAGCCGATCGCACCGATGTGGTCCTGATTGAGCTCGAGGTCACCGCCGCCACCGCCACCACCGCCGCCGGGATCGGCGGGCACCTGATTGAGGCGCATGGTGACACTGGCGGTGGCCGTGGCGCGAGCCGCCGACCATTCCTCGTCGAACGACATCGCGTGAACTCCCGAAGGCAGGGTGCAGGTCAGATCGGCCCCGGGTCAGCGGTTACGTCGTACGACGACTACGGTCACGGCTCCACCGATCAGCACGCAGGCTGCCAGACCGAGCCCGATCCAGGGAAGCGCGCTGCCGCTCTTCTTCTCCTCGGCCTGCGCGGCGGGCTTGGACGCGGCGGCGTCGGGGGCCTTGCCGTCGGGGGCTGCGGAGGGCTTCTTGGCCGCGTCCGCCGCCGCGAGATCGGGCAGCGGATAGACGTCGGCCGGACCGGGGTCGCCGGGCGTCTGGAGCGCGATCCGGGGGCGGACCACTCCGTAGCCGACGTAGTCGTTGCGCTCGACGCCGTCGGTGGGCTTGCCGGCGGTGTTCAGGAGGACGCGCAGGACCTGGTTGTTGGTCCAGTCGGGGTGGGCGGACCAAATGAGGGCGGCGGAGGCGGAGGCGAGGGCGGAGGAGTCACTGGTTCCGTGGGTTTTGCACAGCCCGGACTGGGCCTTGCAGGATGAAACGATGTCCATACCCGGTGCCGCTATGTCCACCTGGGGGCCGTGCATCGACTCCTTGGTCGGCTTAGCGTTGACGTCCACTGCCCCGACACCCACCACACCGGGAGTCCCAGCGGGGTAGGCGAGTTCGTTGGTCGATTCCCCGTCATTGCCAACGGCGGCAAAAATTAGCTTGCCCTTCGAGAGCGCATACTTCACAGCGGCTGCCCGCCCCGCGTCTTGTTCCGGCTTGCCAGGGAGCCCCATGGAAATATTGATGACCTTGGCGTCCGAGTCCGCCGCGTATCGAATAGCCGCGACGATCGACGGAGTATCCGTCCCTTCCAGGATGTCGGGCACACGGATCGGGAGGATCTTGACGCCGGGTGCAAGGCCATACGCGCCGTCACCGCTTGGGTGCTTCCCAGTGCCAGCGATCATTCCGGCCATGCCAGTGCCGTGGCCGGAATAGTCGTTGTCCCTGCCGACCTCGGCATCACCAACGGGGAAAGCCTTGCCCGGGAGAACTTGGCCAGCAAGTTCCGGGATCTGATTGACACCAGTATCGATCACCGCAACGGTGATCCCCTTACCGGTGGTGACCTTCCAGATCTCGTCGGCCTTCATGGCGTCGAGATGCCATTGCTGGGATCGAACGGTCTCCGCATGGGCAGGGGTCGCGGCGACGCCTGCCAGAAGGAGACCCACCAGGGCCGAGGTCGCCTTGCGCATGCGCATCCCGTGCAATGTCCGTTCTGCTCAGTCGATCACCGGCGGGACAACACGACGGCTGCCCTGCCAGGTCTCTTCGTCTTCGGCCAGGTAGTCGGGGCGTTCGCCCCCCTGGTCGTTCCGTCGCGTACCCGGAGTCTGCGTGCCGGCGCCGCCCGCGTGGCCCATGGGCCTCATGCCCGCGCTACCGCCGGCGCCATTGCGGACGAGACCCGAACCGCCCTGGGTGAACGGCTGGCCGCCCACGCCCGGGCGACCGACCGCACCGGTCTGACGCCCTCCGACGACGCCTCCCGGCTCCGAGGCCAGCCGACGTCCGCCGGAGAAGCCTCCCTGGCTGCTGCCGTGGCCGCCACCGCCACCGTGGCCCATCCCTCCGCCACCCATGGGACGGCCTGCCTGGGCGCCTTCGCCGATGACCGTACCCCGCGGGATACCCGAGCTGGGGCCGGTGGACGTCACGGGGCGGCCGCCCATGATGCCGCTGTCACGCGGAAGCATGCCGGGCAGGCCGCCGCCCTTGCCGAGGGGACCAGGCGTGCCCGGGACAGGGATGCCGGGGCCGAAGACACCGGGGAGACCCGGCCCCTTCACCCCGCTGATCGGTGGGACTGCCATGGGCGGCACGAAGGGGCCGGGGGTCGGACCGCCGGGGCTCGTCGGCAGCGGGCCACCGGGCGGCGTCGTCACCGGAGGCAGTGTCTGGTTCGGGGGCAGCGTGCCGACCGTGTCGAGGTCCACCTCCACGTCACGGTCGGGCGTCACCGGCGCGGGCAGAGTCGTCGTCGGCAGAGTGTTGTCCGGCTGCGGCGGATGTCCCGGAACAAAACCTGGCTCGTTCGCCGGCGCACTGCCGCCAGGACCCGTCACCGGGTACGACGAACCGGCGGAGCCGACTGCTCCGGAGCCTCCCCCAGACCTCGCCATCTCTTCTGAACCGCCGCCGTCGTAGCCCTTCGGCACAAGGTCAGGCGGCGGCGGCGGGAACGTCGGGATCGGGGCCCTGTCCATCTCCGTGGACGACTGCTGGTACGACTGCGCCAGGTTGGTCATCAGGCGGATGGCCTCGCGGCGGTCCGCGTCCAGGATCGTCTGGGCCTCCGAGCGGGTCTTCGCCGAGTCCGGGTCGTTGTGGTGCTCGATGGCCGCCGCGAGATCCTTGGTCGCGGTCGCGTCGACCGCGACCATCTTCGTGGCCTCGGTCATCGTCTGGACGACCCAGCCCATCGCCGTCCCGCCCTTGGCGCTGTATTCGCTCAGGCGCAGCGTCGCGTTGCCGGCGCGGCCCACCCACTCCTGGAAGGCGTCGGCTCCTTGGCCCTCCCAGCCGGTCACGACGTGGTTCTTGAGCGCCTCGCCGATCTTCTTGATGTCCTCGGCGGCCTTCTTCAGCTGGTCGGCCCGTGCCTGGACCGAGATGGGGTCCAGCGAAGCGATCATGTCGCGCATCTGCTGGTGCGTGAAGCGTTCGAAATCGGTCATGAGTAGCTACCTCCCGCCGTGCTGGTCGACGGAGTCGGAGTCGGAGTCGTGGACGTCGGTGGCTGGTTGGCTTCCTTGAGGCGGCGCTGTTCCTCCGGCCACGGGTCGCGTTCCTCCACGTACTGCGCCTTCGCCTCCCTGGCGATGGCCGCCATGCGCCGCTTGGTCTCCTCGTCCACGCCGTCGTAGCCCTTACCCGCCGACAGGACCGCGATGCCCAGGGCCTCGATCTGCCCCGCCAGCCCCTTCGAGAGGTTCTGCAGCTGCGTGATGACCGTGTCGTACGACTTGAACAGCGCGTCCACCTCGGTGAAGCCCTTGCCGAGCTTGCTGGCCGGCAGCTTGCCGTCCGCCAGCTTCTTGTGGTCCGCGTCCGAGCCGGTGAGTTCGTCCAACAGCGAGTCCACCATGCGCTTGTACTCGCTCATCGAGTCGAACTCGACCCGCAGCGCCGCACTGGCCGCACCGTAAGCCGCCCCCGCGATCGCGCCCATCGGGCCCGCCAGCCCCAGCGTGAGGGCTGCTGCCACCTGGCCCGCCCCGTTGTCCTCTGCCACGTTGGCCTCCCCGTCTCCCCGTCTCCCCGTGGTCGCGGCGTTTCCGCCGCTTCCCGTCCCCGTTCGCACCCGTGTCCGCGCGTACACACACACCGGTACCGATCACTCTAGCGACCGGCGCCGACAGGCCCAAGTCCGGGGTTGCACGTGCAATGCGGGTCACACAGTCACGAGTTGGGCGTACCCACCGCCGCAGAAGGCCTGATCGGCAGGCGGTTCACCGGGCGGCCCGTGGCCGCGCGGACCGCCGAGGCCACCGCCGCCGGGGTCGTCACCACGGGGACCGCGCTCGCCGCCTTCGCGCCGAACGGGGCCACCACATCACGTTCTTCGACCAGCTTGACGATGCGGACCGCCGGGGCGTCCAGCGCCGTCGGGAGGGCGTAGCCCGTCAGGTCCGGGTGGCGGATCAGGCCGGAGACCGTGCGGAGGTTCTCCGTCAGGGCCGCGCCCACGCCCTGCGTGACGCCCGCCTCGATACGGGCCTCCAGCTGACGGGGGTTCAGGATGCGGCCCACGTCCTGGGCCACCGCGAGTTCCACGACCCGGACCGAGCCCAGTTCGATGTCCACGTCCACCACCGCGCGGACCGCGCAGAAGGCGAGGCCCACGAAGGCGTCGCCCTGGCCGTCCGCGTCCAGGGGTTCCGTGGGGTGGGGGCGGCACTGGGCCGTCGCCCAGAGTTCCTTGCCGGCCATCGCCTCCGCCACCGACATCGAGAACGCGCCGTCGTACGACGTGATGCGACCGTCCTGGATCTGCAGGAGCTCCGTCGACATGCCCAGCTTGTGGGCCATGGGCTGGAGGAGCTGGGTGCGGACCATCTTGGCCGCCCGCTCCACCGCGCCGCCCGACACCCACGTGTGGCGGCCGTGCGCCGACGGGCCGGCCGGCGGCTGGTCGGTGTCCACCGGGGCCATGGCGACCTCGTCGACGCCCAGGACCTCCTGCACGATCTGCCGGGCCAGCGTGGCGAAGCCCTGACCGGTGTCGACGGCCGCGCAGATGACCGTGGCCGCGCCGCCCACCACCTTCACCGTGGCCGTGGAGACCTCGTCGGCCCCCTCGGCGCCGAGCATGTGGACCATGCCGACGCCGTAGCCCACCCCGCGCCGTACCGCGCCCGGCTCGCCCGCGCCCTCCGGGCCGCCCGGCAGCAGCCACTCGTCCTCCGGGGCGTCCTTGGGCAGGGCGGGCAGTTCGAAGTCGCGGACCGCGCGCAGCAGTTCCGCCACGGGGGCCGGGCAGGTCACCGTCTGGCCGGTGGGGAGCAGGTCTCCGGTCGCCAGGACGTTGCGCAGGCGCAGCTCGGCCCCGTCGATGCCGAGGGCGGCCGCGAGCTTGTCCATCTGGCCCTCGTACGCGGCGCACACCTGCATGGCGCCCTCGCCGCGTACGTGGCCGGACGGCGGGTTGTTGGTGCGTACCACCCAGCCCTCGACGAAGGCGTGCGGGACGACGTACGGGCCGCAGGCGAAGGCTACCGCCGCCGCCAGGGACTCTGAGGAGGAATCGGCGTAGGCGCCGGCGTCCATGAGGATCTGTGCCTCGACCTTGACCAAGCGTCCCTCCGCGTCCGCGTGGTGGCGGTAGCGCAGCAGGGTCGGGTGGCGGTGGGTGTGGCCGAGGAAGGACTCCTCGCGGGTGGCGGCCAGTTTGACGGGGCAGCCCGTGCGCAGGGCGAGCAGGCCGAGCGGGAGCTGGAAGGCGGCGTCCTCGCGGTCGGCGGTCGCGCCGGGTACGCCGGTGACGACCACGCGCACGCGGTCCGGATCCAGTCCGAAGCAGGCGGCGGCCAGGTCGCGGTCGGTGTGCGGGTCGGTGGACGCGGTGTAGAGCTCCACGCCGCCGTCGGGGCGCGGCACGGCCAGTCCGGCCTCGGCGCCGATGGGGGCGGGGTCCTGGCGGCCGATCCGGTACAGGCCCTCGACGACGACCTCGCCGGTGGCTTCCGGGTCGCCGTAGCGGAGCGGGATGTGCCGGATCAGGTTGCCGTCGGGGTGCAGGGCGGGGGCGCCGAAGGACTGCTCGGGGTCGGTGACCGGGTCGAGGAGCTCGTACTCGACGGCGATCGCGGCGGCGGCGAGCCGTGCGGTGTCGGGGTGGTCGGCGGCGACGGCGGCGATGGCCTCGCCGTGGTGGCGTACGACGTCGTGCGCGAACACCGGCCGGTCGGCGATCCGGCGGCCGTGGGTGGTGGCGCCGGGCACGTCGGCGTGGGTGACGACGGCGCGGACGCCGGGCATCTCGGCGGCGGCCGTGGTGTCGATGGAGAGGATCCGGGCGTGGGCGTGCGGGGAGCGCAGCACGGCGGCCCACAGGAGGCCCTCGGCCCACAGGTCGGCGGCGTAGGGGAAGGTGCCCTCGGTCTTGGCGCGGGTGTCCGCGGCCGGGACGGAGGCCCCGATTCCGCGCGGGACCTGCGGCTCGGATGCCTCGGAACCGGGGGCGGCCATGGCCGTCACCGTGGGGTTGACCGTTGTGGTCGCCGTCGCCGCGTCCTGCCCGCTCACGCCGTGCCTCCGTGGTGGATGCCGCCCTCGCCGGGCGCTGCCTGGTGCGGGATGCGCGGCTCCGGTGCACCTGCGCCCGGGGCCGCGGGTTCCGCGGCCGCCGCCTCGCGCTCGGCCACGACCTCGCGCACGGCGTCGACGACGCCCGCGTAGCCGGAGCAGCGGCAGAGGTTGCCGCACAGGGCCTGACGGGTCTCCAGCTCGCTGGGGGCGTGATTGCCCTCCAGCAGGTCGTGGATGGTCATGGCCATGCCGGGTACGCAGAACCCGCACTGCACCGCACCCGACCTGCACAACGCCTGCTGGACGTCCGAGAGTTCCCCGTCCGTCGCGAGACCCTCGACCGTACGCACCTCGCTGCCGGCGGCCGTGGCGGCCGGTACCAGGCAGGAGGCGACGAGCCGGCCGTCGACCTGCACGGCGCAGGCGCCGCATTCGCCCTGCGAGCAGCCGTCCTTGGCGCCCGCGAGGCCGAGCCGCTCGCGCAGCACGTACAGGAGGGACTCGCCGATCCAGGCGCCGGTGACGGGCCGGTCGGCGCCGTTGACCCGCAGGACGTAGGAGGCCGACGGGTGCTCGTGATGGGCGACGGCCCCGGCGGTCGCGTCTTCTTCGTACGTCGCCACCTCGGCCGGGAAACCTTCGGTGGTGCCCTCGTCCGGGATTGCGTCCCCGCTGTCGGCGGTGCCGTCGGTCGGCGTGAGGCCGGCCGGGGGCTCCTGCGCGGCCGGCCCGTCCCCGCTCCCGGGGTCGGAGTCCGCGGCGGCGGGCTCCGCCTCGTGCGCGGGCCCGTGCGCGGCCTCGGGGCCGGGCTCCGGCGCGTGGCCGAACGCCGTGAAGCCGTGGCCGTCGGTGCCGCCGGGCTGCGCGGGCTCGGCGGCCGGTGCCGGGACACGGACCCCGCCGAAGAGATCCAGGTCGGCGGGGGGCACCGGCGGCTCCGCGGCGGCGCCGGGCGCGGCGTACTCGCCCTGCCCGGCGTACTCCCCGTGGACCGCGTGGCCCGCATGGCCGGTGTACTCGCCCTGTCCCGCGTGGTCCGTGGACCGGGCGCCCTCGGCGTGCTCCGCCGCCGGGCCGTGCGCGGCCTCGATGTCGTGCGGGGCCTGGTGCACCGGCTCGCCCTCGGACAGGGGGGTGCCCACCCCGGGCCCGCCCAGCACGCGCGGCCCACGTCCGGCGGCATGCGCGGTCGCGGCGGCGGCTGCCGAAGCGGCGGCGGCCTCGTCCGTGCCGGGCAGCACACCGGCAGCGGCGCCAGCGTCAGCGGCGGCGTCCGTGCCGGGGTCCCCGGCCGGCTGCTGCGTCAGGTACGCCCACGGCGCCGCGGCGCCGCCCGGCAGCGTCGCCGGGGCCTGGCTCCAGTCGGCGTCCAGAGCGCCCCGCCGGTAGTCGTTCGGCTGGTGGGGGAATTCTTCGAACTCGGGCACGGCCCACTGCCCGGTCGCCGGCCCGGCCGGCTCGGGCTCCTGCGCCGCCTCCGGGAAGCGCCACTCGGCCGTCGCGCTCGGATCGGTCACCGGCTGCTCCGGCTCCGCCTCGGCGAACGCCGCCGCGACCGACGCCGGGATCGGGATCGACGCCGGGATCGGCCCGCCCACCGACCCGGAGCCCGGGCCCTGACCCTGACCAGCAGCACCGGCGCCACCAGCGCCACCCGCACCACCCGCGGGGCCGCCCTGTGCCGGGCCGCCCGCCTCCGGCCACTGCACCGGAATCGCCCACGTCCCCGTGGCCGCCGGATCCGTGCTGGCCGAGCCGAGCGGCACGATCATCGGCGGCGGCACGTAGCCGTGCCCGGGCGCCGCGAGCGGCTCCCCGGTGCCGAGCGCGTCCAGCATGTCCTGCGGCAGTTTCACGAAGGCCGTGGCGTCCGAGTCGTACTCGCCGCCCTGCGGGACGGGTTCCCAGCCCCAGCCCGCCGTGCCGTTCCCCTGGGTCACGTTCTCGTTCTCGTTCTCGCTCATGAGGTCAGCGCCCTCCCCAGGGCCCTGCGCGCCAGCACGGCCACCGTCCGCCGCAGATGCAGTACTCCGGGAGCCACCGGCTCGCCCTGGTCGGGCACGCACGCGGCGGCGACGTACTCGCCGAAGGCCTCCAGCGCCTCGGGGGCCAGGGTCCGCCCGCCGTCCCAGTCGATCAGCGAGGCCACCCACTGCTCGGCCTCCAGCGGCCGCAGCGGCATCGGGGCGACCGCGCCGATGGCGCAGCGCACCCCCCGGCGCGCGGGATCCAGGACGAGCCCCACGGACGCCACAGCACGCCCCGGCCCGGTACGGCCCGTGGCCTTCAGGAACACCTGCGGTGCGTGCAGCAGCGGCACCCGCACGAAGCCGATCAGCTCGCCGGGCCGCAGCATCTCCCGCCCGGCCAGCAGGTACGACACCGGGATCTCCCGCTGTCCGCCCGGGCCGACGATGACGAGTACGGCCTCCAGCGCGGCCAGCACGGGCAGTGCGTCACCCGTGGGCGCGGCGGTGGCGATGTTGCCGCCGAGGGTGCCCGCGTTGCGGATCTGCGGGGGGCCGGCGGCCCGGGCCGCGGCCGCGAGGGCGGGGATCAGAGCGGCGAAATCCGGCCGTCCCATCCGGGCGTGCGTGAGGCCCGCACCGAGCAGCGCGTGGCCGTCCTGGTACTGCCAGCCGCGGATCTCGTTGATCCGGCCCAGGCCCACCAGCGCGGCGGGCCGCAGCAGCCCGGCGTTGACGGCGGCCATCAGGTCGGTGCCGCCCGCGACCGGCACGGCGGCGGGCATGGCGGTGAGCGCCGCCACGGCCTCGTCGAGCGAGGCCGGCAGCGTCACGGACTGCGCCGCCTGCGGGCCCTGCGGCCCCTGAGGTGAATCCAGTGCGTGCGGTGCGTGCGTGGTCAACCCAGCTGCCCCTTCCCGATGTCCCGGTTCCGGCGCTCACGCCTGTTCCGCCGTACGGTACGTCCTCACCGCCGGGACGTGGCAACTCTGGCACATCTTCCGGGCCGCCCGGCGCGAGGGTCCGCCCGCTGCGGCCGACCCCGGGCGCGGTGCCCCGTACGGGGCGTACGGCCCTGTCGCACCGCCTTGGGCGACCCTCCTCCCCGATTGCCCGATTTTCCCTGTATAGGGGGAAATTGAGGCAGAGTTCCGCTCCCGTTCCCTTTCGGTTCGGGTCGGCGCCGGCATCCACTTGTCACACGTTCGGGGGCGTGCCCTCGATCGGACGCCCGAGCACACCGGGCCGCCGCTGCCGCGGCAACGGCCCGCCCGGCGGCCGGTAATCGACCCCCTGCGCGGCCAACCGCGCGTAGTGCGCGTCCATCCGCCCCTCGAACCACGCGAAGTCGCGCTCCCCGGGCGCCGGCTGCCGTGACCACACCACCTCGGCGAAGGCCGCCAGCCGCGGGAACACCTGGTAGTCGACCCGGTCCTGGTTCTCCATCACCTCGGTCCACACGTTGGCCTGCGCGCCCAGCACCCGGGCGGCGGCCTCCGGCGACAGCTTCGGCGGCACCGGCTCGAAGCGGTAGACGTCCTCCAGCGAGCGCACGTACCCGATGGGCATAGGCTCGTCCGCGCCGCCCGCCTGCCGGTGGTCCAGGTAGACCTGCTGCTCGGGGCACATGACCACGTCGTGCCCGGCCTCGGCGGCGGCGATCCCGCCCGCGTAGCCGCGCCACGAGGACACGGCGGCGCCCTCCGCGAGCCCGCCTTCCAGGATCTCGTCCCAGCCGATCAGCCGCCGCCCGCGCGCGGCCAGCCAGCCGTCGAAGTGCCGGACGAACCAGGACTGCAGCCCGTCCTCCCCGTCCACGCCCAGTTCGCGGATCCGCTCCTGGGCGGTCGCGGAGGCCTTCCACTGCGCCTTGGGGCACTCGTCCCCGCCCACGTGCACGAAGGGTGAGACCTCGGCCGGGAACAGCTCCAGCAGCTCTTCGAAGACCCCCTCGTAGAAGCGAAGCACGGCCTCGGTGGGCGCGAGCACGTTCTCGGTGATCCCCCAGTCCTCCCAGACCCCGAGCGCGGCGGTGTCGACGACGTCGGTGTTGCCCAGCTCCGGGTACGCGGCGATCGCGGCCTGCGAGTGCCCCGGTACGTCGATCTCCGGGACCACCCGGACGTGCCGTTCGGCGGCGTACGCGACGATCTCGCGGATGTCGTCCTGCGTGTAGAAGCCGCCGTGCGGGGTCTCGTTCCACAGCGGTGAGGCCCGGTGGCCCCAGCGGCTGCGCGGGCGCCAGCCGCCGACCTCGGTCAGCCGCGGGTAGCGCTCGATCTCGATCCGCCAGCCCTGGTCGTCGGTCAGGTGCAGGTGCAGGACGTTGAGCTTGTGCGCGGCGAGCAGGTCGATGTAGCGCAGCACGCCGTCCTTGGGCATGAAGTGCCGGGCCACGTCCAGCATCATCCCGCGCCAGCCGAACCGCGGGCCGTCCACGACCGAGGCGTACGGAAGGCTCCACGCGCGGCCGGGCAGCGGCGCCCTGCGGTACGCGTCGGGCCCCAGCAGCTGACGCAGCGTCTGGGCGCCCCAGAACAGCCCGGCCGCCGTCGCGCCCGTCAGCTCCGCCCCGTCCGGGCCGATCTCGATGCGGTACGCCTCCGGGCCCAGGTCCCCGGCGCCGTCCGGGTCGACGCGCAGCCGCAGCTCGGCGGTCACGCCGGCCCCGGCGGCGGGCAGCTCCCAGCCGGTGGCCGCGCCCAGTTCGCGCCGCAGCCAGCGCGCGACCGCCGCGGCTCCCGGCCCGGCGTCCAGGACCGGCCCGGGCCCGAACGCGAAGCGGCGCCCGCCCTCGTCGGGAACGGCGACCCGGGGTGCGGGGATCAGGTCCATGCGTCAGCCCTTCACGACGGCGTGCGCGTGTTGCGCCCTGCGCAACGCTCGTTCCGCAGGGCGCTCGTCGCGCCGACCCTAACGCGCCCCACGGGCACGGCAAAGACCCCCGGGCGCACTGGGGCGCACCGGGGGTCTCGGTCGGTCTCGGTCCCGCGGAAGACGGAGGGCCGGGGGCGGACTACTGGTCCTTGCCGCCCTTGTCCTTGTCCCCGCCGGGGCCCATGGACTCGTAGATCTCCTTGCACATGGGGCAGACCGGGTACTTCTTCGGGTCCCGGCCCGGTACCCAGACCTTGCCGCAGAGCGCGACGACGGGGGTCCCGTCGAGCGCGCTCGCCATGATCTTGTCCTTCTGGACGTAGTGGGCGAAGCGCTCGTGGTCGCCGTCACCGTGCGACACCTGCGGCGTCGGCTCTACGAGGGTCCCCGTGCCAGTCCCGCGCTCGGGCTCAAGAGTGCTCATGGAACCCAGGGTACTTAACCCCGCGCCCGTCAGTTGAGCGACGGGTCGTCCGGATAGGTGGCGACCATCGCGAGGTCGCTGCGCTGGCGGCGCAGCACCGCCCGCCACAGCCGCTCCGGATCCGGGAAGGACACGTCCCCGGGCTCCGATTCGACCACGTACCAGGCGCCCTCGCTGAGCTCCGCCTCCAGCTGGCCCGGGCCCCAGCCGGAGTAGCCGGCGAAGATCCGCAGGCCGCCCAGGGCCGCGGCCAGCAGCTCCGGCGGCGTCTCCAGGTCGACCAGTCCGATCGCCCCGTACACGCGGCGCCAGCCGAGCGGACCCTCCTCGCCCGGGATCACCGCCACGCCCAGGGCCGAGTCCATGGCCACCGGCCCGCCCTGGAAGACCACCCCGGGGTCGCCGGCCAGGGGCGCCCAGGGCAGCAGGACGTCGCCGACGCCCACGGGCGTCGGCCTGTTCAGGACCACGCCGAGGGAGCCCTGCTCGTCGTGGTCGAGCAGCAGCACGACCGCGCGGTCGAAGTTCGGGTCCGCGAGGGCGGGGGTGGCCACGAGCAGCCGCCCTGTGAGGGAGGACACCTCGGTCATGCCGCCATGATCCCGCACATCGGCCGATTCCGGGGAGCGAGCGGGAAGATCGGATCGACCGCAGCTCAGGGCGCACGGCAGCAGCGAGGAGCGCGCACGGACGGCGTAGGCGGAACGCAACACTCCGCCATGTGGTGGATACGGAGGGTGTTGTACCGAATTCATGACAGTCCTACGGCCACGTCGGCCTTACGAACAAGGGGGTGGTGGCCCTTACCCTTTTCCCTGGCCCCCTGCCCACCCCTCTCCGGAACGCGAGATTCATGACCGGCATCAGTGACGATGTACTGCTTGTCCACGGCGGTACCCCGCTCGAGGGCGAGATCCGTGTCCGTGGTGCGAAGAACCTCGTGCCCAAGGCCATGGTCGCCGCTCTGCTCGGCAGCGAACCCAGCCGGCTGCGCAACGTTCCCGACATCCGTGACGTGCGCGTCGTCCGCGGGCTGCTCCAGCTGCACGGGGTGACGGTCCGTCCCGGCGAGGAGCCGGGCGAGCTCGTGCTCGACCCCACCCACGTCGAGAGCGCGAACGTCGCCGACATCGACGCCCACGCGGGCTCCTCGCGCATCCCGATCCTGTTCTGCGGCCCCCTGCTGCACCGGCTCGGCCACGCCTTCATCCCGGGCCTGGGCGGCTGCGACATCGGCGGCCGGCCGATCGACTTCCACTTCGACGTGCTCCGCCAGTTCGGCGCGACCATCGAGAAGCGCGAGGGCGGCCAGTACCTGGAAGCCCCGCAGCGCCTGCGCGGCTGCAAGATCCGCCTCCCCTACCCGTCGGTCGGCTCGACCGAGCAGGTGCTGCTGACGGCCGTCCTGGCCGAGGGCGTCACCGAGCTCAGCAACGCCGCGGTGGAGCCGGAGATCGAGGACCTCATCTGCGTCCTGCAGAAGATGGGCGCGATCATCTCCGTCGACACCGACCGGACCATCCGGATCACGGGCGTCGACCGCCTCGGCGGCTACAACCACAAGGCCCTCCCGGACCGTCTGGAAGCCGCCTCCTGGGCTTCCGCGGCGCTGGCCACCGGCGGCAACATCTACGTGCGCGGTGCCCAGCAGCGCTCGATGATGACGTTCCTGAACACCTTCCGCCGCGTCGGCGGGGCGTTCGAGATCGACGACGACGGCATCCGCTTCTGGCACCCGGGCGGCCCGCTCAACGCCATCGCGCTGGAGACGGACGTCCACCCCGGCTTCCAGACCGACTGGCAGCAGCCGCTGGTCGTGGCCCTGACGCAGGCCTCCGGTCTGTCGATCGTCCACGAGACGGTCTACGAGTCCCGGCTCGGCTTCACCTCGGCGCTCAATCAGATGGGTGCTCACATCCAGCTGTACCGCGAGTGCCTGGGCGGCAGCGCCTGCCGCTTCGGCCAGCGCAACTTCCTGCACTCGGCGGTCGTCTCCGGCCCCACCAAGCTGCAGGGCGCCGACCTGGTCATCCCCGACCTGCGCGGCGGATTCTCGTACCTGATCGCGGCCCTGGCCGCCGAGGGCACCTCGCGGGTCCACGGCATCGACCTGATCAACCGCGGCTACGAGAACTTCATGGAGAAGCTCGTGGAACTCGGCGCGAAGGTCGAGCTCCCGGGCGGCGACCTCGCCTGAGCCGTACCCGGACGCCCGGACACCCGGACGTACGCAGAAAGCCCCCCGGGCCCCGCACAGGGCCCGGGGGGCTTTCCCGTACCCCGGCCGAGGCCCGGTCCCCCGCCCGTAGGAGCCGTATGGAGCCGTACGGAGCCGCACTGCGGCCCGGCGGGACGTGCCGGTGGCATACCTGAGCCCCGCCAGGCCCCCTGACGGGCCCTCACAGGGCCTGTCAGGCTCGCCGGGCGGCCCGGGGCGGTCCTCCGCCCGTCCGGGCCCACCGGCCCGTGTCCGGCCCCGGACATGCCGAAGGGCGGCCACCCCGCCCGGGGGTGACCGCCCATCGTCGTTCTGCGTACTACTGCCGTTCCAAAGGCCTGTGCGGCCCTCGGCGCCGGGGCAGGACTTACTTGCCCTTGGCGGCTTCCTTGAGCTTGGAGCCCGCGGAGACCTTCACGCTGTAGCCGGCCGGGATCTGGATGGGGTCGCCGGTCTGCGGGTTGCGCGCGGTGCGAGCGGCACGGTGGGTGCGCTCGAAGGTCAGGAAGCCGGGGATGGTGACCTTCTCGTCGCCCTTGGCGACAATCTCGCCGACGGTCTCGGCGAGCGCGGCCAGAACGGCGTCGGCGTCCTTGCGGGTCACCTCGGCGCGCTCGGACAGAGCGGCCACCAGCTCACTGCGGTTCATGTTGTACTCCCGTGTTCAACTTGCCTTAGAGGCGTGAGATCGAAGCCGATGCTGCCAGGGCCCTAGGACAGTCCCCGGACCCGGGTCTGAACGTCAGACCCTCTCGCCCGGTTACGCATCCTGCCCCCACCAGCGGCGGGAAAGCCAATCCGGCACCCATCGGGGTCACACGAAAAGCGCCACAGTCACGCCGCGGTGACGCTCCGTCCACGCCTTCGCTCACGCGCCGCCGCGGACCGCGGACCTCGCGGGCATCCCCGCAAACCCTAGAGGCGGCCCGTCGGGCCCGCATCTCGCGACGCGCCGGTATCGGAGCACCGTGAGGGCCGTCACAGCAGGGCTCAGGCTCCCGAGGCCGCCTTGCGGACGGCGCCCGCGACCGCACCCGCGACCTTGTCGTTGAACACCGACGGGATGATGTAGTTCGCGTTCAGCTCGTCCTCGCCCACGACGTCCGCCAGCGCGCTCGCGGCGGCCAGCATCATCTCCGTGTTCACGGTGCGGGACTGAGCGTCCAGCAGACCGCGGAAGACACCCGGGAAGACCAGCACGTTGTTGATCTGGTTCGGGAAGTCGGAGCGGCCGGTGGCCACGACGGCGGCGGTCTGGCGGGCGACGGCCGGGTCCACCTCGGGGTCCGGGTTCGCGAGCGCGAATACGATCGCGCCTTCGGCCATGGCGGCGACGTCCTCGCCGGACAGCACGTTCGGGGCCGAGACGCCGATGAACACGTCGGCGCCGACCACGGCCTCCTTCAGCGTGCCCGTGTAGCCCTCGGGGTTGGTGTTGTCGGCGATCCAGCGCAGCGGGGAGTCGGGGGCCGCGTCGACGAGGTCGGGGCGGTCCGCGTGCACGACGCCGTGGATGTCGGCGCTCACCACGTTCTTGACGCCCGCCGCCAGGAGCAGCTTGAGGATGGCCGTACCGGCCGCGCCGGCGCCCGACATGACGACCTTGACATCGCCAACTGCCTTGCCCACCACGCGCAGTGCGTTGGTGAGCGCCGCGAGCACGACGATCGCGGTGCCGTGCTGGTCGTCGTGGAAGACGGGGATGTCGAGGGCCTCGCGCAGCCGGGCCTCGATCTCGAAGCAGCGCGGCGCGGAGATGTCCTCGAGGTTGATGCCGGCGAAGCCCGGGGCGATCGCCTTGACGATCGCGACGATCTCGTCGGCGTCCTGGGTGTCGAGGCAGATCGGCCAGGCGTCGATGCCGGCGAAGCGCTTGAAGAGGGCCGCCTTGCCCTCCATGACGGGCAGCGCGGCCATCGGGCCGATGTTGCCGAGACCCAGCACGGCGGAGCCGTCGGTCACGACTGCGACGGAGTTGCGCTTGATGGTGAGGCGGCGCGCGTCCTCGGGGTTCTCGGCGATCGCCATGCACACGCGGGCCACGCCCGGGGTGTAGATCATCGAGAGGTCGTCACGGTTGCGGATGGGGTGCTTGGACGACATCTCGATCTTGCCGCCGAGGTGCATCAGGAAGGTGCGGTCGGAGACCTTGCCGAGGCTGACGCCCTCGATGCCGCGCAGTTTCTCGACGATCTCGTCCGCGTGCGCGGTGGAGGTCGCGGCGATGGTGACGTCGATCCGGAGCTTCTCGTGGCCGGATGCGGTCACGTCGAGGCCGGTGACCGATCCGCCGGAGGACTCCACGGCGGTGGTGAGCTGGGAGACCGCGGTTCCGCTCGCGGGCACTTCCAGACGGACCGTCATCGAATACGAGACGCTGGGCGCCGTTGCCATGGCCGTGTTCCTCTTCTGTCCCTGGTTCGCTGTAACACACAGAGCCCCGCTGCACAGCAGGTGCGGCAGGACCTGTTGTCCGATCGTCCCACCTACCAGCCAGTACAAGGTAACCAGCTACAAAATTCGGAAAGACTCTTCCACCATACGAGATATCAGGGGCGTTCGGAATGGTGGGGTCATACGAAACAGGTCCGCGCCCCCCCACAGGTGGGGGACGCGGACCTGGTGATTCATACGTTGACGACACCGACCCGCCATGCTCGCCTCGCGGCAAGTGGTCGCTCTGAGCGACGAAGGTTGGGCCCGGGGGCTTGGATCGAGTCGGTGCCGTACCCAGGCTAACAAAGGATCGCCGAAAGTGATCCCCCTGCTCGCGCTCGTATCCGGCCACCACGCGCCCGGCCGCCGCCCATCCGGCCGTACGAGGCCCTGAGCGGGCCGGGACCCCGGCGATGAACCGCCACCGCCGGGCCGATCGGCAGGCGGCCGGCAAGACACCCCCTACGGCAGCAGCAGCTCCGGAACCCCGTCCGCGTCGGGCTTGTCCCGCTCGGCCGAGACCACGGTCAGCTGCTGCGTCGCGCGCGTCAGCGCCACGTACAGCACCCGCAGGCCCGCCGGGGACTCGTCCGCGATCTCCGCCGGGGAGACGACCACCGTGGCGTCGTACTCCAGGCCCTTGGCCTCCAGGCTGCCCAGCGCCACCGCCCGCTCGCCGAGGTCCGCGAGCCAGCCCGCGGCCTCCGCGCGCCGGTCCATCGCCACGACCACGCCGACCGTGCCGTCCACCTGGTCCAGCAGCCGCCGGGTCTCCTCCCGGACCGCGGTGCCCAGATCGCCGTCGGCGGCCGTGAAGCGGGGCTCCAGGCCCGTGGAGCGCACCGCCGACGGCGGCTCCATGCCCGGCATCGCCAGGCGCAGCACCCGGGAGGCGACCTCGGCGACCTCAGCCGGGTTGCGGTAGTTGACCGTCAGGGTGAACCGCCGGCGCGGGCGGGAGCCCAGGGCCTCGTCGCGGGCCGCGGCCGCCTCCTCCGGGTCCGTCCAGGAGGACTGCGCCGGGTCGCCGACCACGGTCCAGGTGCCGTGCCGGCCGCGGCGGCCCACCATCCGCCACTGCATCGGCGTCAGGTCCTGGGCCTCGTCCACGATGACGTGCGCGTACTCGGTGCGCTCCGCCGCGAGC
Organism: Streptomyces sp. NPDC040545; assembly: GCF_055595065.1. Classification (NCBI taxonomy): domain Bacteria; kingdom Bacillati; phylum Actinomycetota; class Actinomycetes; order Kitasatosporales; family Streptomycetaceae; genus Streptomyces; species Streptomyces sp. NPDC040545. The sequence continues at coordinate 28,157 of NZ_JBVIWA010000028.1, forward strand.
CGCTCGGCCCGCTCCCACTGGGTCTCCTCGCGGGTGGGCATCAGCTCCTCCAGCCCGCTGAGCTGGTCGAGCGGGTCCATCTCCCGTCTGCGCTTGGGCCGCGCGGGGGCGCCCAGCAGCAGCTGGAGCTCGTCCAGCAGTGCCACGTCGTGCACCGACAGGGGGCCCTTGCCGTCCGGGCCCACCCGGCGCAGCGAGCGGGCCAGCTGGCGGCTCTCGCGCGGGCCCAGGTCGCGGCGCGACCAGCGGCCGAGGTGGCGCTCGTCGGCGAGCGCGGCGAGCACCGCCCGCGGGGTCAGCTCGGGCCACCAGGCGTCGAGGAAGCCGATGAAGGCGTCCTCGGTGGAGATGTCCTCGTCGAAGGCGGAGCGCAGCTCGGCGGCCAGCTCCGGGTCGCTGTGCCGGCCGGCGCCGCCGGACTTCGCGTAGAGGGCGTCGAGCAGCAGCTTGCGGGCGCGCGGGCGCAGCAGGTTGACCGGGGCGGTGCCGCTGAGCACGTTCTGCCGGATCCGGTTCAGCTCGTCGGACTCCAGCTCATGGCGGCGGCCGAAGGCCACCACGCGCAGCCGGTCGGGGGCGCCGCCGAGCTCCAGTGCGCCGCGTACGGCCTTGCGGAGCACCTTGAGCATCCGGGAGGAGCCCTTGATGCGGGCCACGGCCGGGGAGTCGTAGGTGGTGGCTTCGGCGCCGTCGACGAGCGAGCCCAGCGCCCGGATGGCCACCTGGCCCTCCTCGCCGAGCGAGGGCAGCACGCCCTCGGTGTACGCGACGAGCAGCGGGGTCGGCGAGACGATCAGGATGCCGCCGGAGTAGCGGCGCCGGTCCTGGTAGAGCAGGTAGGCGGCGCGGTGCAGGGCGACGGCGGTCTTGCCGGTGCCGGGGCCGCCCGCGACCTCGGCGACGGAGGCGGCGGGGGCCCGGATGACCAGGTCCTGCTCGGCCTGGATGGAGGAGACGATGTCGCGCATCGAGTGCGTACGGGCCCGCCCGAGGGCGGCCATCAGGGCGCCGTCGCCGATGGCCGGGAGCTCCCGGCCGTCGAGGAAGGCGGTGACCTCGGGACGCATCAGGTCGTCCTCGACGCCGAGCACCTTGCGGCCCTTGGAGCGGATGACCCGGCGGCGCACGACCCGGCCGGGCTCCTTGGGCGTGGAGCGGTAGAACGGCGCGGCGGCCGGCGCGCGCCAGTCGATGACGAGCGGCGCGTAGTCGGAGTCCAGGACCCCGATGCGGCCGATGTGCAGCGTCTCGGCGATGTCGGCGGTGAGGTCCTCGCGGATCGCGTCGTCGGCGGGCTCGACGGAGGTGTACGCGCCGTCGGCGCCGCGCTCCCCGTCCTTGCCGAGCACCAGGTCGATGCGGCCGAAGAGGAAGTCCTCGAACTCGTTGTTCAGCCGGTTCAGGTGGATGCCCGCCCGGAAGACCTGCGCGTCGCGCTCGGCGAGCGCGCCGGGCGTACCCACCTGGCCGCGCTTGGCGGCGTCGTTCATGAGGAACTCGGCCTCGTGGATCTTCTCCTCAAGGCGTCGGTACACCCGGTCGAGATGCGTCTGCTCGACCGCGATCTCCCGATCGCGGACGGAATCCGCCGTGCTGTCGACAGCGGCATTCTGCGCGGCCACCAAGGCCCCCTTCTGACGTGCATGGGCGACCGTCAAAGGTACGCGAATCGGCCCCCTGTCCGCACGCCCGTTCCGGAACCGGTCTCGCAGGGTGGTACGCCCCTCACCGGGAGCCTCACCCCGCTCCGGCCGCCAGGACCCGGCGGCGGTGCCGGGCCACGCGCTCCCGGTTCCCGCAGCGCTCGCTGGAGCACCAGCGGCGGCGGTGTCCCCGGGAGGTGTCCAGGTAGACGCGGGTGCAGCCGTCACCCGCGCAGGCCCGCAGCAGCGCCCGGTCGCCGGGGTCGGTCAGCAGCTCGACGGCGTCCCGGGCGACGGCCGCGAGCAGCGCACCGCATTCCACGCCGCCGCACAACTCCCGTACGAGGTGGCCCTCCTGGTCCCGTACGGCGCACAGGCCCGGGGGTGGTCCGGCGGCCAGCGCGTTGACCCGGGCGAGGGCGTGCTCGTCCGGGTCGGTGCCGAGCAGCTCCGCCCGTACGAGGGTTTCCACGTCGGCGCGCAGGGACCGGAAGGCCGCGGCCCAGTCGGGCCCCACCCGGGCGAGCGGCGTCCGGTCGGGTACCAGGCCGGCGCCGGCGAGCCACAGCCGCAGCTCGTCGCCGTCCGGGATCCCCTCGTGGGGGGTGAAGGTGGCCACCAGGTCCAGACAGACCCGCCCGGAATCGAACCGCATGCCGTCAGCCTCCCGTCGTGGGGGTGCCGTACCAGATTGCCGCCCGGCGGGTCACAGCGGAAGCCCCCGAACCGGTGGGTCCGCCCAGCCGCTCGGGCGGAGCCCTACCCGAGCTGCGCGTGCTCACGGGCCGACGCCGACCCCACCCAGCCTCGCCGGCGTTTGAGGAGGGGGCACCTCCCAGCGGTAGCCGGGGGAGGGTCCGGGCGGAGCCCGGTGCCCGGCGGAGCCGGGTTTCCTGGGGCTCCGCCCGGACCCCGCTCCTCAAACGCCGGAGGGGCTGAAGATGGCCGGAGCGGCTAGGGGGCCGGAGGCTGGTCGTGGAGGAGGCGTTGGAAGAGGCGGTGGTCGCGCCAGGCGCCGTCGATGTGCAGGTAGCGCGGCGCGAGGCCGAACCGCTCGAAGCCCGCCTTCGTCAGCACCCGCTGCGAGGCCAGGTTGTCGACCAGCGTGCCCGCCTCCACCCGGTGCAGGCCCAGCTCGTCGCGCGCGACCCGGCAGACCTCCTCCACGGCCGCGGTGGCCAGCCCCTTGCCGTGCCAGGCCCGGTCGACCCAGTACCCCAGACCGCCGCTGCACAGCGGCCCGTACGCGATCGAGCCGAGGTTGATCGCGCCGACGGGCGCACCCGTGGCCGTCTCGACGAACACGTACGGGACGATCCGGCCCGCGTCCCGCTCCGCGAGCACGCCCTCGAGCCGCTCCCGCTGGCCGGTCTCCGTGTAGAAGGCGTCCGGCCGGACCGGCTCGTAGCGCGCCATGAAGGCCCGGTTCCGTGCGAACGCCTCGGCCAGCCCGGCGGCGTCGCCGAGCACGGCGCCCCTCATCTCCACCCCGTCAATGATCATCCCGGCACGCTAGCCGAGGACCCCCCGGGCCGTCACCGCGTCGGCCGGGAGTTGCCCGTACTTGGCCTCCCCGCCCGCGTCCAGCGACAGCCGGTACCCCCGCTTGACCACCGTCTGGATCAGGTTCGGGGCCCCGAGGGCCACCCGGAGGCGGGCCATCGCCGTCTCCACCGCGTGCTCGTCCCGCCCGGCGCCCGGCAGCGCCCGCAGCAGTTCCGCGCGGGGCACCACCCAGCCCGGCCGCCGGGCCAGCGCCCGCAGCAGGGCCATCCCGGCGGGCGGTACGGGCCGCAGGTGCGCGTCCACCAGGACCGCGTGCCCCCGGATCTCCATCCGGTGCCCGGCCACCGGCAGCACCCGGGCCCGGCCGGGCAGCTCCTGGCAGAGCAACTGCACCAGCGGGCCCAGCCGGAAGCGCTCCGGCTGCACCGTGTCCACCCCGTGCGCCTGCAGCGGCAGCGCGGTCACCGGCCCGACGCACGCCGACAGCAGCCTGCCGCGCAGCGCGTCCAGCACGGCCTCCCGCAGCCCCCGCTCCTCGGCCCGGGACAGCAGCGAGGCCGCCGCCGGGGCCGAGGTGAAGCTGACGGCGTCCACCCCGCCGCCGATCATCGCGTCCAGCAGCCGGTCCAGCGGCGCGAGGTCCTCCGGCGCCATCCACCGGTACACCGGGACCACCACCACCTCGGCTCCGCCGGCCCGCAGCGCCTCGACGAAGCCGGGCAGCGGCTCCCCGTGCAGCTGGAGCGCGATCCGCCGGCCGTCCACCCCGTCCGCCAGCAGCCGTTGCAGTACCTCGGCGAGCGATTCCGAGTCCGGGGACCAGGTCTCCACGAGCCCGGCGGCCCGGATGGCGCCCTTCACCTTCGGCCCGCGCGCCAGCAGTTCGGCGGCCCTCAGCCGCTCCAGCAGTTCCTCGCCGACGCCCCACCCGTCGGCCGCCTCGATCCACCCCCGGAAGCCGATGGCGGTGGTGGCCACGACCACGTCCGGCGCGCAGCCGATCAGTTCCTTCGTCGCGGCCAGCAGCTCGCTGTCGTCGGCGAGCGGCACGATCCGCAGCGCCGGCGCGTGCAGCACCGCCGCCCCGCGGCGGCGCAGCAGCGCGATGAGCTCGTCCGCGCGCCGGGCGGCCGTGACCCCGACGGTGAAGCCCGCGAGCGGGCCGGTGTTCGTGTCGTCCATCGTGACCTGCCTAGTGACGCATGGGGGGGCGGTACGGGTGGACCGAGTCTGCCCACACGTCGTGTCGGACTCGGTTCACCCGCATTTCGCCCCGGTTACACCGACGTGAGCTGCGGTTTCGTCTCGACCCCGACCGTGTGGATCACCGGGGCCGCGGGGCGGCGAAGGTATACCGCCCAGGTGACCGCGCAGCACAGGGCGTAGAAGCCGAGGAAGGTGACGAAGGCCGCCGTCCCGGAGCCGGAGGTGCGGAACGCCTCCCGGAAGACCAGGTTGATGCCGAGTCCGCCGAGCGCGCCGACCGCCCCGATGAGGCCCATCGAGGCGCCGGAGAGCCGCCGCCCGTACGCTGCCGCGCTCTCGCCGCTCATGCCGCGCGCCAGTGCCTTCGCCTGGAAGATGCCCGGGATCATCTTGTACGTCGATCCGTTGCCGAGCCCGCTCAGGACGAACAGGGCCACGAAGCCGACGAGGAAGACCGGCAGCGAGGACCGCTGCGAGGCGAACACCACGACTCCGGTGGCCGCCGCCATCGCCACGAACGTCCCCAGCGTGATCCGTGCTCCGCCGAACCGGTCCGCGAGCGCCCCGCCCACCGGCCGGATCAGCGATCCGAGCAGCGGCCCCATGAAGGTCAGCGAGGCGGCCTGGAGCGGGGTGCGGCCGAACTGGGTCTGCAGCACCAGGCCGAAGGCGAAGCTGTAGCCGATGAAGGACCCGAAGGTGCCGATGTAGAGGAACGCCATGATCCAGGTGTGCGCGTCCTTCAGTGCCTCGCGGACCGCGCCGGTGTCGTTGCGTACGGGCGCCAGGTTGTCCATGCGTACGGCCGCCAAGGCCGCCGCGGTCACGATCAGCGGGAGGTAGGCGGCCAGCAGGTACCGCGGGTGCGCGGCTCCGGCGGTGGCGATGACCAGCAGCCCGGCGAGCTGCACCACGGGCACGCCGATGTTGCCGCCACCGGCGTTCAGGCCGAGCGCCCAGCCCTTCTTGCGCAGCGGGAAGAAGGCGTTGATGTTGGTCATGGAGGAGGCGAAGTTGCCGCCGCCGACGCCGGTGAGGGCCGCGACGACCAGGAAGGTCCCGTAGGAGGTCCCGGGCTCCATCACCACGATCGCGGCGACCGTCGGCGCGAGCAGCAGCACTGCGCTGACGACGGTCCAGTTGCGGCCGCCGAAGCGGGCCACGGCGAAGGTGTACGGCACCCGTACGAGCGCGCCCACGCAGGTAGCGGTGGCGATCAGGAAGAACTTCCCGGCCGGGTCGATCCCGTACGCCGGTCCCATGAAGAGGACCATCACGGACCAGAGCGACCAGATGGAGAACCCGATGTGCTCGGAGAACACGGAGTAGACGAGGTTGCGGCGGGCGGTCCGCTCCCCGGTCTCCTTCCAGAAGGTCTCGTCCTCGGGATCCCACTGCTCGATCCAGCGGCCCCCCTTGCGCGGTGCGGTCGTACCGGTCATCACACGCCTCCACAGCTCTCGCGTCCGTGGAACGACCGTAGGAACGGCGCGTTTCGGCCCCGGTCACCGCCTGATGACCGCCGGGAAACCTTGCTCTCACCCGCCGCCGGGGGCACCTGTGAGCGCGGCCGGGCGCCAGCTCTCCGGGGGCACTTCCAGCCAGCCGCGTTCGCCGCCGAGCCCGGCCACGGCCCGGTGCAGCGCTTCGAGTCCGGGGTGGCCGAAACCCTTGCGCCACACCATGGACAGCGGGGACAGCGGTACGGGGTCGACCAGCGGCCGCTTCACGGAGCCGGGCAGGTCGACGAAGTCGACGGTCACCAGCACCGGATTGCCGGTCTTGGCCATGACCCGGCTGAACTCGTCCTTGCCGATGGCCACCGGGGCGGGCGGCGCCATCAGGATCCCGCGGCCGGCGAACAGCTCGCGGGCGAGCCCCGTCCACTCCAGGGTGCGCGGGTTCCCGGCGCCGGCGTACACGGTCTCCCCGGCCAGCGCGTCCAGCGGTACGGCCGCCCGCCCGGCCAGCGGGTGTCCCTCGGGCAGCAGCACGGCGAGCGGCTCGAAGCGCACGGGCCGGTGCGCGAGACGCGAGCGCCACACCGGGTCCAGCCCGTCGGCGTACCCGAAGGAGACGTCGAGACGGCCGGCGGCGATCTCGGCGGCGGCATGGGTCAGGCCGCTCTCCCAGCGGGCCATCAGTTCGCAGTCGGGGGCCAGCTCCCGGGCCCGTTCCAGCACGGTGCGCGCGGTGCTCGGCCCGTCGGTGTTCAGGTCGACGAGCAGCGGGCGGGGTGCGGCGAACGCGGCGGCGACCGCCTCGTGCGCGGCGAGCACCCGCCGGGCCAGCGGCAGCAGCCGCTCCCCGTCGGGGGTCGGCTCGACGGCGCGGGTCGTACGGACGAACAGCGTGGTGCCGAGGGCCTCTTCGAGCCGCCGTACGTCCCGGCTCAGCGCCTGCTGGGCGACGTACAGCCGGGCGGCGGCGCGGGTGAAGTGCAACTCCTCGGCCACGGCGACGAACCCGCGCAGCAGCCGGGGATCCACATCACGGGGCATCATCCCCGGAGACTAACAACAGATCGGCGTGAATGGCCGCCGGACAGGTGTTGGACGGTTCGCCCGGTCCCGGCCGAGGGTGGTGGTCATGCCCCTCATGGCCGTCACCGGCAGCACCCTCGTCCTGGCCGCCCCGCCCGCCCCCGCCCGTACTCCCTCGCGCCCGCGGGGCCCCTACCGGCGCCTGTTCGCGCTGCCCGGCGCCCGCGGTTTCACCGCCGGGAACCTCCTCGCCCGCCTCCCGATGGGCATGTTCGGGATCAGCGCGGTCATGATGATCGCCGGCCAGCGCGGCTCGTACGCCCTCGCCGGCGCGGTCACGGCGACCGGCCTGGCCGCCACCGCGCTGGTCGCGCCGTGGACCGCCCGGCTGATCGACCGGCACGGCCAGGCCAGGATCGCCGTCCCGGCCACCCTGGTCGCGGTGCTCGGCTCCCTGTCCCTGGTCGTGTGCGTCCGGACCGGCGCCCCCGACTGGACCCTCTTCGCCTCGTACGCCGCGACCGCCACCACCCCCAACATCGGCGGCATGTCCCGCGCCCGCTGGACGCATCTGCTGCGGGACTCCCCGGGCGCGCACCACACCGCGATGTCCTTCGAACAGGCCGCCGACGAGCTCTGCTACATGCTCGGCCCGGTCCTCGCGGCCTTCCTCTGCTCGGTCGTCCTGCCCGAGGCCGGCACCCTCACCGGGGCCGCCCTGCTGCTGACCGGCATGCTGGTCTTCACCTCCTGCCGCGCCACCCAGCCCCCGGTGACGGCGGGTCCGCGCCGCGGCTCACCGCTGCGCGCCCTCGGCCCGCTGCTACCGCTGTTCCTCGCCACGGGTGTGGTCTTCGGGTCGATGGAGATCGCCTCGATCGCCCACCTCGATGCCCTGGGCCTGGGCGCCGCCTCCGGACCGGTCCTCGCCCTCCAGGCGGCGGGCTCCTGTGCGGCCGGCCTGCTCTACGGCACGCTGCGCCCGCGCGGCCTGCGCACCTGCCTGCTCGCCATGGCCGCCGCGATGACCCTGCCGTGGCTCGCGGCGAGCACGGGCGCGCTCTTCCCGCTGGCCTGCGCGCTGCTGCTGGCGGGCATGGCCACGGCTCCGACGATGGTGACGGCGATGTCCCGGGTCCACGCGCTCACCCCGGAGGGCCGCCTCAACGAGGGCATGACCCTCGCGGTCACCGCCATCCTCGCGGGCATCGCCCTGGGCGCGGCCGCGGCCGGCTCCCTGGTCGACCACCTGGGCCCGTCGACGGCCTACGCCCTCCCGGCCGCGGCGGCCCTCGTCGCACTCGCCGCCACGAAAGTCGTACCGCTTTCCGGTACCGGAGACGTACCATAAACTCGTACGAGTACGACCCGGAGTGAGGAGCGCAGCATGTCCATAAGCGCCAGCGAAGCCAGGGCGACCCTGTTCCCGCTGATCGAGCGCGTCAACACCGACCACGCCCCGGTGCGCATCACCTCCAAGAGCGGTGACGCGGTCCTCATGTCCGCCGACGACTACGACTCCTGGCAGGAGACCGTCTACCTGCTGCGCTCCCCCGCCAACGCACAGCGGTTGATGGAGGCCGTCGCACGCGATCGCGAGGGCGCTTCCACGGTCGTCAGGACGCTGGACGAGCTGAGGGAGCTGGCCGGGGGCGAGGAGTGAGGAGCGTTCACTTCGACCCCGCCGCCTGGGAGGACTTCCTGTTCTGGCTCGCATCGGACCGGAAGATGGCCCGCCGGATCACTCGCCTGATCGGCGAGATCCAGCGGGACCCGTTCACCGGCATCGGCAAGCCCGAGCCACTGAAGGGCGAGTTGACGGGGTACTGGTCCCGCCGCATCGACGACGAGCACCGCCTGGTGTACCGGGCCGACGACAAGGAAGTGAAGATCCTCAAGGCCCGCTACCACTACTGACGCATGACGAAGGCCCCGCAGCCGAGAGGCCGCGGGGCCTTTGCCCACATGGGATGAGTGGAGATGGCGGGAATCGAACCCGCGTCCAACGGTGCAGAAGCAGGGCTTCTCCGAGCGCAGTCCGCTGCGCTTTTCTCAGCCCCGGAGATCACACGGACAAGTCTCCGACGGGCTCAGTCACTGTTTGGTTTCCCTCCAACCCCCGTGACCGGGGCTAGAGGTTTAGATCCCTAATTGACGCCAGGATCCGGACCGGGACCACTTCCGGGCTGACGCTCCTCACAGAGGCTTCAGCTCACTGTTATTAGGCAGCGAGGGTGAAGCGGGAGTTATCGCTCTTGGAGTTGGCGATTATTGTTTGCGACATATGGTTAGCGAGATCATTGCCGCTTCCTCGGCTCGCTTCCCCTGCATCGACATCCGCTGTCGAAACCGATCATCCCCATGTTGTTTTTTCAAGGTGCGCCACCCCCTGGGGGGCGGTGCTGACGCCATGGTACGCGAAGTCGACCACCGCGTGCCAGGTGATTAAACCGTGCCGCGCTGCTTGCGACGGATGGCCGAGATCGCCCGGTTCGTCTCGCGGGTGTCCTGCTTCTCCCGCAGCGTCTGCCGCTTGTCGTACTCCTTCTTGCCCTTCGCCAGCGCGATCTCGATCTTCGCCCGGCCGTCCTTGAAGTACAGCGAGAGGGGCACGATCGTGTGACCCGACTCGTCCGCCTTGCGCTCCAGCTTGTCGATCTCCTCGCGGTGCATGAGGAGCTTGCGCTTGCGCCGGGCGCTGTGGTTGGTCCAGGTGCCCTGGCTGTACTCCGGCACGTGCACGTTGTAGAGCCAGGCTTCCCCGCCCTCCACCGACACGAAGCCGTCCACCAGCGAGGCCCGGCCCTGGCGCATGGACTTGACCTCGGTGCCCGTGAGCACGAGACCGCACTCGTAGGTGTCGAGGATCGCGTAGTCGTGACGCGCCTTCTTGTTCTGGGCGATCAGCTTGCGCCCTTTTTCCTTAGCCATAGTGCGGTCATTTTCGCACTACGGACCCACCCCGAGGCCACCCAATACCGTGACGGCCCGCTCCTCGACCGCCTCGCCCGCCGGCACGTCCGGGGTGATGCCGGCGCCGTCCAGGCTGCGGCCCGCCGGCGTGCGGTACGTGCCCACCGTCAGCTCGGCCACCGAGCCGTCCGGGAGCTCGGTCGGCATCTGCACCGAGCCCTTGCCGAAGGTCCGGCTGCCCACGGCCACCGCCCGGCCCCGGTCCTGCAGGGCGCCCGTCACCAGTTCGGCCGCGCTCATCGTGCCGCCGTCGACCAGGGCCACCAGCGGCCGGGTGGTGTCCCCGCCCTCGGCCGCGTACAGGACCCGCTGGTCGCCCCGTACGTCGTACGTGGCCACGAGCCCGCCGTCGAGGAAGGCGGAGGCTGCGGTGACCGCCTCGGTGACCAGCCCGCCCGGGTTGCCGCGCAGGTCGAGCACGACCCCCTCGCCGGGCGGGGCCGCGCGGACGGCGGCCTTGACGCGGTCGCCGGAACCGCGGGTGAAGGAGACGACCTTGATGACCGTGACCCCGTCCGGGCGCTGCCGTACGGTCACCGGCTCGGTGCGCAGCTGCTCGCGGCGCACGGTCTCGGTGAGATCGGCGCCGTCCCGGCTCAGGTTCAGCACGACGGGGGTACCGGCGTCGCCGCGCAGCAGGGCGACCACGGCGGGCACGGCGAGGCCGGTCACGGCGTGCCCGTCCACGCTCAGCAGCCGGTCCCCTGCGCGCAGTCCGGCCCGGGCGGCGGGGCTGCCGGGCTGGACCTTGTCGACCTTGATCATGCCGTCGGGGGCCCGGCCGGCCCACACCCCGACGCCGGTCCAGTGGCCGTCGAGGCCCTCGGTGAAGGCGGCGTACTCGCCCTGGTCGTAGACGGTGCCCCAGCGGTCGCCGCTGCGGCTGACGACCTCCTGGGCCGCCTTCTTGCCGGACTTCCCCTCGGCGACGGCCTCGGCGACGGCGCGGGCGACGGCCTCCCGGTCGGCGGTGCCCGCCTCGCGCGGGGTCTCGGCCGCGGGGGCGCCGGCCAGGGCCGCGGCGGCCGCGGCGCCCTCCTCGCGCTCCCAGCAGCCGGTGTACGCGCCCGCGCCGACGGCGGTGAGGAAGGCGATCGTCAAAACGGCCCCGCGACGCAGGTCGCGGGGCCGGAGACAGAAGGCGGGAACACTCGGCAAGCCCAGCATGGCGCCGAGTCTAGGACAAGCCCCGCGTCGGTACGGGTGGTTGACCCGACCGCTCGCGGGGCGCTTGTCACACCTTCAGGTACTTGCGCAGGGCGATGAAGGCGGCCATGGAGGGCATCAGGAGGCCGATGAAGAGTACGTACGGGAGCTTGGCCAGCACCGATCCCCAGCCCATGAAGTCGATGAGCTGGATCTTGTCCCGCAGTCCGACGCCGTGGTCGATCACGAAATACTGGCCGGACATCAGCATGGCGCAGGCGAACAGTGCGCCGATGAGGCCGGCGACGGCCGCCTCCATGATGAAGGGGACCTGGATGTAGAAGCTGGACGCACCCACCAGCCGCATGATCCCCGTCTCACGCCGTCGGCTGAACGCCGAGACGCGCACCGTGTTGACGATCAGCAGCAGCGCCACGATCAGCATGATCAGCATGATGGCGAGGGCCGCGATGTTCAGGTAGTTGAGGATCCGGAACAGGTCGTCGATGGCCTGGCGCTGGTCGTCGACGGTGTGGATGCCGTCACGGCCGACGAAGGCGGAGGTGACGACCTTGTACTTCTCCGGGTCCTTCAGCTTGACCCGGAAGGACTCCTGCATCTGGTCCGGGGTGATGGAGGAGGCGAGCGCCGTGTTCCCGAACCGCTCCTGGTAGTGCTTGTACGCCTCGTCCGCCGACTCGTAGGCGACGGACTTCACCAGGGACATCTGCTTGAGCTCGGACTCGATCTGCTTCTTCTGCTCCTCGGTCACCGCGCCCTTGGCGCAGGTGGTGACGCCCGTGGAGCCCGCCCCGGAGCCGTCGGCCTTCTTGGTGGCGGCCTCGCTCGCCTCGACGGCGTCCTGCTTGTTGCAGAGGTAGATCGAGACGTTGGCCTTGTCGTACCAGTAGCCCTTCATCTTGCTCACCTGCTCGCTCATGAGCATGGAGCCACCGAACAGGGCCAGGGAGAGGCCCACCGAGATGATGACCGCGAAGGTCATGGTGAGATTGCGACGGAGGCCGACGCCGATCTCCGACATGACGAACTGGGCGCGCATTGCGTCTCAGGGACCTTTCAGTGCTGGTAGCCGTAGACGCCGCGCGACTGGTCGCGCACGAGTCGGCCCTGTTCGAGTTCGATGACGCGCTTGCGCATCTGGTCGACGATCTGCTGGTCGTGGGTGGCCATGATCACGGTGGTGCCGGTCCGGTTGATCCGGTCCAGCAGCTTCATGATCCCGACCGAGGTCTGCGGGTCGAGGTTGCCGGTGGGCTCGTCCGCGATCAGCAGGGCGGGGCGGTTGACGAAGGCGCGGGCGATGGCCACGCGCTGCTGCTCACCGCCGGAGAGCTCGCCGGGCATCCGCTCCTCCTTCCCGCCCAGGCCCACGAGTTCGAGGACCTGCGGGACGGCCTTGCGGATCTCGCCGCGCGGCTTGCCGATGACCTCCTGGGCGAAGGCCACGTTCTCGGCCACCGTCTTGTTGGGGAGCAGACGGAAGTCCTGGAAGACGGTCCCCAGCTGGCGCCGCATCTGCGGAACCTTCCAGTTGGAGAGCTTGGCGAGGTCCTTGCCCAGGACGTGCACCTGGCCGTGGCTCGCCCGCTCCTCGCGCAGGATGAGCCGCAGGAAGGTGGACTTGCCGGAGCCGGAGGAGCCGACCAGGAAGACGAACTCGCCCTTCGCGATGTCGAGCGAGACTTCTCTGAGTGCGGGTCGGCTCTGCTTCGGGTAGGACTTGGAGACACTGTCGAATCGGATCACGGGTGCACCACGGTCGCCGGGAGTAGGTGTGCGTGACCATACGCGAACGGGCGCGAGGTGTGGACCCGGCCTCCGGACTTGCCCGATTTATCCCGGGGTGCGGGCGCCCAGGACCGTGATTGCCCGGACGGGCCGCGCCGAATGTCGGCGAAGCTGGCACAGTGGTAGGGGGAACGCTCCGGTTCCCCACGCCGTTATAGGCAGCAGAAGAGCGAGGGGACGAGAGGAGGAGCGCATGACATATGACCGGCTCGTGTGCGCGAACTGTGCCGCACCCGTCAGCCAGGGCCGCTGCCCGGTGTGCCGGGCGAACCGGGAGCGCCTCCAGCAGGAGGGCCCCTTCTCCGGCCTTAACCCCGTGACGCTCATCGTGCTCATGGTGGTCCTCGTGACAGCTCTGGTACTGGTGGCCCAGCACACCGCCTAGACCGCCCGGCCGTGGTGCCCGCGGCAGCCTCCGTGCCACGTACCGATCACACACGCGAGAAGGGCCCGGACACCTGGTGTCCGGGCCCTTCCGCGCGTGCGCGTGTGCTGGGGTTACGCGGTCTGCTCCTGCTGCTTGCGCCAGCGGATACCGGCCTCCAGGAAGCCGTCGATCTCGCCGTCGAGCACCGCCTGCGGGTTGCCGACCTCGAACTCCGTCCGCAGGTCCTTGACCATCTGGTACGGGTGCAGGACGTAGGACCGCATCTGGTTGCCCCAGGAGCTGCCGCCGTCCTTGAGGGCGTCCATCTTGTCCTTCTCCTCCTGGCGGCGCCGCTCGAGCAGCTTGGCCTGGAGGACGTTCATGGCGCTCGCCTTGTTCTGGATCTGCGAGCGCTCGTTCTGGCAGGAGACCACGATGCCGGTCGGCAGGTGCGTGATGCGGACCGCCGAGTCGGTGGTGTTGACGCCCTGGCCGCCGGGGCCGGAGGCGCGGTACACGTCGACGCGCAGCTCGGCCTCGTCGATCTCGACGTGGTCGCTGGTCTCCACGACCGGGAGCACCTCGACGCCCGCGAAGGAGGTCTGGCGGCGGCCCTGGTTGTCGAAGGGCGAGATGCGCACGAGGCGGTGGGTGCCCTGCTCGACGGAGAGCGTTCCATAGGCGTACGGGGCCTTGACGACGAAGGTGGTCGACTTGATGCCGGCCTCTTCCGCGTACGAGGTCTCGTAGATCTCGGTCGAGTAGCCGTGCCGCTCGGCCCAGCGCAGGTACATGCGCTGGAGGCGCTCGGCGAAGTCGGAGGCGTCGACGCCGCCGGCCTCGGCGCGGATGTTGACCAGGGCCTCGCGCTCGGCGTACTCGCCGGAGAGCAGGGTCCGGACCTCCATCTCGTCCAGCGCCTTGCGGACGGAGACCAGCTCGGCCTCGGCCTCGGCCAGGGTGTCCGCGTCGTCCATCTCCTGGGCGAGGTCGAAGAGCACCCCGAGGTCGTCGATGCGCCCGCGCAGCGTTTCGGTCTTCCGGACCTCCGCCTGGAGGTGCGAAAGCTTGCTCGTGATCTTCTGGGCGGCCTCCGGGTCGTCCCACAGGGACGGCGCGGCGGCCTGCTCCTCGAGCACGGCGATATCTGCCCTCAGCTTGTCGAGGTCCAGGACGGCCTCGATCGACCCCATGGTCGAGGAGAGGGACTTCAGCTCTTCGGAAACATCGACGACTGCCACGGGTCCAGCGTAGCCGGTCCCCGGACAACCCCGTCCGGGCAGGCCGAATCACCCGTTCTGATGATGGATCGCACGGGCGTACCCTCTCCGTATGACCGTTCTCCTCGTCAAGCGCCGCCATGTCGACCACATGCGTGTCACGACGACGAGCTGTCCGCCGCCGGACCGAACCCAAGCCTGATCCACCACGATCCGACTTGGTCCTGTACGCGGCCCCCGTGGTCCCGGCACCACCCCTGTCGGTGACCCTCCCCCCGCCCGCGGCCCCCACCACCTCTGGGGATCAGGACCCCGTGACATCCGAAACGGAGCCGTCATGCCGTCCGCGCACACTCTCCCCGTCCTGGACCTTTCCCAGGCCGACGACCCGGCCCAGCGGGCCGATTTCCTGAAGAAGCTGCACGCAGCCGCCAGGGACACCGGTTTCCTGCACCTGACCGGGCACGGCGTCACCGCCGCCGAGAGCGCCCGCATCCTCGAGCTGACCAAGGCCTTCTTCGCCCTCCCGGAAGCCGACCGGCTCGCCGTCAGCAATCTGAACTCCCCGCACTTCCGTGGCTACACCCGGATCGGCCACGAGCTGACCGGCGGCTCCTCCGACTGGCGGGACCAGCTGGACGTCGGCGCGGAGCGCCCGGCGCCGGTCGTGGGGCCGGACGACCCGGCGTTCCTGTGGCTGGAGGGCCCGAACCAGTGGCCCGCCGCCCTCCCGGAGCTCCGTACGGTGGTCCTGGACTGGCAGTCCCGGCTCGCGGCGGTCGCCCACCGCCTGCTCCAGGAACTCCTCGTGGCGATCGGCGCCCCGGCGGACTTCTTCGACGAGGCCTTCGCGGACCGCCCGCACCTGCACACCAAGCTGATCCGCTACCCGGGATCGGCCCCCTCCGGCGCCGACCAGGGGGTCGGCGCGCACAAGGACTACGGCTTCCTGACGCTCCTGCTGCAGGACTCGGTGGGCGGCCTCCAGGTGGTGCGCGACGGCGGCTACGTGGACGTACCGCCGATGCCGGGCGCCTTCGTGGTGAACCTGGGCGAGCTGCTGGAGATCGCGACCGAGGGCTACCTGACGGCGACGGACCACCGGGTGGTCAGCCCGCCCGGCGCGGTGGAGCGGTACTCGGTGCCGTTCTTCTACAACCCGCGGCTGGACGCGGTGATCGAGACCGTCCCGGGCGACTACCTGCGTTCCGCGCCCGGTGTCGCGCACGACGAGTCGAACCCGCTGCACGCCGAGTACGGCCGCAACGAACTGAAGGGCTGGGTCCGCGCCCACCCCGCCGTGGCGCGGCGCTGGCACCCGGAACTGGCCTCGGTGTAGCCCCCGGGGCTCTGCCCGGACCCGGTCCTCAAACGCCGGAGGGGCTGGAAATCCAGCCTCGCCGGCGTTTGAGGTGCGGGGGTTCGGGGGCGGAGCCCCCGACCACGGCACGCACCCGGCGGCTAGCGCTTCGCGGGGACCGACTGCTTGTGGTCCTGCCGGGGCGCCGGGTCGTCGCCCGAGACGGCCAGCCACGTGCCCAGACCGGCGGCCGCGGCCAGGGCCAGGGCCGATGCCGAGAGGACCAGGCGGCGCTTGCGGGCCGCCTCCGCGCGGTGGCGGGCGGAGCCGGGACGGTGGCCGCCCGCCGGGCGCGGGACGCGGGCCGTGCCCAGCGCCCCGCCCGCCAGCTCGTCCGGCCCCGGCACGCGCATCGAGGTGTGGGTGTCCCGGTTGGAGTCGGTCGCCGAGCCGGGCACCAGCGGGACCACGCCCCGCCGCCGGACCGGGTCGGCCGCCGGTTCCTCCGAGGGCTCGGGGTCCGGATCCGCGTCGTCCGGCTCGTCCACGTCCAGCGGTGGCATCCCGGCCAGCAGCGGCAGCAGGTCCCGCAGCCGGACCGACAGCTCCGAGGCCCGCAGCCGCGAGGCCGGGGCCTTGGCCAGGCACTGCACGATGAGCTGCCACAGCTCGTCGGGGATCCCGGGCAGCGGGACCACCGTCTCCGTCACGTGCCGCCGCAGGACCGCGCCCGGGTGGCCCCCGCCGAAGGGGGTGAAACCGGCCAGCAGCTCGTACAGGACCGTGGCGAGGGCGTATATGTCCACCGCGGCCCGCGGGGGCAGGCCCTCGACGATCTCCGGCGCCAGGTAGTCCGGGGTGCCGATGATCCGGGTCGTCGGGGCCGAGGCGCGGCCCGTGGAGGCCCGCCTCGGGGAGTCGATCAGCTTGGCCACGCCGAAGTCGGTCAGCAGCGCCGGGTGCGAGCCGCCGGGGCCGAGCCGGCCCTGCATGTCCAGCAGGACGTTCTCCGGCTTGACGTCCCGGTGGACGACCCCCGCCGCGTGCGCCGCGGCCAGCGCGTCGGCGACGTCCGCGACGATCGCCACGGCCGCCTCGGGGGCGAGCCGCCGTTCGCGGTCGAGGCGCGTGCGCAGGTCCGTACCGCGGACGAGGTCCATTACGAGGGCGAGGTCGTTGCCGTCCACGACGAGGTCGCGGACGGACACGACGTGCGGATGCTCCAGGCCGAGCAGCGCGCTGCGCTCCTGGACGAACCGTCCGACGAGTTCCTGGTCGGACGCGAGGTCCTCGCGCAGCAGTTTGACGGCGACGGGCCCGTCAGGCCCCTCGCCCAGCCACACCGTGCCCGCGCTGCCGCGCCCCAGGATCTGGTGCGCGGTGTACCGGCTGCCGATCTTCCGTGCCACGACTGCTCCCTCAGCGGCTGGCGTACGCACCAAAGCTACGCGGCCGGGTGGGCATTGGAGGCCAGCAGGGGTCCGGATTCGCGGCGACCTTCACTTCTGCGAGCGAAATCATGTCCCAGAAGTCGACAAATCCACGAAGTCGGAGCTAGGGGGGCTCGTTTCAGGGCTTGGTGGAGCCCGTCGAGCCCGAGGAGCTCACGGAGTCCCCGATCGAGCTGACCCAGTCCACGGCGTCGCCGCCCCAGGTCCAGACCTGGTCCCACCAGCCCTTGCCGGTGCCGATCCACTCCTGGAGCGGGGTCAGTTCCCAGACCAGCCAGCCGGCGACGAAGAACACCAGGATCAGCACCAGGCAGCCCTTGAGGCAGCCGAGGCCGGGGATCCGCACCGGGTTGGCGCTGCGGCGGCGCGGCTCGCGCGGCTCCCGGGGAGCCGGCCGCTGCTGCGGCGGGGGCTGCGGGGGCTGCTGCTGCGGCTGGGGCTGGCGGTACTGGGGCTGCTGCGGCTGAGACTGCTGCTGGTACGGCTGGGGCTGGTGCTGCTGCGGCTGGTAGTGCTGCGGCGGCGGGGGCGGCGCGTACTGCTGCTGAGGCGGCTGCTGCGGCTGGCGGTACTGCGGCTGCTGAGGCTGCTGGTACTGCTGCTGCGGGGGCGGCGGGCCCTGCCGGTACTGCGGCGGCTGCTGCTGGGGCCGGTGCTGCGGCGGCGGAGGCGCCTGCCGCTGCGGACGGCGGCGCAGAGGGTCCTCGTTCGGGTCGAGGTACTGGATCTGCGTCTGCTCGTTGCGGTCACGGGCGGCCTGCATCTGCGACTGCCACGGGTGCGGCGAGTCGGGCCGCTGCACCGGGGGCATCACCGAGGTCGGGTCGGCCCCAGGGCCCGCCGCTTCCCCTGGCCCTCCGGGCCGGGGAGACCCCATGGGCAGCACCGAGGTGGCGTCGGCCGCGCCGACCGGCGGCATGACGCTCGTCATGGCGTTCGGGTCGTAGGCGCCCGCGCCCGCGCCGGCGTCGGGGGTCTCGGGGACCGGGGCCGGCGAGGGATCGGGCGCGAGCAGCGCGCCCACGCCGAGCGCGGCCTCCACCTCGGCGGCCGAGGAGTGCACACCGATGCCGGAGGCCACCACGCGCAGTCCGCGGGCCAGGCTCTCGGCGCTGGGGCGCTCGTTCGGCTCCTTGCGCAGGCAGCGCTCGATGACCGTCCACAGCGGCTCGGGCACGGTCGAAGGGCGCTGCGGCTCCTCGCTGAGGTGCCGGTGGAGCACTTCGAGGGCGGAGCCGCCGCCGAACGGCGGGCGGCCGGTGAGCAGCTCGTACAGGAGGATGCCGGCGCCGTAGATGTCGACGGCGGAGGTCTGCGGGCGGCCCTCGGCGGACTCGGGGGCGACGTAGGCCGGGGTGCCGACGAACTCGTGGGTGCGGGTCAGGCCCGGGGAGTCGGCGAGGCGGGCGATGCCGAAGTCGGTGAGCATCGGCTTCATCTGTCCGCCGCGCTCGTCGAGCAGCACGTTGGCCGGCTTCAGGTCGCGGTGGACCACTCCGTCGGCGTGGCTGGCGGCGAGGGCGTCGGCGATCTGGGCGGTCAGCAGGCTCGCGGCGACGGGCGTGAAGGGGCCGTTCTCCCGGAGGTACCGGTGCAGGTCCGGGCCGTCGATCAGGTCCATGACCAGGGCCAGCAGATCGCCCTCGACGACGAGGTCGCGGGTGCGCACGATGTTGGGGTGGGTCAGGCGCAGCAGGACCGAGCGCTCCCGCAGGAAGCGCATGACGATGTCGGGATCCTGGGCCAGCTCCTCCTTGAGGACCTTGATGGCCACGGTCTCTCCGGGCTGCCCCGCGACGGCCGCCTCAGCGCCGGCGGCCTCCCTCTGGCGGGCACGCCAGACAGTGCCCGTGGCGCCGCGCCCGAGCGGCTCCTCGAGCAGGTACTTGCTGCCGACTGGCCGCACGTCTCGCGCTCCCCTGCTGTCGTCGGATGTGGTCGATCCGCTGATTGGTTTTCCGGCCCACTCTAGGGGGTGTCCCCCGGGAAGACGCCGGTCCGCGGAGGTTGGTTGCCGCACATATGTACGGAGGGTGATGTTTGCGGGGTATGCCGGAGGCGATTTTCCCCGTCTTTCGCCGCCTTGGCGTCCGGATCCGACCGGGGTCCGGTCCGGGTCCCGGCACATCAAGATCATTTGTTGCCGGGTGCCGGGCGTGTTGTCCGTGACAGGTGCGAGGATGCACATGTACGGACGGCACGGGACGGGAGCCCCGCCTTCCGGGCAGACCTGACCGGACGACGCGTCCGTGCCGGGTGGGGGGCGACCGGACGGTCATGTCACGGGATTCCCCTGCCGGGCGCACACACCGCGCACCGCGCAGAAGGGACCGCTGACGGCGATGCAGATCCGGCTGACCGTCCTTGGGTCGCGCAGCGGCCACCAGACCGCGACCGCCCCCGCGAGCTGTGACGTGCTCGTCACCGCACCCGCCGGCACCGTGCTGGCCGCGGTCGCCTCCGGGCTCGCGGCGACCGTCGGCGGCCCCGACACCGGGGGCACGGTCGTGCTCTACGCCGGCTCCGAGCGCCTGGACCTCCAGCGGCGGGTGCTCGGCGAGCCGCCGCTCGTGGACGGCGCGGTACTGGCGCTGCACGGGCCCGTGCCGGACGTTCTGCCGGAGGACGGCCTCGGCGCGGCCCAGCTGCACGTCGTCGCCGGACCCGACGCCGGCGGGGTGCACCTGCTGCACAGCGGGCAGATCCGGGTGGGCCGCTCCGCCGACGCCGACGTCCCCCTCGACGACCCCGACGTGTCCCGGATGCACTGCGCGGTGACGGTCATCCCCGACGGGCGGGTCGCGGTGGCCGATCTGCACTCGACGAACGGCACGACCCTGGACGGCGCCCCGGTGGGGGCCCAGCCCGTCGCGCTGCCCCCGGGGGCACTGCTGCGGGTCGGCGAGTCCACCCTGCGGCTGGCCCCCGCGGGCGCTCCCGCGCTGCCGGTGACCCCGGACCTCCAGGGCCACCTCTCGGTCGCCGCCCGGCCCGTCGCCCCCGGGCCGCTCCCCGGCCCGCTCCCCGGGGCGGATCCGGCCGCCTCCGGGCCGGCGCCGGACGCACCCGAGGTCCCCGGCGCCCCCGGCACTTCCCTCGAAGCCGGGCCGGAGGGCGCTCCGCCGAGCCCCGGCACCGCCCCCGGGCGGCGGAAGGGCCTCGGCGCCTGGGCCCGCAAGTGGGTGCGCGGCGAGGAGCCCGCCGAAGCCCCGCAGGAACCGGTGGCCGCCCCACCCGACCCCGACGATCCCGCCGCGGTGCTGCTGGCCGCGATGGGCCCCACCGAGCGCCTGTGGTCCCGTACGACCGGCCACCCCGCCGTGCTGGACGTGGGGCTCGGCGCCGGGAGCCGAGTGTCCCTGCCCGCCGTCGG
The DNA here is from genome assembly GCF_055595065.1 of Streptomyces sp. NPDC040545. Classification (NCBI taxonomy): domain Bacteria; kingdom Bacillati; phylum Actinomycetota; class Actinomycetes; order Kitasatosporales; family Streptomycetaceae; genus Streptomyces; species Streptomyces sp. NPDC040545. The sequence goes on from NZ_JBVIWA010000028.1 coordinate 48,634, forward strand.
CGCCCTCGGGCTCGCCGGCCCGCGGAGCCGGCTGGCCGGGGCCGCCCGCTGGGTGGTCGCGCAGCTCGCGGCACTGCACGCGCCGGGGCAGCTGGAGATCGTGCTCATCTCCGCCGACCGGGCGCGCGGCCTCGCCGACCGGCGGCGCGACTGGGGCTGGCTCGGCTGGCTGCCCCACGTACGCCCCGCCCACGGCCAGGACTGCCGGCTCCTGCTCGCGTACGACCGCGACCAGGCCGTCGCCCGCACCGGTGAGCTGACCCGGCGCCTCGACGAGGGTCCGCTCGGCACGCACTGGGCCGCCGCCGACGCCGGGCAGGTCCGGCGGGCCGCCGCCGTCCACGAGGGCCCGTACACGCTCGTCGTCCTCGACGGCGATCCCGGGGCGGGCCCGCTGCGCGACGTCACCGGCCGGCTCGCCTCGCACGGCCCGGCCGCCGGGATCCACGTGCTGGTGCTCGCCGAGGCCCCGGCCGCCACCCCCGCCTCGCCGGTCGCCGAGACGTACGAAGCCGCCTGCGCGAGCTCCCCCGCCTTCCGGGACTGCGGGGCGGTCGCCCTGCTCAGCGGCGATGTGGCCACGGCCGTACGCACCTTCACGATCAGCGGTGGCAGGCCGGTCCCGTCCGGGGGCACCGCCACCGCCGACGCCGTCTCCGCCGCCTGGGCCGAGCGCTTCGCCCGGGCCCTGGCCCCGCTGCGCACCGCCGAGGGCGGCTCCGCCGAGCCCTGCCGGCCGACCGCGGCCGCCCTGCCCGCCACCGCGCGGCTGCTGGACGAGCTGGGGCTGGCCCGGGCCACCCCGGCCTCCCTGATGGCCCGTTGGGCCGCCGCCACCGACCAGGGGCAGGGCATGGGCGGCCTCGCCGAGATCGTGCTGGGCAGCGGACGCCGCGGGCCCGTGGGCACCGAGCTCGTCCACGACGGCCCGCACCTGCTCATCGAGGGGCCCGCCGGGAGCGGGCGGACCGAGCTGCTGCGCTCGGTGGCCGCGTCGCTGTCCGCGGCCGCCCGGCCCGACCGGCTCGGGCTGCTCCTCCTCGACGGGGCCGGCGGCGAGCGCGGCGACGGGCTGCTGCCCTGCACCGAACTCCCGCACGTCTGCGCCCACCTGGTCGCCTCCGATCCGCTGCGCATGCGGGAGTTCGCGCAGGCCCTGGGCGCGGAGCTCAAGCGCCGCTCCGAGCTGCTGGAGGAGCTGTCGTTCGCCGAGTGGCACGCGCAGCGCGAGGTGTCCGACCGCATGGTCGCGCCGCGCCGGCCCGCCCCGGGCGAGCAGCGCGGTGACCTGGACCCGCAGCGCACCGGCACGCTGCGGCTGCGGGCCGCGACCACCCGTACGGATCCGGCCGGGCCCAGCCCGCTGCCCCGTCTGGTGGTGCTCGTCGACGATCTCGACGCGCTGGTCGCGCCGGGGCTGGGCGCCGCGGGCCGCCCCGCCGCGGGCTCGGTGGTCCGGGCGCTGGAGGCGGTGGCCCGCGAGGGCGCCCGGCTCGGCGTGCACCTGGTGGCCACCAGCGCCCGCCCGGACCGTACGGCGGAGACCGGGCTGGCCCGGCTGACGACCCTGCGCGTGGAGCTCGACGCACCCGACCAGCCGGGCCCGGGCCGCGGACTGCTCCGCTTCGGTGACGGCCGGACGGTCCCCTTCCAGGCGGGCCGGGTCACCGGCCGGATCCCCCGGACGGCGACCCAGCGGCCGACCGTGGTCCCGGTGGAGTGGGAGCGGATGGGCGATCCGCCGGCCCGCCGCCCGGTCCGTGAGCTGGGCAACGGGCCCACCGACCTCGCGCTGCTGGCCAGCGCCCTGGACCGGGCCTCGCACCTGGTCTCGGCGATACCCGTGCCGTTCCCGCCCGCGCCCTAGGGGTGTCCTGCCCCCGCGAGGCGCTATTGCGGGGGCGCACGGCTCGGCGTAGACCTTGTGGTCCAGGACACATCACGGGCATCGGGGGCAGAGCCATGCGAAGGCACGGAACGAGCCGTACGACACTCACCTGGACGGCGCTCGCCGCGGCGGCCGCCCTCGCGCTCTCCGGGTGCGGGGACGGCGGAACGGAGGAACCGCAAGGTCCCGAGGGCAGCACGGCCGCACCGCGGGTGCAGTTACCGAAACTGCCCGGCGAGAAGCTGGAGGTCGCGGCGGTCTGGACGGGCCCGGAGCAGGAGAACTTCACCAAGGTCCTGAAGGAGTTCGAGAAGCGGACGGGTGCCTCCGTCACGTTCGTCCCGGCCCAGGACCCGATCGTCACCTTCCTCGGCACGAAGATCGCGGGCGGTGCGCCGCCGGACGTGGCGCTGCTCCCGCAGGTCGGGGCGCTGAAGGCGGCGGTGGAGAACAAGTGGGCGCAGCCGCTGGGCCCGGAGGCCGCCGCCCAGCTCGACGCGAACTATTCGAAGGGCTGGCGGACGCTCGGCGCCGTCGGGGACACCCAGTACGGCGTGTACTACAAGGCCGCCAACAAGTCGCTGATCTGGTACAACGCGAAGGCTTTCGAGGCGGCGGGGGTCAAGCCCCCGAAGACCTGGAAGGAACTGATCACCGCGGCCGACACGCTGTCCGCCTCCGGCACCCCGGCGGTCTCGGTGGCGGGTGCGGACGGCTGGACCCTCACCGACTGGTTCGAGAACGTCTACCTCTCCCAGGCCGGGCCGGAGAAGTACGACCAGCTGGCCAAACATCAGATCAAGTGGACGGACGACAGCGTCAAGCAGGCGCTGACCACGCTCGGCGAACTGTTCGGCCGCAAGGACTTCCTGGCGGGCGGGGTGAGCGGGGCACTGGCCACCGAGTTCCCGAAGTCGGTGACGCAGACCTTCACCGGCGGCGACCGGCCGGCGGCCGCGATGGTCTTCGAGGGCGACTTCGTGGCGGTGAACATCGCGCAGACGGAGGCGAAGGTGGGCGAGGACGCCCTCGTCTTCCCCTTCCCGGCGGTCGGCGGGAAGGCTCCGGTGGTCTCCGGCGGCGACGTGGCGGTCGCCCTGAAGCCGTCGAAGGGGGCACAGGCGCTGCTGACCTTCCTGGCCTCGGCGGACGCGGCGGAGATCCACGCCCGTCAGGGCGGATTCGTCTCCCCGAACAAGGCGGTGGACCCGGGCGCGTATCCGAACGCCATCCAGCGGGACATCGCCAAGGCGCTGATCGCCGCGGGTGACGACTTCCGCTTCGACATGTCGGACCAGGCCCCGGCGCCCTTCGGCGGGACCCCGGGCGCGGGTGAGTGGAAGGCGCTCCAGGACTTCCTGGCGAACCCGTCGGACGTGGCGGGCACCCAGGCGAAACTGGAGGCGGACGCGGCCAAGGCCTACGGGAACTGATCCCGTGCGGGCCCCTGCCCCTGCCGCTTCCGCTGCCCGTGGCGCCAAGGGCGTCGTCTCCGCGGAGGCCCGGCGCCGCCGGCTGATCGCGGCGGCGTTCCTCCTCCCGGCGCTCGTGCTGCTCGGTGCGCTCGTCGTGCACCCGATCGGCTACTCCCTCTACCGCAGCTTCTTCGACCGGTCCGGCGACACCTTCGTCGGCGGCGACAACTACCGGGAGATCCTGAGCGACGACACGATCCGCACCGCCCTGAAGAACACCGCGCTGTGGGTGGTGTTCGCTCCGGCCACGGCCACCGCCCTCGGCCTGATCTTCGCGGTGCTCACCGAACGGGTGCGCTGGGGAACGGCGTTCAAGCTGCTGGTCTTCATGCCCATGGCGATCTCGATGCTGGCCGCGGGCATCATCTTCCGGCTCGTCTACGACCACGATCCCGACCGCGGGGTCGCCAACGCGGTCTGGGTCGGGGTCCACGACACCTTCGCGGAGTCCTCGGCCTTCCCCAAGGCCCGCCCGGGCCGGGATTCACCGCTCGCGGACGCCGGCGGGGGCGCCTTCATCACCCGCGCCCCCGTCCGCGCGGGTACCCCGGTGCTGCTCCCGCTGGTCGGCGTGGCCCCGGAGGCGCTGCCGGACGGGACCCGGACCGCGGGCAGGGCCGACGCCGTGCCGGGGAAGGTCACCGGCACGGTCTGGCAGGACTTCACCCGGGGCGGGGGTGGGTCGGCGAACGTGGTGGACCCGACCGAGCAGGGCTTCGCCGGGATGCGGATCGAGGCGGTGAAGGACGGCCGGGTGGTGGACAGGGCGACGGCCGCCGCCGACGGCACCTTCACCCTGTCCGCGAAGGCCGACGGGGCCCTGCTGCGGCTGCCCGCGGCCAATTTCCGGGCGGCGTACGCGGGGGTGGAGTGGCTCGGCCCGGCGCTCGTCACCCCGGCGGTCATCGGGGCGTACGTATGGATGTGGGCCGGTTTCGCGATGGTGCTGATCGGGGCCGGGCTGGCCGCCGTCCCGCGTGAGCTGCTGGAGGCGGCGCGCGTGGACGGGGCGAACGAGTGGCAGGTGTTCCGGCGGATCACCGTCCCGCTGCTGGCGCCGGTCCTGGCGGTCGTGCTCGTCACCCTCGTCATCAACGTCATGAAGATCTTCGACCTGGTCTTCGTGATCGCGCCGGGTGCGGTCCAGGACGACGCGAACGTGCTCGCGCTCCAGCTGTACCGGACCTCCTTCGGCACGGACGCCGATCCGGGGCTGGGCAGCGCCATCGCCGTGCTGCTGCTGGTACTGGTGATCCCGGTGATGCTCGTGAACATCCGTCGGCTGCGCAAGGAGGGGTCCCGATGAGCGGTACCGACGCGACGCCGGACCCGGCGGCGGGCAGTGCGGGAGCCGATCCGCGCACGGGGAGGCCCACGGCGGCCGGGCCGGCGACGGCGGACCCGGCGGCCGCCGAACCCGGGTACGCCAGGCCTTCGCACGCCAGGCCCGCCCACTCCGCCCCCGCCCCCGCCCCCGCCCCCGCCCCCGCCAGGCCTTCGTACGCCGAGCGCGCCTCCGCCAAGCTCGCCTCAGGCGCCCTGCGCGTCTTCCTGGTCGTGGCGGCGCTCTTCTGGCTGCTGCCCACGCTCGGGCTGCTGCTCTCCTCACTCGTCTCCCCCACCGACCTCAACAGCGGCGGCTGGTGGCAGGTGCTCACGGCGCCCTCGCGGCTGACGGCCGACAACTACGAGCGGCTGCTGGCGAACGACACCATCACCGGCTCCCTCCTCAACACGTTCGCGATCGCCGTGCCGGCCACCCTGCTGGTCGTGGGCCTGGGCGCCTTCGCCGGATACGCCTTCGCCTGGCTCGATTTCCCCGGCCGGGACTGGCTGTTCCTCCTCGTCGTCGGACTGCTCGTGGTCCCCGTGCAGGTGGCCCTGATCCCGGTCTCCGAACTCTTCGGCTCCATCGGGCTGTTCGAGACCACGGCGGGCGTGGTCCTCTTCCACACCGCCTTCGGACTGCCCTTCGCCGTGTTCCTGCTGCGCAACTTCTTCGCGGAGATCCCGCGCGAGCTGCTGGAGGCGGCCCGTCTCGACGGGGCGGGTGAACTGCGGCTGTTCGCACGGGTGGTGCTGCCGCTCGGCGCACCGGCGATCGCCTCGCTCGGCATCTTCGAGTTCCTGTGGGTGTGGAACGACATGCTGGTGGCGCTGGTGTTCGCGGACTCGGCCCGGCCGCCGGTCACGGTCGCGCTCCAGCAGCAGGTACGGCAGTTCGGGAACAACATCGACGTGCTCGCGCCCGGCGCGTTCCTGTCGATGGCGGTCCCGCTCGTCGTCTTCTTCGCCTTCCAGCGGCAGTTCGTCTCGGGGGTGATGGCCGGGGCGATCAAGTGACGTGCCCGCCGCCGCACGTGACGTGACGTGCTCCATTGACGCTGCGTAACCCGAATGCCACACACCGCGTAACCCGATCGCCACGCCGGGGGTTCCTGGGCCATATGCCCGTGCCGACCCCTGGATGTGCCGTGCCCCGGTTCAGCGTCATCGTGCCCGCGTACAAGGTCCAGGCCTACCTCCAGGAGAGTCTGGACTCGGTCCTGACGCAGTCGTACCCGGATCTTGAGCTGATCGCGGTCGACGACGCCTCTCCGGACGCCTGCGGGTCGATCATCGACGAGTACGCGGCACGTGACCCCCGGGTGACGGCCGTCCACCTGGCGCACAACCTGGGCCTGGGGCCGGCCCGCAACGCGGGCCTGGCGCGGGCGAGCGGCGACTACCTGATCTTCCTCGACGGCGACGACACCCTCGCCCCCGGCGCCCTGCAGGCCATCACCGACCGGCTGAAGGCCACCGGCTCCCCCGATGTCCTGGTCTACGACTACGCGCGCGCTTTCTGGTCGGGCGAACGCGTACGCAACAGCCTCTCCCACCGGCTGTCCGAGGAGGGCCCGGCCAGCTTCCGCCTGGCCGACCGCCCGGCCCTCCTCGGCATGCTGCTGGTGGTCTGGAACAAGGCTTACCGCCGCGAGTACGTGGAGCGCGAGGGCCTCGCGTTCCCGCCCGGCTTCTACGAGGACACCCCCTGGACCTACCCGGCCCTGCTGGCCGCGGAGTCCGTCGCCGTCCTGGACCGGGTCTGCGTCCACTACCGGCAGCGGCGCACCGGCTCGATCCTGACCACCACCAGCCGCCGCCACCTCGACATCTTCGACCAGTACGACCGGGTCTTCGGCTACCTCGCCGGCCGCCCCGAGCTGGAGCGCTGGCGCCCCACCCTGCACCGCCGGATGGCCGAGCACTTCTGCGCCCTGTACGCCGACCCGCGCCGCCTCCCGCGCGCCGCCCGGGCCGAGTTCTTCGCCCGGGCCTGCGCCCTGCTGCGCCGCTATCGCGTCCCCGGCGGCAGCAGCCCCCTGCCGCTGTCCCTGCCGCTGTCCCTCTCGCGGACCGACCGGGTCCGGCACACCCTGATGCGGCTGGGCACCCGGCGCGCCTACCGGCTGCTGTCGGCGCTGCGCTCGGCCGGACTGGCGCTGGGCCGCGCGGCCTCGGCCCTGTGGCGGGGCCTGCGCGAAACGGCCCTGCGCCTGCACTACCGGACCCAGCGCCTCCTGCCCCTGCGCCCGGAGCTCGCGGTCTTCTCCGCGTACTGGCACGGCGGCTACGCCTGCAACCCGGCGGCGATCGAGGCCAAACTGCGGGAGCTCGCGCCGCAGATGCGCACGGCATGGATCTGCGCCCCGGAACACGCCTCGACCCTGCCCCGCGAGACGACGGCGCTGCGCCCGGGCTCGGCGGCGTACTGGACCGCCCTGGCCCGGGCCACCTACCTGGTCACGAACGTCAACTTCGACCGCACCCTGGTCAAGCGCCCGGGCCAGGTCCTCGTCCAGACCCAGCACGGCACCCCGCTCAAGCGCGTGGGCCTCGACCTCCAGGACCGCCCCGCGGCCAGCCCGACGACGGACTTCGCGGGCCTGCTGCGCGGCGCCGACCAGTGGGACTACCTGCTCTCCTCGAACCGGCACTCCACCCTGGTGTGGGAGAAGGCCGTCCCGTCCTCGTACACGACGCTGGAGTACGGCTACCCGCGCAACGACGTCTTCCACCGGGCGGGCCCGGCCGAGGTGCTGGAGCTGCGCGAACGCCTGGGCATCCCGGCGGGCTCGACGGCCGTCCTGTACGCGCCCACGCACCGCGACTACCGGCGCAGCCGGCCGGAGCACCTGGACTTCGAGCGGGTGCTGCGGGACCTGGGCCCGCGCTTCACGATCCTGGCCCGCACCCACCTCACGTACGCGGACGTCCCGCCCTCCCCGGACACGCACCCGCGCCTGATCGACGTCTCCTCCTACCCCTCGGTGGAGGAGCTCTGCCTGGCCTCGGACGCGCTGGTGACGGACTACTCGTCCCTGATGTTCGACTACGCGGCGCTGGACCGGCCGATCGTGATCCACGCGGACGACTGGGAGGCGTACGAGGCGGCCCGGGGCACGTACTTCGACCTGCGGTCGTGCCCGCCGGGCGCGATCGCCCGGACCGAGGACGAGCTGGTGGACATCTTCGGCACGGGCCACTGGCAGGGCTCGCGCTCCGCGCAGCTGCGGGCGGCGTTCCGCGCGCGCTTCTGCTCGCACGACGACGGCCACGCGGCGGAGCGCGTGGTGCGCCGGGTCTTCCTCGGGCAGACGGCCCCGATCCCGGCGGTCATCCCCCTGGAGGACCGCCGTCCCACTCCCGCGGCTCCCCCGCCGGCGCCGGTCCTGGCTCCCGTCCGGCCTTAGGCGCATCAACGTAGCCGCAGAAAGCGCCCTCCTGCTCCATCCGCTTGCGCTCGGCCACCCGCTCCTCAACACTGCGCCTGCGTAGCACCCCAGGCCCCCTCACCTGCGATTCCGTTCACTGCCCACACTCTGCCGGAGAATCGCATCGGTACACACTTACCGCCGAACAGACCACCCTGCCCCTGCTGCTGTCACCCGATCAGCGGCTAGGCTGAAAGAGCTCAGCGGACGTCGAATGGCACGGGGGACGCATCAAGGAACGACCAAGACTGATTCTCCCTGCCATGGCAGGTCCATTCCTGCAAATAGGTTCCCCGTGGGGGCGCGGTAAGACTCGGGTTATGTGCGTCCAGGCATCGGAGCGCGCCCGCGGAGCGCCTGATCCTGAAGCCGAATCCTTCCGGGTGGGGTTCGATCTTCCAGAACTGATAGCTGGTCTCCGCGTCGCACTCAGCCGTGTGAACCCTTTCCGCTCCGGCTTTCCAGTGGTCGCTGCCTTCCAGGCATAGTCCCGTGCTGCGCACCTCAATCTGGAACTGGCTGCCTCTGGGCCGGAAGCGGAACTGCTGGCTCTCCGCGTTACGGTCGGGCTCAAGGACCGGTACTCCACCAACCACCAGGTCGTCATTGACGCGGATACCCGCCTGGTCGTCGTGGTCGGTGAGCCTTTGCCCGGCAATCGCAACGACTGCCGGGCATGGGAGGAGTCCGGCGCGAAGGCCGCCGTGGGCAGGACCCTCACGATGGCCGACGGCGGCTACGGCGTCCGACACGCCATGCTCGGCATCGCCCGACTGCACAACCTCGCTCTCACGGGACAGCTTCTGCCGCATACGAGACCTGAGAGGTCCCCGGGAGACGGCTCCCCCTCGCAGTCTCGGAGGGGAATCAGGCGAGGCAGAACTCGTTGCCCTCGATGTCCTGCATCGTGATGCACGACTCGTTGACGCCATCGGCGCGCTGCGTCAGCACGTGTTTCGCGCCGAGCGCCATCAGCCGTGCGCATTCGGCCTCGAGTGTGGCCAGACGCTCGTCACCCACGAGCCCTGTGCCGACCCGCACATCAAGATGAACCCGGTTCTTGACGACCTTGCCTTCGGGAACTCGCTGGAAGAGCAGACGCGGGCCCACACCCGAGGGATCAGCGCACGCGAAGTAGACCTCGTCCTCAGGCGGCAGCGAGTGGTGGTATTCCTCCCACGTGGCAAAGCCGTCCGGGACTGTCGGTACGACGTACCCCAGCACCTCGCACCAGAAGGCGGCGAGGCGCGCAGGTTCCGCGCAGTCGAAGGTCACTTGGAACTGCTTGATCGTTGACATCGGCGCACGATAACAGGGGCCCCGCTCATCCCCCCGGGCGGGTGGATCCACACGTTGCCGGGAGGACGGCCCCTGCTGTCCTGTCCCTGCGGCCCGGATGGTTGTGCGCGAGGTATCGGCGGAGGACGTCGACCTGGAGCACGTCAATGCGGTCGGCATCCGGGAGCAGGGGGCCTTGGGACACCTGTGGCCGGTCCGGACCTCGGCCACGTCCAAGTGCTTGGCCTGGGGCAGATACGGAGGCCTGCCAGATCCAGGGGCAGGGGTGGCCTGGGCGACACGCGACCTGGGCGCTCGGGTCACGACTGGGGTGGTCGCAAGGCGCCGGCGATGACGGTGGTCACCATCCTGCGGACGGCGGCGCTCTGTGGTGGGGCGCTTGTCCGATCGGCGAACAGCAGGTGCCCGGCCCCGACGAGGGTGGGGGCGAGCGTGTCGATGTCGGCGTTACCGGCCAGACGCCCCAACTCCCGCTCGGCAGTGAGGTATGCGGCGATCATGGCGGCGCCGTGCACGGCCAGCGGGATGCCGGTCAGACCGGCCTCGCGCAGCCGGGCGCGGAGGCCGTCACGGAAGGTGATGAGCGCGACGATCGCTACCGTGACCGGCCCGAACAGGTCCTGCAGCGCGTCGGCAAGGTTGTCCACCACGCTCCCGGTGCCGGCGGCCGCGCGCAAAGTCGTGGTCCGGTCCTCGATGCCGCGGACGCGCTCGAGGACCAGTTCTGCCAGGAAAGCGTCGAAGTCGCTGAAGTGCCGGTGCAGCACACCCTTGGCGCAGTTCGCCTCCTCCGTGACGGCCCGGCTGGTCAACGCGTCGGGACCGTCCCGAAGCAGGACGCGCTCGGCGGCTTCGAACAACTGGCCGCGCACGTTGTGGATGTGCACCCCTGACGGCATTGTCTCCCTTTCTGCGCCGCCCCGCCTTAACAAGTGGGCAACCGCCCATTAGTGTGGGCGCATGCCCACTTTATCGCAGGGACAGCCGGACAAGTCCGGCCCCGATCCCCACCGCCACCGGCAGACGGCCGAGTCGTTCGGAGCGGACGCCGAACGCTACGACCGCGCCCGACCGCCATATCCTGACGCCCTGGTGGACAGGATCGTCGCGGCAAGCCCCGGTCGGCGCATCCTCGACGTCGGAGCCGGGACCGGCATCGAGGCCCGGCAATTCCAGGCGGCCGGCTGCATGGTGCTCGGTGTCGAGCCCGACGAGCGGATGGCCGCCTTCGCGCGACACAGCCGTGTCGAGGTCGAGGTCGCCAGGTTCGAGGACTGGCAGCCGGCCGGGCGGCAGTTCGACGCGGTCATCGCCGGCACCGCCTGGCACTGGGTGGACCCCGTCGCCGGCGCGGCCAAAGCGGCTCAGGTGCTCCGGCCCGGCGGCCGACTCGCCCCCTTCCACCACGTCCCCCAGCTCCCGGCCCAGGTGATCGATGCCCTCGCCGAAACACTCCAACGCGTCGCCCCCGATTCCCCGTTCAACCCCGGCCTGCTGAGAGGCTCGGCCCTGGACGCCTACCAGCCACTGTTCGCGAAAATCGCCGACGGCATCCGGCAGACCGGCAGGTTCAGCGAGCCGGAACAGTGGCGCTTCACCTGGGAACGCACCTACTCCCGAGAGGAGTGGCTCGACCAGCTCCCCACCTTCGGCGGCCTCACCCAACTCCCCGCAGACAAAATGGCGGACGTCCTGGACAGCGCCGGGTCCGCGATCGACAAGCTCGGCGGCCACGCCACCATGCCCTACACATCCGTCGTGATCACCTCTACCCGCTCCCATACGGCCTGACCGCCGCAAACGTGGGGCGTCGCCGGGCGCGAGCAGACTGGCGAACTCGGCGACGTCCCCAGGGAGGCGGGTAGGACGTGCAAGCGGGGAAGGTTCCCCGACTTCTTGCCGCCGGGCCTCGGCGGGCCCGGCACCTCCGCGTCGACCAGGGGACTTCCGCGATGAGCACCCTAAAGGCGGCTGCCTGCGGATAAGCGGGACATCGACGGCCGACCTGTCCCACTCAACCGTAGACACCGCAGGTCAGAACCTCACCCCGCCCACACTTATCTGGGACAGGACACCTGCCATCCGCTGCTGTGTCGTGCGGTCACAGGGGTGAACCGAGGTCGGCGCCTCCCCCGAAGGGTGGGACCCAGGATCCGATCTCGGCCGACCACTCTCGTGCCAGAGATCAGTTACGGGACAGCCCTTGGGCTCCGGCTCCCGCGTCACCGGGGCCGGAGCTCGCCTTCAGGCCCGCCACCACCTGGTGGGCCAGCACATCGAGGTGGTTGCCGGTCACCGCGTCCCGGACGACCACCTGGCGCCAGTAGAGCGGGCCGATCAGCAGGTCGAGGGCGTGGGCCGGGTCGATGCCCGCCGGGAGTTCCCCGCGGGCGACCGCGTCCGAGACGATCCCCTCCGCCATGCGGCGCTGCCCGTCGAGCAGCGCGCCGCGTACCGCGTCCGCGATCTCCGGGTTCCGCGCCGCCTCCACGAGCAGGTCGGGGATCACCGCGGAGGCCACCGGGTGCCGCAGCACGTGTGACATGACCTCCAGCAGGGCCCGTACGTCCCCGTACAGGGAGCCGGTCGCGGGCACCGGCAGGCCGTCCACCGCGAAGGCCCCCACCAGGTCCAGCACCAGGTGCAGCTTCGACTTCCACCGCCGGTAGACCGCGGTCTTGCCGACCCCCGCCCGCCGGGCGATGCCCTCGATCGACATCTTCGAGAAGCCGACCGCGGCCAGTTCCTCCACCACCGCGTCGCGGATCGCCTCGGTCACGTCCGCGCGCAGGACGGCGGCCCCGGCGGGGGCTCTGCGGGCGGCGGCGGGGGCGGAAACGGGGGCGGCGGGGTCCGGGGTCATGCAGAGAGCATAGCCGCGCCCCGTCACGACGATACGGTTGCGTTCCGACGCAGCACGACCTAACCTCGCCGTAGCGACGATACGGACCCGTCCCGACCTTGGCAGTGACGTACTGACCCCGTCGAAAGCGAACCCTGTGACCACCGCGACCGCCCCCACGACCGAGCCCGCGCCCTCCGCGGAACTCGCGCGACTCGCCGCCGCCCACGGCCTCACCCTCAGCGGCGCCCGCCCCACGCTCCCCCGCTACATCGCGGAACTCTGGGACCGCCGCCACTTCGTGACCGCGTACGCGACCGCCCGCATGCAGGCCACGTACAGCACCGCCAAGCTCGGCCAGCTCTGGCACCTGGTGACCCCGCTCCTCAACGCGGCCGTCTACTACTTCATCTTCGGCATCGTGATGAAGGCCAGCCACGGCGTGCCGGACTACGTGCCCTTCCTGATCACCGGCATCTTCGTCTGGGACTTCATCGGCAGCTCCATCAACGCCGGCACGCGCTCCGTCCACAGCAACCGCGGCCTGGTCCGCGCGCTGCACTTCCCGCGCGCCAGCCTGCCCATCTCCACCGTCGTCCAGCTCTTCCAGCAGCTGCTCGTCACCATGGGCGCCCTGGTCATCCTGCTGCTGGCCTTCGGCCAGCGGCCCGCCTGGTCCTGGTTCCTGGCCGTCCCGGCCCTGACGCTGATGGCCGTCTTCGCCGCCGGCTGCGCGATGGTCATGGCGCGCATCGGCAGCAAGAACCCGGACGTCAGCCAGCTGATGCCCTTCGTCCTGCGCACCTGGATGTACTCCTCGGGCGTCATGTGGTCCATCGACCAGATGCTCACGTCGGACCAGCTGCCGCACCACTGGATGCTGACACTGCTGAAGCTCAATCCCGCCGCCGTCTACATCGACCTGATGCGCTTCGCGCTGATCGACAGCTTCCAGGCGCACTCGCTCCCGCCCCACGCGTGGCCCCTGGCCATCGGCTGGGCCCTGCTGGCCGGCGTCGGCGGCTTCATCTGGTTCTGGAAAGCAGAAGAGGAGTACGGACGTGGCTGACACCGCCCCGAAGACCGACACCCGGGTACCGACCGTCATCGCCGACGGGGTCCACGTCATCTACAAGGTCCACGGCACCGGCGCCCGCAAGGGCGGAGCCACCGCCGCGCTCAGCCGGGTCTTCTCCCGCAAGCCGGCTCCCGGCATCAAGGAGGTGCACGCCGTCAAGGGCGTCACCTTCACCGCGTACAAGGGCGAGGCCATCGGCCTCATCGGCTCCAACGGTTCCGGCAAGTCCACCTTGCTGGCCGCCATCGCCGGACTCCAGCCGGTGGCCCGCGGCCGGATCTACTCGCACGGCCAGCCGTCCCTGCTCGGCGTGAACGCCGCCCTGATGAACGACCTGACGGGCGAGCGCAACGTCGTCCTCGGCGGCCTCGCGATGGGCATGTCCAAGCAGCAGATCCGCGAGCGCTACCAGGGGATCGTCGACTTCTCCGGCATCAACGAGAAGGGCGACTTCATCTCCCTGCCCATGCGGACGTACTCCTCCGGCATGGGCGCCCGGCTGCGGTTCTCCATCGCCGCCGCCAAGGACCACGACGTGCTGATGATCGACGAGGCCCTGGCCACCGGTGACGCCGCCTTCCAGCGGCGGAGCCAGGCCCGCATCGAGGAACTCCGCAAGCACGCCGGCACCGTCTTCCTCGTCAGCCACGGCATCAACACGGTCCGCGAGACCTGCGACCGCGCGATCTGGCTGGAGGCCGGAGTGCTCCGCATGGACGGCCCCTCGGCAGAAGTCTGCGACGCCTACGAGGCCTTCACGGCGGGCCGCTGACCTTTCCCGGGCTCCGCCCGGGGGCCCGGGGGCAGCGGGCCCCCAACGGGCCGGGCCCGGGACCACAAGGTCCCGGGCCCGGCCCGTTCCGTACGACCCCGCGATCAGCTGTGCGCGCGCAACAGCGACCGCATCGTCCGCATCGCCACCGACAGGTTCGCCAGGTCGAAGTCGTCCGACCCCTGGATCTCGTCCAGAGTCGTCCGCGCCCGCCCGATGATGGCCGCGTTCTTCTCCTCCCACGCCTTGAAGCGCTCCTCGGGAGTCGACGTGCCGTTGCCCACCGACAGCACGTCCGCGGTCAGCGCCGCGTGCGCCGCGAAGAGGTCCTCGCGGATGGAGGCGCGGGCCATCGACTGCCAGCGGTCGGACCGCGGCAGCTCGATGATCCGGTCCATCAGCTGGGTGATGGCCAGACGGTCGGCGAGGTCGTAGTACACCTCGGCGACCTCCAGCGGGTCCGCACCCGTGCGGTCCGCGATCGCGACGATGTCCAGCGCCGGGAAGGCGGAGGAGAAGCCGGCCACCTTGGCGGCCAGTTCCTCCGGGACGCCCTCGCCCGTCAGCTCGTCCAGGATCGACTGGTACCACTCCAGGTCGGCGCCGCGCACCAGCTTCGGCAGCTCGGCCCAGACCTGGCCCACGCGCTCCTCGAAGGAGGCGATGGTCTCGGTGATCTGGAGCGGCTGCGGCCGGTTGTTCAGCAGCCAGCGGGTACCGCGCTCGACCAGGCGCCGCGAGTGCAGCCGCACCCGGGTCTGGACGTCGGCGGCGACCTTGTTGTCGAGCGCCTCCACCGCGTCCCACACATCGGCCAGGCCGAAGATCTCGCGGGCCGCGAGCTGCGCGCGGACGATCTCCTCCGTGGAGGCCCCGCTCTCCTCGCGCAGACGGTGCAGGAAGGTCGAACCACCGGTGTTGACGGTGTCGTTGACCAGGATGGTGGTGATGATCTCCCGGCGCAGCGCGTGCGTGTCGATCTGCTCGGTGAGCCGCTCGGCCAGGGCGGCCGGGAAGTACGCGAAGAGCAGACGGCGCAGGTACGGGTCGTCCGGCAGCTCGGTGGCGATGAGCTCGTCCGCCACCGTGATCTTGGTGTAGGCGAAGAGCACGGCCAGCTCGGGCTGGGTCAGACCCTTGCCGCTGCTCAGCAGCTCGCGGATCTGCCGGTCGGTGGGCAGGAACTCCAGCGCCCGGTCGAGGAGCCCGTCGCGCTCCAGCCGCCGCATGTAGCGCTGCTGGGCGTGGAGCAGGCTCGGGGCCTGGGCCGCGCCGTTGGCGAGCGCGACGTTCTGCGCGTAGTTGTTGCGCAGCACCAGACGGCCGACCTCGTCGGTCATCTGGGCGAGCAGCTTGTTGCGCTGCTTGACGGTCATGTCGCCGTCCGTGACGACCGCGTTGAGCAGGATCTTGATGTTCACCTCGTGGTCGGAGGTGTCCACGCCCGCGCTGTTGTCGATGGCGTCGGTGTTGACCTTGCCGCCCTCGCCGCCCGCACCGGTGCGGGCGAACTCGATCCGGCCGAGCTGGGTCAGACCCAGGTTGCCGCCCTCGCCGATGACCTTGGCCCGCACGTCGGAGCCGTTGACGCGGATGGCGTCGTTGGCCTTGTCGCCGACGTCCGCGTGCGTCTCGGCGGTGGCCTTGACGTACGTACCGATGCCGCCGTTCCACAGCAGGTCCACGGGGGACTGCAGGATCGCCTTCATCAGGTCGGCGGGGGTCATCTTGGTGACGCCCGCCTCGATGCCGAGGGCCTCACGGACCTGCGCGGTGATCGGGACGGCCTTCGCGGAACGCGGGTGGATACCACCGCCCGCCGAGATCAGCGAGGTGTCGTAGTCGGCCCACGAGGAGCGCGGCAGCTCGAACAGGCGCCGGCGCTCCGCGTAGGAGGTGGCCGCGTCCGGGTGCGGGTCGATGAAGATGTGCCGGTGGTCGAAGGCGGCGACCAGGCGGATGTGCTCGGAGAGCAGCATGCCGTTGCCGAACACGTCACCGGACATGTCACCGACGCCGACGACGGTGAAGTCCTCGGTCTGGGTGTCGTGGCCCAGCTCGCGGAAGTGCCGCTTGACGGACTCCCACGCGCCGCGTGCGGTGATGCCCATGCCCTTGTGGTCGTAGCCGGCCGAGCCGCCCGACGCGAAGGCGTCGCCGAGCCAGAAGCCGTAGGACTCGGCCACTCCGTTGGCGATGTCGGAGAAGGTCGCGGTGCCCTTGTCGGCTGCGACGACAAGGTAGGTGTCGTCCTCGTCGTGGCGGACCACGCCCTTCGGGGGCACGACCTCACCGGCGACCATGTTGTCGGTGATGTCGAGCAGCGCCGAGATGAAGATCTTGTACGAGGCGATGCCCTCGGCGAGCCAGGCGTCACGGTCCACCGACGGGTCGGGGAGGTTCTTCGCGACGAAGCCGCCCTTGGCGCCGACCGGCACGATCACGGTGTTCTTGACCATCTGCGCCTTGACCAGGCCGAGGATCTCCGTACGGAAGTCCTCGCGGCGGTCGGACCAGCGCAGACCGCCTCGGGCGACCTTGCCGAAGCGCAGGTGGACGCCCTCGACGCGCGGGGAGTAGACCCAGATCTCGAAGGCCGGACGCGGGGCCGGCAGGTCCGGGATGGCCTGCGGGTCGAACTTCATCGACACGTACGAGTGCTGCTCGCCCACGCCGTTGAGCTGGAAGAAGTTCGTGCGCAGCGTGGCCTTGATGAGGGTGAGGAAGGCCCGCAGGATGCGGTCCTCGTCGAGCGAGGCGACCTGGTCCAGGGCCCCGTCGAGCTCCTCCAGCATGGCGTCCACGAGCTCGCTGCCGGCGGTCTGGCGCACGGGCGCCATCCGGGCCTCGAAGAGCGAGACCAGCAGTCGGGTGGTGTGGACGTTGTTGCGGAGAGTGTCCTCCATGTAGTCCTGGCTGAAGGTGGAGCCGGCCTGGCGCAGGTACTTGGCGTACGCGCGCAGGACGACGGCCTGCCGCCAGGTGATCCCGGCGCTCAGCACCAGGGCGTTGAAGTTGTCGTTCTCCGCGTCGCCCTGCCAGACCGCGGCGAAGGCGTCCTGGAAGCGCTCGCGGGCGTCGTCGCCGAGGTGGTTGTCCCCGTTGCCGGAGACGGGCATCCGCAGACCGAAGTCGTAGATCCAGGCGCTGACCCGGTCGGAGCGGCGCAGCTCGTACGGGCGCTCGTCGGTGACCTCGACGCCCAGGCGCTGCAGCACCGGCAGGACCGCGGAGAGCGAGACCTGGTCGCCGGTACGGAAGATCTTGAACCGGCGCTCGCCGGGGCCCGCGCCGACGGGCTCGTAGAGCGAGAGCGCGAACTGGCGGTCGCTGGCGGCGAGCCGCTCCAGGTGGACCAGGTCGGCGACGGCCGCGCGCGGCGAGTGGTCGGCCTTGTAGCCCTCGGCGAAGGAGGTGCCGTAGCGGCGCAGCAGCTCGGCGGCGCGCTCCTCGCCGCACTCGGCGATCAGCGCTTCCTGGAAGCCGTCGGCCCAGGAGCGGGCGGCCTCGACGAGACGGCCCTCGATGCGCTCTACGTCGGAGTCGGTCAGCGCGGGCAGCTCGGTGCCCTGCGGGACGCGGACGACGAAGTGGATGCGGGAGAGGATCGACTCGGTGTTCCACGCGGTGAAGTCGACGCTGATGCCGCCGAGCTCCTCGCGGAGGATGTCCATCAGGCGCAGCCGCACCCCGGTGGTGAACCGGTCGCGGGGCAGGTAGACGAGCGCCGAGTAGTAGCGGCCGTACTCGTCCTGGCGCAGGTACAGCCGCAGCCGGCGGCGTTCCTGGAGGTACAGGACGGAGGTGACGATGGCCTGGAGCTGGTCGACCGGGGTCTGGAACAGCTCGTCGCGCGGGTACGTCTCCAGGATCTGCAGCAGGTCGCGGCCGTCGTGGCTGCTCGGCGCGAAGCCGGCGGCGTCGAGGACCTCGACGACCTTGCGGCGGATCACCGGGACGCGGCGCACGGACTCGGTGTACGCGGCGGAGGAGAACAGGCCGAGGAAGCGGCGCTCGCCGACGACGTTGCCGTCGGCGTCGAACTTCTTGACGCCCACGTAGTCGAGGTACGAGGGGCGGTGCACGGTGGAGCGGCTGTTGGCCTTGGTCAGCACCAGCAGGCGGTGCTCGCGGGCCTTGGCGCGGGCGTCGGCGGGCAGCCGGTTGAAGGACGGCGAGACCGGGTGGCCGTCGTCCTTGCCGCTGTGGTGCGGGTCGGAGCGCAGGATGCCGAGGCCGGTGCCGGGCACGGCGGCCAGGGAGTCGCCGTCGACGAGGTTGTACTCGCGGTAGCCGAGGAAGGTGAAGTGGTCGTCGGCGAGCCAGCGCAGCAGCTCACGGGCCTCTTCGAGCTCGTACTCGCGCAGGTCGGGGGCGGTGTGCTCCTCGGGGAGACCCTCGGCGATGCGCAGCGCGGCGTCGCGCATCTTCTCCCAGTCCTCGACGGACTCCCGTACGTCGGACAGGACGCGCAGCAGGTCGGCGTTGATCTGCTTGAGGTCGGCGCGGTCGGTCTCGCGGTCGATCTCGACGTGGATCCAGGACTCGACGAGGGAGTCGTGGGGGCGCGCCGTGCGGGGACCGTGGGCATCGCAGTCGGGACCGAGGATCTCGATCAGCTTGCCGGTGACGTCGCGGCGGACCACGACCTGCGGGTGGATCACGACGTGGATGCCGCGGCCCTGGCGGGACAGCTCGTTCGTCACGGAGTCCACGAGGAAGGGCATGTCGTCGGTGACGACCTCGACGACGGAGTGGCTGGAGGTCCAGCCATTCTCCTCCACCGTGGGCGTGTGCACGCGCACGTTCGCGGTGCCCTGCGGCCGGTTCTCGGCGAGCCGGTAGTGCGAGAGCGCGGCTCCGAACACATCGACCGGGTCCCGGTCCACGAGGTCCTCGGGCGCCGTGTGCAGGTAGTAGCGCTGGAGGTAGGAGAGAACGGTGTCCTGGTCTGGACGCTCTCCCCGCTCGGACCCAGTCGGAAGTAGCCCCCCGGCCGGGCTGTGCTCAGCTACCCGGGCCGCCCGTGCGAGCAGCTCGGCCTTTGCTTCGTCCAGCTTGGTCTGCATGTCCTCTGGCTCCTGTCGCGCGCCATTGCGTGACGTAGGTGAAGGAAGGAATGACATAGCGCCGCGAGGCGGGGTGTCCGTCCGGGATCGACGCTATGCCGTCGAGAGAGCCGACCGGGAGGGAATGAGCCATGATCGGCCGAAGGTCCCGGGGGCGGGGATCAGCGAAGGCCCGGGCACGGTCGTGCGCCGGGCGCAGGCCGGAGGCTCCAGTGCCCCCGATGACTATCGCGCTGATCACGGGTACAAGGCTATCCCGACCTACCCCCAGGACGTCATTCGCTGCATCTGTACAAATCTTGGGGTGGAACTTTGACACTCTGGCCAGCGACGTGACCGCCCGTCCGTGCAGCGGCCTGTGCAGTGCCTATCCGGCCAGCTCGCGAGCTGTCAGAACGGCCTCGGCCAGGCTGTCCACGACCGGCACTCCGGCCGATTCCAGACTGCTGCGGCTGTGCGAGCCGCCCGTGTAGAGAACCGCCCGGGCACCCACGTGGGCGGCGGCGAGGGCGTCGTCCACGGCGTCTCCGATGAGGACCGTACGGTCCGCCGTCACGCCCGTCCCGTCCAGGGCGGCCAGGTGGCGTACGAGGTGTCCCGCCTTGGAGGTGTGCGAGGGGCCGATCCGGCCGTCGACGCGCAGGAAGTGCTGGTCGATGCCGTGGGCCCGGACCAGGGGGACGAGCTTGTCGTGGGGCGCGAGGGACAGCAAGGACTGGGTGAGGCCGTCCAGCTGCCAGTCCCGGAGCAGCTCCCGGGCGCCCTCGGCCAGTCCGGCGTCCTCGGCGGCGGCCCAGTAGTGGCGGTGGAAGGTGTCGTCCATGACCAGCCACTCCTCCTCGGTGGGCAGCCGTCCCATGAGCCGCTCGTAGAACTTCGGCACCGGTACGACGTACAGGTCGCGGTAGGTCTCCAGGGTGATCGGCTCGAAGCCGAGCTCGGCGAAGGAGGCGTTGGTCGCGGCTATGACGGCGTCGATGTCGTGCAGGAGCGTGCCGTTCCAGTCCCAGACGATGTGGTTCGTGCGGGTGGTGGCGGTGGCGGCGGTCACGGCGGTCGTGTCGGTCACTTCAGCAGCCCCGGAATCTCCTGCACGCCGAACCACAGCAGCTCGTGGTCCTCTGCGGCGTCGACGGTGCGCTGCGCGTCCGTGTCCCCGCCGTCGGCGGCCTCAAGGGCCCCTGCGGCGGCTGCCACGTCCTCGTCGGCGTCGTCGGCGTCCGCGTGCACGGCGGCGGCCACGGCGAGCCGTACGGCGGCGGCCAGGGTCACCCGGCCGAGCGCGGCCTCGTCGGCCCCGGGGGCGGCGGTGGCGGCCTTGTCGTCGACGTCGAGGGCGACCACGACGCGCCGGCGCGGAGCGCCGGCGTCCGCGGCGACCAGCCGCAGGGAGGCGAGCGCGGCCCGGTTCAGGGCCGCGTACTCCAGCTCCTCGATGTCGTCCGACACGTACCACTCGCGGAGTTCGGGGGTGACGGCGTACGCCAGCAGCGGGGCGGGGCCCAGCTCACCCGCCTGGTGCACCTCGGCGAGCCCGGGGAGGGTCAGGGGGACGTACACGCGCATGGCCGGCTGCTTTCGGTAGTCGGAAACGCCCTCAGGATACGACTCGGACGGGGCCGGGCGGGTGATGGACTCCGTCCCCCTTCGGGGCGCCGGACCGGGGCCCGCGCCCGTCCACCCGGGTCCGCGCACGGGCCCCGCCCGGGGCGGGGGACCGGCCGCCGCCCACCCGGATAGGTGAAGCGGGCCGGTGGCGGCGCGGGCCGCGGGCGTGGTTGCGGAGCGTGTTCGGCAGCCGTAGAAGATCCCCATCAAGTTACCGCCCGGTACCGCTCCGGGCCCGGCCTGTTCGGGGGCAGCTCGCCATGGACACCACGATGCGCGGCACGATGACCGGCAACGACGGCAGCCGCCGGCGGCCCGCGGGCCGGACCCGCACCCGGCCGGCGGGCCGCCGCGACCCGCGGCGCCCGGCCGGTCCCCCGCGCACCCTGCGGCTCGGCCCGCACCACTGGTTCGCCGAACACCTCCTCGCGGTGGTCAGCGGCCTGCGCCCGGTCCACTCGCTCCTCGGCCACACCATCGGCCCCGCCTACCAGCAGCTGATCACCCTGGCCCCGACGGATCCCCTCGGCGACCGTCTCCGCCCGGTCGTCCGCCAGTGTGGCCGCTTCACCCCGGGCCCGGGAGTCATCGAGGCCTTCGCCCGCATCGCCACGGGCGACCGCCTCACCGCCATGGCCTTCCGCCTCGAACAGGGCCCGGACCTCCGCTGGCGCTGCGCAGCAGTGGAGATCCAGGGCCCCCGCCCGTAATGCAGCCCCGCCGGCCCTCGCCGGCCCTCCCCAGCCCTCTCCGGCCCTCTCCGGCCCCTCCCAGCCCCGCCGCACCCTTTCCAGCCCCGCCGTACCCTTTCCGGCCCCGCGACACCCTTTCCAGCCCCGCCGCACCTTTCCAGCCTCGCCGGCGTTTGAGGCGATCTTTCAGCCCCGCCGGCGCGTGAGGCGCTCTTTCAGCCCCGCCGGCGCGTGAGGCGCTCTTTCAGCCTCGCCGGCGTTTGAGGCGCGGGGTCTGGGGCGGAGCCCCAGCAGCGGCGCCGCACACAACGCGGCCGGGGGGGGGGAACCCCCAAGGTTCCCCCCCCCCCACGCGCCCCCCCCCCACCCCCCCGGAAGGGTCCCTTTTCCTTTGCCCCCCCCCTCTCCCCCCCTCTCCCTTCTCCCCTCCCT
>NZ_JBVIWA010000028.1:70555-88972 GCF_055595065.1 Streptomyces sp. NPDC040545
GTGTGGGGTGTGGTGGGGTGAGGTGGTTCGGCTCTCCCCCCCCCAAGAGGTGACGCCGAAAAAAAGGCGGTGGGGACAGGACCCCCCCTGTTTTCCTCCCCCGGCCGATGCCTCACGCGCGACCCTGCGGAGGGTTACTTCTTCCGGCGACGCCCGCCCGCGGCCTTCTGCGCCTTGCGCCGCTCCGCCCGCGTCATCCCGTCGCCCTCACCACCGGCAGCGTCACTCTCGAAGTCGCCCTCGATGACACCGCCCTCCCCGTCCACCGTCGGAGCGGAGAAGTGCAGCCGGTCCGGCCGCTGCGGAGCGTCCAGCCCCTTCGCCCGGATTTCCGGACGCGCCCCTGCCGGCTCCTTCGTCAGCGACGGCGCCGTGTCCTGCACCGGAAGCTCCTCGACCTGCTGTTCGACCTGGACCTCCAGGTTGAACAGGTAGCCGACGGACTCCTCCTTGATGCCTTCCTGCATGGCGTTGAACATGTCGAAGCCCTCGCGCTGGTACTCGACCAGCGGGTCCTTCTGGGCCATGGCCCGCAGGCCGATGCCCTCCTGCAGGTAGTCCATCTCGTACAGGTGCTCACGCCACTTGCGGTCGAGCACCGACAGGACCACGCGCCGCTCCAGCTCGCGCATGATCTCGGAGCCGAGCGTCTTCTCGCGCGTCTCGTACTGCTCGTGGATGTCGTCCTTGACGGACTCCGCGATGAACTCGGCGGTGATGCCCGCACGGTCGCCCGCGGCCTCCTCCAGCTCCTCGATGGTGACCTTCACCGGGTAGAGCTGCCGGAAGGCGCCCCACAGGCGCTCCAGGTCCCACTCCTCGGCGAAGCCCTCGACCGTCTCGGCCGCGATGTACGCGTCGATGGTGTCGTCCATCATGTGGCGCACCTGCTCCTGCAGGTCCTCGCCCTCCAGGACGCGGCGGCGCTCGCCGTAGATGACCTCACGCTGGTTGTTGAGGACCTCGTCGTACTTCAGGACGTTCTTGCGCGTCTCGAAGTTCTGGGTCTCCACCTGCGACTGGGCCGACGCGATCGCGCGCGTCACCATCTTGTTCTCGATCGGCACGTCGTCGGGGACGTTCGCCATCGCCATGACGCGCTCGACCATCTGCGCCTTGAACAGGCGCATCAGGTCGTCGCCCAGCGACAGGTAGAAGCGGGACTCGCCCGGGTCGCCCTGTCGGCCGGAGCGGCCGCGCAGCTGGTTGTCGATACGGCGCGACTCGTGGCGCTCGGTGCCCAGCACGTACAGCCCGCCGAGCTCCTTGACCTCCTCGAACTCCGCCTTCACCGCGGCCTCGGCCCGGGTCAGCGCCGCGGGGAGGGCGTGCGCCCACTCCTCGATGTGCTCCTCGGGGTCCAGGCCCTGCTGGCGCAGCTCGGCCTCGGCGAGGTCGTCCGGGTTGCCGCCGAGCTTGATGTCGGTACCGCGGCCGGCCATGTTCGTGGCGACCGTGACCGCGCCCCGGCGGCCGGCCTGGGCGACGATCGTCGCCTCACGGTCGTGCTGCTTGGCGTTGAGCACCTCGTGCGGGATGCCGCGCTTGGAGAGCTGCTGGGAGAGGTACTCGGACTTCTCGACCGACGTCGTACCGACGAGGATCGGCTGGCCCTTCTCGTGCTTCTCCGCGATGTCGTCGACGACGGCGGCGAACTTCGCGACCTCGGTCCGGTAGATCAGGTCCGGCTGGTCCTTGCGGACCATGTCGCGGTTGGTCGGGATCGGGACGACACCGAGCTTGTAGATCTGGTGGAACTCGGCGGCCTCGGTCATGGCCGTACCGGTCATGCCCGACAGCTTCGAGTAGAGGCGGAAGAAGTTCTGCAGGGTGATCGTGGCGAGGGTCTGGTTCTCGTCCTTGATGTCCACCCCTTCCTTCGCCTCGATCGCCTGGTGCATGCCCTCGTTGTAGCGGCGGCCGGCGAGGATGCGGCCGGTGTGCTCGTCGACGATCATGACTTCGCCGTCGATGACGACGTAGTCCTTGTCGGCCTTGAAGAGCTCCTTGGCCTTGATCGCGTTGTTGAGGTAACCGACGAGCGGGGTGTTCACCGACTCGTAGAGGTTCTCGATGCCGAGCCAGTCCTCGACCTTGGCGACACCGGACTCGTGGATGGCGACGGTGCGCTTCTTCTCGTCGACCTCGTAGTCGCCGGTCTCCTCGATGCCCTTCAGCGGCTGGCCGGCCTCGCCCTTGGTCAGGCGGGTCACCAGCTTCGCGAAGTCGCCGTACCACTTCGTGGCCTGGTCGGCGGGGCCGGAGATGATCAGCGGGGTACGGGCCTCGTCGACGAGGATGGAGTCGACCTCGTCGACCACGGCGAAGTTGTGGCCGCGCTGGACGAGCTCGTCCTGGGACCACGCCATGTTGTCGCGCAGGTAGTCGAAGCCGAACTCGTTGTTCGTGCCGTAGGTGATGTCGCAGTTGTACTGCTCGCGGCGCTGCGCGGGCGACATGTTCGCCAGGATGCAGCCGACCTCCAGGCCGAGGAACTTGTGCACCCGGCCCATCAGCTCGGAGTCACGCTCGGCGAGGTAGTCGTTCACCGTGATCAGGTGGACGCCCTTGCCGGACAGCGCGTTCAGGTACGCGGGCAGCGTGCCGACGAGGGTCTTGCCCTCACCGGTCTTCATCTCGGCCACGTAGCCGAGGTGCAGCGCCGCGCCACCCATGATCTGGACGTCGTAGTGCCGCTGGCCGAGGACGCGCTTCGCGGCCTCGCGTACGGTCGCGAAGGCCTCGGGCAGCAGGTCGTCCAGGCTCTCGCCGTCCTGGAAACGCTGCTTGTACTCGTCCGTGAGCGCACGCAACTCGGCGTCGGAGAGGTTGACGAAGTCCTCTTCGATGGAGTTGACCTGGTCCGCGATGCGGTGCAGTTTGCGCAGGATCTTGCCTTCGCCTGCACGCATGAGCTTGTTGAAGACGGACACCGAGGTTTGTCTCCTTGCCGGTCGGGCCTGGGCACTGTACGTACACGGGCACGGCAGGTGGGCCCCACCGCAACGGCCATCGTAAGCGAGGACGTGGCCGCGTCGGGAGGTCCGCCGTTCCCGTGAGGGCACGGGTGCCCGGATTGAGAACGTACGGGGGACACCGAAGGTGCCGCATCGCCCGGAGGGATCACCGAAAATTGTTCGCCGCGGATACCGGCACGGCAGCAGAATTCGTTCATGGAACCCCAGACACTCAGCACGGACCGATTGGTATTGCGGCCTTTCGTCCCGTCGGACGAGGACGAGCTGTATGCGGCGGCCCGGGATCCGGACGTCCAGCGCTGGACGCTCGTGCCCTCCCCCTATGAGCGCGAGCACGCGCACACCTATGTGAACGAGACCGTGCCGAACGGCTGGCGCGACGGCACGGCCTTCGCCTTCGCCGTACGCCTCGGGGCCGAGGGCCCCCTGGTCGCGGCCGTCGGCGTGCACATCCACACCGCGGAGAGCACCGAGATCGGCTACTGGGCGGTCAAGGAACACCGCGGCCGGGGCTACATGACCGAGGCGGTCCTGGCCGTCGCCCGCTGGGCCTTCACCGAGCTGGGCATCGGGCGGCTGGAATGGCGCGCCGAGGTGGGCAACGCGGGCTCCCGCGCCGTGGCCGAGAAGGCCGGCTTCCAGGTCGAGGGCATCCTGCGGGCCGGCATCGTCCACCGCGGCACCAACCGCGACTGCTGGGTCGGCGCCCTCCTCCCCTCAGACCTGGGCCTGACCTCGCGACTGCCGTACCTGCCCGCTGTCAGTGGCACGTCCTAGTCTTCGGGGATGACTTCGGGCACCGCTTCGCTCTCCCTGTCCGCCGACGACGCCCGGCGCATCGCCCTGCGCGCGCAGGGCTTCATCGGGGCACCCGACCGGCGCGGCGGGGTCCGGGGGGTCCTGCGCCACCTGGGCGCCGTGCAGCTGGACACCATCTCGGTCCTGGCCCGCTCGCACGAGCTGATCCCGTACGCGCGCCTGGGCGCGGTGGGCCGGGACACCGTGGAGCGGGCGTACTGGTCGGACCGGCACGCCTTCGAGTACTGGTCGCACGCCGCCTGCATCCTGCCGATCGAGGAATGGCCGCATTTCGCGTTCCGCCGCCGGGCCCGCCGGGCGCGCGGCCACCGCTGGCACGTCCTCCAGGACAAGGAGCGCTCGACGCGGGCGGTCCTCGACCGGCTGAAGGCGGACGGCCCGCTGACCTCCACCGAGCTGGGCGGCGCCAAGAA
The DNA here is from genome assembly GCF_055595065.1 of Streptomyces sp. NPDC040545. Classification (NCBI taxonomy): domain Bacteria; kingdom Bacillati; phylum Actinomycetota; class Actinomycetes; order Kitasatosporales; family Streptomycetaceae; genus Streptomyces; species Streptomyces sp. NPDC040545. Next base: position 74,766 of record NZ_JBVIWA010000028.1, read on the forward strand.
CGGCGGCGAGTGGTTCGAATGGTCCGAGACCAAGATCGCGGTGGAGTGGCTGCTGGACACCGGCGAGGTGGTGTGCAGCGAGCGCCGCGGCTGGAAGCGGGTCTACGACCTCCCCGAGCGGGCCGTTCCCGACGCGCTGCTCCACGACGACCTGGACGACCGCGAGTGCGTACGCCGCCTGGTGGCCTTGGCGGGCCGGTCCCTGGGCGTCGGCACCCGCGCCGACATCGCGGACTACCACCGCCTCAAGGGCGAGGAGTTCGACGCGGTGGTCGCGGACTCCGGGCTGGTACCGGTCGAGGTGGAGGGCTGGTCCAAGCCGGCCTGGGCGGACCCGGCGGCGCTCGCGGAGGCCCCCAGGGGCCGCCACCGCACGACGCTGCTCTCGCCCTTCGACTCCCTGGTCTGGGACCGTCCCCGGACGGAGCGGATCTTCGGTTTCACGCACCGCCTGGAGGCTTACGTGCCCAAGCCGAAGCGGATACACGGGTACTTCGCGATGCCGCTGCTGGCGGCCGGCCGGCTCCAGGGCCGCGTCGACCCGGCCCGCGAGGGCCGCACGCTGGTCGCCCGACAGCTCTCGCTGACCTCCCCGAAGGCCGCGGGCCCGATGGCGCGGGCCCTGCGGGAGGCGGCGGAATGGGTCGGCTGCGAGGACGTGCGCGTCGAGCGCGCGAGCTCGCCCGCGGAAGCGGCGGCCGTCACCGCGGAACTGGCCGCGCTCTAGGATCCGGGCGCTGAGCGCTGGGCGCTAGCGGATTTCGAGGATCTTTTCCCGCATCGCGTAGACCACGGCCTCCATCCTGGAGTGCAGCTGCAGTTTCTCCAGGATGTTGCGCACGTGGTTCTTCACGGTGTTCTCGGAAATGAACAACTCCTTGGCGATATCACGGTTGTTCATACCGGTGGCCACCAGTTTCAGGACCTCCAGCTCCCGGTCCGTCAGCCGCGGCGCGGGCACCAGCCGCCGCTCGTCGGTCCGCTGGATCATCGACTTGAACTCGGTGAGCAGTTTCGACGCCATCGACGGGCTGATCTGCGACTGGCCGTCCGCCACCGCCCGGATCGCCGTGGCCACCTCGTCCGTCGAGATCTCCTTCAGGAGGTACCCGGTCGCGCCCGCCTTGATCGCGTCGTAGAGGTCCGCCTCCTCGTCGCTGATCGTCAGCATGATGATCTTCGCGGAGGGGGCCACCTCCTTGATCGAGGTGCACGCCTCGATGCCGCCGCGCCGGGGCATCCGCACGTCCATCAGCACGATGTCCGGAAGCAGGTCGGCCGCCTTGTCCACGGCTTCCGCCCCGTCCCCGGCCTCGCCCACGACCTGGATGTCCTCCTCCTGCGCGAGGACGATCTCCAGTCCCCGCCTGAAGAGCGCGTGGTCGTCGACCACGAGCACCCTGATGGGCTCCCGGGCGGTCTCCTGCGACGGGTCCGTCCCGCGGCAGCCCGCGACGCCGCCGTCCCCGCGCACCGGCCCGAAGCTGTCCGCCATCGTTCCTCCCCCTGCATGTGCTCAGCTGCTGGGCCAACCGGACACACACCGCAGCCGGTTGACTGCACGCCATGATTCCATGCCCGCACCATGGCCCGGGGGCCAAAAGTGAGCCACCTGGCGCATACCCGTCGCACGCCCGTCATGCAGATGCCCCCGCACAGGCGCCGGAGCGCCTGCGCGGGGGCGATGAACAGATGTGCCCGGCCTGGGCCGCGGCTCAGCCGCCGAGCGCGCCACCGGCGCCGCCCCGCGGCTCCTCCGAGCTGGAGGCACCGTCGGGGTTCACGTGGATGACGCCGTAGTCGTAGGCATGACGGCGATAGACGACACTCGGCAACTTCGTCTCGGAGTCGACGAACAGATAGAAGTCGTGGCCGACCAGTTCCATCTCGTACAGAGCCTGGTCGAGCGACATGGGTGCCGCCGAGTGGGTCTTCTCGCGGACGATGAGCGGGCCTTCGCCCTGTACCTCCAGGGATCCGATCCGGGTGATCGGCACCCCGTCCGTCTTCTCCTCCGACACCGGCTGACCACTGCCGTTCAGCGATGCGACGCCCGGCACCACGTCGGCGACCTCCGCCGCCGAGAGCCGGCCGTTGCCACGGCGGGTGTAACGCTTGTCGTGCTGCTTGCGCAGCCGGGCCTCCAGCTTGTCCTGAGCGAGGTCCAGCGCCGCGTACGCGTCGGCGGCGGCGGCCTCGGCACGGATCACCGGGCCCCGCGAACGCAGGGTGATCTCCACGCGGTCGGAACGGTCGGCCTGGCGCGGGTTGTGCTCCTTGGACACCTCGACGTCCAAGCTGATCACCTTGGCGTCGAGCTTCTGGATCCGCTCCGGATTCAGCTTCTCGGCCACGTGCTTGCGGAACCGCTCGGGCACCTCGGTCTTGCGGCCCTTGACGACGATGTCCACGCAGAACTCCGTTCCCGGATAGCTCCGCCCGACGGGGCGAAGCGTCTCCCTTTCGCACCAGACTCCGGTGAAGGCCGGAGCCTCGGACTTGGCGACTTTCACCTCCTCCTCCCCCATCGGCAAGATCAACACCCCACCGACTTCGGAGTCGAGAGACAGCCTCCTGAGTTCCTTACAACCGAACATATCCCTCTATGACGGTTGTCGGCACCCGCTACCGGAATGTACTTCCAGTCAGGTGGCTGTTCCCTCTTACTACCTGCAACGATGGGCCTTCCCCGCCAGTTCCAAATCTATTCACAAGATTTTTGTTCTGTCCGAGTTGCTCAAACGCGTGGCGGCCGTTCGATCGGCCTGAAGGAGTCCGCCGGCGCGGCCACCACAGCCGCCCCCAGCACCGCCCCCGGGCCCGCCACCAGCCCCGCGGCACGCACCGCCCGGGCCGCCTCCGCCAGCGTCGCCCCCGTGGTGATCAGGTCGTCCACGAGCACGGTCCTGGCCGCCCCGGCCGTGAGCCGCCGTCCGCCCCGGCGCACCGCCAGCGCCCCCGTGAGGTTCTCCCGGCGCTGCCGGGCCCCCAGCCCCGCCTGGTCCGCCACCGCCCGCCGCAGCCCCAGTACGGGCGCCACGCGCGCGGGAACACCGGCCCGCCGCAGCCGCGCCGCGGCCGCGAGCGCGATCCTGCGCGCCGGATCGTGCCCGCGCGCCCGGACCTGCCGCCGCGCCGACGGGACCGGGACCAGCACCACGTCCCCCGCGCCGCCGAAGCCGTCCGCGCCGCCCCGGCCGTCCCCGCCGCCGGAACCGCCCGCCAGGACGGCCGCCGCCAGCGCAGCGCCGAGCACCCCGGCCAGCGGCAGCGCCCCGCGCTCCTTGTGCGCCAGCAGGAGGCTCCGTACGGCCCCCTCGTAGACCGCGGCGGCCCGTACCCCCGGCAGCCCCGCGGGCCGCGGAGACGGCCGCACCGGCCCCTCCCCGGCCCCGCTCAGCGCATCGCGGCACCCGGCGCACACGAGCACCCGGACCGCCCCGCAGCCGGCGCAGTCGACCGGCAGGACCAGCCCGGCGAGCTCCTGGCACCATCCACGCATGACTCCACACTGACGGGCGGGGCCACCGCCCGCGACCCCTGTGGACGACCCGCGCGCGGCGAGGTCAGCCCGGGTACACCGGAGACCGGCCGCCCGCCACCGTGCGCCACTGCGCCCCCGGCGGCAGCCACACGATCCCGTCCTCCGAGTACGCGACCACCGGCTTCGGCTTCGCCTCGTCCTCCGTGGCCGCGACCGCCACCTCCGAGAGCCCGGTGGCCCCGGGCAGACTCGCCGCGACCATCGAACCGTCGGCCAGCATGTAGCGGGCCTGCTGCACGCCGCCGTTCTCCCGGCCCACCACGAGCAGCCGCCCGCGCGGCGCCCAGCTCATCGCCGTCACATCGACCATCTGCGGGGCCGCCGGACGCAGCTCGCGCACCGACACCGCCGAGGAGTCGCTCTTGCCGTCGGGCCGCTCGATCCGCCCGACGTACAGGACCTTGTTGCCGTCGGGCTGCTCCACCAGCAGCGCGATCCGCGCCCCGTCGGCGGACGCCTTCAGCGAAGCGATCTTCCGCCCGTCGAGCCCCGCCACCTGTACCTTCTCCGGCGTTCCGGCACCACCGGGCACCCGCCACAGCCCCGGGGACTGCGGATCGCGGTCCGCGACCCACAGATCACCCGAAGCGTCCCAGCTGGGCGCGGTCAGCATCGGCGCCTTGCCGCCCTTGCCGATCGGCAGCGGCTGCGGCATCGCCCCGCTCCCGACCAGCGCCACGACGTACAGCGCGTGCTCGTCCTCGGAGATCACGGCCGCGCGCCGCTCGTCGTGCGAGACCGCCGCCGACCTCACCTTGAACCCGGGCGGGGTGGCCAGCGGCCCCGGCACCGGTTCGGGCTTGGCCTGCTGGTCCTCGCTGCTCGTGTCCAGCTTCATCCGGACCAGCCGCTTGTCGTTGTCGACGAAGTACTGGAACTCGGGAATCTTGGGCCGGCCCGCGATCGCGGCCGCGCTCACCTCGCTCACCGAACACAGCGACGTCGACTTGCCGCCCGCCCGCACCAGTTCGACCTGGTCGAGCCGGGAGCCCGTCAGATCCTTGACCGTGTACAGGAGTTGGGTGGCCATCTTCTTGCACTGCGGCTGCGCGACGTTCTCGGCCTTCTCGTTGAGCGGCACGCGCAGCGTGTTCTGCCCGTCGTACGAAAGGGACTTGGTGCCCGGGCTCAGTTCCGTACCGGTGGGGAAGCTGGACTCCACGACCGGGGCGAGCCACCGGGACGGCCCGGCCAGCAGCGACTGCACGGTCTGCGTGGTCGGGTCCATCCGCGAGTCCGGGTCGGTGCGCTGGCGCACGTAGACGGGATCGGCGACGAGCGTGCCGCCCGCGAAGTAGTACTTGTTGACCGGCATGTAGATGCGCTGGAAGTCCGACTCGCTGAGCACGAGCCCGCTCGGCGGGGTCGAGATCCGCCACTGCTTGTCCTCGTTCTGGACGAGCTGGAGGAACTCCTCGTACTCCCTGGCCCCGGTCTGCGGCTGGTACGCGCTGTGCTCGTCGACGGTCGCGAGCTTCTTGCCGGTCACTTTCCAGCGGGGCCCGTCCGGGTCCTTCTCGCCACGGTTGGGAACCCGGTTGAGCCCGGAGGAGAGCACGGTGACGGCCGAGCCGGGCTTCCAGCTCTTCGCCGCGGCCTCGGTGAGGTACTTGCGGGCCGTCTCCAGCTGCGGGTCGTCGCTGGTCATCGCCTCCAGGAAGCCGTCGACGATCTCCGCCGGGCTGGCCTTGTCCGCGGGTGGTACGCCGAACACCCGGACCTGCGAATCCACGCCCTGCGAAGCCTGCACCGGGCGGATGTCGCCCCGGTCCGGCATGGAGGCGCAGCCCGCGAGCAGCAGCCCCGCCGCACCGAAGGCGTACGCCCGTACGACGCGCAGCCGCCGGCGCCGCACCCGCGCACGCCCCGCCCGCGCGTCCAAGGGCTCAGCGTCCATCGGCTCGGTCCTCCTGTTGTGCCTGCTCGGCCGGGCGGGCCACGACCCGGGCCCCGTTCCCCGGCAGGGCCGTCGGGTCGGCGGGCACCGGCATCGCTCCGGCGACGGGCGAGCGCGGCGGTATCGACGAGCGGTCGCCCGCGTCGGCGGGCGTACGCTCCGCCGCGCCGCCCGCGGCCTCGGCGGCTGCCCTGGCCCGGTTGGCGCGGTTGGCCCGGGAGTCCTCGGGCTCCAGCGGGATGGGCGAGCCCCGCAGTGGCTCGTCGGCCGTGCGCGGCAGGGTCAGACGGAACTGCGAGCCGCCGCCCGGCTCGCCCCAGGCCTGCAGCCAGCCACCGTGCAGCCGGGCGTCCTCGACGGCGATGGACAGGCCGAGGCCGGTCCCGCCGGTCGTGCGCGCCCGCGCCGGGTCGGCCCGCCAGAAGCGGTTGAACACGCGGGTGGCCTCGCCGGGCTTCAGCCCGACCCCGTAGTCCCGTACGGCGACGGCGACGGCCCCGCCCGCGGACGCCAGCCGGACCACCACGTCACGGCCCTCGCCGTGCTCCACGGCGTTGACGACCAGATTGCGCAGCACCCGCTCCACCCGCCGGGCGTCGGCCTCGGCGATGACCGGCTGGGTGTCGCCCAGGACCCGGATCCGGGTGCCCTTGTGCTCGGCGAGCGGCTCGGCGCCGTCGATGACCCGGCGGACGACGTCACGCAGGTCGATGGGCTCGGCCTCCAGGGCTGCGGCCCCGGCGTCGAAGCGGCTGATCTCCAGCAGGTCGGCGAGGAGCGACTCGAACCGGTCGAGCTGCCCGGCGAGCAGCTCGGCGGAGCGCGCGGTGATCGGGTCGAAGTCGACCCGGGCGTCGTGGATGACGTCGGCGGCCATCCGGACCGTCGTCAGCGGGGTGCGCAGCTCGTGCGAGACGTCCGAGACGAAGCGGCGCTGCATCCGCGACAGCTCCTCCAGCTGCTGGATCTTGTTCTGGAGGTTCTGCGCCATCTTGTTGAAGGCCTCGCCGAGGCGCGCGATGTCGTCCTCACCGGTGACCTTCATCCGCTCCTGCAGCCGCCCGGCCGAGAGCCGCTCGGCGATGCCCGCGGCCATCCGGACCGGGGTCACCACCTGGCGTACGACGAGCCAGGCGATGCCGCAGAGCAGGACGACGACGAACAGGCCGGCGGTCACGATGGTGACCTTGATCAGGTTGAGGGACTCCTCCTCCTGCGTGAGCGGGAAGAGGTAGTACAGGTCGTACGGGTCGCCGTTGATGTCCGAGAGCCGCTTGCCGATGACCAGCGCCGGCTCGGGCTCCTTCGCGCCGTCCCCGCTGGTGTACCGGATCTCGGAGAAGGTCTTGAAGGCGCCGGTGGCACGGTTGACGGCCCGGCGCAGCGGCAGCGGGACACTGGCGGTCGGGTCCACGTTGCCGGAGGCCCGGGCGCCCTTGACGCCCTGCGTCCCGGGCAGCGCCTCATCACCCGTGCCCGCACCCAGCGCGACGACCTCGAAGGCCGTCTGCCCACCACTGGCCAACTGTTTGACCAGGGAGTTCATCCACGTACTGGCGTCCCGGCCGACCTTGTTGTCGGTGGCGTCGGGCCCGTCCACCGTGGCCGGGGCGTTGGCCTTCTCCTGCGCGACCGCGAACCCGCCCGCGGCCTGGCTCTGCGCCGCCTCCTCCTTGGCCTCGAGGAGACCCCTGCTGACCTGGGCGATGACGACGAACCCCAGGGCGAGGACCACGGCGAGCGAGATCAACAGCGTGGCGGCGACCACGCGGAGCTGGATGTTGCGCCGCCACAGCCGGACAGCCGGAAGCAGCGGCCGCCGCGCCAGGCGTACGAACAGCCGCAGTACCCGGCTGCTCGACGCCCGGTCCCGGAAGAGCCGGCCGAAGCGCAGCTTCCACGGGCGGAAGCCGCCCCGGGCCCTGCCGGACATGCCGGACGTACCGGACTGCACGTCAGCTGGGTCCGGCCTTGTAGCCGACACCACGCACCGTCACGACGATCTCGGGGCGCTCCGGGTCCTTCTCGACCTTGGAGCGCAGACGCTGCACATGCACGTTGACCAGGCGGGTGTCCGCCGCGTGCCGGTAGCCCCAGACCTGCTCCAGCAGCACCTCACGGGTGAAGACCTGCCAGGGCTTGCGCGCGAGCGCGACCAGCAGGTCGAACTCGAGCGGGGTCAGCGCGATCGAGGCACCGTCCCGCTTGACCGAGTGCCCGGCCACGTCGATGACCAGGTCACCGATGGCCAGCTGCTCGGGCGCGGGCTCCTCCGAGCGGCGCAGACGGGCCCGGATACGGGCCACCAGCTCCTTCGGCTTGAACGGCTTGACGATGTAGTCGTCGGCCCCGGACTCCAGACCCACGACGACATCGACCGTGTCGCTCTTCGCGGTGAGCATGACGATCGGCACGCCTGACTCGGCCCGGATCAGGCGGCAGACCTCTATGCCGTCCCTCCCGGGCAGCATGAGGTCGAGCAGCACCAGGTCCGGCTTCGCCTCCCGGAAGGCAGCAAGTGCCTTGTCACCGTCCGCTACGAACGACGGCTCAAAACCTTCTCCACGCAGCACAATGCCGAGCATCTCGGCCAGCGCGGTGTCGTCGTCGACGACAAGGACGCGTCCCTTCATGGTTGACATCATCCCATTAGCTAATCGTTACCCGGCGGTGAGCTGTCCCACAGCCAAAAGGGCTGGAAATCGCCCCTCGGACCTGCGTCGAGATCAGCTCCACCAGTCTGCCCCCGAACGGGGCGACTATTGAAGGTACGGGCATCGAAGACCCCGCAGCACCGCCCGGGACCTTCAGACCGGTCAGGATCGCCCCGGACCGACCCTTTCCACCCCCCTCCCACCCCGCCACCGCACCCGATCCGCCGCCCACCCCCTACTCCGTTCGGGCCCCCCACGTGGCACGATGGCAGCGACCAGCGCCCCGCCGCGGCAGGCGCACATGAAGGAGTGACGATGAACGACTCTCCGGGCTGGGCTTCGCCCGGATCCTCTCCGTCCGACGGCGAGCGGCCGGGCACCGAAAGCGGCGCGCAGCAGCCCGCCCAGCCCACACCGCCCGCCGGCGACCCGAAGTGGTCCGCCGAGCAGCCACCGCCCGGTCAGTGGTCGAGCCCGGGCACCCCGCCCGAGGCCCCGCAGGCACAGCCGCAGCCCACCACGGGCTGGGGGCAGCAGCCAGGTACCCCTCAGGCGGGCGGGTACGGCCCCCAGCACGGCTACCCGGGCGGCCCCGGCCAGTGGGGCCAGCCCCCCGCCGCCAAGCCCGGAGTGATCCCCCTGCGGCCCCTGGGCCTCGGCGAGATCCTCGACGGCGCGGTCGCCACCATGCGCACCCACTGGCGCGCGGTACTGCCGATCACCCTCGTCGTGGCCACCGTCGTCCAGGTGATCAGCGTGATCGTCCAGAAGTTCATGCTGGACGACCTCGCCTTCGCCACGGACCCGAACGCCGGCCCCGAGGAGGTCTTCGACTCGCTCGGCAGCACCTTCGCCGCGTCCGCGGTGATCCAGTTCATCCAGGTCATCGGAACCATCGTGGTCACCGCGATGCTCACGATGGTCTTCAGCCGCGCCGTGCTCGGCCAGCACTCCTCGGTCTCCGACGCCTGGCGCGAGTCCCGCCCCCAGCTGCTGCGCCTGATGGGGCTCACTCTGCTGATGGCCCTCGGCGCCATCCTGCTCGGCGCCGTGCTGATCCTGCCGGGCGTCCTCGCCGACGCCGTCGGCCTCGCCATCCTCGGCTTCGTCGTGTGGCTGCCGCTCCTGGTCTGGCTGGGCATCAAGTTCACCCTGGCCTCGCCCGCCCTCATGCTGGAGAAGAGCACCGTCCTCAAGGCCTTCGCGCGCTCCTCGAAGCTCGTCAAGAACACCTGGTGGCGCATCTTCGGCATCACGCTGCTCACCACCGTCATCGCCTTCTTCATCTCGGGGATGATCGTGGCCCCGTTCCAGATCGCCAGCCTCTTCGCCTTCAGCGGCGGCCTCGACGCCATGGCGGACGGCAGCGGAATGAACAGCTGGGGCGCACTGATCGCCCCCGCGATCGGCCTGATCATCGCGCAGACCATCGTCATGCCCTTCCAGTCCGGCGTCACCGTGCTCCTCTACGTCGACCAGCGCATCCGCCGCGAGGGACTCGACCTGGAGCTCGCCCGGGCCGCCGGCCTCGAGAACTACGGCACGACCGGAGGCTGACGCACAGATGATGAGTACGGGGGGCCTCATCACCCGCGCCACGGCACTCCTGCCGAGCGCCGAGACACCACCGGTGACGACACCGCGCGAACCCGCCAGGGAAGCGGCCGAGCGCGAACTGTCCAAGCCGATGTACCACGAGAACGACCCGAGCCTGTTCGACCGCGCCATCCGCAAGTTCTTCGACTGGCTCGACGACATGCTCGGCGCCGCCTCCGGGGCGACCCCCGGAGGCGGCTTCGGCCTCCTCGTGATCCTCCTGCTCGTGATCCTCGCCGTCGGCGCCCTCTGGTGGCGCCTCGGCACCCCCGGCCGGATCACCGCCGGCGCCGGCGTCCTCTTCGCCGACGGCACCCGCAGCGCCGCCGACCACCGCACCGCCGCCGAAGCCCACGCCGCCGCCGGCCGCTGGACCGAAGCCGTCCAGGAACGCATGCGCGCCGTCGTCCGCTCCCTGGAGGAGCGCACCCTGCTCGACCCGCGCCCCGGACGCACCGCCGACGAGGCCGCCGCCGAAGCCGCGGTCTCCCTCCCCGACCACGCCGCGGAACTCCACGCCGCCGCCCGTACTTTCGACGACGTCACCTACGGCGGCCGCACCGCCGACGCCGACACGTACGCCCGCCTGCGCACCCTCGACCTCACCCTGGACCGCGCGAAGCCGCTGCTGACGGGACCCACCGCATGACCGGCCCGACCGATCCGGCCCCGCCGACGGCAACTCCGGCCCCGCCGACGCCCGATGCGCCGGAGTCCGGGGGCAGCGCCCCCGGCCACGCCCCCGCACCCGCCGCAGCCGCGGCCGGCGACGCGCGCACCCGGCGCCTGCGCCAGATCCGCCGCGCCCTCGCCGCCGTGGCCGTCCTCGCCGCCGGCGCCATCGCCATGGCCGCCCTCAGCGCCGGCACCCGCCACGGCTACCTCGACCCGCGCACCACCGACCCCTTCGGCAGCCGCGCCGTCGCCGAGCTCCTGAAGGAACGCGGCGTCACCACCCGCGTCGTCACCACCGCCCGCGAGGCCGCCGACGCCGCAGGCCCCCGCACCACCCTCCTGGTCACCGACCCCGACCGGCTCGGCGCCACCCAGCGCGGCGTCATCCGCTCGGCCATCGACCTCTCCGGCGGCCGCACCGTCCTCCTCGCCCCCAGCAGCCACAGCCTCACCGACCTCTCCCCCGGCGTGCACACCGCGGGCGACGCCGGCACCGACCGCCCCGACCCCGGCTGCACCCTGCCCGCCGCCACCTCGGCCGGCCGCGCCGACACCGGCGGCGGCCTCCGCTACACGACCACCCTCCGCGGGGCCACCGCCTGCTACCCCAGCGGCGGCCACCCCACCCTCCTCGTCCTCCCCACCGGCCCCACCGGCGGCGACACCGTCCTCCTCGGCTCCGAGACGATCCTCCTCAACGAGTCCCTCGCCGACGAGGGCAACGCCTCCCTCGCCCTCCAACTCCTCGGCTCCCGCCCGAACCTCGTCTGGTACCTGCCGTCCCTCGCGGACTCCGACCCCGACACCGCGCCCTCCGGCGAGGACAAGGGCCTCCTCGACCTCATCCCGGCCGGCTGGTCCTGGGCCCTGCTCCAGCTCTTCGTCGCCGCCGCCCTCGCCGCCCTCTGGCGCGCCCGGCGCCTGGGCCCCCTCGTCACAGAGAAGCTCCCCGTCGCCATCCGCGCCTCCGAGGCCACCGAGGGCCGCGCCCGCCTCTACCGCAAGGCCGACGCCCGCGACCGCGCGGCCACCGTGCTGCGCGCCGCCACCCGCGAACGCCTCGCCGCGCTGGTCGGCGTACCGCACACCCAGGCCCACAACCCCGCGGCACTGGCCCCCGCCGTCTCCGCCCGCCTGTCCGGCGAGCCCCGCGACGTGGCCGCCCTCCTCTTCGGCACCACCCCCTCCGACGACGCGGCACTCGTCGCGCTCGCCGACCACCTCGACGCCCTCGAAAGAGAGGTCCGTACGTCATGACGTACCCGGCCACCGAGTCCACGGCAGTGACCGCGGACAGCGCCCGCGCTTCCCTCGAAGCGCTCCGCACCGAGATCGGCAAGGCCGTGGTCGGTCAGGACTCCGCCGTCACCGGACTCGTCGTCGCGCTCCTGTGCCGCGGCCACGTCCTCCTCGAAGGCGTCCCCGGCGTCGCCAAGACCCTCCTCGTGCGGGCCCTGGCCGCCTCCCTCGAACTCGACACCAAGCGCGTCCAGTTCACCCCCGACCTGATGCCGAGCGATGTCACCGGCTCCCTCGTCTACGACGCCCGCACCGCCGAGTTCTCCTTCCAGGACGGCCCGGTCTTCACCAACCTCCTCCTCGCGGACGAGATCAACCGCACCCCGCCCAAGACCCAGTCCTCGCTCCTCGAAGCCATGGAGGAGCGCCAGGTCACGGTCGACGGCACACCGCGAAAGCTCCCCGACCCCTTCCTCGTCGCCGCCACCATGAACCCGGTCGAGTACGAGGGCACGTACCCCCTCCCGGAAGCCCAGCTCGACCGCTTCCTCCTCAAGCTCACCGTCCCCCTCCCCTCCCGCGAGGACGAGATCGGGGTCCTGACCCGCCACGCCGCCGGATTCAACCCCCGCGACCTGCACGCCGCCGGCATCCGCCCCGTCGCCGGCCCGGCCCAGCTCGAAGCCGCCCGCCAGGCCGTCGCCGAGGTCGCCGTCTCCCCCGAGATCGCCGGCTACGTCGTCGACGTCTGCCGCGCCACCCGCGAATCACCGTCCCTCACCCTCGGCGTCTCCCCCCGCGGCGCGACCGCCCTGCTGGCCACCGCCCGCGCCTGGGCCTGGCTCACCGGCCGCGACTACGTCACCCCCGACGACGTCAAGGCCCTCGCCCTGCCGACCCTGCGCCACCGCGTCCAGCTGCGCCCGGAAGCGGAGATGGAGGGAGTCACGGCCGACGCCGTCATCACGGCGATCCTCTCCCACGTCCCCGTACCGCGCTGATGGCCCTCACCGGACGCGCCGCCCTGCTGGCGGCCCTCGGCAGCATCCCGGTCGGCCTCCTCGAACCGAGCTGGACCGGCATGCTCGCGGTCAACGGTCCGATCGCCCTGGCCTGCGCGCTCGACTGCGCCCTGGCGGCGCCCGTGCGCGGCCTCGTGCTGGCCCGCTCCGGAGACAGATCGGTCCGCCTCGGCGAACCGGCGGAGGTCCACCTCACCGTCGCCAACCCCAGCAGCCGCAAGCTCCGGGCCCGCGTCCGCGACGCCTGGCCCCCGAGCAGCTGGCCCCCGGGCAGCGAGAGCGCCGCGTCCCGCCACGAGGTGGTCGTCCCCGCGGGCGAGCGCCGCCGGCTGACCACCAGGCTGCTGCCCACCCGCCGCGGCGACCGCCAGGCCGACCGCGTCACGATCCGCTCCTACGGCCCACTGGGCCTGTGGGCCCGCCAGGGCTCCCAGGTGTCCCCCTGGACCGTCCGCGTCCTGCCGCCCTTCACCAGCCGCAAGCACCTCCCGTCCCGGCTGGCCCGCCTGCGTGAACTGGACGGCCGTACGAGCGTCCTGACCCGCGGCGAGGGCACCGAGTTCGACAGCCTCCGCGACTACGTCCCCGGCGACGACACCCGTTCCATCGACTGGCGCGCCACGGCCCGCCAGAACAAGGTGGCCGTCCGCACCTGGCGCCCCGAACGCGACCGGCACATCCTCATCTGCCTCGACACCGGCCGCACCTCGGCGGGCCGCGTCGGCGACGCCCCCCGCCTGGACTCCGCGATGGACGCGGCCCTGCTCCTCGCCGCCCTGGCCACCCGCGCCGGCGACCGCGTGGACCTCCTGGCCCACGACCGCCGCCCCCGCGCCCAGGTCCAGGGCCGCTCGGCGGCGGACACCCTCCCGTCGTTCGTCAACGCGATGGCCACGCTGGAACCGGAACTCGTCGAGACGGATGCCCGGACCCTGGTCTCCACCATCCTCCGCAACGCCCCGCGCCGGTCCCTGGTGGTCCTCCTGACGAGCCTGGACGCGGCCCCGATCGAAGAGGGCCTGCTCCCGGTGCTCCCGCGCCTCACGCAGCGCCACACAGTCCTGCTGGCTTCGGTCGCCGACCCTCATGTCGCAGCCATGACAAATGCACGGGGCACGGTGGACGCGGTCTACGAGGCCGCCGCCGGCACCCAGACCCAGTCCCAGCGCCGCCGCACGGCCGACCAGCTCACCCGTCACGGCGTCCACGTCGTCGACGCCACCCCGGACACCCTGGCCCCGGCCCTTGCGGACGCCTACCTGGCCCTGAAAGCCGCCGGCCGCCTCTGAACGATCAGAGATTGACCCGTTTGAAGTAGACCCGGCAGCGGTGCTCGATGGTCTGGTATCAGACCATCACATGCTCGTCCTCATAGGTACGCAACCGCATGGGTGCCGGGTCTTCGTACAGGCTGCCGCTCTTCGGGTCGATTCCCCTCGTGGCAAGGTCCAGCAGACCGTCCATGACGGGATACCCAGCTCCGCTCGGGCCGTGAACGCAGAAAAGCCCCGCACCGAACCCTGAACGGGCTGGTGCGGGGCTTTCCCACAATGATTGTTCGGCGGCGTCCTACTCTCCCA
>NZ_JBVIWA010000029.1:0-51562 GCF_055595065.1 Streptomyces sp. NPDC040545
CACTGCCCTCGATGAACCACAGGACATCGACCAAGGCCGCGGCCAGGGCGTGAGCCAGAGACGAGTACACGGGCATGAAGGCGGTCTCCCAGCAGGTCATGGCAGCAGAGTCCGGCCATCCCACCACACACCACTGACATCACACTCAGTCAGCCCTCCACGGAAAGTGAGCCAGAACCCCACTTCGGGAGGCACTAGAGCCCGCCGAGGATTCGAACGGTGATGCTCAGCGTCGTGGCTGTGCTTCGGCCCCACAGCGAATTGAAAACACGTTGGCCGGTCTGTCACGGAGCTGCGACGATGCCCCTGTTTCCCGAGCGGAGGACGTTTGTTCGTTTTCGTGTGTGTGCGGTGTGGCTCCGAGCTGACCGCCCCGTTGTCCCAGGTCGCCCTGCCGGCCCACGCTCGCCAGCAGTACGGGAACGGGCTTCAGCTCCCGGTGCTCATGGAATCGGGGACGTTCGCCGTGGAACTGGAGCCCTGGGGACCACCGTGGCGAAGGTGGGAGGAGATCGATCCGGACGAGGCGGCTGCCCGCGGCATCTTCGCGCCGGTTTATGCCCTGTCCGACGGCGTGTCCGGCGCGGTTGTCATCGCACCGGGAGACACCCGTGGTGCCGTGCTGATCCCGGAGAAGCGCGGCGGCGCCTGCTGCGGCTTCGACGGGCGCGACGGCCCCAACATGGCCTGCGCGGCGTGCGGTCTTCCCGTGGCGAGCAGGATCGACGACTGCTCGCTCTGGCAGGCCGTGTGGCTCGCCCCGGACGCCGTGCGCCGCCTTCCCGTCGAAGGCGCCGACGCCGGACCGCTGTCCTGGGCGGACCTGCTCGCGGAGGGGGATGGCGTGCCCCCGTCCGAGCCGATCGCCCAGTGGGGAGAGCCGTTCCGGGCGAGCGACCGATGGCACTGGAGCCCACAATGGGTGGCGGCAGCCGGGCAGGCGCTCGCCCACCTCTTGGTGGCCTCCGACGGCCGGGCGGTAGCCGTGCCGGACGGCCTGACCGCCAAGATGTTCCAACGAGCCCTCGACACCCTGCTGCCGGCTGGCGGGCCGAGGCGGCGCGCCGTCCTGGCCGGACCGGGACAGCCGGCCCACGACGGCGCCGACATCCTCCTCGTGCCGTCCCACCCGCAGACCGGGAAGGCATGGACCCCTGCCACTCCGGCGCGCTTGGTCCCGTTGCCGTTCGGGGTGTGGCTCCGGCTGGTCTCCCCCGAACCGCAGCTGCCGGCCCTCTCATCGGGGCGTATACCCGACGGCGTACTTCGTGACGACCCGCCCACGCCGAGTGTCCATGACGTATTCCGGATCGACTGGGCCGTCTTCCAACGAATGCTGACCCGGCTGCCGGCCGTCCGCACCCCGTGGCTACGCGAGATCCACGACAACCTCACGCAGCACCTGCGCACCGGCCTCCTCTAGCGGAGTGACAGGTGCCAGTACCGATCGAACAGCGCCGGACAGCGGTGCCTCCCGAAGTGGTGAACATCTGCTGTCCGTTCTCGGTTCTGGCACAGATCTTGGGGAGTCGTCGCGCAACGTCACCTCCGTGTTCGATTGCGAGGGGACGTGCTCGCGTGAGACCGCGTACGCCGTACCACCCGACAGCCGGAAATTACGCTCCGTCAGGTCCTCGGTGGTCTCTGCCGTGGTCGGCCAAGGACGGTGATGGTGCTGGTCATGCTTTCCGATGCATCGTTCTGGGGCTCGATCGTGTTGGAGGGTGTCGACGACGTGGACGTCGAGGCGGTGATGGCTGCGTTCGGTACGGTCGAGGTGGTGGCGAGAGGCCTACTGTCCGGGGCAGCATGTCCGGACTGCGGCCGCTTCTCGGAGCGGGTGCACGACCGCTATCACCGCAGGTTGAAGGATCTTCCGCTGCCCGAGCAGGGCTTCGTGATCCGGCTGGTGGTCCGGCGTTTCATCTGTGGAGCTGCGGCCTGTCCGCGTCGCACGTTTGCCGCGCAGTTCTCGCGGTTGGCCGCCCCGTACGCACGGTTCACGATTCGACTCAACCGCGCCTTGGAGCGAGTGGGGCTGGCGCTGGCCGGGTGGGCCGGAGCCCGGCTGGCCGCCCAACTGGGCTTCGGCGCGGGAAGGATGACCTTGTTGCGCAGGGTCGTGGCGCTGCCTGATCCGCAGTTCAGCACGCCGCGGGTGCTGGGCGTGGACGACTTCGCGATCCGCCGCGGCCAGACCTACTCCACCGTCTTGACCAGCGTCGAAGACCATCGAGTGGCCGATGTACTCCCCACCCGTGAAGCCGCGCCGCTGGCCGCGTGGCTGATCCGCCACCCGGGCGTGGAGTTCATCTGCCGGGACCGAGCGGGCGCCTACGCCGAGGGCGCCCGACGCGGTGCCCCCGACGCTCTGCAGGTTGCCGACCGGTTCCAACTGGGGCAGGGCCTCGGCCGAGCAGTGGAGACCTGCATCGCCGCCCACCGCGGCGGGCTGCGCAACCCATCGCCCAGCGGCATGCTGCCGGAGGCCACTGGACTGGTTTCCGGTCGACCCGCAGGACGACCAGGCGCCCGTCGGCCGGCGAGCCGAGCGAAAGAAGGCAGCGCACACCCTGGTCCACGAGCTCCTGGCCCAAGGCCACTCACGCCGGGCAATCGCCCGGCACCTGGGCTGGGGCCTCAACACCGTCCTCCGGTACGCGAACGCCGCCAACTGGCAGGACACCATCCGCGAGAACCGCCCCCGGTCCAGCAGACTGGACCCCACCGATTCACACCTGCTGGGCGTGGTGGTGGAGCGGGCCGCCATCGGGGCAGGTCGTACCGCCACGGTAGCCGCAGCAGCGGTGGGGGGAGGAGGGGTTCAGCCTTCCACGGCTGGTGGAGACGCCGGCCGTTACCTGTCCTGCGAGGTCAGGAGCAGGACCAGGGCCTTGGAGTAGGTGGGGCCGAGCGCGGTGGCCACCGCTTCGGCGCACATACCCTCGTCGCACACCGCGCCCGCAGTCTCCCAGCCCACCCGGGCGGCGATCCGCTCCAGCACACCTGCGGCGCGGATCGCCAAGGAGAAGCGCCCCGGCCGCGCTCACCCGGTCAACGACCATCCGGTGTGGTGAGAGGGGCCCTGGCACACGGCCAGGCAGGGCAGCCCGGGAGTTCCGACTTCCGAGGCCGCGTCCGGCCTCGACGGGGTCGAGGCGGCCTGGCCAGGCCGGGGTGGTGCTGGCACCACCCCGGATACGGGCGTTGGGGGGATCGTCCGATGGGCCCGGGTTCTCGGAGGATCGGGGTGTATCGAATCGCTCCGACCGGGGGAACCACCCACATGCACCTCTTCAAGAAGCCCGCGCGATGGGCCACGGCTGCCGCGTGCGGGCTGCTCGCCCTCGCCGCCCTGCCCGCGTCGCCGGCGAGCGCCGCCGGGGCGAAGGGCGGCGCCCCGGCCGTGCCCGCGCGGTACGCGCAGCAGCGCCTCGACTGGCAGCCGTGCCAGTCCGGTGCGCTGGAGTGCGCCTCCATGACGGTGCCGCGGGACTGGTACCGCCCGGGCACGGGGGCGGACCTGATTGTCGCGGTGTCCCGGCACCGGGCCGCGGACCCCGCCGCGCGGCGGGGCGTGCTGATGATGGCGGCCGGCGGGCCGGGCGCCTCGGGGCTGGGCCGGCCGGCGGGGCTGGCGGCGTACTCGCCCAAGCTGGCGGCCTCGTACGACGTCGTCGGCTTCGACCAGCGCGGGGTCGGGGCCAGCACGCAGGTGGTCTGCTCCGACCAGGACGCGGTGGATGCCCTGTTCACCAGCGGCGACCTGCGCGACCGCTCTCGCCGGGCTGTGGACGCCACTGTGGACCGGGCGCGGAACTTCGTGCGGGACTGTGAGCGGCGGTCGGGCGGCCTCCTCCCGTACATCACCACCGACCAGGCCGTGCACGACATGGACCTGTTCCGGGCGCTGCTCGGCGAGTCGAAGGTGTCCTACTACGGCCCCTCGTACGCCACCTTCCTCGGCGCCTACTATGCAACCGAGTTCCCGCGCCGGGTCGACCGGGTGGTGCTCGACAGCAACATCGGCTTCACGGGCAGTTGGCAGGAGTTCCTGACGGGCCAGCCGATGAGCTTCCAGCGCCGGTTCGAACAGGACTTCCTGCCCTGGCTCGCCGCGAACGACGCGACGTACCACCGGGGCCGGACCGCCGAGGAGGCCAAGGCCTCGTACGAGCGGCTGCGGCGCGCGCTGGGCGAGCACCCGCTGGACTTGGAGGGGACGACGGTCACCCCCAACCACCTCGACGCCGCCGCCACCTCCATCATCTACAGCGGCGACCGCTTCCCCGACCTGGCGATGCTGCTCGGTGTCCTGGAGCACCCGGAGGCGGCTCCGCCGGCCGCCCGCAAGGCCCTGGCCGAGAAGCTGAAGCACCCGCTGGGGGCGCAGTTCGCGGCGGACTTCTTCTCCGTCATCTGTCAGGACACCCCGTGGAACCACGACAGCTCCTACTGGGTCCGCCGGAGCGCGGCCGACGGCGCCGCGTACCCGATGGCCGGGGCCCGTGAGCTGACCTTCGCCTCGGTCTGCGCCGCCTGGCCGCGCTCCCAGGCGCCCCGGGTGCAGGTCACCGGGCTGGGGCTGCCGCCGATCATGATGCTCAACTCGCTCCACGATCCGGCCACTTACTACGAGGGCGCGCTGCGGGCCCACCGGCGGACGGCCGGATCACGGCTGATCACCGTCGGCGGCGGCGACCACGGCGTCTACCAGTCGCACAACCCCTGCGTGGACGCGTACGTCGAGGGCTTCCTCGTCGACGGCCGGATGCCGGCCGAGGATGCCTCGTGCGGGGGCACGCCGCTGCCCGACCCGACCGCCGGCCGGTAGGTCGTCGCTTTCGGATCTTGCCGGTCAAGCCCGCGAGGGCTCTACACGGGTCGGGGTGCGACGGCGTTGGCGATGCCCCGGCCGGCGAGCCTCTGCGCCGGCCCCTGGGTGAGATGATCGCGCCTCGCGTCGGCTGTGGACAGCACCGGCCCCCATGTTGTCCCCGCACCACCACCGGACAGTGGGTGCCGTTGACGTCTACCTGACGTACCGCCGCTTCCAGTAGCGGCCCCTTCCCCCGCACGACGGGAAGTGGCCCGACCCTCCACGGCCCGACCGTGCCGGCCCGCCATCGGGATTCATGCTCCGCTCGGAGCAGGCCGCGGCAACTCCAGGACCCACCCCGTTTACGGGCGGCGGATGTGAGCAGGAGAGCGTTCACGACCGATCCGGTACAACGACGAGGAGGTCCCCGATGTCGGGCACCGAGAAGAGCAAGGCCCATGCCGAGCAGGCCAAGGGCAAGGCCAAGGAGGCCCTCGGCCGCGCCGTCGGCAACGAGCGCATGACCGCTGAAGGCCGCGCCGAGCAGGCCAAGGGCGACGCCCGCCAGGCCAAGGAGAAGACAAAGGACGCTTTCCGCCACTGACCCGCGGACAGCCCCTTCACGGCGAGGCCCCCGATCCCCTTCCCGGGGTCGGGGGCCTCGCCGTACTCCGAATCGGCAGGGAGGCTTCGGTCCGAACCGCGCCGGGCAGGGCCAGCCGGGCGAGGGGGTCGTCTGTGCCTGGGCAGCCGGGGTCGGCACACACCGCCGAGCACGCCCTCTTCGGGCTGGATGCCTTTGAGAACGCCCTCTTCCCCCGGCAGGCGGAACACCCCGGCGGCTCCGACGCGGAAGACCTCTGACCCCTTGCCTCCCGGCACCGGCCACGGCTGTCTTGCCGGAGTGCTGGTCCCGTTGCCGGAGGGCCGGACCGGTGGGCCGTCAGCCGGAGGGGGTGGTCGCGCTCGCAGAGGTGGCGGACGGGTCGTGGTGGCCGTGCTGTTCGTAGAGGCGGTCGGCGAGGAGGGCATGGGCGAGGGTTCCGCCGGCCCGGACCGAGGCGGTGACGAACGCGGTCTCGGCGAGTTCCTCGGCGGTGACGCCGTGCCTGCGGGCGGCCGCGGTGTGGACGTCGAGGCAGTACGCGCACTGGGTGACGAGGGCCACGGCCACGGAGATCAGCTCGCGGTAACGGCGGGGGACGGCGCCGTCCTCGCGGTCGACCGCGTTCTGGAAGGCGAGCCAGGCCGCGAACTCGGGCGCCGCGGCGGCGCCCACGGAGCGGGCGCGGTGGAGGTCGTCGGGGTGCGCGTACATGGTACTCCTCGGGAAGTCGATGGGGGTGGGACGTCTCCACCTCATCCCGGACCCCGCCCCCGCGTCCAAGACCGGTTCCGCGGGGGCGGTGCCGTTGTCGGTATCGTGGCCGGTCATGGACTTGAGGGCGTTGCGCTGTTTCATCGCGGTCGCGGAGGAGGGCCACTTCGGCCGCGCCGCCGTGCGACTCCACCTCGCCCAGCCGCCCCTCAGCCGCCGGATCCGCGATCTGGAGGCGGACCTGGGGTGCCGTCTGTTCGACCGGATCCCGACCGGTGCGCGCCTGACGGCGGCAGGAAAGGTCCTGCTCCCGGAGGCCCGCGACCTGCTGGCCCGGGCCGAGCGCGCCCGCGAGCGGGTGCGGGCCGCGGAGTCCGTACGCGAGGTCGTCCTGGGCGCCGTTGGCGGCGCCGGCCTGGACTCCTGCCCCGCGGCGCTCGCGGTACTGCGCGACACCCGCCCCGGACTGCGTCTGAGGCTGCACGAGGCGCCCGTGACCGATCCGACGGGCGGGCTGCGCGAGCGTCGGGTCGACCTGGCACTGACCCGTCTCCCCTTCGACACTTCGGGACTGACAGTACGTCAGCTCGGCGTCGAGCCTCTGGTGGCGGCGCTGCCCGCGGACGACGCACTCGCCGCGCGGTCGCGGCTGCACGTGCGGGAACTCGCGGGGAGGCCGCGCTTCCGGCTGCCGGCCGGGACGGACGCGCGGTGGCGCGCGTACTGGCTCGCCGCTGACGAGGACACTCCCGGCCCGGTGGTGGCGTCCGTCGAGGAATGCCTGCACGCGGTGGTGTGGGACGGGGTAACCGGGATACTTCCGGCCGGCGCCGCGCGCCGGCACGCGCGCCCTGGCCTCGCGTTCGTCCCGGTCGACGGCCATCCGCCGAGCCGCCTGGTGCTGGCCCGCCGCGCGGACGCCCCCGACCCGCTCGTGGACGCGGTGGCCGCCGCCCTGGCGGACGCCCACGCTTCGGCGGACCCTCTGGTCGGTGTCCACCCCGTCGTTCCGCTCGCGCACCCGGCGGCCGTCGCCGGTGCCGAAGCCTCCCACCCGGCCTGAGCGAAACCAGACGGCCCGGACCGGACTGCGGGCAATCCACCGACGCGGCAGGTCGTTCCTACACCGGGCCGGCGGCATGGGTCTTCGACACCTACCCCGACGAGAGGCCGGGGATCAGGTTCAACCATCAGGGACCTGCCACCACCAAGCCGTGCAAGCTCTACCTCGTGGTCTTCTCGCTGAAGGACGGCGCGAACGGGTTCCTCCCCCAAGACCCGACCGACGTGAGCCACGTACGCTCGCCCGGCCAGCAGAACTGAACCAAGCCGTCAATGTGCACCGGAAGGCTCGCCGCGGCCGGCCCGATCAGGCAGCTCGCCGCCCTCGCCGACCTCGGCGTCTACTGGGCGCAGCAGTCCCAGCCTCAGCCTCCAAACCCTCAACTGCCGTGACCTCACCCCACACGCCCGGCTCACCCACCGAAAGGCCCTCCGCCCGCGGAACCCAACACCCACCACGGCGCGGCCGCGCAGGGACGCCCCGCACCCCCAGGAACACCCGTGTCGCCAGCCTATGGAAGTCCCGGGGCACCTCTCAATCGCTGAAGCGCACGAAGGCGCGTACGGGCTGCCCATGGACGTGTTCGACCTGGTGGCGTCGACGAAGCGCACCGCACCTCGGGGTGGCTTCCGCAGTAGCCACCAGCACCTTCTCCAGGCGCAGCCCGCACCGCTCGGCGGCCTGGTCGAGCAGGGCGGTGCGGGCGGCGTTGTCGTGCGCGGAAGCGGCCATGACGACGACGCCGATGATCAGGCCCAGCACGTCGACGCATGCTGTGGCCGTGAGTCGTCGCCGCGGGCCGGGACGGGGCCCCGTCGACCGCCGGGGTGGCCGCTCGGGTTCCTGATCGGCTGGTGACGACCTGCCGGACCGCCCGCGGACGCGCGATCACCACGAGGCCCGCCCGGATGGCTGAAACGCCCCCATACCGGGCCGACTTGGCGAGCGCCATTGTTTGGCGAACGCCTAACCGAGTAGGCGTGCATCTGTGCGTCCGCCGTTTTCCGTCGTGGTCTAGTTACCCATGGTCTGTGCACGGTGACACCGCGTACGGATCGTCCGCCGTCGCGCCCCGCGGCGTCCCCCTCGACCCCAGGAGCACCATGACCCCGATCCTCTTCGTCTATGCCAAGGGCGGCCCTCCTCTGGAGTACGCCGTCCCGCGCATCGCCGCCCACGCCGAGGTGCACGTCCTGGCGCTCGCGCCGTTGCCCCGAACCACCGAGTCGGTGTGGATGCCCGAGTGCGCGTCGGTCACCACCGTCCCGCCGGGCGAGGGGGTGGAACTGGTCGATCTGATCTGTTCCCACGCCCGCCGCGTCGGCGCCGGGGCGGTACTGACCCTGTCGGAGTACGCGGTGGTGGCCGTCGCCCACGCGAGCCTCCGGCTCGGTCTGCGCGGTGCCGGCGAGCGGGTCGCGGGGGCGCGGGACAAGCGTCTGATGCGCCGGATCTGGCGTGACGCCGGGGTGCCCGTACCGGGGTTCGCGGAGGTCCACGCTCGACAGGACATCATCGCCGCCTTCGAAACCCTGAGGCCGCCGCTCCTCCTGAAGGCAGCCTGGAGCGCGGGCTCCACGGCCCACCTCACCGTGTGGAACGAGCAGCAGGCCGAGGCGGCCTGGACGACCGGCCGTTCCGTCATGGAAGCCTCCTCCGCGCAGGGTTACTCGGAGCTGCTCGCCGCGGACGAGGGCGTCAGCGACTTCCTGCTGGAGGAGATCGTGACCGGGGAGGCGTCAGACTGGTTCGACGGGGACGGGTGGGGCGACTACGTCAGCGTGGAGGGGATCGTCGCCGACGGCCGCTACCACCCGCTGTGCATCACCGGGCGGATGCCCACCATCGCGCCCTTCACCGAGCGGGCGAGCCTGGCTCCGGCCGCCCTCCCGGACGCGTTGCAGCATCGGATCGAGGAAGTGTCGCGCGCCGCCGTCGACGCGCTCGGACTCGACACCTGCGCCACCCATACCGAGATCAAACTCGGCGCGGGCGGGGTCATGTGGCTGATCGAGACCGCCGCCCGCTTCGGTGGGGTGATGACCACCCGACAGGTGGAGACCGTCTTCGGGTTCGACATGATCGGCATGCTGGTGCGCCAGTTGCTCGGCCGGGAGGTCGCCTACCCGGAGCGGATGCTGACCAAGGGCAAGGGCGCCGCCGGATCCCTCGTCGTCCTTGCCGTCGACGCCGAGGGCCGGCCCTGGACCGAACACCCCTCCTGGGACTTCGAGGCGGTCGACTGGGCCGCCCTGGTCGCCCCGGGCTCCCGCGTGGAGCCGGTGCGCGAACACAGTCTCGCGCCGGGCAGCCCGGTACCGCGCTACGAGGAGGCGGGAGGGGCCAATTCCATGGCCGCGCTGTGCTTCCTCACCGCCGAGTCCGGGCCGGAACTGCTGGCCGACTGCCGACGCATCCTCTCGGCCCTGCCGGAAGCCCTCACCGCCCCGTCCCACGCCCTCACGGCCGACACCCCCGAGCCCTCCGCCCTGCCCACCGACCGCTCGACGCCCGGGAGCACCGCATGACGAACGCCGGAACCATCGCTGCCGCGCCGTCCCCCCGAGGCGCCGCCGTGGACACCCTGCTCACACTCCCCCTGTTCGAGCAACTGGCCGGGGTGCTGGGCGGGCACTCGTACGTGAAGGTCGTCGTGGACCGCGACCAGGGCCTCTGGCACGTCCTCGACAGCTCCGTGCACTCCTTCCACGTCAACTACATAGCCACCGAGATCCAGGGTCTGACCCTCGGGCAGCTCGACGCCGAACTCGACCGCTTCAACCATGACGTCTACCAGGACCCCGCACGGCGCTTCCTGCTCGGCGTCCTGTCGCTGCACTCCCGGGGCGGCCCGGAGCGGGTCGAGCCGTTCATGGTCCTGGAGACCACCGAGGCCGACACCATGGGCGCGGACTTGTTGATCGAGTTCCACGCCTTCGTACGGGCTCACCTCGACCCCGCGCTGGAGCTGCTGGTGAAGCCCGCCAACCACGGGCAGGAGCACGCCCTCGCGAAGGTGCCGGAGACCGTGGTGCCCCGTGCACGGGGTCACGCGCTCCTGGCGACCGCGCCCTTCGTGCCGTTGACGCTCGCGTCGGCCACCGGCCGGCTCCGCGCCTTCGCCTCGGGCGAGGAATACCTGGCCGCCCGCGCGGGTCTGACCTGGTACGACATCGTCGCCATGCCGGTGGTCCCCGACGACATTCCCCGGCTCTCCGGTCTGATCAACGCGCACCCCACCACTCCGCTGTCGCACACCAACATGCTGGCAGCGGGGTGGGGCATCCCCAACGCCATCGTCCGCGGAGTCCTCGATACGATCGCCGACGAGAAGCTGGACGGTGCCTGGGTCCGTTACGAGGTCACCGCCGACGGGTTCGTCATCGAGCGCGCCGAGGAACCGTCGGACCTCGCCGAACCGACCTGGCACACGCAGCGGGTCCGTCTCGACGCGCCGCACGTGACGGACGTACCGCTCGTGCCGCTGTCCGCGTTACGCGCCGGTGACCGCAACCGCTACGGCACCAAAGCGGCCAACCTCGGGGAACTGCACCACGTACTGCGCCACGGATCGGGCCGGCTGACCGGCTACTACTCCGTGCCCCGCCCGCCCCGGGCCGACCTGCTCGGTCACCTGGCCGCCCGGCTGGGGATGCCCGAGGACGGTGATCTCGCCCAGTACGCGAGCGAGTTCCTGACCCGGTACGTCCAGGCGCCGGCAGGCATCGCCGTCCCCTTTTCCGTCCAGCAGCGCTTCCTGGACTCCTCACCGGCCGTGCAACAGAGCATCGGCAAACTGAAAATGGCCCTGGAGCTGAACTCCATGGACGCCGTGGACACGGTCTGCCTCCAACTGCAGCACTTGGTGCGCACTCTCCCGGTGCCCGAGCACCTGGTGCGCGCCCTGGACACGCAGCTGGTCGAGCACCTGGCGGGCACGGGCCGCTTCGCCGTGCGGTCCTCCTCGAACGCCGAGGACCTCCCGGGTTTCTCCGCAGCCGGGATCTACGAGTCCCACACCAAGGTCACCGATCTGCCGGGGCTGCTGGACGCCATCCGCCAGGTATGGGCCTCGTTGCTCTCCCCGCGCAGCGTGCGGCTGCGCCATCAGGCCGGCATCCCCCTGGACGACACCTACATGGGGGTGATCGTCCAGCGCTACGAGCCGTCCCCGCTCGGAGGCGTCATGGTCACCTGCAATCCGACCAACCGGGCCGACTTCCGCAACGTGTACCTCAACTGCGCGCACGGGTCCACGGCCGATGTCGTCGACGGCCGGACGATGCCCCTGCAGTACCTGTACAACACGGTCGAGGGCGGCGGCCGCACGATCTCGCTGGGCGCGGCCACCGAGGACCTGGCCCAGGACACGCGGGCCCACCTGGGGCGGCTGGCCCTGGCGGGCCGCCTGCTCCAGTCCCATTTCGCCACGGACTACACCTTCGCGGGGCCGCTCGACATCGAATGGCTGCTCGGGCCGGGAGGCGCGCTCCACATCCTCCAGTTGCGCCCGTACAGCGCCTGACCCGTCCGTACTCCCCCCCGTTCCGTCCCACCCGAAGGTCGCCCATGCCCGTCTCCCTGCGTACGCGCGTGAAACGCCGCGGGCGTCCGCCCGCCGTGGTGCTCCGCGTGATCCGACTGAACAACGGGTTCCAGCTGTTGTTCAACCTGCTGTGGTGGATGCCGGTCTTCTACCAGTACCAGAAGCAGGCGGGCCTCTCGGACAGCCAGATCTTCGGCATCCAGAGCGTCTACTACGTGGCGTTCTGCCTGCTGGAGATACCCACCGGCTTCATCGCCGACCGCATCGGACAGCGTCGCTGCATGCAGCTGGGGGCGGCCGCGATGACCGCCGCGAACCTCCTGCCGGTCGCCTCGCCGTCCTTCGCGGGCTTCATGGCGCACTTCCTGGCCATCGCGGCCGCCCGCTCTCTGGTGTCCGGGGCCTCCAGCGCCTACCTGTACGAGTACCTGCACGAGCACGGCGCGGGCGAGCACTACGTACAGGCCGAGGGCACCGCCCGGGCGCTCGGCCTCTGGGCGAAGATCGCCTGTTGGCCGCTGGTCGGCGTGGTGATGCACGTCCGGCACGAGGCCCCTTACGTGCTGACCGCGCTCTCCACGCTCGGTTCGCTGGCCTGCGCCGCGGCCCTCCCGGCGATCGCGGCGCCCCGCGGGGGCGGTCAGCCGCGCGCGGAGCGCGTCGGGCTCCTCGATTCAGCCCGCCAGGCCGCGAAGGTGCTCGGAACGTCACGGTCCCTCGGCCCTTTGATGGTGCAGGGCGTGGCCGTGTTCACGCTCGCCCGCATCTGCCAGGTCAACCTCTTCCAACCGCTGCTCCTCGAAAAGGACCTCCCCGTCGCCGACCATGGTGCGGTGCTGTCGGCGATGACGGTCGCCGAGGCCGTTGGTTCGGCCAGAACCGGCTGGCTGCGGAGCAGACTGGCCGACGCCACCGTGGTGACCGTCCTCAGCGTGGTCATGGCAATCACGCTCGCGGCCACCACGCTGTCGGGGGGCCTGGGCACGATCCTGTGGCTGTGCGTGTTCGCCGCCGCGGCGGGCCTCGCGTACCCGGTGCAACGCAACCTGATCAACGCGGCCATCCCGCCGACCCCCTACCGGGCGACCCTGCTGTCGGTGGAGTCCATCCTCGACCGGGGCGTGTGCGCGGTGGTGGCACTGGCCGTCGGTGCCTACCTGGCCGTGGACCGGCTCGACGCTCTCCTCGTGCACGCGGCGGCGGGCACCTGTCTGCTGCTGCTCGTCGTGGGCGTCGTCCTGGGGCGGCTGCGTCGGGAGGGCGTACGTCGGGCATCCGGTCAGCCCTGATACGGCGGGACGGCCGCGCGCGGCGGCCAGACACTACTGTCGAAGATGCCGAGGGTGTAGGCCCGAGCCACCAGGGCCGGACGCGAGTCCGCGTCGAGCGCGACGCGCAGCCGGCGCAGGTGGTAGTCCAGGGCTTGGCGCGACAGTCCCAGGTCGGTGGCGATGGCTCCGTTGGACCGGCCGCCCGCCACGAGGGAGAGGACCCGCAGTTGCACGGGGCTGACCTGGACGGGGGTGCCGAACTCGACGCTGCGCGGAGTCAGTACGGCCGACACCCGGTCGGGAGCCCCCCGGCGCCTGACCACCGCGAGATCCGCGCGGAGCACCTTGCTCCCGCCGGAGGCCGTCCCGCAGATCAGGAAACACGTGCGCCGGGAGGCCTTGCCGGTGACCAGGTCCGCCCACGCGTGCCGCACCGCCCGGGGGTCCCCACGCAAGTGCCCGACGGCGCGGCTGCCCTCCAGGGAGGCACGGTCACCCCCGAGTAGTTCCGCAACTCCTCCACTGACCCGCTGTACGCGGCCCCGCAGGTCCAGTGTCACGATCGCCAGGCCCGAACGCTCCCACAGGGCGTGGAGTTCCTCGGCGGCGGCGGCCTTGTCCTCCAGGGCCCGGGCCTGGTCGGTGACGTCCGTGTAGATGCCGCCCACGCGGGGGCCCCGGCCGAGGTCCAGGACGAACCGGTGCCCGGTCACCTGCCGGGGCGCACCGTCGGGGTGCCGGAAGACGAGGGTGTGGCGTACGGGGCGGCGCGACGACAGCACCTCGCGGTCCAATGCCCGGAACATGGCGGCGTCGTCGGGGGCGTCGATCTCCTCGACCGTCCGCCCGACCACGGACTGCGGTTCCATGCCGTAGAGGTGGGCGTAGGCGGCGTTCACCCACAGGTACCGGCCCTGTCCGTCGCGGATGAAGGCGGGTGCAGGGGCGTACGAGGCGAGGGCCTCGAACCACCGCGCCGATTCCGGGATTTCCTGGTTCCCGCCCGCGCGCGGGGCGAATTCCCCGCCACCGCCGATCGTCGACCGTACCTGCCCGGTTTCGTTCTTCGCGTACATGCCTGTTTCTGTCTCTCGGGTTGCCGCTCACACTGCGGGCGGGAGGTCAACTTAACCCGATTCGAGCTAAGTTGCCGTACCCGGAAAGCGGAATGTCCGGTACCCCCCTCCAGGGGGACGGGACGGCACCTGAGGCCCGGTCGGCAGTTGGCCGCGACTTCGTCCTGTCGGCAGTCGTGGACCGGCTGATGGCGGAGCGCCACACGGTGGTCATGGGGCCGCCCGGCATGGGGAAGCGAGGCGGCGGGGCGACGCCCGTCGTACAGGTTCGTCACTCCAGGCTGTCCGCCTGCCCCGTCGTCCGGCGGCGGACGCGATCGTATGCGTCCGCCGACCGTTCAGCAGGGTTCCACTTCGATGCGGGCCGGAGAAACACGGCACGCCCCCTCCACTTGCAGCAGTTCGGGCCGTCACCGGGGGGGCGACGGCCCGTGCGCGCGTGCCGGTCAGCGGTGGTGGCCGCATGGGCCGGCCACGGGTGGGGCATCTCGCGCAGGCTCACTGGCACGGGGCCCGGCCTGCGCGTGGAGGCTGGCGGCGGCCCCAGGTCTCGGTGTCGACGGTGCGGCCGCGGTCGTCGCGCAGGGCCCAGCCGCGGAGGTTGATGGCGTCGCGGGTGGTCTTTCGGATTCGGCCCGAAGTGAGCCCAGGGCCACGCTCTCGACGCCACGGCCCCCACGGCATCCCCCGCCGACGCTGGTTACCAGACGTGGACATATCCGTCACACCCACCTGCGCGACGCACGCATTCCACCCGCCCCGCACGTGCCCCTGACATCCGCTGACCGCTCCACCCACCCGCCCGGGAAGCCACACCTCCGCGTGTCGTTCTGGCCGCGAAGGTCAGCGGTTCGATGGGAGACAGGGCTCATGGGGGCTGCGTACTACGGAGCCGAGAGTGAGAGCGGCGACCACATCGAGGTCCCGTCCGAGGATGCCCTGTTCATGCTGATCGACGACCTCAACGGCACGTAGTACGCCCCCAGGCCCCGCCTGTCGGAGTGCAGCCCGGCCCGACCTGCGGGTAAACGCCCCGCGCGGCCGGGAGCACCTCCTGGCGGGTGGCCCTGCGCGCCGCGGCATGGGAACGGGGTTCAACGACGGTCGGCTACCGGCGTGTGCCAGCGCTTCAGGGGTGGTTCGTTTACCATCCCTTGCCCTTCTTGCCCTTGGCCTTCCCGGGGATCTCCGTTGGCTCAGGAGCCTTCGTCGGACGGTCTGTGACGGATGGAGCGGAGTATGAATGGGTCGGGTTGGTGGAGGGCTCAAGTTCTCCTGGGATGGAAGGTGCCGCGACCGGCAGCTGCGGGGCTGACGCTGCAGGAGGCGACGCGGGCACCGTGCTGGGGGGTCCTGCCGGGCCGGCCCACTCGGTGCTCTTTGACGCCAACGGTTGTTCGGGGGAGGGAGCGGTGTCGGGTGTGTTCTTCCCTGCTGTTATGCCCCCCAGCGCCAACGCACAGCTGGCCGCGACACTCGCAGCCGCAAGGCTGAAGAGAGCCGCCTGTCGCCGGCTGACAGCCCTGCTCCGCGTTCGCATGGGGTGCGCGGCAGGGAATGGCGGCAATGAGCGGTGTGTAGAGGTGCCGGTGAGCGCCGTGCTCGATGCGGTCCGGGGCCGCGGCGCCTGTGCGATGTCTTGCAGGCGCTGGTGGACGGTGGCGGCGTCGGGGCGATCCGCAGGGGCCTGGGCGGTCATCGCCCTGAGGAGGCGAGCCAGGTCGTCCGGCAGCCCCTCGGGAATCCGGGGTTGACGCAGGAGGTGGGCGGTGCCGATCTCCACGGGCGTTCCCTGGTATTCGCGGTGGCCGGTGAGTGCTTCGAGGAGGGTCATTCCCAGGGCGTAGATGTCGCTGGCTGTGCTCGCGCCTTGGCCGAGGAACTGTTCCGGGGCCATGTAGGCGAGGGTGCCGACAAGGGTGTCGTGGGCGCTGTGGGAGTCGTCGTGGACGGTCCGGGAGAGCCCGAAGTCGGCCAGGTGTGGCGAGCCCTCTGCGCCCAGGAGGATGTTGGAGGGTTTCACGTCGTGGTGGATGATGCCGTGGGCGTGCACGTGGTCGAGGGCTGAGGAAAGGTCGGCGCCGATCCGCGTGACCTGGACGGCGCTGAGGGGGCCGGCATCCATTCGGGTGCGCAAGGTGACGCCGCGGATCAACTCCGTCACCATGTACGCGCCTTGGCCGTGTCGGCCGGCGTCATAGACGGTGACGAGGGCACGGTGGGACAGTCGGGCCAGTGTGCGGGCTTCGTCGCAGAAGCGGTCGGCAGTGATCGTGTCGGTGCCCGCGCGGAACACCTTGACCGCCACCTCACGGCCCAGCATCTGGTCGACGCCGCGGAAGACATCCGCCGTGCCGCCGGACCCAATGGGGCCCTGGAGCCGGTAGCGACCGCCCAAGAGGGCGTCGCGTTCAGGCGCTGCTTCATGCTCTGAGACGGACCGGGCCGGCATACGGGTCCTCCTCCACTCGCGGGCAGTGCCGCGCGCCTACCCCCTGAGGGTCGCCCTACGCACCGTCTCCGGCAGCCCAGCACCGGCACACACGGCCCGCTGCTGGCCGGCAGGTCACCCCTCTGGCCTGACGGAAGTGGGGGCGCCACGGAGAGAGGCGCGGCCTGGGCTGCACTCGTAGCAGCGGAACGGCTCCGCCCTCAGCAGAGAGGGGGAGCCGTTTTCGTCCGGGTCTGAGGAGGTCGTTCAGGCGTGGCTGTGGTGTCGCTTGTTGCCGGTGACCAGTCGGTAGACGGCGAGGAGGATGACGGAGCCGATGATGGCGGCGATCCAGGTGGACAGGTCGAAGAAACCGTCGATGGAGTCGACGCCGAAGATGACCTTGCCGAGGAAGCCGCCGAGCAGGCCGCCCGCGATGCCGATGAGCATGGTGATGATGACGCCGCCGGGGTCCTTGCCGGGCATCAGCGCCTTCGCGATGAAGCCCGCGAGCAGTCCGATCAAGATCCAGGCAATGATGCCCATGCGCTTCTCCTACCTCGATGAATAGAGTCGGTGTTAACAACCGTCTTCACCACGCCCGAGTTTCCAAACGTTCGGATCTCTTGATCATTACGAGAGGCTGCTCGCGTCTTGGACCCGAACGGGCCGGCGGCACGGAGCGCTACGTCGAGGACGCGGTCGGGTTCCGCGGCGTAACAGTGGGCGAATGACGCCATGTTGGCCTCGACCACCGCCCAGTCGCCGCCGGCGAGCCGACCGGTGTCCAGACACACCGCGCTGGGCAGGCCGGAGGCCGTGGCGTCGAGGACCGTACGGGCGAATGCGCGGCTCTCGGCGTCCAGCGGCGCCGGATCGAGGCGTCCGTGGACGGCGTAGCGACTGCCGGTGACGGCTTCGCCGTCAAGGACGAACAGCCGGACTCGGTGGCGAACTCCACCACACCGCTCACCAAAACCGGCGTGGAGCCGTCGAGCCCGCCGGGCAGGCTGGTCCCGACCTCGTGGACGGCGGCGGGCAGCAGGTCGAGCTTGGCCGAGGGCGGCTTCACGAAAACCTGCTCCCGCAGCTCCCGTGCCTCGCCGAGGGTGGTGAGCCGCACGCGCCCCCGCAGGAAGGGGCGCGGTAGGTGCGTCAGCCAGTCGTCGGCCGGTTCGAGCAGCCCCAGGCCCAGCGGGCCGGCATGGCGTGCGGCCGCACGGGGACCTCCGTACCAGTGCGCCCTGCGGCCTTCGACACCCGTCGCCCTGTCGGCACGTCGTAGCCGCGCCAGGCCGCCGCCCGCGCGGTGAGTCCGGCGATCGGGGTGTGGGCGGCGGGCAGGGGGAGGGCGGACGGGGTACGGGCTTCCATTCAGGTGAGCCTGACGAACCGCTGCCGGCTGAACGGGCGCCCGAATACTCCAGCCCCGCGGGGTGTCGGGCCTCAAGGGAGGTCCTTCCTCTTCATCGACACCGGCCACCTTCCCGCCGAGCTGCGCCGGACCGGATTCAGTCAGGAGCTCCGCGCCCTGAGACTTGGGTTGACCACATTCCCCCGTCACCCTGCAAGGTGATTCGGCGAACCGCGCACCGCCGTCACCAGGGAGGAACACGGCGCGGCGGGGCCGCACCCCCACCCCGGGCCGCTCGGGAGCCTGGGATGTACCGCGCCAGCCGGGCGAACACCGGCCGGTGATCCGCTATTCAAATCATCTGTCCGTAAATCGACTGCTGGTTGGCGACCCTCCTTCGGGCCTGCCAGGCTCGTCTTCAGTGGAGCGTTCGAACGCAGGCATCGAAGCGAAATCACCCTTGAATCGAAGGCGAAACTTGTCATGCGTCACCACATGGTCGCAGTATCCGCCCTCAGCCTCCTCTGTCTTGCAGGCGCCACGGGTCTCGCGGAGGCTCAACCCGCCGGTATGCACAGCCCGTCCGCGATGGTCTTCACCATTGCCCAGGGTTCCGGCGCACCCACGGACACCGTCCTGCGCGCGTCGACCCTCAGCTGCGCCTACACCGCCGAGGGCACTCACCCCGCCCCGAGGGCCGCGTGCGACGCCCTCAACGCCACCGACGGAGAACTCAACCGCCTGCTGGCAAAACCGAATACATCGCGGTCGTGCCCCAAGTACTTCGACCCCGTCACGGTCACCGCGGACGGCGTACTGCACGGTAGGCGCGTCACCTGGAAACACACCTTCTCCAACGCGTGCATCATGTCGGCGACCCTGAACGGGAACCCGGTGTACGCGTTCTGACTTTGCACGGCCGACCTTTCGAGCTGACGGACGGCCCGAGGGCCAACAGGCACCCGGGCCGTCCTCCCCAGTGCAGCCGGAGGAACCTATTGCCGCTGCCCGGGGTCGACCTCGGGCACGTCCCCGCCCACCCCCGTACCCGCACCTCGACCCGGCGACCGCGCCACCGCGCGAGCGGCGCGACGAGCCGGGGCGGCCGCGCACCGCGGGCAGGGGTGGCGCTCGACGTCGTCGGCATCGGCATCGGCATCGGCCGGAGCGTGGTCGTGAGGGTCCGTCATGGGACCGGATACAAGCAACCCGGCAAAGGTTCCCGGTCACAGCACTGGCGGGCGCCGCCGCGCCGCCTCCGTGCCCGGGCGCTTCTGTGGCGAGGGCATGATCGGCACTCGGCGGGACGCTGACACCGGGTCAGCGGGGGCGTTGCGGGACCAGGCCGGCCTCGTACGCGGAGATGGCCGCCTCCACCCGGTTGCGCGCGCCCAGCTTCGCGAGCACCGCGCTGACGTGCGCCTTCACCGTGCCCTCAGCCAGGTGCAGCCGGCTCGCGAGCTCCGCGTTGGACAGTCCCGTCCCGAGTCCGGCCAGCACCTCGCGCTCCCGTTCCGTGAGCCGCTCCAGCGAGCGGTGAGGATGCGCTGCCCGGTGCGCGCGCAGCCCGGCAATGACTCGGCCGGCGACCCGGGGGGACAGGTAGGCCCCGCCGGCTCCCACCGCCCGTACCCCGTTGAGCAGTTCCCTCGGGTCGTCCGCCTTCAGCAGGAAGCCGTCGGCGCCTTCCTCCAGGGCGCGGGTGACGTACTCGTCCTGACCGAAGGTCGTCAGCATGATCACACCGACCGCCGTCGGTTCTCGGTGGAGCCGCGCCGCTGCCGTCAGCCCGTCCAAGCCCGGCATCTGGATGTCCAACAGGACCACGTCCGGCCGGTACCGGCCGGCGAGCGCGATGGCCTCGTGCCCGTCACCTGCCTCGGCGACCACCTCAACGTGCGGGTCCCTGGCGAGGATGGCCCGGATACCCGCCCGGACCATCGCCTCGTCGTCAGCCACCAGGACCCGGATCTGTCGGCTGCTCGGCGTCGTCTCTTCCACGCGGCGAGCCTACGGCCGCCGCACCACCGTGCGAACGGCGAGCCCCACGGATCCGCCCCGGGTCGGGGCACACCCCCGACGAAAGGCAGGACGTCGCTGCCGTTCGGCCAATGGGCGCCGACGCCGCGGACTCCTAGCGTCGATTCCGTACGGGAAACGAGGCGGCCGCACCCGGGCCAGGCCCGCCACGCCTCGGTCGGCGCGCGCCACCGCCGGCTCCCGGGTGCTGTATTCCGCGGTCCACGACCGACCTGAAGGAACTCCGTGATCACCCTCCAAGGACTCACCAAACGCTATGGCGGCACCCTCGCCGTGGATGACCTGACACTCGACGTCCGGGCCGGCCGCGTGACCGGCTTCCTCGGCCCCAACGGGGCCGGGAAGTCCACCACGATGCGCATGATCCTGGGCCTGGACCACCCCACCCGCGGGCGGGCCCTGATCGCCGGCCGGCCTTACGCGGACCTGCGACGGCCGCTGTGCGCCGTCGGCGCGATGCTCGACGCCCGGGCCGTCCACCCGGCTCGTTCCGGCCGCACGCACCTCGTCGCCCAGGCCAGGGCCAACGGCATCCCGCTACGCCGGGTGGACGAGGTGCTGGAGACGGTGGGCCTGACCAAGGCGGCCCGCCGGCCGGCGGGAACGTACTCGCTCGGCATGAGCGGGCGACTCGGGGTGGCGGGCGCCCTCCTCGGCGATCCTCCGGTACTCGTCCTGGACGAGCCGGTCAACGGCCTCGACCCGGACGGCGTGCGCTGGATCCGCCGGCTCGTCCGTGACCAGGCGGCGGAAGGACGCACCGTGTTCCTCTCCAGCCACCTGATGAGCGAGATGCAGCTGACGGCCGACCACCTCGTCGTCATCGGACGGGGCCGACTGCTGAGCGACACCTCCATGACCGAGTTCCTCTCTGCCGCCTCTCCCGCGTCGGCGCGCGCCGTGGTGCCCGACCCCGAGGAGCGGGCGACCCTGGTCCGCCGTCTGATGACGGCTGACGGGGTGAGTGTCGAGACGTCCGCGTCCGGCGATCTCATCGTCGAGGGCCGCACCGCCGCCGAGATCGGCGACCTGGCCCACCACTGCCAGGTCCGGTTGCATCAGCTGAGCGACGTCCAGGTCTCGCTGGAGCAGGCGTACATGGACCTGACCGCGCGCAGCGTCGAGTACACGAGGGGCGGCAGAGGCGCGGACGAGAGCGCCGCGGACGCGGCGCCGAACGAAGGGGGACGACAGTGACCGCGACGACGACACCCGACAGGCGGACGGACCCGCCCCGGGCCGTGCCCGACACCCCTGGCCGGGGCACACCGGGTGGCTTCGCCGGGGCGATCGCCTCCGAATGGACCAAACTGTGGTCCGTCCGGGCCCCATATCTCTGCCTTCTGGCGGGCCTCACGATCACCGGCGTCTTCACCTACTACTACGCCTCGATCGCCCGCATCAACGGGCATCCGATCCAGCCCGCAGGGAACGCGGCGGCCTCTTCCGCCGTCCTCGCCCAGTTCGCCGTCGTCGTCCTGGCCACCGTCGCGGTGACCTCCGAATACTCGACGGGAAGTGTGCGGGCTTCCCTGCTGTGGGTGCCCCGGCGGCCTCGGGTCCAGGCGGCGAAGGCCCTGGTGGCGGCCGTGGTCGCGTTCGTCGCCGGCACCACGTTCGCCGTCGTGGGTACGGCGGTGGCCTGGGTGGCGTTCGACGGGCGCGCTTCCTTCGAGGCTGGCCCGAGCCTCCGGCAGGTCCTCGCGGTCGGTCTTTACCAGGCGTTGGTCGCCGTCCTGACCGTCGGGGTGGCGTTCGCCACGCGCCACCCGGCCGGCGCGCTCTCGATCCTCGTCACACTCCTGTGGGCACTGCCGAGCGTGCTCCTGGGGCTCGGAGGCCCGACGCTCGCGGACGTCAACGACCATCTGCCGCACGGATCCGGAGACCACTTCATGCGCATCGGCGCCGAGGCCCCGTACGCGTCGGCGACGTCGGTCCTGATCGTGGCTGCGTGGGCCGCGGCCGCGCACCTGATCGGCCTGTACGTCCTTCGCCGCCGGGACGCCTGACCGCGCGTCGGAACCCGCTCGGACGCCCTCACCGTGCCCACCCCCTCGTCGGGCGTCAGGGCCCGTCCCACAGAATCGACTGGGCAGGTGAGGACATCCATCGGAAGGACAGTCGACGCGCCATGCAGCACACGCGCATGCCCCCAGCCAGGTCCATACGAGGCGACGTGGCCCTGTGGGGCGTGCTCGCAGCCGCCACCGGCTACGGGTTCCGGGAAGCGGGCGCAGCCTCGCTGGTCTGGGACCTGCTCCTCCCGCTGGCCGTCCTGGCGGTTGCCGTGCCGCTGTCCCGCCGCCGATCGGGGGCCGCGGTCGTCCTGGTCAACGGGCTGTGCGCGCTGGGCATGGCCGACTCAGCGACCCCCGCCAACGCCCACGTCCTGTCGCTGGCCGTCCTGAGTTGTCTGCTGGGCGGCCGGGTCGCTGCGGCACGGCGCCCCCTCCTGGTGCTCGCCGGGTGCCTCGCGGCCGATCTCGCGATGTGCGCGGTGCTGCGGACGCAGGCCGTGTGGTGGTTCTACGCGTTGACCGTGCTGCCCGCCGCCCTTCTGGTGCCTTGGCTGGCCGGCCGGCACTGGCGTGGCCGACGCGAACTCGTTCGGGAGGGCTGGCGGCTGGCCCGGAGCCTGGAAGAGCGGCAACAACTGGTTGCGGAGCGGGCGCGGCTGACCGAACGCGCGGACATCGCGGCCGACATGCACGACTCCCTCGGCCACGCCTTGAGCCTGGTCGCCCTGCGTGCCGGGGCTCTGGAACTCTCCCCAGACCTCACCGACCGTGACCGCACCGACCTCGCCGAGCTGCGCGGGACGATCGCGGACGCCGTGGAGCAACTGCGGGAGACCGTCGCCGTACTGCACGACCAGCCCGGAACGGAAACGGGTGCGGGCCTGCCTGTCAACGACACCGTCGAGGACCTCCTTGGACGGGCGGTCGCCTCCGGGGTGCCGGTCCGCTGGGAGCTGCGCGGGGCGGTGCCCACGCTGTCCCCGCTGGTCGAACGCGGGATGTACCGGGTGGTTCAGGAGGCCCTCACCAACGCGGTGAAGCATGCGCCGGACAGTGCGATCCGGGTGCGGATCACGCACGAGGCGAGGCGTACCCGTGTGAGCGTGGTGAACGCCGCCGCGCCGGCTGACGGACCGGCGCACGCGGCCGAAGGCCCGACGGTCGGCGTCGGCCGCCGGGGCCTGACGGGGCTTCGGGAGCGGGTGACGGTTCTCGGGGGCTCCTTGCGGACCGGCCCGTATCAGGGCGGGTTCCGCGTCACCGCCGTCCTCCCGCACCAGGCCACGTCCCGCCCGGGGACACCAGCGCCGGGAGCCGGGACGACGCCCGGAATGCTGTCCTGGATCCGAGGGCGGCACACCGGGTCCGCGTTGCCGTCCGAGACTGCTCTCAACCCAGCCCCGGCCCCGGACACGGACGCGGACACGGACACCGTCACCGTCACCGTCACACCGGAGTCCGCCAGGCGGCTCGCCTACGTACGGAGCTCCGCCCGCCGCCGCTCCGTCGCCGCCTTCGCGGCGCCTGCCGTCGCAGCCGCCTTCTTCGTGCCCGCCGCCGTCTACCTGGCCTGGCAGCTGACGACGAGCGTGCTGCCCCCATCCCGGTTCGACGAGCTGACCACCGGCCGGCCGCGTGCCGAACTCGCCGCTCTGCTTCCGGCCCGCGCGTACCCCTACCCGCCCGAACACGCCCGTTCCGCACCCCGGCCGCTCGGCGCCACGTGCCAGTTCTACCGTTCCGGCCGCGACCTGTTGGACCAGGTCGACCTCTACCGGCTCTGCTGGTCGGACAACATACTGGTGGCGAAGGACACTGTGCCCTCAAGCCGGCCCTAAGCGGCGCCCGTGCCGCGTAGTCGGCTGCGATCCGGGCGGCATCGCCGGTGCCGGCGGTCCCAGGCGCATCTGGTCGTCGATCGCGGCCTGCGGGTCCCGCGCTAGCGAGGACTCACCACAGGCTCCCCGCGGGTGAAGTCTCACACGCGTTCCGCCGCTGGAACACGTCTGTCCGCCGGCCACGCGAGGACCTCGATCGGTTCTACGAGCGCGATGACACAGACCTCCGCAACGGCGACTACCACGTCCGCACCCTGCTGGAGATCACACTCCATGCTCTGAGCTCCAAGGCGCGATGCGAGCTGAGCGCAGTCATCGGTCCCGCAGACGAACACGGGCTTGACCGCACCCTCAACAATCCCTTCGCACCCCGAGGCTTCCCCTGGTGGATGCGTCGAATCGGGGTCTGACCCTCCAGCCGTTCCTGGTTCTGACCGACATCTCCAGGCACCTCAGGCCAGCAACGCTGCCAGCACTGACGGACATTCGTTCTCGTTTACGGTTCTGGCACAGATCTTGGGGAGCCGTCGCGGAGCGCCCCTGGGTTTTGTTCACGGGTAGTGGGTTCTGGCACAGATCTTGGGGAGGCGTCGCGGAGTGTTACCGCAGTGTTCGATTGCGAGGAGACGGGTTCGCGTGAGACCGCGTACGCCTTGTCGTCCGACACTCAAAATTGACGCTCCCTCAGGTTCCTGCCGACGGCTGCTGCGGTCGGTTGTGGACGGTGATGGTGCTGGTCATGGTGACCGATGCACCGTTCTGGGACTCGTTGATGTTCGCCGGGATCGACGATGTGGATGTCGAGGCGGTTTCGTCCGCGTTCGGCAGGGTCGAGGTGGTGGCGAGAGGCCGCGCGGCCGGGGCTGTATGTCCGGACTGCGGCCGTTTCTCGGACCGTGTCCACGACCGTTACCAGCGCACGCTGAGGGATCTTCCACTCGCTGAGCAGGGATTTGTGATCCGGCTGACGGTCCGGCGTTTCATCTGCGGAGTGGTGGACTGCCCGCGCCGGACGTTTGCCGAGCCGTTCTCCCAGCTGGCTGCCCCGCACGCACGGTTCACCACGCGGCTCAATCACGCCCTGGAGCGGGTGGGACTGGCACTGGCCGGGCGGGCCGGAGCTCGGCTGGCTGCCCAGCTGGGATTCGGCGCGGGACGGATGACCTTGTTACGCAGGATCATGGCATTGCCCGATCCACAGTTCAGCACTCCGCGTGTGCTGGGCGTGGACGACTTCGCGATCCGCGGCGGCCAGACCTACTCCACCGTCTTGACCAGCGTCGAAGAGCATCGCGTGGTCGATGTTCTCCCCACCCGCGATGCCGGGCCGCTGGCCGCCTGGCTGATCCGCCACCCCGGCGTGGAGATCATCTGCCGGGACCGTGCGGGCGCATACGTCGAGGGTGCCCGCCGCGGTGCCCCCGACGCTCTGCAGGTCGCTGACCGCTTCCATCTGTGGCAGGGCCTCGGCCGGGCCGTGGAGACCTGCGTCGCCGCCCACCGCGACTGCCTGCGCAATCCGTCGCCCAGCGGCATACTGCCTCAGGCCACCCTGGGTTCCGGTCGACCGCAGGACGACTCGGAGCCCGTCGGCCGGCGGGCCGAGCGGAAGAAGGCGGCACACGCCCTGGTCCACGAGCTCCTTGCCCAAGGCCACTCACGCCGGGCGATCGCCCGGCACCTGGGCTGGGGCCTCAACACCGTGCTCCGGTACACGAACGCCGCACGCTGGCAGGACACCATCCGCGAGAACCGCCCCCGACCCAGCAGACTGGACCCCTACAAGCCCTACCTGGAGCGACGCTTCGCCGAGGGATGCAGCAGCGTCACCCGCCTCCACAGCGAACTCGTAGCCGACAATGCGCCCGTCACCTACCAGATGGTCCGTGCCCACATCGCCACCCTCCGCGGGGCTCCGGCCGGCGCGACGCCGCGGCCGCCGTCGGTGCGGCAGGTGACCGGCTGGCTCACCCGGCACCCCACGACCCTGACCGAGGAGGACCGGGCCGGCCTGAAGGAGGTCCTGACCCGCTGCCCCGAACTGGACAAGGCCGCCGGGCATGTCCGCGACTTCGGCGAGATACTCAGCGACCATCTGGGTGCCACGCTCCCGACATGGATCGACGCAGTCGACACCAGCCAACTGCCCGGCCTCACCGGCTTCGCACTCCACCTACTCCGGGACCTCGACGCCGTTACAGCCGGGCTCACCCTGCACTGGAGCTCCGGCAGCATCGAGGGCGCCGTCAACCGCATCAAGAAGATCAAAAGGCAACTCTACGGGCGAGCCGGATTTGAACTCCTCCGCAAGATGATCCTGCTCCAGTAACGATCCGAGACGGTGCTCTGTGCCAGAACCTCAGAAAGTCACTGGCTTCTCGCTCCCTCTTGCGGTGAGACTGCCGACGTGACGCTTCACGAGGATGAGATCCCAGTCGACGAGACGCTGGTTCGGTCGCTGCTGAAGGCACAGCGCCCAGAGTGGGCTGACCTGCCGTTGTCAACCGCAGGCGCGGGCACGGACAACACCATGTATCGGCTGGGCGATGACCTGCTCGTGCGACTCCCACGAACCGCCGACAAGGGACAGGCCGTGCGAAAGGAGCAGGAATGGCTTCCTCGCCTGGCGCCCCTACTTTCATCTCCGATTCCTGAGCCCGTCCACGCCGGGAAGCCCACCAACGGCTTCCCTCTGGTCTGGTCTGTCTACCGCTGGATTGACGGTGACGAGGCCGGCCCTGCCACCGTCCAGGACTGGGCAGCCTTCGGAGCCGACCTGGCGGCGGTCGTGAGGGAACTCCACGACATTGACCTCATGGGTGCGACTCGCGCAGATGACCTCAGCTGGTACCGCGGCGGCAGCCTGGCGCCATGCGACCAGTGGATCACCAGGTGTCTCGATGATTGCCGAACCACTGTGGGTTCTGAGCTCGACGTTGACTCCCTAGAGCAGTTGTGGCGAGCCGCGCTCGCACTGCCCGAGCCCTCCGGACCCCCCGTATGGCTCCACGGCGACCTCAAGCCGACCAACCTCTTGGTCCGCGAAGGCAAGCTCCACGCAGTCATCGACTTCGGGGGACTTTCGGTCGGATTTCCCGACGCCGAGCACTCCACACTCTGGGACCTCCCGCCACAAGCACGACAGGCCTATTGGGACACCCTGAACCTGGACGAGATGACCTGGGCCCGCGCCCGCGCCTGGGCGATCGCAGTGGGCGTCAGCGGCATCTCCTACTACCAGCACACCTTCCCCGCGTTCGTTGCCGAGTGCCAAGCACGACTTCAGGCAATCCTCATTGACGCCACCGCTCGTTGAGCGGCCTCCCCGGTCGGAGAGGAAGGGGCAGACGACGCAGGCCCAGTGAAGGGGGACGGGACAGTGAGCCTGAACCTCACGATCGAACACCGAGATGACACTCCGCAACGACTCCCCAAGATCTGTGCCAGAACCCCGCTCTCATGAACAAAGCCAGGCACGCGAAGGAACGAACAGCTCCTGATCTTCTGGATGCCGCCCGACGCCGGCGAGCAGGAGGAGACGTACGCGGCCGGGTACACCGCCCTGAAGGAGCACCTCTCCGACGTTCCCATCCACCTCACCGCCAGGCGGACAGACCAACTGGAATACGGAAGGCTCGTCGCCCTGGCCGGCTGAAGACCAACCGCATGGAGCAGTTCACTCCCCACACCATCACCAGCCCGGAGGTCCTCTTCGACGAGCTCGACGACCGCTGGCCCGGCCAACCCCTGCTCGACTTGCAGGAGTACACCCTCGGAACCGTCTGCGCCGCCGTCCCCATCGGCACCGGCACCGAACCGCAGGGCGTGGCCCTGTCCCTGCCCAGTCCGGTTCTCGCCACGGGCGGCTTTGGCGTCCTGGACGGACTGCTGGAGCGCGGCCATCAAGTCGACGACCTTGCCCGCGGTGAGCGGCTCGGCGGCGGGCTCGATCCTGTGGCCGGCCTCCTTCGCTGCGATGACCTCCTCGACGGCGTCGCGGTAGGCGTCGCGCTGCTCGGCGAGCTCGAATCCGCCTGGAGCCAGCGCGGCGGCCAGCTCGACGGCAGTGTCGATCTCCTCGTCCGTGACGTCCGTGACGTCCGTGACGTCCGTGGCGGCCGGGGCCGGGATGGCATCGGCTGGGCGGATTTCGTCGGGCCAGCGCAGCTGATGCAGGGCGATGACGTCGCCGACGACCCGGAGCAGGCCCAGGCGCTCGCGATTGCGCATCGAGTGCCGGGCCACCGCGACCTGGCTGGAGCGCTCCAGTGCTTTGCGGAGAAGCACTGGAGCGCTCCAGTGCTTTGCGGAGAAGCACGTACGGCTTCTGGGCGGCGGGCCCGTCGGGGGAGAGGTAGTAGGCGGTGCCGATCTGCACGGGGTCGATGCTGGCGGCCGGCAGGAAGCCGGCGAGTTCAATGGTCCGGGCGGTGGCCACCGGCATGGCGTCGAGGTCCTGGTCGGTGACGGGGATGACCGCGGTCGTGGTCTCGTGGCCGCGCCCGATCTCCGCCGCCGAGACCTCTTGGCCGTCGAGCTCGCACACCTTCCGCACTCGCACGCGCCCGCCGTCGGCGAGATGGATCTGGCGGAAGGCGACGTCGTGCGACTCGGTCGCCGGCCACACCTTGCACATGACCGTGGTGTTGACTGAACTAGATTCCGAATAACAGCAGGTCAGGCGTGATTTCTGCTCGCTTCCGGCCGTGCTTAAGACGGGTGGTCCCTCTCGGGATCTGATCAGCTTCGTACCGCCCCAGACCGGTGCCTTGGTGGAGGTGGCGACTCCTGCCCAGCCGTATGTGCTGCTGGACGCCGGCGGGACGGCGGTTGAGCCGGTGTCCCGCGTTCTTTGCTGAGTTCCAGGCGTGTTCGCGGCCGCCGTCGACGATCCGCTCGTACGGGATGGATCTGCTGCGGTGGTGGCGGTTGCCCGGACCCCTTCCTACAGGTTGGGGGCTGTGACCCGATCCGCAGCCGAGCCGAGCGCCATTCCGTTGGTATTACCGCGTTACCGCACTCCGTGCGAGAGATGCAAATCCTCCGTGGGACGGCGGGGTTGACCGCCATACTGGCTCCGCGCGTCCATCCTCATCGACAACTACCAAACGAGATCTTCGACCGGCCCGCCGTCTCGGCCGAGGAACCTCGGTATCGGAGTACTAGCGCAACCGGTCCGGTAGGGCCGAGCCGGACCAGCACACCCGACGCAGAACGGCGAAAGTCAAGGGTGCGCTGATCGGCCCCGCAGGCGCACCCCTGCAGGTGCCACGAAATGAATATCGAGCAGGCCGCAGCACTGGTCAGCGTGACCGTCCAGATCCTCCGGGAGCCCGTCGTGAGCGATTACCTCGCGACCGTCCTCGGAGCGGCCACTGTCTGGTACGCGCGCCGGATTCACCGGCGCCGACGCCTCCGGAACGAGGAGGCGGACAGGCGTACCGAGTAGCACTCACCAGGGGCCCGGACAACCAGCCCGGGCCCCTGCCTGCTACCGGAGCGATGCCCCGGCCTGAGCCGGGTTGCCGATAGGAACCGTGCCACCAGCCGCTAACGAGCAATGTCGATGGAGAACCTGATGTCCCGTAGAGAAACCAGGGAACGCCGTAGACGTCAGTATGCCGCGGCGTACGCGGTGCATACCGTGCAGCAGCTGATGTTGAAGAAGCGCGCGGCCATCGACTCTCAACGGGCACTGAGCGCCGTGGGGAAGACGGCCGAGG
This sequence comes from Streptomyces sp. NPDC040545, assembly GCF_055595065.1. NCBI lineage: Bacteria > Bacillati > Actinomycetota > Actinomycetes > Kitasatosporales > Streptomycetaceae > Streptomyces > Streptomyces sp. NPDC040545. The sequence goes on from NZ_JBVIWA010000029.1 coordinate 29,501, forward strand.
CGAAAAGAGTCCGGGCGGGCATCGCCGCGATGGACCGCGAGATCGTGTCCAGGTCGGCCCAGGCCGCCCGCTCCATACGAGCTCGCCAGGCCCAGGCCGCAGCGGCCCGTACCGAGAGTGCCGCCGTCCGTGCAGCAGTTCCCCGCTCGCCGCTCGCCACCCGAAAGCCTGGCTGGTGGGAGTCCGCCGCTGGCGACCGCTGGTAGACAGCTGCTGTCGCCGTTCGTCACTTCGGACGTGCTGCAGGTTTGTCGACGACCAGGTAGGCAGGGCGTGAACATCGCTCCGCGCTGCTGCCGGGTGATCGGCAAGGCCGCAAAACTGCGGATTGGGGACGGCGTCATACGCGCGGCGGCCGGCCCCCTGCCTCGGCACCTGCCGGTCGTGGACGCCGCCGAGGCGGGGGCAGCCGACGGCCATGATCGCCCGTGCCCCGGTTCTCCTGACCCCCCGCCACCCCTTCGGCCGGCACCGAACATCCAGGCCCCGGTGCCGTCCGGCGCGCACCGGCCTGTTCCCGACGCGACCGGACCGCGCCGGGCGGTGCCGGGGGAGCGGGGTCCGGGGGGCGGCGAAGGCCAATGCAGTTGCCTGAGAGCTGCGGGGATCGTTGCCCGCGTGTGACGGGGTGGGGCGCGGGCCGGCGGGTGCGGATCGGGATTCTGACGAAGGTGTTCACGGCCGAGCTGGTCGACGCGGCGATAGCCAAGCACGACCGTGCCGAGCGGCGCCGCCGACTCCTGCCGGCGAGGCTGGTCGTGTACTTCGTCCTGGCCCTGTGTCTGTTCGCCCGGGAGTCGTACGAGGAGGTGCTGCGGGTACTGACCAGCGGCATCCCGGGCAGCCACGCTCTCGCGGAACACGGTCTCCAACACGCGTCGCCTGTCTGGGCACGACACTGCTGGACCCTGAGCAGTACCCGGCCGACGAGCTGGTCGCGCTCTACCGGGAACGCTGGGAGATCGAGCTCGCCTTCGACGAGATCAAGAACCACCTGGGCCCCGGCGGGCCGATCAGGTCGCGCACGCCGGAAGGCGTCCGGCAGGAACTGTGGGCCTACCTCGCCGTCCACCACGCGATCCGCCAGTTCGCGCACACAGCGGCGCTCGCCCGGCCGGCGGTGGACGCCGACCGTGTTTCCTACCTGAAGTGCGTCCGCATCATTCGCCGCAGCATCCCGTCCCAGCTAGGAGCGACTGCCACCAAGCTCACCCGCTCGTTCACCGAGGCCAGGCGGGAGGCCCGCGCACGCCTCCTTCCGGCCCGGCGTAATCGCGACTGCCCACGCGCAATCAAGAAGCCGAACCGCTGGCCCGTGCTGAGGACACGCGCTAGACGCGGCGCCGTGCAACCAGGCCGCTGGTCCCACAACCCGACTTCGAAGCCGAAGAGCACCCGCCGGGCCGGAAGACCGGTACTCAGGGGAACCCGAGCCTCGTCACCGCCTACGGATTAGGTGACGAGGGGCCGAGAATGACGATCGGTCCCTCGGCTCGGGCCCGGGCGAGGGCAGTGGCGGCCTCTGGCAGCCCGAGGCCTCCACGACGGCGCCAAGGGCCGCAGCGCGTCGGGGCTGCGGGCTCAAGTCAGCCAATCCAGTTTCGGAATCGGGCGTGTGATGGTCCGCACGCGCCGTCGGCCAAGGCATCCTCGTAAGCCTGCCTGGCTACGGCTTCCATCTCTTCCGCCGAGGTGACAGCGGACACGAGGCCCCCCGAGCCGACCGCTGAGTGGATCGTGCATCGCGGATAGACCGGCTGAACGGCGTACCACCCGAAGGCGACAACGGCAGCCAGCATGGCCAGGGTGATGAAGCGGCGTCCGGGTGTGTGGAAGAACGGGTTGATCACCTATGGATGGTACGGAGCGTGCCTGACCCGCTGGCCCGCGCCCCACTCCGTCACAGACGGGGCAACGATCCCCGCAGCTCTAAGGCAACTGCATTGGGCGGCGAAGGCCCCCGCGACCACCGGCCCAAGCCCGCCGCAAACCCCATCGAGCCGGCGACCACACCACCGAGACCATCTACGGAACGATGTGATGACCCTGGCAAGGGTCGGGGCCACCCAGACAAGGAGAACGACGATGAACCTGTTGAAGCTGCTGCTCAAGGCGATCACGTCCAACCGCGAGCCCGACGACCTGCCCCGCTCGGATCTCTACCGCTGGGACTGCGCCACGTGTGGCCGCAGCTATACCGGCTCCGGACGGCAGCATGTTGGGGGGAGCGCCGTTGCGCACCGGCAGCGGAGTGGCGGCAGGTGCCGGACGCCGAAGGTGTCCGCCGTCGAGGCGTGACAGCGCCGGGCGGTGGGCGAGTCCGTCGAGCAGATCGACCTGATCATCCCTACCGGCAAGCGCAAGGTCCAGAACTCCGGATCGACGTACTCCTCGGCAGCTGACCGTTCGCCTGCACATGCAGGGGCCATCGGCCTCTCTCCATCGCGCCGAGCTCGCGTCGTGCGAGGCGTACCGTGATCATCACCCGTATGATCGACTGCAAGTGAGGTTCATGTGCGTTTTCCTGTGCGGCCGTTGGTGCTCATCCTGTCCCTGACCGGTCTGGTCGCCGGGTGCGGTCCGGCCGCCGATGACGCCAAGCCGGGCACCACGGCCCCGTCGGCGGCAAGTGCACCGGTCCCGTCCGTACCGAAGTTGGTGGCGCACGACCCCCCTTCCTGGTTCGACGCCCGCGGCAAGGTGGCACTGCCCGAAGCGGCGACGAAGGGCCGGACCAATCTGGCGGGGCAGGTCCGCGGCGGCGGTACGGAGCTGCCCGTCCTGCTGCACGACACGCAGGCCTTCGTGGCGTCCCCCACCGGTGTGCAGGTGGTCGACCTCGCCACCGGCCGCATCGTGGGCGAGGAGACGGCCCAGGGCGAAGCGCTGCGCAGCGACGCCGAGGGCTACACCCTGCCGCCGGTCCTGTCCGGGACCGAGGTGCTGGTCCCGTTCCTGACAGCGACGCCCGCCTCGGGCACGTACGCGGCCGGCGGGTCCGTCGAGCTCGTCGCCGTCGGCACGACGGCCCCGTACAAGGCCGCCTGGCGGACGACGATCAAGCTGCCCGAGTGGGCGCTCCGCTCCACCAAGGCCACGTTGGCTTCCGCCAAGGCCACGGTGGCGGTTGTGGGAGCTCAGGAAGGCACGGCGGTGGTCACCGTGGTCGCCGGCGACGACTCCGTGTCGTACGGGATCGACACCGCCTCCCACACCCTGCGCTGGACCCATTCCGGCCTGAAGACCGTCGCGGTGGGCACCGGGATGGCCACCGGCCTGCTGGACGGAGAGCCCCTCACCCCGTTCCCGGTCGGCGTCGACCTGGCCACCGGCACGGAGAAGTGGCGGGGCGAGAAGACCTACGCCGCGATCATGGAGAAGGCCGGCCCCGGCACGGTGCGGATCTCGGGCCAGCGCCCCGACGGCTCGAAGGCCGACCGGCTGCTGGACGTCACCGGCGGCCAGGTCCGCGCCGACATGCCGCCGGGGCTGAACACGATGAGCTGCACCCACGACCAGGCCGAGACCCTGGTATGCGAGTACGCCTTCGGGGTCGCCGCGGTGGACCCGACCAACGGACGGCAGCTGTGGATCATCAAGGACGGCGAGGGGAGCCGCAAGCCCCCGAGGGTGACCGCGGTCTGGCACGGGCGGATCTACGGCCGAGGCGTGGGCGGCCCCGTCGCCCTGGAGGCACGCACCGGCGCCGACATGCCCACCCCACCCAAGGCCGCACCCCTCCTCGTCAACGCCTACGCAGGGCTGATCCTGGAGGACAACCGGCTGTCGAGCTACCCGGCCGGCGGCTGAGCGGCCCTCCTCCACCGTCCATGGATTCCTACCGGAGCAGATCGGCGACAGAGTGACCACCGTACGGCGGCGGCGCGTGAAGGCAGCCCCGCTTCCTCTCCTGGAGCTCGACCGCCGGATCTCCGCGCCGTCGTTTCCGCTCGCGCCGAGCACGGGCGCGGCACGAGAACGACGTCGGCCGCCCCGGGCCTGCATCCGGGGCGGGCCACACGTCCCTAGAAGATCTTGAAGGTCTCGTTCACGATCAGGGCGCCCACAGCGGTGGCGGCGCCCAGCGCCACCTGCCACAACAGGCGCCGCATCCGGTGCCACGGGCCCTGACCGCTCGGGTCGGGGAAGCTACTATTGGTCACGTCGATGCCTTTCGTAGGGGTTCGGCGAAACAGAGAGAGCCGCTGTCCGAAGACCCCGAGGCGTGGAAACCAAGGGTCATCGGCGGTGGCTCTCTGTGCTTCACTCTACAGCCCGAAGAGCCCCCACACACATTCGTGACCTTCGATGTCAAGGGTTGACACTCCAAGAAATGCTGGAGAGGTGCAGATTTTCGGGTAGTCGACCTTCGAATCCATGGTTTCGTATCGATCGAAACCTGTCGTAGCTACCGAGGGTGACGCCGCTCGCCTACGAAAAAATTGCCGTCGCCCGCGGAAATTCCTTTCGTCGCCCGCCCTGGAATGGCCGGGACACCCGAGGGCATGCCGCCTCCTCCTGGGATCGGCGCCCGGCGGGCCGTTCGCATGGGCGGACAGCCGGGGGCCGCGGCAGCCGGACCGGGACCTCCGCGACCGGACGCGGGAGGGCCGGGGCGTGTTCCAGGGAGGAGGGGCGACCATGCGGAGGCCTGCACTGGGGCTCTCGAACGCCGGGCGCCGGTTCAGGCGGTGCGGCGCGGCTTGCCCTTCGAGGTCGTCTTCTTCGAGGTGGCCGCCTTGGTGGCCTTGCCGGTCTTCGTCTTGCCGGGGAGATCGTGCACGGTGGCGGGCTCGCCGCGGCCAGCCCGGGCGTCCTGGACGGACTTCTCCAGCATGGCCATGAGGTCGACGACCTCCGCGGAGGCCGGTGGCGCCTCCTTGGCGGGTGCGGGCCGGGTTCCGGCGGCCTTGGCGACGATGACCTCCTCCAGCGCGTCGCGGTACTCGTCGCACAGCTCCCCGATATCGCCGGTGAGGGTCTCGGCGAGGCGGACGGCCGCGTCGACCTCCTCGTCGGTGACCGCGACGTCGGGGACAGGGATCTGGGAGGCGGACCTGATCTCATCGGGCCACCTGCGGGCGTGCAGCATGATCACGTCATCCTTGACGCGCAGGAGGCCGAGCCGCTCGCGGTCGCGCATCGCGAACTTCGCGACCGCCACCTTGCTGCTGCGCTCCAGGGCTTGGCGCAGCAGTTCGTACGGCTTCGCGGTGACGGCCTCGGTCGCGGCCAGGTAGTAGGAGGCGCCGATCTGGATCGGGTCGATGCTCGCGGCGGCTACGAAGGAGACGATCTCGATCGCCTTCGCGGTGGGCAGCGGCAGGTTGTCGAGGTCCTGGTCGGTGACGGGTACGAGGGTGCCTGTCGCCGTCTCGTAGCCGCGAACGATCTCGTCCTGGCTCAGCTGTTGCCCGTCGAGCTCGCACACCTTGCGGTTCCGGATCCGGCCGCCGTCGGCGGTGTGGATCTGCCGGAAGGAGATGTCGTGCGACTCCGTAGCAGGCACCACCTTGACCGGAATGGTGACCAGGCCGAACGAGATGGCGCCGCTCCAGATGGATCGCACGTCGGAACCTTCCTGGGCCCCTGAACGCAGGGTCGCACCAGCGGAAGGGGGCTGCGGGCGGCGTACACCGGGTGGGTGCGGAAGTGGAGGGGGCGTGCGGGGTGCGGCCCCGTCGCGGCCTGGATGGCCAGGCCGCACCCCGCACCAGGAAACCTACCCGCCGACCTCTGTCCTACCTGTGGTCGGGTAGCCGGACCGCAGGCGCTCGGTCGGCTCAGGCTTCCAGTACCCCCAGCCCGGAGTCGGCCCGGCAGATCGGGCACGCCTCCACTCCATGCCTGAGGGCCTGGACGGCCTGCTCGCGGGAGGCGGGGCGGGAGCGCGCCATGCCCATGCAGCAGTCCCCCGTGTGCACCATCACGGGCCGGCGCACCGCGCCGATGCCGTACTGGATCCGCCACTCGACCTCCGGCACGGCCCGGTGCTCGGTCTCGGCCAGGCGCTGGTCTCGGCGCGCCTCGGCGATCAGTGTGCGGACTTCGACGAGCAGCGCGTGGAGCTGCTGCTCCACCACCTCGAGCCGGGCCAGATCCGGTGGGAAGAGCGCGCGCGGATCACGCCCGGCCACGACTGCTACCCCGCAGCCGGCTCGTGGGCCCGCTTGAGTGCCATCCGGGCGGCCACGACCTTCTCGCGTTCGACGCTCTGCCAGAACGCGTCCGTCATCACGACGCCGGTCAGCCGCAGCAGCCGGAGACCCAGCCGCCCCAACGCCACCTGCTGGTCCGGGGTGTAGCCGGGGCTCGGCGGTACGTCGCCGCGCAGGGAGTAGCGGCCCTCCTGGACCGTCCAGCCGGGGAGGGGTTCCGCCGACCAGGGCAGGGTGGCGCACAGGGCGGTGTGCTCGGCGCGGACGCGGTGGAGCTGTGCCTGCAAGGCCCGCAGACGGGGAGGGAAGTCGAAGGGACATGACGCATCGTACGTCTGCTCAGGCCGACCTGGACGGTGTACCTGACCTTCAGCACCTCGGGCTGACTCCGCAGTTTGCCACCCGTGGCGAAGTACCCGGAGAAGCCGCAGTCGGTGAAAACAGCTGGTCGTCGCGGCAGGCCGAAAGGCAGCGAAGCCGGTGCAATGGCGGGAGGGCTCCCGGCCCGGCACCAGCCGCAGCGGCTTCAAGCGGATGTATTCGCGGTTCGTGGCCTTGCGGATCCGGCCTGCCGGACGCGAGGTCCGCCAGGCCGTCGACGGCCCGGAACTGCCCGAGTGCCGGCTGCTGGCCGAGTGGCCGGCCGACCAGGGCGAACCCGTCCAGTTCTGGCTCTCCGACCTGCCCGCCGACACCCCCTGGCCACCCTGGTCCGCCTGGCCAAGCGCCGCCGGCGCATCGAACACGACTACCGTGAGATGAAGCAGGCCCTGAGGCTCGCCCCCTTCGAGGGCCGCACCTTCAACGGCTGGCACCACCACGTCACCCTCGTCTCCATCGCGCACGCCTTCTACACCCTCCAGCGGCTGGCCAGGGCCCCAAAAGACAAGGCGCCAGCCTGAGCCTCTACCGGATCGTCCGCGAACTACAGACCCTCCTCGCCACCTGGAACGGCGCCTGCCCCACCTGTCACCGCGACATACCCACACCAACCCCAACCTGACCACGCCCTACTGGCCTCCGACAGCCGTCACGACGGTTTCAGCTTCCGTGCAGGGCGTCCTTGATGGCGTCGACGGCGATCCGGCGGGCCACGTTGGTGGCGTAGCAGTCGCGGAGGCTGTCGAGCATCAGGAAGTCGTGCACCATGCCCAGAACGCGGACGGCGGTGACCGGGACGCCGGCCTCCAGGAGGCGGGCCGCGTAGGCCTCGCCCTCATCGCGCAGGACGTCGGCCTCGTCGGTGATCACCACGGCGGGCGGCAGGTCCTTGAGGTCGTCGAGGGAGGCGCGCAGCGGGGCCGCGTAGCGTTCCCTGCGCTGGGCGTGGTCGGTTGTGTACTGGTCCCAGAACCAGATCATGCCGTCCAGGGTGAGGTAGTAGCCGTCGGCGAACTGTAGATAGGAGGGGGTCCCGAAGTCGGCGTCGGTGACCGGGTAGAGCAGCACCTGCGCGGCGAGGCGGATGTCCCCGCGGTCCTTGGCCATCTGGGCCAGGACCGCCGACATGTTGCCGCCGACGGAGTCGCCGCAGACGACCATGCGCGAGGGGTCGAGGCCGTGTTCGGCGCCGTGGCCGACAACCCACTGGGCCACGGCGTAGTTCTGTTCGATCTGGGTGGGGTAGCGGGCCTCCGGGGCCCGGTCGTAGACGGGGAACACCGCGGCCGCGCCTGCGCCGACGGCCAGTTCCCGTACGAGGCGGTCGTGGGTGTTCTCGTCGCCGAAGACCCAGCCCGCGCCGTGGATGTACAAGATGACGGGCAGGGGGTTCTGGGCTCCCTCGGGTTTGACGATGCGGGCGCGGACGGTGCCCCACTCACCGGCATCGACACTGATCCAGCTCTCGTCGATGTTCGGCTTGTCCACGCCCTCGCCGGTCTGCAGACCGGCGAGGATGTCACGCCCCTGGGCGGGTGGAACCTCGTAGATGCGGGGGTGGGGCGCGGTGGCGTCGGCGAGTTCCTTCGCCGCGGGCTCCAGGGTGGGAGTGGGCGGCGGGGGCAGGTCTTTCATGATGAACCTCCAGAAGGTGCCGACACGGCGCGGCTTCAGTTGGCTGCTGGTTCACCATGCGGTCGGCACCTGGGACGAGGATTCACGCACATCGATCGGTGCGGGGCCCCGGGTCACTACGGGGTGTGCGGGAGCTTCCCGCTCTGTCCGCGCGATCGCCCCTCCTCCCGCAGCCTGCGCGGCGCCGGACAAGGGCTTCGGTGCTGGTCGGCATGGGAACACGGATCGGGAACCGGACTGCGCGTCGCGGACGAGTCCGTCGCAGAGATGCGCGCTCAGCGCAGTGCGGGCCGAACACCACAGGACCTCCCTGCGGCTGCCCACCCGCTCTGCGCCCCGAGGAACCGATACGGGCGCAGCGGCAACGCTGGTCCATTTCCGGCGTGCGCCGACCGGACCGCGTCCGCCACCTGGCGGCCTCGCGTAGTCAGCGGACCGACGCCACCGCATCCAGAATAACCTTGTTGACGGCATCGGGCCGGGTGAGCCTCACGGCGTGGGCGGCAGGGATCGTGGTGATTCTGGCGCCCGCGCGCTTGGCCTTGAACTCCCGGCCCGCGAGCGAGATGGCGCGGTCCTTGAGAGTGACCAGGTCCCAGCTCGGAATGGTCTTCCATGCCGGCTCCGCGTCGAGCGGTTCGGCGAAGGCGCTCTGCGACAGGGGACGCTGTGTGAGGGCGAGCTCGGCCGCTTTGGTCTTGGAGTTGTCGTCGGCGAAGACTGACGGCCCCGCCATAGGAGTGGCCGACCAGTACGGTACGACCTCCTTCACCGCCACCTGCTCATCACGCGAGTCACCGCCCACCGACTACTGGTGTCACCTGCAATTCGACGGCCGCCGTGCCTCCCTGGAACAGATGCGCATCGACCGCCACCTGGAGGAAGCCCTCGCAGGTGGCGGCGACCCGCGCCGCCTGGCCGCGATCTTCGGGATCCCGGAGTTCACGGCGGTCCGCTACGCCGGCGCCGCCCGCGTGTTGCGCACGCATCCTCCTGAGGCGTCGTTGGGCAGGCCTGTGCGGAGCGTCGTCCAGCGCGTGCACCGCCCAGGCCTGGTCATGGCTCGCAGGGCGAAGTCCGTGAGCCGGGCGTGACTCCGGCGGGATGAAGATCGTTGGCGGGGCATGAACACCACCAGCCGGGCACTTACCGCCCTCTCCCTCGGAACCGCCGCTCTCCTCGGGGCCCTGGCCGCACCCGCCAGCGCCGCACCGATCCCCTTGTTGGATCTCACCGCACTGACCTCCGGGGGGTTGGGTCGCGACATCTGCAAGACCTTCCACGGAATCCCGATCGCCAATGCGGTCGGCGATATCTCCTGCGCGGTGGTGGACGGGCTCCCCGTCGTCGGCGGCGGCCTGTCGGGCCCAGGCGTCGGCATCGCATCGAGGTAGCCCGGCAGCCTCAGAACGGGGCACCAGCGCCGGACGGTGCCGTGGCTGCGACCACCGTCCGGCCCGGAGTCTTCAGGCGGCGGCGCCCACGGCCTGCCCGGTTTCGTGCTCGCAGGCCTCGTCGATTCCGTACGTCTCCCAGTCCGGGAAGTCGTCCACGGTGGGTACGGCTTCGCCCGGGCCGAGGAGGCAGGCTTCGAGGGCCGCCCGCAGTGCGTCGGCGCGCAGGCCCGTGCCGATGAAGACGAGCTCCTGGCCCTGCGTGGTGTCCGGTCCGCGGGCGCCGGAAGGTTCGAAGCGGGCGACGGCGCCGGCCTGGGACCAGAGGCCGGTCACGCGGGGGCGGCTGGCGAGCCGGAAGAAGCCCTTGGAGCGCAGGATCTGGCCGAAGGTGCCGCTGTCGAGGCCCTGGGTGACGAACCTCCACAGTCGGCCGGGGTGGAAGGGCGGGTCGGCGCGGAAGACGAGCGAGGAGATTCCGTACTCCTCGGTTTCCGGGACGTGGTCGCCGTTGAGCTCCTTGACCCAGCCCGGGGCCTGCTGGGCGTGCTCGACGTCGAACAGGCCGGTGCCCAGCACCTGTTCGAGGGTCACCTGCCCGCGGATGGCGGGAACGATCCTCGCCTCGGGGTTCAGTCGCGAGAGTGTCGCGCGCAGCCTGGCGACGTCGGTCGGCCCGACCAGGTCGAGCTTGTTCAGGACGATGACGTCCGCGAACTCGATCTGGTCCATGAGGAGGTCGCTGACGGTGCGCTCGTCGTCCTCGTACTGGTCGAGGCCGCGGGCGGCGAGTTCGTCGCCGCCGACGAGTTCCGGCAGGAAGTTCGGTCCGCTACGACAACCTTAGGGCCGCCGTCGCCCAGGTGCTGGGCCTCTCACGCCGCCGGGTGGAAGCCGAACGCCGGACCGCCTTCCGGTCCCACTACGGCCTGGAAGCCTTCTACTGCCAGCCCGGTATCCGCGGCGCCCACGAGAAGGGCGGAGTCGAGGGCCAGATCGGCTGGTTCCGCCGCAACCATCTCGTCCCTGTCCCGGAAGTCGACACGCTCGCCGAACTCAACGCGATGATCGACCGGTGGGACCAGGAGGACGACGCCCGCCGCATCCGGGCCCGTCCCCGCACGATCGGCGAGTACTTCGCGGCCGAGCAGCCGCTGCTGGCGCCGCTGCCGGAGGAGCCGTTCGAGACGGGCCGGCTCTCCACTCCCCGGGTCGACCGCTACAGCCAGATCTGTGTCCGGATGAACCGCTACTCGGTGCCAGTCCGCCTGATCGGCCGCACCGTCCGCGTCATGCTCCACGCCTCCGAGCTGGTGGTTTACGACGGTCGTGAGGAAGTCGCCCGGCACGAACGGCTCATCGCCCGTGGCGCCACCCGCCTCGAACTCGACCACTACCTGGAGGCCCTGATCCGCAAACCGGGTGCCCTGCCCGGCGCCACCGCCCTCGACCAGGCCCGCGCCGGCGGCCGCTTCACCCCCATCCACGACGCCTGGTGGCAGGCCGCGGTGAAGGCCCACGGCGAACGCGACGGCACCCGGGCTCTGATTGAAGTCCTCCTCCTCAGCCGCCACCTGCCCCACGAACACCTGATCACCGGCCTCGCCGCAGCACTGAAATCCGGCGCGTTGACCGCGGACGCCGTCGCCCTGGAGGCCCGCAAGGCGGCCGACGCGGAGCCCGACGTGTGGGGCAGTAACGAGCAAGCGGCTCCGCTCCCGTGACTGGCGGATCGGTTGCGGCGGCCCGGTTGGGGCCTGTGTGGGGCTCTGGAGGGGGTCTGCCCGCCGGGTGTCCGGCGGGCAGGGCTCGTGATGTGGCCGGGAGGTTGTGGCAGGCGGCGAGCAGGCGCCACTCGCCGCGGGCGCCGTCCTCGCCGCGCAGGAGGAGTTGGCGGCCGTTCTGGCAGGTCATGATCTGTCCGAAGACGGGTTCGGCGATGGCCTTGCGGCGGCTGTAGGCCTTCCGGCCGGGTTTGGTCCGCAGTTTGCGGGCCATGCGCTCTTTCAGGGTCGCGTTCTTGGGGATGCGTCCGCGTGGTGCGGGTGGGACCTGTTCGTCGTGGGCGAGGCGGCCGGTGGCCATGAATGTGTCGGTTCCGCAAGCGAGTTGACGGTCCCGTGCGGCTTCGAGGTTGGTCTCGGAGCAGTAGCCGGCATCGACGAGGGCCCGCTTGGGGTGGCGGCCGGTGTTCGCGTGGGACTGGTCGAGCATCGTGGTGTAGTTCAGCGCGTCGGAGGCGTTGCGGGTCACGTCGGCGGCGGTGATGACCTGGTGGGCCTCGTCGACGACGGCCTGGGCGTTGCAGGCCTGGATGTAGGCGCCGTCGCTGTTCTTCATGATCCGCGAGTCGGGGTCGGTGAAGTTCGCCTGGGCCTTCGGCTTCGGACGGGCCTTGGCGGCGCCGGCCTCGCCGGCGTCGGTGACGGCCTGCTCGTCGCTGGTGCGGGCGCGGTCCTGGCGGCGTCGTTCCTTGTCCTCGGCGTGCCGGCGGGCCTTGTCGGCGGCCTCGGCCTCGATCTGGGCGCGGGCGGCCTGCAGCCTGGCGAGGCGCTTCTCGCGCCGGTCGAGCTCGGCGGCAGGTCCATGTCCTTGCCGTCGACGCCGAAGGTGGCGTCCTCGGCTTCGTCGGTGGCCTCGGCGTCGGCGAGCAGGGCGGCGGCCTTCGCCTTCAGTTGGGCGAGCTCGGCCTCTACCCGCTCTTCCTTGTCGACGAGGCGCCCGTAGCTCATCGCCTTGTGCTTGGAGGCGTTCGCTTCGAGCTTGGTGCCGTCCAGGGCGACGCGGCCCATCTTGACCATGCCGAGCTTGGCCGCGAGGTGGAGGGACTGGGTGAACAGGTCGGCCAAGGCGTCGAGGTGGCGGCGGCGGAACCGGGCGATCGAGCGGAAGTCCGGGGCCTGGTCGGCGGCTAGGAACCGGAACGCGACATCGTCGGCGCACTTGCGCTCGATCGCCCGCGAGGAGCGGATGCCGGTGGTGTAGCCGTAGACCAGCAGACGCACCATCAGCCGGGGATCGTAGGGCGGATAGCCCCGCTTCTCGGTGTAGTCCGCCAGGACCGGTCCAAGGTCGAGTACCTCGTCGACCAGGTCCGCGACGAACCGGGCGAGGTGGCCCTCGGGCAGCCAGTCGTCCAGCGATGGCGGCAGCAGCAGGACCTGATGCGGGTCGAACGCCAGGAACGTCTTGTCCACCGCTGCCGCACGACCCGGCGTCCGCTTCACCTCGACCGGCTCGACCTCGAACAGCCCATCCTCGCCACGCATACCAGGATCATCCCGCACGAAAGATCACGAGACGCAGGCGGGTTGCCCGTTCCCGAGACACGCTCCTAGCCTGTCGGGTGGCTGATCTTGTACTCGCCCTTGTCGGGGCGCTGCGGAGTGAGCGGTGGGATGGCGACTGCGAGCCCGGTGGAGGCCGGAGTCCTCTGGTCGGGGCAGCTCGGCCGACAGGCCGCGATGCTGCGCGAGGTGGACGGCCGGCGGGTGCTGCGGATCGGCGACCGGGAGCCGCGGTCACCGCCGAGGCCAAGGTCCACCACTGGAGCAACCTGCCGGGACAGCGAATTGTCGTCCACCACCCCGGTCGGCCGCCGTTCGTCCACCGCTACCGGCTGCCGTGGCCACTGCAGTTGGCACCGCTCTGGTCGGCGACCCACGACCGGTGGTCGGCCGAGGCGGACGATCCCGGCCTGGAGCTGGTCGCGCTGCTGGGCGGAACCGACGACTGGCGGTAGCCCGGATCAGGGCAGCTGCCTCGCGAGCCCCTGAAGCGTCTGCAGCCGGCTCTCGAACACCTCGTCCCCCACCATCCTGTCGACGTCGGCTATGACCGTCGCCAGCTGGTCGGGGCCCAGGTACGGCCCGAGCCCGACGAACGCCTCCGAGCGCGCCTTCCGGCTGTCCAGCGCGTACGCCGCGGCCAGCGCCCGGCCCCGCTGCTCGTCGGTCAGCCCCCGCCTGGCCAGCCTGGCCAGCAGACCCGCGGCGGAGAAGGGGTTTTCGATGTGGCGGACGGCCTCCAGTACGACGTCCGGCTCGTCGCCGTCGAGGTAGGGAACGATCGCCTCGTACACCCGGCACCGCGCGACGTCGTCGTTGACCTCGTCGGCGATCGCCATCGCCTCGGCGCGCAGTGCGCGATGGCTGGTGCCCTCGCGGTCCTTGAGGTTCTTCGCAAGGCCGATCAGGGCGGGAGCCGGGTTCCTGAGCGCCCGAGCGATCCCCAGGGCCTGGCGCAGGTGTTCGCCGTCGAGGTGGCAGGCCACCTCCACCAGCGTCTCCACCCGCTCCTCCTCCTTGCCGATGCTGCGGACGAAATTCAGCGCGTCCGTCAACGCCTGCCCGCGTTGATCGGCATCCAGGCCGGAAGACAGTTCGACCAGCGCCCTGGCGCAGGACCGGTTGTTGCGGATCGTCCGGACGGACCGCAGCGCCTCGGCCTGGAGGCTCCGCCGCTCGTCGTCCTCGGTCATCCGCGAGGCCAGCTCGGCCAGCAGCAGCGCGCGGGCGTGCGCATCGACGACGGCCCTGATCGAGGCCAACTCCTCCTCGAACCACTCGGATTCGGCCGGACGCCGGATCTCCGGTACGGGAGCACCGCTCGCCGCCAGCCATAGCTCATGCAGAAGTGTCGGCTCCGCGTCCGCCGAGCGGCCGGGGACCCGCTTGGCCAGGCTCTCCGCGATCAGCTCCACCAGGCCCCAGGTCGGCAGCCGTACGCTGCTGAAGGCGTCGTAGATCCTGCTGCGCCCGGCCTCACCGATCCCGACCTCGTCCATCATGACCCGGACCGAAGGCCAGCCCGCCCGATGGTGCAGCTCGTGCAGTGCGGTGTTGAACTCGCTGTGCGGGCCGACCGGCAGCTCCGGACGTCGCAACCTCGCCATCAGCGCCCCCTCAGGTGTCCGAGACTGTCTGACAGCTTGCCAGCTCGCTCGGTTCTGTCGGGTGCGAATCCGATGATGTCCGCAATCGTCCTTCCCGCCTCACCGCTGCCCAGGATGGGAGCACCGAAGAGGAGAGGTGAGGTCGATGAAGAAGCTCGGCAAGGCGGAGGTCCGGCGGGCTGGATGGTCGGTGCTGTTCGCCGTCGTCAAGGGGTCCGCGACCGCGGTCGGAACCGCCATGACCACGGCGCTGATCTGGTGGTGGCAGCACCGGTGACCGCGCGCCACTCAGACGGTGATCGTCCAGGGGACCCGGCTGTCCACCTCGATCAGGCCGGGGCCGGGCAGGTCGACGGTGCCGCGGAAGGGCCCGTCGCAGGTGATCAGTTCTGCCCCGTAACCACCGCTGAACGACCGGAGCCGGAGGGTCACGCGCCCGGCCTCCTTCAGCTCCACCCGCACCGTGGTGCGCCCGCCGGTGTAGCGGAGGACGTACTCGCCCTTGCCCTCGGCTGCGTTCCCCAGCTCGGCGAGCGAGCCGGAGCCGCGGAACCCGAACTTCCGGAGCAACATTTCACAGCTGTCAGGCCACTTGCTGCTGCCAGGACCCACCAACATTCGCTCTTCGTTTTCGGTTCTGGCACAGATCTGGGGGAGTCGTCGCGGAGTGTTACCTCGGTGTTCGATTGCGAGGG
Source organism: Streptomyces sp. NPDC040545 (assembly GCF_055595065.1). NCBI lineage: Bacteria > Bacillati > Actinomycetota > Actinomycetes > Kitasatosporales > Streptomycetaceae > Streptomyces > Streptomyces sp. NPDC040545. The sequence goes on from NZ_JBVIWA010000029.1 coordinate 44,658, forward strand.
ACTGGCTCGTGCGAGACGGCGTACGCCTTGTCGTCTGACGGTCGTAAGTGACGCTCCCTCAGGTGTCTGCCAGCCGCTGCTGCGGCCGGTTGTGGGCGGTGATGGTGCTGGTCATGCAGACCGATGCGCCGTTCTGGGACTCGCTGGTGTTCGACGGGATCGACGATGTGGATGTCGAGGCGGTGACCGCCGCGTTCGGCACGGTCGAGGTGGTGGCGAGAGGCCACGCGGCCGGGGCGGCGTGTCCGGACTGCGGGCGCTTCTCAGAACGAGTCCACGACCGTTATCAGCGCAGGCTGAAGGACCTTCCGCTCGCTGAGCAGGGCTTTGTGATCCGGCTGACGGTCCGGCGTTTCATCTGCGGGTCGGCGGACTGCCCGCGCCGGACGTTCGCTGAGCCGTTCTCCCGACTGGCCGCCCCGCACGCACGGTTCACCACTCGGCTCAACCACGCCTTGGAGCGAGTGGGGCTCGCGCTGGCCGGGCGGGCCGGAGCTCGGCTGGCTGCCCAGCTGGGCTTCGGCGCGGGACGGATGACCTTGTTACGCAGAGTCATGGCAATGTCCGATCTGCGGTTCGGCACTCCGCGTGTGCTGGGCGTGGACGACTGCGCGATCCGTCGCGGTCAGACCTACTCCACCGTCTTGACCAGCGTCGAAGACCATCGCGTGGTCGACGTACTCCCCACGCGTGAAGCGATGCCGCTGGCCGAGTGGCTGACCCGCCACCCCGGCGTGGAGATCATCTGCCGAGACCGGGCGGGCGCCTACGCAGAGGGCGCACGCCGCGGTGCCCCCGACGCTCTGCAGGTCGCTGACCGGTTCCATCTGTGGCAGGGCCTCGGCCGGGCTGTGGATACCTGCGTCGCTGCCCACCGCGACTGCCTCGCAACCCGTCGCCCAGCGGCATGCTGCCCGAGACCACCCGACCGGAACCCGGTCGGCCGCAGGACGAATCGGCACCCGTGGGCCGGCGGGCCGAGCGCAAGAAGGCCGCGCACGCCGTGGTCCACGAGCTGCTTGCCCAAGGCCACTCACGCCGGGCGATTGCCCGGAACCTGGGCTGGGGCCTCAACACCGTGCTCCGGTACGCGGCCGCCGCCCGCTGGCAGGACACCTTCCGCGAGAGCCGGCCCCGGTCGAGCAGGCTGGAGCCCTACAAGCCTTACCTGGAGCGGCGATTCGCCGAGGGATGCACCAGCGTCACCCGACTACACCGTGAATTGGTTGCCGAGCAAGCTCCTGTCACCTACGGCATGGTCCGCGCGCACATCGCTACCTTGCGCGCAGATCCGCCCGGGGCCCCGCCCCGGCCGCCGACGGTGCGGCAGGTGACCGCCTGGCTCACCCGTCACCCCACGGCCCTGAGTGAAGAGGACCGCGCCAGTCTGAAGGATGTCCTGGCCCGTCGTCCTGAACTGGACACGGCAGCCGGGCATGTCCGCGACTTTGGCGAGTTACTCAGCGGCCGCCTCGGCGATAGGCTCCCTGCCTGGATCGACGCAGTCGATGCCAGCCAACTACCGGGCCTCACCGGCTTCGCACTCCACCTGCACCGGGACTTCGACGCCGTGACAGCCGGGCTCACCCTGGCCTGGAGTTCGGGCAGCATCGAGGGCGCCGTGAACCGCATCAAGAAGATCAAGAGGCAGCTCTACGGACGAGCCGGATTCGACCTACTCCGCAAGATGATCCTGCTTCAGTGACGCTCCGCGACCACTCCCCAGAACCGAGTTTCGAGAGCAGTGTGTTGCTCTGCTGAAGCGTGGTCGACAGGGTGAGATGTGGGCTCAGACGGCTTGTGTCTGCCGGTCATCGGTCCGACCAGTGTCCGATGGGACGGTGGGGACAGGTGCGGCACTCGAAGACGTAGACGTTGATGCCGCAAGTGTCCAGAAGGGTTGGGTTGAACGCCTCGGATTCCCATAGCCAGCGGGTCTCAGTCTCCTCGGTGGGCCGGTCTTCCTCGGGAAGCCATGTGCGCCAGGACTCATTGTTGAATTCCCCCTCGGTCACGGTCAGAAGGTGATCCATGCGGCCGCCGCACGTTTCGCAGTCCGGCCAGCAGGGCTCCTGGCGCCAGCCCGGGTAGCCGCCCAGCTTGATCCCCGGCGCGTCTGCGAGATGCGACGAGTAACGCAGCCCGGTCTCGGCCAGCAATGCCTCGGAACGGTCCTCAAGCGCGTCCTCGAGATCCCAGGACAGGTCATTCCTCGGGTATTCGGTCACCTGCTCGGGGTGAACGACACAGGGTGCCGGGTACCACCCGTCGGGAAGCCCGGCCGCCGCCGGTGCAGGCGTCGGCCCTACCTCCCGGATGGCGCGGGAGTCCCTCCAGTACACCAGGGGCAGCGGGTAGCAGTATGTGCCGTGAGCGTAGGGACACCACAGGACCTGGAGCAGATCTGTGCCCTCGGGGAAGGGAAGGCCGGGTACGTCGACGCGGCGGACCTGCACGATGGGGGCCATGGGTGCGGCGGGTTCAAGGTGGCTCGTGGTGTCCGGGTCGTAGTGCTCCGCAGTGCACACCGGCCATGGTTCGTCGGCCGGCCACATCAGAGGACCCCCGACGGAGCTGTCACGGTATGTCGGAGAACCGGGGCGCGGGTGGAGGCGGACGGACTCACGGCGGAAGGGAAGCAGCTCAGGGAAGAGGCTCTCCACGTCGACCGGGCGGGCAGGTGTGTGACGGGACATGTGCCGAACTCTAGAACCGGAGTACGACAGCCAGCCCCACCGGCCTTGTCGCGCTCTGGACCAGGGCGCTGCATCTTCTCAAGAGAATCGAGAGCCTGCTCTACCGAGCCGGATTCGAATTTCTCCGCAAGGTGATCCTGCTTCAGTAACGGACCTATGCAGCCAATGCCGGTACCGGCGTGGGTGAAGGTGTCGAAGTGGCCTTTGCCCTGGCGCTTGGTGAGGTACCGGGCGGTGGGTTCGCCACCCCTGGTGAAGGGCATCAGGGCTGCGGCGTCGGCCTGGGCGAGGACCCTGCCGAATCAGCCGCACTCTTCGGGGCGCATGTGGCAGCCGACCGGCGGTTCCCCGTTCGGATCGGAGGGTGCGGCGATGCCGGGGTGCGGCCCCGTTGCGGCCGTGATGGCCAGGACTGCACCCCGTACGGCCGGGCCACAGCCCTGCTGACCACCCCCGACCAGAAGCAGCCGCCCCTGCGCTTCGTCGCCGGCGCCGTCGAAGGCGTCAAGGGCAAGGCGCAGGGACTGCTGGCCCAGGCCGAGGCGTCCCGCGCCCTCGGTGGCGGCGTGCTCGGCGGCTGGAGTGCGAGTGGCGGGGCAGAGGACTTCCGACAGGGGTTCCGCCTCGGTGCGTCACCGTGCCGGCCCGGTCGGCGTCCCGGGCCGGCGTCCGCTCGCCCGAGGCCGGGACGATGGCGCGGAGCGGGGAGTACGTCAATGCCGATATCCCGGGTATGTGCAGTACGACGGGAAGCGTCACCCGCGAGCCGGGTGGGCTCCGGCACAGGGCGTTCCGCGGGTGCCGGGGCCGCTCCTCCGAGACGGACTACGGAAAGCGACTCTTGATCATGAATTCCTCCCAGACGGTGCGCCCCCCTCCCGTACGGGCGGATTCGGGTAGCGACTTCGCCCGACTCTCCCGGAAGATCCAGGAGGCGGGTCTCATGGCCCGGCGCCCCGGGTACTACGCACTGCGCATCGTGGCCGTCACAGCCCTGTACGCCGCTGGGTGGACGGCCTTCTTCCTGATCGGCGACAGCTGGTGGACGCTGCCTGCGGCTGCCTTCCTTGCCTTCGTGTTCGGGCAGGTGGCCCTGCTCGCGCACGACCTGGCCCACCGGCAGGTGTTCCGGCTGCGCAAGGCCAGCGAGGTGTCCGGGCGCATCGCCGGCAACTTCGGCATCGGCATGGGCTACGGGTGGTGGCAGGACAAGCACACACGGCACCATGCCAACCCCAACCACGAGGACCTCGATCCCGACCTCGACGCGGACATCCTTGTCTGGACGCAGGACCAGGCCCGCACGGCCAGGGGACTGCCGCGGCTGCTCGGCCGATCACAGGCGTTCCTCTTCTTCCCGCTGCTCACGCTGGAGGGGTTCAACCTGCACGTGTCCGGAGTGCGGTCCCTGTTCGACCGCTCGCTCAAGCATCGGATGTGGGAGGGGGGCCTGCTCGCCGCTCACCTCGCCGCCTACCTCGGCGCGCTGTTCCTGGTGCTGCCGCCCGGCAAAGCGGTCGTGTTCCTCCTCGTCCACCAGTGCCTCTTCGGCGTCTACCTCGGCTCGATCTTCGCCCCGAACCACAAGGGCATGCCGGTCCTGCGGGGTGACGAGCGGCCCGACTTCCTGAGACGCCAGGTCCTGACCTCCCGGGACGTACGCGGCGGCCGGTTCACCGACATCGTCCTGGGCGGTCTCAATTACCAGATCGAGCACCACCTCTTCCCGAGCATGCCCAGCCCCCACCTGCGCAGGGCCCAGATCATCGTCCGCAGGTACTGCCAGGAACTCGGGGTCAGCTACTTGGAGACCAGCCTGGTCAGCTCCTACCGGCAGACCCTCGCCAGCCTCCACGCGGCCGGAGCCCCCCTCAGAGCGCCGGAGACCACCTGACGCCGCCACGAACCCCCGGCCGGGACCGAACCCCGGCCGGCACGCGGGACACCGTTCCAACCCCGGTCTCGGGCAGGCCGCGGCCGCTGAACGGCCACCCAGGAATCCCGGCGGCGGGTGTCCGGGCAGCGCCCCGTCGCCGGGAGGCCTTCGCGCACCGAGCGGGGGGCGGCCGACGACGGCAGACTCCTTGCCGCCGCCTCTGCCGTGTGGTCACGAGTGTGGCCGCTTCACGTTGACGGAGCCGCAAGACACCCGCCTGACGCATCGCGGCCGGAGCAGTGGGGTGCGTCGGACCGTGTGCCGTCTGCCCCTGACAAGCGGTTCGGCCATGGGAGCGAGGGCCAGAGGGTGAGCCGACCGTGCCGGGGTTCAAGGGTGATCGGGAGGGTAGGCGACGGGCACCCGTTGGATCCGCCGACGAAAGGCAACCACCCATGTTGATGGCTCACCCGGCCGTGCTCCCCGGCCTCGTCGACCGCTACTGGGCGCTGTCCGTGCTCGACGCCGCGGAAGGGGGATCGCCCGTGCGCAGGGAGATCGAGGACGTCGAGCGGGCGCTCTGCGTGTCCACCGGCACGACGGACGTGCACGCAGCCCTTATTGCCGCCCGCCTCCACCTGCCTGGCACGGGTGTCCTCGACGACTCGGTGCTCGTCACCGGCTGACCGGTTCAGCCGTCAGCCGTCAGCCGTCAGCCGCCAAGCTGATCATCTACCTGCCCGACCAGCAGGGTTGGCGACGTGTTCGCTATGACGGCATTGCCGGGTCAGACCTGACGACGTGGGCCCAGCAGGCGCCGCGGAAGGCGTGGGTGCTTCGGCCGGGGGACATGTTCGTCACTCCCGTGCCGTTGAGCCGGGAGCTCTTGCGGTACGTGGACGACCTGACGGGGTGCCCCCGGAATCGGCGGCGGTGATCGATGTGCCCCCTGCGAGCAGCTGGGCATGCGGCTGCCGCCGGGCCGGATGTGCCGGCGCCCGGAGGCGCAAGACGTGGCGCGCGAACTCCTGCGGGACCACGAGCGTGTTGTGGTGGAGCCCCACCGTTCGGCCGGAGGGCACCGGCTACGCCTCCGCGCTGCCACCGCCCTGCGCGCATGTGGCCGGCGAGCTGGGGGAGTGGGGGACGGCCCTGGGCCGCTACCTGGTCAACCACGGCTACGCCGGGCCCTTCGGGCTCGACGCGCTGGTCGACACGGACGGGGTCGCGTACGCGAGTGAGAGCGACATCCGCCGTACGGCCACCACCACACCGCCCGCCATGGTCACCGGCTGACCGAGAGATCTGCCGACGCACACCCGGCATGGTCGGTGTCGAAGGGCTGGGCACGGACTCCCATCGACTTCGACCATGCGCTTGCCCGTCTGCGCGCTTCCCGCCTGCCTTGGACCCCGGATCGCGGCGAGGGCGTGGTCCTCGAATCCGAGGGTGGCTGACCCCACCATGACGCCGGTCCCGGCACCCAGGGGGTGCCGGGACCGGCGTCGTCGTACGGGGGTGCGATCAGGCGGGGCGGCCGCCGAAGGGGGCGCCGGTGCCGTAGTAGGTGCCGAGCTCTTCGCGGTAGCCGGTGTCGCCGAGGTGCTTGTCCCGGTGGAACTCGGGCGCGTTCTTGATCTGTTCCTTGGTCCGGTCGACGAAGATCTTCTGGTCGTCCGGGTCGACCTTGACGACCGTGCTGGCCGGCAGGAGGACCTCCTTGCCGAAGATCCATACGCCGGTGTCGACCACCAGGTAGGCGTCACCGACCTCGTCGGAGTGCTTGTCGACCTTGCCGATGCTGCCGTCGGTCGCCTCGACCTTGTAGCCGGTCAGGTCCGTACCGGCCAGGTGGCCCGCGGTCGGCTGGTAACTCCACACATTCTCAGTCACGCGAAAACAACTCCTCGGTCAACGGGGCGGCGGGAGAATGAAATCCCAGCCGGTCCTCCTTGTGCTGTACGTGGTGCTCGGCGGTTGTGCTGCGTTCCGCCTGGACTTCGCCTGCCCCGACTTTTCGACTTCACGCACCCGGATCGAATGCGGAACCGGGGCGGCCGTCGATCCTTGGAGGTGAGCAGGTCCCCTGCTGCGTCACGGCGACCGTCCCGGCTGCTCTCCGGATACCCCCGATATCCGCCTTTAGCGGCTACGGGTTCACGAGGGCTTTCCGGCGACGGCATGGGGGGGGGGGGGGGGGGGAGGGGGGGGGGGGGGGGGGGGGAGGGGGGGGGGAGGAGGGGGGAGGGGGGGGGGGGGGAAGGCCAGGAGTCCGGCTGCGACCGGGCCTGCGCGGTCGTCGGCGGCACCGGGATGCTCGTGATAGGATCGTC
>NZ_JBVIWA010000029.1:51572-82150 GCF_055595065.1 Streptomyces sp. NPDC040545
CTCTCTCTCCCCCCCATCACTCCTCCCCCCCCCCCCCCCCCCCCCCCCCCCCCCCCCCCCCCCCCCCCCCCCCCCCCCCCCCCCCCCCCCCCCCCCCCCATGCCATGTCTGAACTGCACTGTTGTCGTACGGCTACCAGCGATACCAGCGGCCGCTACTGCCCTTCGGACGGGCCACGAACCCGATGAGCCACAGGATCAGGACTGCGATCGCGACCCACCAGAGAATCTTCACCGCGAAACCGACGCTGAAGAGAATCAGGACCAGCAGAAGAACAAGAAGCAGGGGAACCATAGTTATCAACCTCCGAAACATCATCTGCCCGGCCACATCCGGGGCATGCATTCGATTTTTACTTGTTTCTTATCCTGGTGGCCGGGCATGAGAGCTCGCCCGCAATCCGGAGTTGTCCGTGATGGTGCTTCGAGGTGAACGTGCCGGCGGCCGGGCCGTCTGACGGGATTGCTCACGCCGCTCAGCCCGATCGGCCGCTCGGCGAGGCATCCTCCGCACAGGGTCAGTACGCGAGTCAGCCGACCCTGTTCTCTTCCGGCGTCTCGCGCGGCGGCCTTGCCGTAGGTGAGCGGCATGCCGCTCACGGCGATGCATGTCCCTCCCAGGTGTCAATGTTTGAGGGCCTGCTCCAGCTGTTGCTTGTTCATGTGGGAACGGCCCTCGATGCCCTGCGCCTTCGCTTCTCGACGCAGCTCCTCCAGGGTCTGATGGGAGGAGCCGTCTCCCGTGCTCCTGCTGCCTCGCTTGGAGGCGGATGTGCGGTGGTTGGAGCCATTGGTGCCGTTGGGGTGAAGGACGACCTTGGTCCAGCCGTCGTCGCGGTTGTCGAAGTGCTCGTACGCCGAGGACGCCTCGTCCAGGCCGAGTTCGTGGGAGACGAGGAAACTGGGCTCGGCCTTGCCGCCGGCGATCAGGTCGCGCAGGGCCCGGTTGTAGCGCTTCACGGGTGCCTGGCCGGTGCCGACCCGCTGGCCCTTGAACCAGAGCATGCCGAAGTCCAGCGGTACCTTCCCCTGGGCTTCGAGCTCGCCCTGGGCCTCGGCGCCTCCCGGGTCCTCGGGCAGGAACACGCCGACCACGCCGATGCCACCGGTGAACCGGACCGAATCGATCAGCCCGTTCATGGTCAGGGTCGCGTCTTCCTTCCCCTGGGGGTCGTGCGCCTGGTAGCCGACGCATTCGCAGCCGTTGTCCGCGCCCAGTCCAAGGGTCGCTTCCTTGACGACCTCGGCCGGATCCTGCTCGGCGGTGTTGACGGCGATGGCGCCGATCTCCTCGGCGACCCGGAGCCGATCGGGCTGGTGGTCGGCGACCCAGACGCGGCCGGCGCCCTTGAGGATCGCGGAGTAGGCGGCCATGAGGCCGACCGGACCGGCGCCGTAGACGATCGTCTGGTCGCCGGGCTTGACGCCGGCCATCTCCGTGGCGTGGTAGCCGGTGGGGAAGATGTCGGCCAGCATCACGTAGTCGAGCTGGCGCTCGGCGGCGTCCTCGCCCAGGCGCAGGGCGTTGAAGTCGCCGTACGGGACACGCAGGAGCTCCGCCTGGCCGCCCTGGTACGGGCCCATCTCGGCGAAGCCGTACGCGGCGCCGGCCATGTCCGGCTTGGGCTGCATGGTGAGGCAGTAGTTCGTGAGGCCCTGCTCGCACTGCTTGCAGAAGCCGCAGGCGATGTTGAAGGGCAGGACCACCCAGTCGCCGACCTTGACCTTGCTGACGGCCTTGCCGACTTCGACGACCTGGCCGAGGTTCTCGTGGCCGAGGGTCCGGCCGGTCTCGAAGGAGGTCCGGCCTTCGTACATGTGGAGGTCGGAGCCGCAGATGTTGGTGGTGGTGATCTTCACCAGGATGTCGCCGGGGTGCTCGATCTTCGCGTCGGGGACGTCCTTCACCGTCACCGTCCGCGGTCCTTCGTACACTGCCGCTTTCATGGTCGTTCCTTGCCGACGCCACGCTTCACCGGCTTGTCCACGGCGGGTGGTGGCACCTTTGGGGGGTGGTGGCGCGGTCGGTCCTACAGGCGACTCGATCGCGGGGCGGCGTCCGGCTGCCTCGGCGGCTGACGCCTCTCATATCGCGCCTACCCCGCCCCGCGCTCACGTCACACCACACGGGCCATGCTGAATCGAGGGTCCTCAGGTCCTGGCGAGGCTCTGCCGGCCCGATCGGAGATCGGCCAGGAGGCGGCCGGCATCCGTGAGGAGCGTCCCCTGCAAGGTGTGCACGGCCGGAGAGGCTTCCCGGCCGGTCCGTTCCTGCTGTTGCACCTGGTCGAGTTCTGCGGCTGCTTCGTCGATCGTCGCGTCGAGGAGGTTCGGATCAGTGGCGGATGCCTGGCCGATCTCCTCCATCGCGGTGGCGACAGCGCGCAGGACAGCGCTGAAGCGGGGCCGGAAAGCGGCCGGGAGTTTCCCGATTTCCCCGCTGTCGAGGGCGTAGTCCAGGGTCCGGGTCATGGAGCGCAGGTGGTCCATGCTGCGTTCGGCGACAGTGATGGCTTCCCGGGCGCGGGGGAGGGCCTCGCCGGAGCCGCTGAAGGTTCGGCGCGGGTTCATTCTGCCGTTCTCGATCTCGCCTTCGATGGTGTGGCGGATGCGCTCGCACTCGGTGGACAGCCCGCGCCAGTCGCGGCGCCACTGACGCAGCCGATCCCGGTCGGGATCCTTCGCCTCGAGGGTGTCGGCGAGGTCGTTGAGGCGCTGGGTCATGGCGATGTAGAGATCGGTGACGGCTTGCTGCCGATGGCCGGTGTGCCGGGCGGGCGCAAGGACGAGGTGGGCGGCGAGGCCGCAGAGCGCGCCGATGCCGACGGACGCGACCAGGTGGCCGATGTAGTCGATCTGTCCTTGGCCGGAGGAGAACGCGAAGAAGCCGACGATGGCGACCTGGGTGCCCTGCTGCCCGAGGCGCCGGATCCTGCCGATGCAGAGCGCGATCAGGGTGAGGAGGCCGAACGTCCAGCCGTGGATGCCGGCGACGGCCGCCAGGGTGGCGGCGAGCGTGGCTCCCGCTGTCATCGCCAGCACGTACTGGAGGCAGTCGCGCACCGAGCGGTACACGGTCGCCTGGAGTGACACCAGCGCGGTGAACGGCGCGAACGTCGCAACCGACGGCGGCAGCAGGTAGCGGGCAAGCACCCACGCTGCCATCGCCGCGATCACGGTCTTGGCACCGAGCAGCACCTCGTCACGCTCGCTCCCGGCTCCGAGAACAGCGCGGCGTAGATAGTCGGCCCGCTCCGTGGCCGCCGACCGGATCCTTCGCGGCGCCTCCACCCATCTGGGCAAGATCGACCACCTCCCACGTCCCTTTGCCCCGCCGGTCTGCGCTCGATGCTCGGTTCACCGTCACAAGGGACCCTTCGCGGTGTCACGGAGTCGCGGAGTGACACTCGGGCCCTTCTGGCCGCGTTCGATGTCGGAGCGCCTCTTCTGCGACCTCACGGGTCTACCAAGGGGAGTGGGCGCAGATGGCTTTGCCGCCCTCGGGCGTGGGTTCGATGTGGATGTGGGTGGTGAGCTGGTTGATCAGCAGCCATCCCCAGCCACCGGTTCCGTCCGTGTGGGGCGGCCGGGGCTGGGGCCGGCAGGGGCTGGTGTCGGTGACACAGATCTCGAGGTGGTCTCCGTGCAGTTCCAGGTGGAGGGCGCAGGGTCCCCCGGCGTAGCGGAGGGCATTGGTGACGAGCTCGGTGACGACCAGGAGGACACCCTCAGCGTTGGAGGGGTGGGCAGGGGGTCTGACCTGGGCGGCGCGGTGGAGGAAGGCGCGAGCGGCGTCGCGTGCGGCTGTCGCGGGCTGACCTGTGCGGGGCACGGGCTGATCGAGGACGGGTGCGGCCATGGAGGCCTCCTTCCACTGGTGGACCTACACAGCGCCTGCCCTCTCCACGGCGAAAGACCCGCTCTGTCCCCAAGCAGTCGGTTCTGTGGAGAACGTGCTGCAATGGCGGCGCCGGTTCGGCGCAGCCCGTATGGCGGATTCGCGTGCGGGCGACGGTGGCTGCGGTGCCGGCGCCTTCGCCGACACGCGCCGCGTTTTTTCGATGGGTTGCCGCGAGCCGGGCCGTGAGAGGCAACGCCCCGGGTGCCCGCCGCGACCCCTCCCCATGCGACCCGAGTCATGGCTCGGGAGAGTGCCGTCCTGTCCTTGCCGGCCGTGAGGCGTCGGTGAGGTCGGCGCCTGTGGCGGCGTCACGCCGGGATGTACCGACGCCGTGCCAATCCAGGCACATGACGGTCGCGTCGTCGGCCAGATGGCCGTCGCTGGCGTCGACGATGGCACCGACGAGGGCGCGGGCGGCCTCGCGGGGATGCAGCGCGCGGGTGCGGACGATCAGGTCCGACAGGTCGAGGCTCTCGGCGCCGCGCTCCAGCACGCCGTCCGTCAGCATCACCAGCCGGTCACCGGGCCGCAGGTCCAGCGACTGCACCTGGTAGGTGTTGGCGTGGGAGGCCTGGAGGCTGAGACCGAACGGCGGATCGATTTCGGGAACGATCTCCTGTACTTCCCCGTCGCGCATCCGCAGCGGCCAGGGGTGCCCGGCATTGACGAACTCGGCCCTGCCGTCGAGCAGGCTGATGCGCAGCAGTTGACCGGTGACGTAGCCTCGGCGGCCGTGATCGCGCATGGCCTGGTCGGCCTGGCGGGCCTGTTCCACGAGGTCCTCACCCGCCCGCCGAGCCCGCCGTAGGGCGCCCACCACCAGCGTGGCCAGCAGCGCAGCGTCGACATCGTGGCCCATGGCGTCGGTCACGGAAAGCTGGAATGTATCCCGGTCGATCACGTAGTCGAAGGTGTCGCCCCCCACGTGGTCGGCGGGTTCCAGCGCTCCGGCTACCGCGAACTGTGCCGCCTCGCACGCCAGCGATGCCGGCAGCAGCCGGTGCTGGATCTCTGCGGCCAGGCTCAGCGGCTTGGTGCGTCGGCCCCACTGGTACACATCGGTGTGGGACCGGTTCGTGATGACGATGTAGGCCAGCGCGTGCGCGGTCTCGCTGATCTCCCGCATCACCTGCGTGCTCGGTGCCGTGGGCAGGAACAGTTCGAGGAGCCCGATGGCGTCCCCGCGGCTGGTCACCGGCGCGACGACCCGCACCAGCTCACTCCCGCCCCTTTCCTCCACCCTCGGCCGCTGGGTGCGGATCACGTCGTCGTACAAGGTGCCCCGCAGCCGAATGCGCCGGGCCGGCTCACCGGTCTCGACGCTGCCCGCAGCGCCCAGCCGCACGACCGAACTGCCGCTGAAGTCAGAGATCAGGAACGACACCGACGCGGCCCCGAGGTGCTCCTTGAGCATGCGCGCGACCACGTCGAGCGACTCCACCGGTGCGGCGGCCTCGGCCGCTTCCAAGGTCTCCGCCAAAGTCATAGCCCTGCCCCGCCGGCTTCCGCCCACGGGAGGGCGAGAGGCCTGTCCGTCCTCCGGCTCTTCTGCGGTCACAGAGACCCCTTACTGCTTGATGCCGACCGGCACTCCGTCCCGGATGCGCGAAGATCCGAGCCGAGGCGGCACCCGACAGGTCACATTGCACCACGCCCCCCGGAGCCCGGCACCCTGCCGCGGCCAGTCCCAAGAGCCGGCTGCCGGCCAAGGGCGCAGACCGCCGGCCGCTCTCCGGGTCTTGCCACGGTCCCGACGCGCGGTCGACTGGCGGAGGCGTACCGGACGGGTGCCCTGCCGTCGCTCCCCGTGGCCCGCCTACCGTCTGGCGCTGACCACCCCCGGGGCGGGCTGGCCAGCCGAGGTGGTCAACCGGCATCGTCGACTGCTCGGTTCCCTCCGGACCGCTCGCGGGGCATTGAGGAATCAGAGGCGCATTTTTGGTCTGATCCTCCGAAGATCGACGCTCCACCGGATGGGGCGCCTCAGTCAGGGCAGGCGCAGTACGTCGTCAATCGCAGTGACTCGCTCTGCGAGCCGCGGCGAAACCGGAGGTACGGTGCCCAGTACTGCTCTTTCCTTGACCACGCTGCCCGGCGGCCTCGTGGCCCTCCCGGGCGTCTACCAGCCGCAGGCGGACACCAGGCTGCTCGCCGCGGCACTCGCCGATGAGGACCTCGGGCCCCGTACCGAGGTCCTGGAGATCGGTACGGGAACCGGCGCCCTGGCGCTGCACGCCGCGACCAGGGGCGCCAGGGTCACGGCAGTCGACGTGTCCTGGCCCGCGGTGGCCACAGCCCAGCTGAACGCCTGGCTTCACCGTCTTCCGATGCGCGTCCTGCACGGGGACTTCGAGGCACGCACCAGGGGAAGGCGGTTCGACGTCGTCTTCTCGAACCCCCCGTACGTCCCCGCCCCCGACAGCCGGCCGCCCTCGCGAGGGCCGGAACGGGCCTGGGACGCCGGAGTCGACGGGCGCGCGGTCATCGACCGGATCTGCGCGGACGCCCCGGCCCTGCTGCGGCCCGGCGGAATCCTGCTCATGGTGCACTCGGGGATGTGCGGTGCCGAGGAGACCCTGGACCGGCTGGCGGGGGCAGGGCTGGCAGCTCAGGTCAGGACGACCGCCTCCGTGCCGTGGGGCCCGGTCCTGCGGTCGCGACGGTCCTGGCTGGAACAGCGGGGCCTGGCGGCCCACGCCGAAGAATGGGAAGAACTGGTGGTCATCCGCGCCCAGCGCCCCTGACGACCCCACCCCGTGCCGGTGCCCGTTGCGGGGGATGCCCGGCGGGTGGCCGTGGAGCGCCAGGGACCGCCGCCGACCCCGCCTCGTCGAGGGACGGGGCGAGCTCTCCGACGCCGTCATCCGGGCCCTGCGGACGGGAACCCCGCCCGTGCACGCGCGGGAAGGGGACCCGGACCTGCCGCGCCTGCGCCAGGCCGTGGAAGCCCGCTTCCTGCACGCGCGGCGCACCGAGCTGTCCGACGCTCCCCGGCCGGTCGAGGACGCCTTCGGCCCGTTGCTCGTCGAGCCCGTCGATGGCAATGCCCGCGGGTGGGTGCCGCTGATCGGGTGACTGGCGGCCGATCGAAGGGGTAGACGCGAGGCAGTGCCGGTGAGTCGGCTGCGGCCTGCTCCGGCCCCTTCGACGAAGGGCTTCCCTATGTGTGCCATGGTGATCGTCCCGGTACGCGGCATCGAACAGTCGAAAGCCGGCCTGCCGCGGGGAACCCACCGGATGACGGTGGGCGTCGAGGAGGAATTCCTGCTCGTGGACCGGCGTACGGGCATGCCCGTGGCGCGGGGCCCTCGTGTCCTGGATGCCGCGGTCCCGGTCCTGGGCGAGCAGGCGCAGGCGGAGTTCTTCGGCGCACAGGTCGAGGTCTGCACCCGTCCCACGCCGAGTCTGTCCGCGCTGAGGGCCGAACTGGCGCTGCTGCGGAAGGTGATGGGGGAGGCGGCGGCCGGCGAGGGGTGCCTGCTCGTCGCCACCGGTACTCCCGCCGTCCCGCCGGGGCGTCCGCTGACCGTGACCCCGGGTGAGCGTTACGAGCGGATGGCAGCTCGGTGGCCCGCTCTGGCGGGTGGGTACGACGGTGTGGTGTGCGGCTGCCACATCCACGTCGGAGTGACCGGACACGCCCAGGCCCTCGCACTGGCCAATCACATGCGGCCCTGGCTGCCGACGCTCCAGGCGATAGCCGCCAACTCGCCCTTCTCCCTGGGCCGGGACAGCGGCTGGGCGAGTCACCGGTCGGTCGAGTACGCACGGTGGCCGGGTGTCGGTCCCGCGCCCCTGCTCGACGAGGCCGGCTACGAACGCCTCGCTGACCACCTGGTCCGCAGCGGCACCCTGCTGGACCGCCGGATGATCTACTGGCACGCCCGGCCGTCCGAGCACGTACCGACCCTTGAGATCCGCGTCTGCGACGTGAACGCAGACCTTGACGTGGTCGTACTGCTCACCGCCCTGGTACGCGGCCTGGCCCTCTCACTCATGCCCGACCTCGGCAGCGGACAGCCACCCCCGGACGTTCGCGACCCACGCCTGCACGCTGCCCACGCTCTGGCAGCCCGTCGCGGGCTGACCGGCGAGGGCCTCGATCCCGCCCGGGGAGAGTACGTTCCGGCCCTTGTGCTGGCGGAGCGGCTGCTGGAACGTGCGGCGCCCGGGCTGGCTGGGACCGGAGACCTGGACCTCGCGGAGGAGCTGTTCGACCGGGTGCGGCGCTCGGGCGGTGGAGCCGCCCGGCAGCGTGCCGCGCACCTTCGAAGAGGGCGCCTGACCGACGTGGTGAGCGAGCTGGCGCGCACGACAGCTGCCGCCTGACCTGGCTTCGTCGCGCCGAGCAGGGGCCGATCAGCCATGGGTCTGGCACGTGGCCGGCATGTGGCCAGGCTTCCGCTGCCAGTGCCGTGCGTGCAGTCGACGCGACCGCTTCGGTGGACGGTGGGACGATGAGAAGGACCAACGGCAGACGCGCCGACACCGACGCGCGCGCCTCTCCCCCTACAGACAGCAGGCCAGGCCAATGACGAAACAGCCGAAGCCGTCCCAGCCCGCCCACGGCAAGGGTCCGAGCCGCCACGAGGGCACCGAGCAGCACGGCTGGTCGCCGGACGTGGATGAGACCCGTCAGCAGGAGAACCCGAGCGCCCGTCGTTCCTTCCACCCGGACGAGTACGCCCCGGACAAGGGGCCCGGCCGGACGGTTTCCAAGGAAGAGGCCGGAAACCCCCACGGCAAACCGGCGAAGAGCAGGGGAGCACGCGGGGAGGACCAGAGCAAGGGCTCTGGGGCGAAGGGCATGCACGACCTGGGCCCCCGGGGTCGTTCTCAGCGTCCTAGTGGAACGAAGGACGCTTCCGCCTCCACAGGAGTGGACCCCCAGGACCCGCCCGGCAAGCGCAGCGGCGGATAGCAGGGCCTGGACACGGCCGAAAGAACGAGGCGCCGAGAGGCGGAGGTCAGTGCCGCGGCCCGGCGCGTCTGAGGATGAGCGCCGGTGGCTCGCACGACGTGACATGCCCACTTGATACAGGTCGCCCGGCCGCCGACCAAGAGACCGCGGGCCGAGGGGCAAGCGCACACAGCCACCGTCCGGCTCGCGCGGTCCCGGCGCACCGTCCGTTTCCCGGCAGAAGGACTTCTCTCATGGCCGTCCGCAACCAGCTGATTCACCGGGCCCCGCAGGCGGTGTGGGCGGTGCTCGCCGATCCGGCCCTGTACGGAGAGTGGGTGGTGGGCCCGTCCGAGTCCACACCGCTCGATCAGGCCTGGCCGGAGGTGGGATCCCGGCTGCGCTACACCGTGCGGCTGGGACCCTGGTCGACCGACGGGGTGACCACGGTCCGACACCGGGAGCCCGGCAGGGAGCTGGAGCTGGAAGCGTCGTTCAAGTCGCTGGGCACCGCGAGGATCTTCCTCCAGCTCCGGCCGTGGGGCGGGGAAACCCTGGTCGTCTGCGACGAGCACCCCCTGCGCGGCGTGGGCGGAACCCTGCACAACCCCGCGATCGAAGCCCTGCTCCAGCTCCGCCACCGGGGGATGCTGGCCCGCCTGGCCAAGATCGTGGAACAGGATCACGCAGGGGTCCCCCATGCCTGACGCGGTGGTGATCGGCGCGGGCCCCAACGGGCTGGTGGCCGCGAACCTCCTGGCCGACGCCGGCTGGAGCGTGGAGGTGCTGGAGACGCAGCCGGAGCCCGGCGGGGCCGTGCGCAGCGACCGAGGCGTCCACCCCGACTACGTTTCGGACCTCTTCAGCGCGTTCTACCCCCTGGCCGCCGCCTCCCCGGTCCTCGCACGCCTCGACCTCGCGGCCCAGGGCCTTCGATGGAGTCATGCCCCGGCCGTACTGGCCCACCCGCTGACGGACGGCAGGTGCGCGGTACTGGAGCGCCGGGTGGAAGAGACCTCGGCCGGGCTGGCAGGGTTCGCGGCCACTGACGGGGACGCCTGGCGGGACATGTACAAGGTGTGGAGCCGCATCGGTCCCGACCTGGTACGCGCCCTGTTCACCCCATTCCCTCCCGTCCGGTCGGGCCTGCGGCTCGCGGCGAAATCGCGGGTTGCCGGTGGACTCCGGCTGGCCCGGAACCTTGCCCTGCCGGTGCGTCGCCTCGGCGAGGAGGAGTTCGCCGGAGAAGGCGGCCGGCTCTTGTTGGCCGGGAACGCCCTGCATGCCGACCTTGCCCCCGAGGCCGTCGGCAGCGGCGGATTCGGCTGGCTGATGTCGATGCTCGGACAGAGCCACGGCTTCCCGGTGCCCGTCGGCGGCGCCGGCGCCCTGACCGCAGCGCTGGTGAGCAGGCTCCGGCACCGCGGGGGCGTCCTGCGCTGCGGGGAGCGGGTCGCGTCCGTCGTCGTACGCGGCGGCACGGCGGTCGGGGTCAGGACCGCGGGCGGGGAGACCGTCAGCGTGCGGCGGGCCGTACTGGCCGACACGTCAGCACCCGCCCTGTACCGCGACCTCGTCGGCGAGGAGCACCTCCCGTCCCGCCTCCTGCGGGACCTGGAACGCTTCCAGTGGGACTTCGCGACGTTCAAGGTCGACTGGGCCCTGACAGGCCCGGTGCCGTGGACGGCGCCGCAGGCCGCCGGGGCGGGGACCGTCCACCTGGCCGACGGCGTCGACGGCCTGACCCGCTTCGCCTCGCAGATCGCCATGGGACAGGTCCCCGACGAACCCTTCGCGCTGTTGGGCCAGATGACCACGGCGGACCCCAGCCGCTCACCTGCGGGGACGGAATCGGCGTGGGCCTACACCCACCTCCCGCAGCACATCACCTCCGACGCCGGCCCCGACCGCATCACCGGCCGCTGGGACGCCCGCGAACAGGAAGCCATGGCCGACCGCATCGAAGCCCAGGTGGAACGCTTCGCACCCGGCTTCCGTGAACTGATCGGCGCCCGCAGGACTCTCGCCCCCATCACCCTCCAGGCGATGGACGAGAACCTCCACAACGGCGCCATCAACAACGGCACCACCGCCCTCCACCAACAGGCGATCTTCCGCCCCACCCCCGGCACCGGCCGGCCCGAGACACCCGTCACGGGCCTCTACCTCGCCTCCGCGGCCGCCCACCCCGGCGGCGGCGTCCACGGCGCCCCGGGCGCGAACGCGGCCCGGGCTGCTCTGAGAGCCCACGGACTCCACAGCCTCCTCCACCGCGCCCAACGGATCTGAACGGCCATGGCTTCCCCGCTGGTCCCTCGGTCGGGCCGGTGTGGCAGGGGTGAAGCGGGGCAGACGAGTGCAAACAAGCAGCCCACCTCGGAGGCCTGTCGATGTCCTGCGTGTCCGCGTCCGCTCTGATCGTTGCCCGCCTCGACGCGCCGAGGGGCCGTGTGCCGCTCCTTGCCCGGTTCTCGTATGACGCCGAGGACCCGTACGTGGTCCAAGCCACCTTCTTCGACGGCCCCACAGTCCTGGCCCGTTGGCACTTCGACCGGCAGATGCTCGCCGAGGGACTCCACCGTCCGGTGGGCGAGGGAGACGTCACGTTCAGCCCCCGCACGACAGCAGGCACCGACGAGCTCCGCGTCGCACTACGAGGCCCCAGCGCCGAGACGCAGGGTACTGCTGTTCTCTTCCTGGAGGCCCGCGCGATCGCATGCTTCCTGGAGCAGTCGTACGCCGTCACCGGCGCGGGGGAGGAGTTCCTCGACCTCGACAAGCTCCTCGACGAGTTCTTGGCCAGCTGACATGCAGGCTGGATCTGGGCGCCTCCGCGGCAGCCCCGCACACCCCTGGCACCCGGCCTGGGCCACTCCCGGACTCCGTCGCGCAGCCGTGACCCCGGTGCCAGGTCGATCAGGCCGGCGCCGAGGCCGTGTTCGGCGACGGCCAGGGCATGGCGCGTGAACTCCGGCCGGACACGGACGCGGCGACCTTCCGAACCGTGATCGCTGCCGGACGCGCCCCCGTGGTCGGCCGGGCGGACACCGAGCCTTGCATTTTCAGGCCGGGTGGAAACCCCAGCCGAGGCGGAGTACCGCGAGGTCGTCGGTGTGTCTTCCGGCGTTGAGCGCTCTGGTCTGGCGGATCAGGCTGTCCAGGTGCGCTCCAGGATCCGCGGACGGTGTGGTGTTGATCAGGGGCAGGAGCCCCTCGACGCCGAGCCGGCCGACGGCGTCCCCGTTGTGCCCTTCGGTGAGGCCGTCGGTGTAGAGAGTGAGTGCCCCGGCATCCGGGAGGGGGATGACCGTGGGGCGCCAGTCGTGGTGGCCGGGGTCGATGCCGAGCGCGATGCCGTGCTCGGCGGCCACCTCCAGGGTCTTCTCCGCAGTGGTGAGCAGGGGTTCGTGGTGGCCCGCCAGGTAGAGGGTGGCAGCGCAGGCCTTCTGATCGAGGGTGAGGAGCGTGACGGTGGCGAACAGGGGCTGGGTGCCGCGCTCCGCTACCAGCAGGCGTTCCATGAGGTGCAGCAGCTCGGTTCCGTGGTGGCCGGCCAGGACGAGTGAGCGCCAGGCGATGCGCAGGCATACGCCGAGGGCGGCGGCGTCGGGACCGTGTCCGCTGACGTCGCCGACGACGGCGTGCAGCAGTCCGTCGTCACCTTCGACGACGTCGAGGAAGTCGCCGCCGAGCAGGGCCTGTTCGGCGCCGGGCAGGTAGCGGGTGGTCACCGTGACGGTGGAGGTGTCGAGGAGGGGCCTGGGCAGCAGTCCGCGTTCCAGACGGGCGTTCTCCTCCGCGCGCTGCCGGGCCGACTGGGCTTCGGCCGCCGCGCGTTCGGTGTGGCTCCGGTAGACGGCGTAGCGGACCGTGCGGCGCAGCAGTTCGGGTTCTACCTTGCCCTTGACGAGGTAGTCCTGGGCCCCGGCGGCCATCGCTTCGGAGCCCGCCTGCTTCTCGGACAGGCCGGTCAGGACGATCACCGCGGTGTGCGGGGCCATGTCGCAGACAGCAGTGACCGCATCGGTCCCCGACACGTCGGGCAGGTGCAGATCGAGGAGGATGCAGTCGACGGCGCGGGATGCGACTTCGGAGCGGGCTTCGGCCAGCGAGACGCTCGTGGTGAGCTCGAAGCGCAGCTCGGTGTCGTGGAGGAGCTCCTCCACGAGCAGGGCGTCGGCGGCGTCGTCCTCGATGAGGAGGATGCGGTAGACCGGTTCGTCCGCGGCAATGCCGTCGATGTGGGTGAGGGTCGCGGTCATGGCGCCGGCTCCGTGGTGTCCCGGGTCGCTTCCCACATGGTCGACGGGGCCGGGGGAGGCGTGGGGGCGAGGGTGAAGCTGATGCGCGTTCCGTCCCGGTACTCCGGGTCCACGGCGATGGTGCCGCCGTGGAACTCGACGATCTTCTTGCACATCGCCAGGCCGATTCCGCTTCCGGGATAGGCGTCCTTGGTGTGGAGTCGCTGGAAGATCACGAATACCTTCTCGGCGTACTCGGGCGCGATGCCGATGCCGTTGTCGGTCACCGTGAACCGCCACAGCTCTCCGACGCGATCGGCTGTCACGTGAATGTGCGGTGCTCGGCCCGGGCGGTGGAACTTGACCGCGTTGCCGATCAGGTTCTGCCAGAGCATGCCCATCTGTGTGGGGTCGGCGACCAGGGTCGGCAGCGGATCGTGGGTGACGGTCGCCCCGGCCTCTTCGATGCCGAGGCTCAGGGAGGACGCGGTCTGCTCCATGACCGCTTCTAGGTCCACGCTTTTGTGGTCGTGGTGGACACGGCCCACCCGGGAGAAGTCGAGAAGGTCGTTGATGAGGGTCTGCATACGGTTGGCACCGTCGACGGCGATGCCGATGTACTGGTCCGCCTTGGCATCGAGCTGCCCTCCGTAACGCCGCTGGAGAAGCTGCGTGAAGCTGGAGACCTTGCGCAGCGGCTCCTGCAGGTCGTGGGAGGCCACGTACGCGAACTGCTCCAGCTCGGCGTTGGACCGCTGCAGGTCGGCGGTCTGCGCGTCGAGGTGTCGCCGAGCCTCTTCGCTGAAGGCGAGCTCCCTGACAAGACGTCGGCGCATGAAGTCGATCTCGCTGCTCAGCCGCTGCAGGTCCGCAGGGCCTGTAGGGGTGATGGGGCGGTCGAAGTCGCCGCCCGCGATGGCGCGCGCGTCTGCGCCGAGCCGTTCCAGAGGCGTGGTGATGCCGCGGCGAAGGGCTTCGAAGACCAGGCCCGCGAGAAGGGCGATGACCGTGGCGATCGCCCCGAAGACCCAGTTGCGCAGCCTCATCGTGGCCATGAGATCGTCTCTGGCCCGTGCCCGCTCAGCGAGCAGCCGTTCTTGCTGGGCGGTCAGGGCCGCGCGGACCTCGTCGAAGGCTGTCTTGCCCTCCGCCGAGCGTTCCGCGGCCAGAGGCGAGGGTGCGCCGGCGGGAGCGGCGGCGACCGGCCGGGCGATCCTCTCCTGCCAGGCTTTCGCGGCGTCCTGCACCGAATCGAGGTCCCTGAGACCTGCGGGGTCGGCGCGCAGCAGTTCCGAGAGCCGGGCGCTGTCCCTCTCCTGGTCCGCGAGGCCCTGCTGGTAGGGGCCGAGGAACTCCGGGGTGCCGGTCAGGCCGTAGCCGCGGATGCCGGTCTCCTGGTTCAGCAGGGCCGACTCCAGGCGTATCGCGGTGGACAGCGCGGGAGACCTCACGTCCACGAGGCCCTTGCTGAGGGACGTCGTGCGCCCCAGCATCCACGCCCCCGTCAGCCCGAGCAGGGCCAGCACGGCCAGCGCCGTGGCCACCCCGACCCGCAGCCATCGCCGGGTCGTCCACGTGGAAAGGCCCCGCGCCTGCGGCGGCCCCCCGTTGCCGGTCATCTGTGAATCCCTCCGCTGAGCCGTCCGCCTCGAAAGAAAGCGCAGCGCACACTGTAGAGGGCCGCGGACAACGTTTGTTGTCGCCATCCGGTTTGCGGCCTAAGCTGCGGTCCATGCCAGGCAAGGACTTCGTTTTGCGGACCACAGCGCCGGAGATGGCCGCTGTCGTGGATGCGGCCGTCTCCAACCTCGCACGGCGCTTGGCTCTCCACCTGGAGAAAGTCCTCACGGACCCGGCGGCCGACGGCCGGGCCCGTGCCCTGGCCCGAGTCCACGTGCTTGAGCAGCTCCAGCAGGCAGCCGGACGGCTCCAGCGGGACGCGGCCCTGGACGCGGCCCGCGCGGGTGCCGGATACCCCCAGATCGGCCGGGCATGCGGCATGACCCGTCAGGGCGCCCGGCGCCGCTGGCCCGGACTCTTCAACCACCCCGACGACGAACCTACGGAGCATCCGATGATGACCGGCCCCGCACGCCCTTTCGACGTTCTGCTCGTAGAGGACGACGCCGCCGACGCCATGCTCATCGAGGAGGCTCTCTCCGAGCGCGGTACCCGCAACCTGGTCCAGGTCACCGACGGACTCGCCGCCCTCGAACACCTCCGAGCCCCGGGCACCGCACGCCCCGACCTCATCGTGCTGGACCTGAACATGCCCCGGATGAACGGCCGTGACCTGCTCCGGGTCCTGAAGAGCGACGAGACGCTGCAGACCATTCCCGTGGTGGTCCTGACCACCTCCTCCGCGCCCGATGACGTCGCCGGCGCATATAGCAGCCACGCCAACGCCTACGTGACCAAGCCGGTCAACCTGGAGGAGTTCGAGCGAGCCGTCCAGAGCATCGACTCCTTCTACCTGGACACGGCCACCCACCCGCCCCGTGCGTGACATCCCCCGGTACCCGGCGAACCCAGGCTCGCCGGGCCGGAGGGGTCAGCGCCCCGCTGTCATGCCGTACTCCAGCCGGGAGGCGTCGATCTCGGCCCACACGGCCTTCCCGGTCCCGTACGTGTGCGTGCCCCAGCGATCGGACAGGCGCTCCACGATGTACAGGCCGCGGCCGCCCGGGACGCCGCGTTGTGGCGCCGAGTGGCGGACGGGAGGGGTTGTCGTGCCGTCATGGACCTCGATGTGCAGGGCCGACTCATCCGCGGCCAGCACGAGTTCGTGGCAGCCGCCTGCATGCAGTGACGCGTTGGTCAGCAGTTCGGACACGAGGAGGAGGGTGTCCTCGGAGGTCTCGGTCCTGTCCCAGCCCCAGTCCCGGAGTGCTTGGCGCGTGAAGGCGCGGCCCTTGGCGACCGGCCCCGGGACGCCCGCGAGCGTGAGCCGACGGCGCTGCCTCCCGGAGGGAAGACCAACGCTCATCTGACCGCCCGCCTCCGGTTCCTTGGTCTCCACTGTGGCCCCACCCCCGTGTTCACCCCTGGCCTCTGCTCCCGGTACCCGGCCCATGCCGCGGTCACTGCCGGCGCCCTGGGTCGGTTGCATGCCCCTGGGCGGTGCGGGAAGCCTCAGCACGGTCGTGACAGTGTAGGGGACCCCCCGTCTCAGGGCATTGCCTTGTGGAGCCGCACCGTGAAGCTGCTGCCGGTGGTGTGGACCTCGACGAGGTCGCCGAGATGGTGGGCCGGCCTCGGACCACGGCACCGCGTTCCCCGGTAGGGACGTCATCGGTTGCCCCCTACCCGGCGAGCATACCGGCGCGAAGCCGGACGAGAGTTCGGGACAGGAGGCGGGAGACCTGCATCTGGGAGATTCCCAGTTCGGCGCCGATCTCGGCCTGGGTCTTCTCCTGGCCGAAGCGCATCCGCAGGATCAGCCGGTCGCGCTCGCCCAGTTGTTGCAGCAGCGGTGCGAGGGTGTGGAAGTCCTCGAAGAGTTCCATGGCGGGGTCGACATCGCCGACGAGTTCCGCCAGCGGCCGGGTGGTCCGGCTGGTCGGGGACGGTACGTCACTCTCCCCGGCGGCGGTGTCGAGGGAGCCGCTCGTATAGCCGTTCGCTGCGATGAGTCCGTCGATGACCTGTTCCTCGGTCAGTTCGAGGTGGCCGGCGACCTCCTTGACGGTCGGGGCCCGGCCGAGGACGTCGGTCAGGGCCTCCTGGGCCTTGGCGAGCTCGCTCCGCAGTTCCTGGAGACGGCGAGGGACGTGCACGGCCCAGGTGGTGTCGCGGAAGTGGCGCTTGATCTCCCCGATGATGTACGGGAGTGCAAGGGTGGAGAATTCGACCTCGCGCTCGAGTTCGTAGCGGTCGATGGCCTTGATGAGGCCGATGGTCCCCACCTGGATGATGTCGTCCATGTCCAGACTCCCGCCGAGCACGCGGGCACGGAAGCGCCGTGCGGCGAACTGCACGAGGGAGAGGTTCATCTCGATCAGGGTGTTGCGCGTGTACTGGTACTCGCGCGTGCCCTCCTCCAGCGTTCGCAGTCTGCGGAAGAAGACACGCGAGAGCTCGCGCGCGTCTCCGGGTGCCATCTCACGGGCGTTCTCCACTCGAACCGGCTCCCGGTCCTCCGCCGGCGCCCCCGGGGTACCTGCGAATTGCGCTTCCTTTGCCCGAACGGGGCCCATGACGGTGGCCGAGCGAGACATGACGACCGCTCCCTCCCAGTTGGCTGACGGCTGTCCGCACCTTCTGCCCCGTCTTCGCGGTTGTACGCACTTGCTCTTGCCAGGTGTCGGCTGTCGCTGCGCGGGTCCGGCCTGCCGGCGGGTCCGGAAGCAGGCGCGCGTGGTCGATGTCCATCCCGCCGCGGACGTGCACGATGACACCCAGGCCGCGGAGCGATACGCGCTGGGACGCATCCCCCGTCGGAGTGTCCGTCTGGTGGTGAGGCGGTCCAACGGGCGGCGGGTGCGCGGTGACCCGCTTCTGGTCGCCTTCGATCTCGGCGCGCTCCGGTGTGATCCCGCGGGTGAGGAAGAAGTTCAGGACGGTGCGGATGGCGGCGGTGGCCGCCGGCCGGCCGATCTCGGTGAAGCTGGGGGGCGACTGCCGTGCCGCTTCTTGCCCGCGTCCGTGCGCCTGTACGAGCCTGCTCCGGTGTCTCCCGCCACAGGGCGGATGCAGGACGAGAGCCGGCTGCGGGCGCATGAAATGGAGCTGGTGAAGCATGCGCGGGAGATGGAATGTGTCATATACGACCAGGACTCGGGCCGGTCGGAGCATGTGGAGTGCGAGCTGCCGGACGACGCCTGCCGGTCTGCCCTCAAGCAGCTGCGGGACATGGGCGAAGGCGAGTTCGCCTGGGTCCGGCTGGCAGGCCCCTCGGAAGGTGAACTGGTCGAGCTGGCCGAGGACCTGGACCTTCACCCGCTGGCCGTCGAGGACGCCCTGCACGGGCGACAGCGTCCGAAACGCGAGCGCTTCGGCGACGTCCTGGCCGTCGCGCTGAAGACCCTGCGGTATGTGGAAGAAGAAACGGCGGTGGAGACCGGCGACGTCATGATCTTCGTAGGCCCCCGCAGCGTTCTCACCGTGAGCCACGGAACGATCGATCCCTGTACCGAGGCCGCCCGTCGGCTGGAGGCCGATCCGGACATGCTGAGCCATGGCCCCTGGGCTGTGCTGCACGCCGTGCTGGACGTCGCCGTCGATGCGTACAGCGACGCCGCGCGAAGGGTGCGCGCCACGCTCAACCGGCTCGAGGACGAGGTGTTCTCGACCTCCCGCGTCGACCACACCGAGAGCATCTACTCCCTCAAGCGGGAAGTACGCGAGTTCCGTGACGCCGTGCAGCCGCTCGTTCCGGTGGTCCAAGGCCTCCTGTCCGGCGGCCCGGGTGAGAAGGGCCACCAGCCGAAGATCGCCCCGTACATCCGTGACGTCGCCGATCACCTGCACCGTACGGACATCGAGGTGCGGACCCTGGACGAACTGCTGGACTCGGTCCTCGGCGCGCAGCAGGCCCGCGTGGGCACCTGGCAGAACGACGACATGCGACGCATCTCCGCGTGGGCGGCGATCTTCGCGATCCCCACGATGGTCGCCGGCGTCTACGGCATGAACTTCGAGAACATGCCGGAACTCGGCTGGACCTACGGCTACCCGCTCGCCGTCGGTCTCATGGCGCTCGCGTCAGGTGCGCTCTACCGTGCCTTCCGCCGCAACGGCTGGCTGTAGGAGCAAGGCTCCGGTTCTCGCGTGCCCTCGCGGACATGAGTGGCGCCGCAGTGGAAAGCCGCAGGGTATGACACGCGCACCCGAGCCAGGCCCCGGCGGACACGACGATCGCGGGGACACCGGCCACCAGAGCACGGCGGGCCCGGACCCACAGGTGGAGGAGCGGGCACCCGACCGGCCCACAGAGCTGCCCAGGCGGTCGTGGAAGGCCGTGCTGCGCGGCACCGTGAAGGAATTCAGGGACGACGAGCTCGCCGACCGGGCCGCAGCCCTGACCTACTACGGAGTCCTCGCCCTCTTCCCCGCCCTGCTCGTGCTGGTGTCCCTGCTGGGCCTCGCGGGGGAGTCAGCGACGAAGCAGGTCCTCGACAACCTGCAGAAACTGGCACCCGGCTCGGCGCGGGACGTGATCACCGACGCCGTCCAGCAGCTCCAGGGCCACTCCGGCGTCGGATCGCTCCTGGCGGTCGTCGGCCTCGTCGTCGCCGTGTGGTCGGCGTCCGGCTACATCGCCGCGTTCATCCGCACCTCGAACGCCGTCTACGACATGCCAGAAGGCCGCCCCGCGTGGAAGGTCCTCCCGCTGCGCCTGGCTCTCACCGTCACGCTGATGGTCCTGGCCTGCGCCGGAGCGCTCATCGTCGTCTTCTCCGGCTCTCTCGCCCGGCAGGCGGGCACCGCCCTGGGGATCGGGGACACCGCCCTGACCGTGTGGTCGATCGCGAAGTGGCCGCTGCTCGTCCTCCTCGTCACCATCATGATCGCGATTCTCTACTGGGCTGCCCCGAACGCCAGGGGCCGCGGCTTCAGGTGGGTGACGCCGGGCAGTCTCCTGGCGCTGGCGATCTGGATGGCCGCCTCGGCAGGCTTCGCGTTC
Source organism: Streptomyces sp. NPDC040545 (assembly GCF_055595065.1). Lineage (NCBI taxonomy): Bacteria > Bacillati > Actinomycetota > Actinomycetes > Kitasatosporales > Streptomycetaceae > Streptomyces > Streptomyces sp. NPDC040545. The sequence goes on from NZ_JBVIWA010000029.1 coordinate 71,239, forward strand.
TACGTCGCGAACTTCGCTTCCTACAACAAGACCTACGGCACCCTTGCCGGTGTGATCATCTTCCTCGTGTGGCTGTGGATCACCAACCTCGCGATCCTCCTCGGGCTGGAGTTCGACGCGGAAATGGCCCGGCAGCGCGCGATCGCCGGCGGACTCCCCGAGGACGAGGAACCCTACGTCGAGCCCCGCGACACCCGCGCGTGGAGCGACGACGATCGCCGCCGGACGGAGCACTGACCCATGCGTGAGCACGGCTCGCCGCGAGACCGGCACGGCACGGCCGCTCCGGCGTCGCCTGCGGCCGCCGACCAGGGGCGCGGCCCAGCACACCATGGCCGTACGAGGTCGGCCCCCGGGCTGATGCCGAGCCATCTTTCGTACACCGCTGGTTGCCGCGCGGATGACAGCGCGGTTGCGGGGTAGGCGCGCCGTGAGGACGACATGGCCATCCAAACCGAGAACGGCATCGACTCGGTCGAGCGCGGCGCCGACGCCGACCGACGTGTCGTCCGTTCCAGCAGATCGAAGAAGGGCAAGGTGACCCCATCATGAGCACGCTAGAGCGGCAGTCCCACGCCGCCGACGACTCGGTGGGCGTCCTGGTTTCACGTGCCTCGCAGCAGATATCCGAGCTGGTACGCGAGGAGATGCAGCTGGCCCGGGCGGAGATGACCCAGAAGGGCAAGCACTACGGGAAGGGCGGCGGCCTCTTCGGCGCCACAGGGATTATCGGCCTCCTGGCACTCCAGGCTCTGACGGCAACCTGTATCGCCGCTCTCGCGCTGGTTCTGCCGGTGTGGGCGTCCGCCCTCGTCATCACCGCGGTCCTGGGGATCGTGGCGGCCGGAACCGCCCTGGCCGGCAAGAAGCAGATCGCCCAGGCCGGCACCCCGGCTCCCGAGCAGACCATCGACAGCGTCAAGGCCGACCTGGCCGAGATCAAGGAGAAGGCACACCGATGAACGACGACGCCCGAACCAACATCGGCACCCCCGCCCCTGCCGGCCCCGGCTCCGCCGAACTGCACGATCAGGTCGAGCGCACCCGCGACGAGCTTGGCCAGACCGTCCAGGCCCTCGCCGCGAAGGCCGACATCAAGGCCCAGGCCAAGGAGAAGACGGCCGCCGTCAAGGGCCAGGCCGCCGAGAAGGCAGCGCTGGTCTCCGAACAGATCCGCGAGAAGACGGGGCACGCCGCCCGGCTGGTCAAGGACATGACCCCCGACCCGCTCCTGGAGAAGACCGCGCAGGCCGCAGCACAGATTCAGGAGAGTGCGGCCAAGGCGGGCCAGTACGCCACGGACAAGACGCCGGACCCGCTCCTGGAGAAGGCCGGCCAGGCAGCGACGGCCGCACGCGCCCACCGCACCCCGCTCCTGGCGGTCGGAGCCGCCGTAGTCGTCTTCCTGCTGGTCCGCCGCAGTCGGGGACGTCGCCGATGAAGGCATCCAAGATCGCCTACAAGCCCGTCGGGCTGGCCCTGGGCGCCGTCAGCGGCGTGATCGCAGGCGCCGCCTTCAAGCAGGCTTGGAAGATCATCGAGGGCGAGGGGGATGCTCCCGACGCCACCGACGAGGACCGGACCTGGAAGCAGATCCTGCTCGCCGCGGCCATCCAGGGCGCGATCTTCGCCGTGGTCAAGGCCTCGGTCGACCGGTCAGGGGCAATAGCCGTACGGCGCCTGACGGGCACCTGGCCGGGCTGACCAGCCGCGGTGCCGGCCCCTTCCCCCAGCCGGCCGGCACCGGCTGCCCGACACACCCTTACCGACAACGCTCCTTTCGTGGAGGAAGCCATGGCCGTGCAACACGGTCTGCACGTCCTGGCCGCCGCAGCTGTCACCGCCGGCGTCCTCACGGGGTGGTTCACCCGCGCACGACGCAACAACGGACAGGGCGCCAGTGCCGCCCGCGCCCCCTGGCGCCGGGCAGCACCCGCCTCGGCCGGGGCCGGCGCGGGTCAGCAGCGTGTGGTCAGTCTGCACGCCGCCTTCCTCGACCTGACAGGCAACCGAACGCTGAAGACAGCCGAGGCGCACCTCGACCGGTACTGGGCGAGCGTCGCCCCGCTCTACCCGCGCTCGGACCCCGGCCGCACCCAGAGCTGACGGCCGCGGCCGTGCGGGCCGGAGCCCTTGGACGTAAGACCCCTTACCGACCCGAGTCGGCTCGGCAGGGGCACGGCCGCCGTCCGTATCGGTCACATCGAGACCCCGATCGGTCATCGATGTCGAAGTCCCGGCAACTTCGGCGGGGTGACGCGAGGGGGCGGCCGCGGCTTCGCGCGGCCGCCCCCCATGGACCCTCACCCGTTCCGCTGCCCCCGACCGGGCATTCGGATCCGGAAGGCGTCAGTGGAACACCACGTCACACACGGACAGGAAGAATTCGCCGGTGTTGCCGCCGTTGCCGCCGTCGGGGGTGTTCGGGCCGCCGTGACCGCCCCAGACATGCACGATCGCGGCCCGCCCGCTTCGGGTCGGGAGGGTGGCGAACTCCCAAGAGGTCGAGTCCTCCTCACGCGGGGCTCCCTGGACTTCGACCAGGAACGGAACGGGCTCCAGGTCCTCCCATGACAGTCCGCTGCGGGGGTCCCACCCCTCGCGGGTGAGGAACCAGCGGTGTGACCAGGTCTCGTCGGTGTGATAGGCCATGTAGTCGTACGAGAACGTGTGGCTTGCGGCCGAGGCATCCAGCCGGGTCGTGGGCCAGTCGCCGAGATCCGCGCCGGGAACAAGGTCGAGACCCGCGAACTCCGGGTTCCCTGTGGAGGCTACGGTGTTGCCCTCGAAGAACTTTCGGTACTCCAGATAGCGCAGGGTGTGGTTCCAGGGGTAGTCGGCCAGCATCCGGTCGGCGCCCGGCAGCACCTCCTGCCAGGTGCTGCTGCTGTTCTCGGCCCGGGCCTTCGCGCAGATCGGAGACGGGTCCTCGTCCCTGATCGCGGCGGCGGCCCGGCTGCGCGGATCATTCATCGTGCCGTGACGCGGAGAGCGGTCGGCGCCGGACTTGGCGCCCCGGGGCTTCGGAGGGGCCGACCAGGCCACTGCGGCGGCCGCGGCGACGGTGACCTCGTTGGTGAACGGGGTGAACGAACCGTCGGCCTTGGCCCGGATCTTCACCCGGTATTCGGCGTCGGGCTCTTCACCCAGGTCCACCCAGTGGGAGTTGGACGGGGACCAGTCCCAGGCCGGCCAGTGGAGGAACACGGTCTGCCGGGCCTCACCGTTGATCCACACCTCGTAGAGGTGCGGGTAGGGAGCGTCACCTTCGTTCCAGTCCGCCGGCGGGGGCCAGGTTCCGTGGTCGGGCTGATTTTCACCGATTTGCCACCGAAGGTGGATGCCGAACACCTGGTGGTCGCCGTCGGATCGGTGCCTGATGTCGGCCAGGAGCCCGGAGGGTGCCTGGATGTTGGCGCTGCTGCTCATGAAGTCCTTCTCATCCGGATCCGAAGGAGATCAGCGGCGGTCGCGGAGCCCGGAGCGGCCCGAGCCCGTCGTACGCCGGTCACCCGCAAGGACCGCCTCACGGCCATCCCGGCACGACGGGAGCGCACAGCCATGCTGTTTCTCCTTCGAAGAAAGAGGATCTTGGCTTCTCGATCCTTGCGGATTCCGGCACGGTCGTTCGGCCGCGCCGCACACGTGATCGTTTCTGCGCGCCGGTCCGTGACCCGGACGGCTCAACCTGTCTCCTTGCCTGCGCCGCGCATTGCGCTCGCGGTGGGGTGGGGCTGAAAGCGGCGAGCCCCTTCGTGGAGTGATGGCCCACTGAGGTCGGAGACAACTGACGGAGCGGATCCGCTCCCACCACCCCGACCGACCACCACGCGGCGCCGTACTCGATGACGGAGGAAGTTCGTCTCCGCCCACCGGCTGCACCCGCTCATCCGACGAGGTGACGGTGCGCGACCACCCCCGGGGGCCGTCCGCGAGGTCATCGGCTTCAACGACATGCAGGGCGTCAGCGCCAGGCGGGATGCCCCTCGGTGGTGGCGCCGGTGGTGAGCTGGCGCTCGCCGGTCTTGTCCGCGCGCACGGCCCAGATCACGGGCTTCTCGTACGGACCGCGGACGAAGGCCACCCAGGTGCCGTCGGCGGACCAGGCCGGGTCCATCTCATGGGCGCTGGTGGCGACCAGTTCACGATCGTCACTGCCGTCGGCGTCCACGAGGCGGATATCGCCCTGACTGCCCGTGCCGTATGTCCCCGCTGTGTAGGCGAAGGTGGCGCCGTCGGGTGACCACACCGGGTCGAGTGCCGGATGGGGCAGCCGGGTCACCTGCTGTGGGGCCCGGGTCGGGTCGGCGGGGTCGACCACGTGGATCTGCCAGTTCCCGGGCCCCGTCTGCAGGCAGACCGCGATGCTCTTGCCGTCCGGCGACCACGCGGGATCCTCGATCTGGCCCCCGCCCGACGTGAGCTGGCGGGCCGCGCCATCGGCGACGCCGACCACGAACAGCTGCTGTACGCCGTCCTTCATGCGCAGCACGGCCAGCCGGCTGCCGTCCGGAGACCAGGACACCCTGCCGCCGGCGATGGAGGTGATCCGCCGAGCGTTCGACCCGTCGGCATTGGCGGTCCAGACCGCCGTGCCCTCGGGTGTGCTGCGGGTGAACGCGAACGACCTGCGGTCAGGGGACCACTGGGGCAGGGTGTCGCATGCGCCTTCGCCCCCTGAGATGAGCCCCACGGGCTTCTCCGTCGCGGCGTCCCGGCGGGCGATGACGCCGTGGCACGTCCCGGGCCAGCCCGGGGCGGTGTCCTGCCGGATCAGCAGGGGATCGGCCGGGAACGGGGCAGGGGCAGGGGCAGATCCGGTGGGCATGGCGGCGCCGGGCCTGGAATCGTCCTTGGCGGAGTCGGTCCAGGGCCGCCACACGTACAGGCCGACGACCGCGAGAGACGCCACGAGCACCGCCGCCACCACCGCGCGGCGCCGCCGGGGCTTCTCCGCAACCGCCTGCGGCACCTGCGCGGGCGCGGGGGCGGGGGCGGGGGAGAGCCGCGCCGCGGGTCCCGTCACGGTGCGCGGCTGTTCCGTACGGGGCTCCGCGACGACGGGCGGGACGGCGTCCGGTTCCGCGAGGTCCTGCGCGGTGTCCGACGGGCCGTCCGGCACGGTGGGACGCACCGCCGGTTCCGGGGGCTGAAGCAGCTGCGTCGCCGCCTCCGGCAGCCAGGAGCCACCGTCCGGGTGGCGGACGGTGAGGGTACCGAGGAAGGCGGCCGGTGTGGGCCGTGCCGCCGGGTCCTTGGACAGGCAGGCGCCGATGGCTTCGCGGAGTTCACCGGGCACCGCGGTCAGGTCTGGCTCCTCGTAGACCACTTTGTAGTGTCTGGCCGCGGACGGGCCGTCGCCGAAGGGGGCGCCGCCCGCCGCCTGGGTGAGCACCACCCCCAGAGCGAACATGTCGACCGCGGGGGTGAGCACGCCACCGCCGGTGAGCTGCTCGGGTGCCAGGAATCCCGGCGTGCCGACCTGCAGGCCGGTCTGGGTCAGGGACGTTCCGTCCAGGGCGCGGGCGATGCCGAAATCGATGACACGCGGTCCGTCCTCCGCGACGATGATGTTCGCGGGCTTGAGATCGCGGTGGATGACCCCCGCTCGGTGGATCGCCTCGAGTGCCTCGGCCAGGCCGGCGGCCAGCACGGTGAGCGTGTCCAGGGGAAGCGACCCGACGCGCGCCAGTACTGCTTGCAGGGTGGGACCGGGTACGAAGGCCGTCACCAGCCAGGCGGGCTCCCCCTCCGGGTCGGCGTCGACCACCGGCGCGGTGTGGAAGCCGCCGACCCTCCGCGCGGCCGCGACCTCGTCGGCGAACCTGCGCCGGAACCCGGGCTCGGTGCTCAGCTCGGGACGTACGACCTTGACGGCGACCGCACGGCCGGACCGGGAGCGGCCCAGGTAGACCACGCCCATGCCCCCCTGGCCGAGCCGTCCCACCAGCCGGTAGCGGCCCTCGCCGAGCGAGGTGGGATCACCCGTTTCGAGCGGCTTCACATGTCCCCCGTTTCACACCTTGCGCGATGAACAGCCTCTCCCTACCTGTCGTGCCGACCACCAGTCAAGCGAGGCCCTTGCGGAGACCCGACCGGGGCGCCTCCGGCAGCCTCGGGAGGTCAAGGGCTACGACGGCTCCCCGGCGACACCCTGTACGGAGCGCACATCAGTGCCGGCTGTTCACGAAGCCGATCGCGACCGCACCCCACCAGGCAACTTGGGATACAGATGCCGTCACGGCACCGCGGATCATCAGCGGGCGGGGGACGGGGCCGCTGTCGGCGGCTGCCAGCCGGCGGTGCAGTGCGGATGCCTGGACGCCGTTGAGGGAGAGCAGCAGGACGAGGCCGAGTTTGACGCACGTCATCGGCGAACTGAGATCGGGATGGAGGAAGGCGCCGCTGAAGAGCAGGCCGCCGAGGCCGATCCACACGGGTATGTGCAGAGGGGCGGTGAAGTCGAGAACCTCACGGAGGGTCTTGCGGCCGGTGAGCCACAGGGCGCCGTAGTAATCGATGGCGAGTACCGCGCCGAAGCCCAGGACCAGGGAGGCGAGGTGCACGAACAGCGCGGCGGTGTGAAGGGTGACATCGGCGCGCAGGTGGATCGCGATCCATGTCGTGGCTGCCCACCCGAGGCACACGGCGAGGGACGCCGCTGCGTTCCCGCACCATGAGGGGAGCTGGAGGAGCTCTGCTTCCCGTCCAGGTCTTCGTGGGGTCGCGGTGGCGTCGGCGGCGGACATGGCTGCTCCAGGGATCGTGTGCAGGGTGTACTCACACCAGCGAGGAGCGAGCGAAGGTAAGGCTCGCCTAAGTGTCAATGGTCGTCAAGGTGACCGTCCGCACAGTGGACAGGGGCTGTGCGGGCTCGCGCCGCGCCGCGCGCTCGCCCGGCAGCGCAGGGGCCTTCCCCGGGTGCGGGTCGAGAAGGAGTACAGGTTCGAGGAGGAGTACAGGTTCGAGACCGAGGACGGGACCAAGTCGCTCGCGGACCTCTTCCACGGGCGCTCGCAACTGCTCGTCCACCACTTCATGTTCGGACCGCCGTACGAGGCCGGATGCCCGGTCTGCTCCTCGATCGCGGACACCCTCGACCCCGACGCGGTCCACCTCAAGGCCCGCGACGTGACGCTGATCTGATCCTCGCGGGCGCCGGTCGGCAAGCTCCTCGCCTACCGGGAGCGGATGGGCTGGAACCCCCGGCCGAGCCGGCCCCGGCGGTGTGGTCCGGTGGCCCGCGCCTCACGGCGCCTCCTCACAGGCCGAGATCGAGGAGGGCGTTCTCCACGACCTCGGTGAGCGCCGGGTGGATCCAGTACGGGGACTTGGCGAGGGTCGTGGCGTCGATGCCGAGGGTCGCCGCCAGGACGAGGGGCTGGATGAGGGTCGGGGCCTGCTCGCCCATCAGGTGGGCGCCGAGGAGACGGCCGGTGCCGGGCTCGGCCAGCACTTTGCAGAAGCCGGTGGTGTCCTCCATCGCCCAGCCGTAGGCGATGTCCCCGTAACCGGCCATGCCCACCCGGTAGTCCAGCCCTCTGTCCCGGCAGTCCTGTTCGGTGGCGCCGACGGAGGCGATCTGCGGGCGGGTGAAGACCGCCGCCGGCACCAGTTCGTGGTCGGCGGCGATCAGGTCGTCCGGGTTGCGGAGGTTGTGCGCGACCACCTCCGCCTCGCGATTGGCCACGTGCTTGAGGGGGACCGGCGAGCAGATGTCACCGAGCGCGAACACGCCTTCCGCGGTGGTGCGCTGGTGGGCGTCGACGATCACGCGGCCGTCGTCGTGGGTGGCGATGCCGGCCGCTTCGAGGTCGAGCCGGTCGCTGTTCGGGACCCGGCCCACCGCGACGAGCAGCATGTCCGCCTCGACCGTCGATCCGTCGTCCAGGGTGAGCCGTAGCGCGCCCGGCCGGCCGCCGACCGCCGTGAGCTCCCGGCCGAGCCTGAGGTCGTAGCGGGAGCGGACCAGGTCGGTGAATCGTTCCCGCACCGTCTCGTCCTGCGGGCCGAGCAGGAGCTCCTCCTTCTCGACGATGGTGACGGAGCTCCCGGTCTCGGAGAACACATCGGCCAGTTCCGCGGCGATGTAACCACCGCCGAGGATCGCCAGGTGCCGGGGCGGAGCGTCGATGCGCATGATGGTGTCGGACGTCTCGTACGGCAGGCCCGCGTCCAGCACCGGCCCCGGGACCAGGGGCCGGCCGCCCGCCGCGATGACGATCTGACCGGCGCTGACGTCGACGGCGCCGTCCGCCCGGTCGATGCGGAGGGTCCTGGGGCCGGTGAACCGAGCCGTGCCCTCGTACACGGTGACCCAGTCCTGCCGCTCACGGCCCGTGCGGCCTTCGTCCCGTTCGGCGTCCAGCCGCGCGAAGACCCGGTCGCGCACCTCGCGCCAGCGCACCGACCGCAGCTCGGCGTCCACGCCGTAGGTCCCCGCTTCCCGGACGGTGCGGGCGACATGCGCGGTGTAGGCGAGCATCTTGCTCGGGATGCATCCGGCGTTCAGGCAGGTTCCGCCGAACCAGCGTTCCTCGACGACGGCCACGTCCAGATCGGCGAACGAGTCGACGACGACGGCGTTCCCGGATCCCGCACCGATGACGACAAGATCGTGGTGACGCATCCGGCCAGCCTACGAGGGCCTTCGCCGAGCCGGCGCGTCGGCGCGCTGGCGCGCCGGCGTCGCGTCGCCTGCCGCACCGTCGGCCGCCGTATGGGCGGGATGTCGGCTGCCCGGCGGGACTGTCGGTGCTCCATGGGCGATGTGTCGGTGGCCGCTGGAACCGTGGGTGCCGAGTTGCCGACGGATCAGTCGCAGCCGCCTTCACCGGCAAGGGAGCCCCGTGGTCATGTCGTCCGCATCCTCCGTCCCCTCTTGGTATGTCCAACGGCTACCGCGTGCCGAGGGCAGCGTCTTCCTGGTCACCGGCGGCAACGCCGGCATCGGGTACTTCGTCGCCGAGCAGTTGTCGGCAACCGGTGCCACCGTCGTACTCGGCTGCCGGAATCCCGCCAAGGCCGAAGCCGCCACCGCCTCGATCCGTGCACGCGTCCCCGGCGCACGGGTGCGGGCCGTACGGCTGGACCTCGCCGACCTCTCATCGCTCGAAACAGCGGTGGAAGCGGTGGGGGTGGAACGCCTCGACGCGGTGGTCCACAACGCCGGAGTCGCGCTCGACGACCCGCCGCGCAAGGAGACCGGGGACGGCCACGAGCTCATGTTCGGCACGAACCACCTCGGGCACTTCGCCTTGACCCGGTGGCTGATGCCCCTGCTGTCGGCCGCGCCGGCGGCGCGCGTTGTGACCATGGGCAGCTTCGCGGCGAAATCCGAGCGGCTCGACCTCGACGACGTGCAGTCCCGGAAGGCCTACCGGCCCAAGCGCACCTACGGGCGCTCCAAATTGGCGCAGATGTACTTCGGCATCGAACTCGACCGCCGCCTGGGCGCAGCCGGCAGCACGGTGACGAGCGTGGTGGTCCATCCCGGAGGCGCGCTGGACTCCCTCACCCCGTCACGGCCGCCGATTCATGTGCGAACCACCGGCGCCCGGCTGAGCGCGGCACCTGCCGCCCTCCTCGTCCAGGGCAAGCATGCCGGCGCGTGGCCCGCGGTCCGGGCGGTGCTCGACCCGGCTGTGCACGGAGGCCGGCTGTGGGTGCCGCGCGTCTTCGGCCTGCGGGGCGAGCCGCGAGATGAACCGGTGTGGAGCCACCTTGCCGACTCCTCCGTCGCGGCGCGGCTGTGGGACATGAGCTGCGACCTGACCGGCGTCGACCCCGCTGCCGTCCCCGGATAGCCGGCCAGGAGCCGCTCCACCCGACGGCCGGCCGCCGTGCCGATCTCGTGCCGCCGGATGATCGACGGGTTCGTCATGGGCGGGTCGCCCGGATGATCCAGGTCGCCGAGGCGTAGAGGACGCCGTCGTCGCTCTCGTGCGCGGTGAGGGTGGTTCTCAAGTCGTCGACGGCACGACGCCGGCCATCGGCATAGAGGCCGTCGAGCATCCAGCCGTGCAGGCCGAGGACGAACCGCTCCGCGTCGGCCGCGTCCTCCCCGAACCACATCGCCTCGCTGTGCGGCTCCAGCAGGACCTCCGTGAAGCCCGCGGTCGCCACCTGGGCCGAGGGGGCCGAGGGGGTCGTCCGGCAGTGGCCCGACGACCCCGCGGGCGCCACCCTCGACCCGTCGGAGATCGCAGAGACCCTGCGACGGGCGAGCTGGAGTGATTGAGCAGCGCGAGCGACGTCCATCCGCTGAAGGCCGGCCGCGGCGCCGGGGTGGCGAAAGGGTTGGCGTGAGGAGCCGGCGGAACGGGGTACCGTCTTTGTCATGTTCTTCCAGAGGCCGATCTACGAGTGAGGGCGTGATGGGCCCCTGCTGACGTCCTTCGACGTCGCCGCCCGTCCCCCACCGATGAATCCGTAGATCACTCCACATCATTACCGGGAGAACCCGTGACCGTGAGCAAGAACATCAACAACCCCGTGGGCCAGGGCGGCGGCCAGCGCAAGAGGCTGTCCCGCGCCGAACGGCAGAACAACGGTCCCCACCGCAACCTCGACCGCCGGGGCGCGGCCGACCAGAAGGCGGAGCTGGTGCGCAAGATGCGCGAGAAGGCAGGCGCGGCCGAGGGTGCCGGGCAGGCGGGGGACGACACCGCACAGAGCTGACGCACCGCCGCCGCCAGGGCGGCACAGCACGGGGCAGGGCCGGACCGCGACGCGCGGTCCGGCCCTGCTGCTCGATCCGCTCCCGCCGGGGGCTGGACGGACTCCGCGGACGGCTCGTCCAGACCCGCGACCAGATCCTGGATCGCGGGGTTACTTGGCGCCGAGGCCGGCGTCGGAGACCTCGGGCTTGCCGGCGGCCTTGAGGACCTTGTTGAGGAGCGTGAGGTCGTAG
>NZ_JBVIWA010000030.1:0-19213 GCF_055595065.1 Streptomyces sp. NPDC040545
TGGAGGGGGGAGGGAGGTGATCCAGCCCCCTTTGTGTGTTTGGAGAGGCGCCGACGGTTGGTTGGTGTTTTGTTGCGTCCCTGCACTTGGGGGGGGGGTGGGGGGGGGGGGGGGCCCCCCCCCCCCCCCCCACCACCCCTTTCCCCTTTCCGCGCCCACTGGAGACCGCCCATGCGCACGCGTACCCGCGGCCGCACCCGTAGCCGCACCCGCACCCTCCTGTACGGTCTGCTCCTCGGCCTGCTGCTCGGCGGAGCGGGCCTGCTGCCGGTCACCGCAGCGAGCGCCGCGGACAACGGCACGTGGGGGGTGTTCCCGACGCCCGCGGCCGGTGCGGCGATGACCGACCGCGCGTACTTCTTCCACCAGGGCGCGGCCGGGAGCACGGTGAGCGACAGCGTGACGCTGGTGAACTCCTCCGACAAGGAGCTGACGTTCCAGGTCTTCGCCACCGATGCCATGAACACCCCGGCGGGCGGCGCCTTCGCGCTGCTGCCGGTGGAGACGAAGCCGAAGGACGTCGGCGCGTGGGTCACGCTGGCGCCGGAGACCGCGAGCACCGTCACCGTGCCGGCCAGGGGCCGCAAGGACATCCCCTTCACCGTGAAGGTCCCGGCGGACGCGACGCCCGGTGACCACGTCGGCGGGATCGTCGCCCTGGGCACCGCCGTGGAGGGCGTGCAGCAGGAGGGCAAGGTCCAGGTCGGGGTGAAGCGCTCGGTGGGCGCCCGGCTGTACTTCCGGGTGCCGGGGCCGATCACGGCGGGGCTGAGCGTGGAGGACGTACGGGTCAGCCGCTCGGCGCCGCTGCTGCCCTGGGTGCGCGACGCCCGCGCCACGATCTCGTACGCGCTGGTCAACCGGGGCAACGTGGTCGTCGAGCCCAGGGTGGCGGTGTCCGCCGAGGGGCTGTTCGGGCGCGAGGTGCTGGACCGGCCCGCCCGCGAGCTGAAGCTGTCCCTGCTGCCGGGCCAGCGGATCGAGCTGACCGAACCGTGGCCGGACGCCCCCCAGTCGGACTGGGTGACCGTGACGGTCACGGCGGGCGCGGCGGCCCACCCCGATCTGGTCTCGGAGTCCGGGACCGACTTCATCGCCGTACCCTGGCCGGCCGTGGGCCTCCTCCTGGTGCTGGCGGGCGCGGGCGCCACGGTGTGGGTGCTGCGCCGCCGTCGCCGCGCGGCCGGTGAACAGCCGCGGTCCGTACCGGACCTGGCCCGGACGCACTGACCGCCACCGGTGCCCGCGGACGACGCCGTCCGGCGGTCACGGCAGCAGCCCCCGGCCGGGGGAAGTGGCCGGGGGCTGCTGGGAGTTACGGGGGCGGGGCGGGTCAGTGGTTGCGGGGGAAGCCCAGGTCCACGCCGAGGTGGCCCTCGGAGGGGTCCGGCCAGCGGGTCGTGACGACCTTGCCGCGGGTGTAGAAGTGGATGCCGTCGTTGCCGTAGATGTGGTGGTCGCCGAAGAGCGAGTCCTTCCAGCCACCGAAGGAGTGGTAGCCCACCGGCACCGGGATCGGGACGTTGACGCCGACCATGCCGGCCTCGATCTCCAGCTGGAAGCGGCGGGCGGCGCCGCCGTCGCGGGTGAAGATCGCGGTGCCGTTGCCGAACGGCGAGGCGTTGATGAGGGCCACGCCCTCCTCGTAGGTCTCGGCGCGCAGCACGCACAGGACCGGGCCGAAGATCTCGTCGCGGTAGGCGTCGGAGTCGGTCTTCACGTGGTCCAGCAGGGACAGGCCGATCCAGTGGCCGTTCTCGTTGCCCTCCACCGTGAAGCCGGTGCCGTCGAGGACGACCTCCGCGCCCTGGTCGGCCGCGCCCTTGACGTACGAGGCGACCTTGTCGCGGTGGGCTGCGGTGATCAGCGGACCCATCTCGGAGGTCGGGTCGTTGCCGGGGCCGATCTTGATCTTCTCGGCGCGCTCGCGGATCTTCTCGACGAGCTCGTCGCCGATCGCGCCGACGGCCACGACGGCGGAGATCGCCATGCAGCGCTCACCGGCCGAGCCGTAGGCCGCGGACACGGCCGCGTCGGCGGCGGCGTCCAGGTCGGCGTCCGGCAGCACCAGCATGTGGTTCTTGGCGCCGCCCAGGGCCTGGACGCGCTTGCCGTTGGCCGAGGCGGTGGTGTGGATGTGGCGGGCGATCGGGGTCGAGCCGACGAAGGAGACGGCCGCGATCCCGGGGTGGGCGAGCAGCGCGTCGACGGCCACCTTGTCGCCGTGGACGACGTTCAGCACGCCGTCCGGCAGACCGGCCTCGCTCGCCAGCTCGGCGAGCTTGTTGGCGGCCGAGGGGTCCTTCTCGCTCGGCTTGAGGATGAAGGTGTTTCCGCAGGCCACGGCCAGCGGGAACATCCACATCGGGACCATCGCCGGGAAGTTGAACGGGGTGATGCCCGCGACGACGCCCAGCGGCTGGCGGATCGAGGAGACGTCCACCCGGTTGGAGACCGACGTGGACAGCTCGCCCTTGAGCTGCGTGGTGATGCCGCAGGCCAGCTCGACGATCTCCAGGCCGCGGGCGACCTCGCCCAGCGCGTCCGAGTGGACCTTGCCGTGCTCGGCGGTGATCAGGGCGGCGATGGCGTCGCGGTTGGCGTCCAGCAGGGCGCGGTAGGCGAACAGCACCTTGGTGCGGGCGGCCAGCGAGGACTGGCCCCAGTTGAGGTAGGCCTCCTTGGCGACCTGTACCGCCGCGTCGACCTCGTCGGCCGAGGCGAGCGCTACCTGCGTGGTGACCTCGCCGGTGGCCGGGTCGGTGACCGGGCCGTAGTTGCCCGACGCGCCCTCGACGGTCTTGCCACCGATCCAGTGGTTGACGGTCTTCATTGCCTTGCTCCTTCACAGATGGCGACGTCGCTGCGCGGCTTGCCGGTCGTACTCTTCACGGGCCGTGGCAGCGGCCTTGCGGGTCGCGGTCTCGGCCACAGGAACATCCCACCACGCCTGTGCCGGGGGTGGGCCCGACACAGTGTCGGGCGTTCGGGTCTGTACGTAGACACATGTGGGTCGGGTTGCCGAGCGGGCCTCGGCGAGGGCTTCGCGCAGGTCACGCGTGGTGCGGGCGCGGATCACGGCCATTCCGAGGGAGCCCGCGTTGGCCGCGAGGTCCACCGGAAGGGGGTCCCCGGTGTATCCGCCGCCGGGCGCCCGGAAGCGGTACTCGGTGCCGAAGCCCTCGCCGCCCACCGCCCCCGACAGGCCGCCGATGGAGGCGTAGCCGTGGTTGTCGAGGATCACCACCTTGATCGGGACGCCCTCCTGGACGGCCGTGACGATCTCGGTCGGATTCATCAGGTACGTCCCGTCGCCGACCAGCGCCCACACCGGCCGGCCGGGTGCGGCCAGCGCCACTCCGATCGCCGCCGGGATCTCGTAGCCCATGCAGGAGTAGCCGTACTCCACGTGGTACTGGTCCTGCGACCGGGCCCGCCACAGCTTGTGCAGGTCGCCGGGGAGGGAGCCGGCCGCGTTGATCAGGATGTCGGTGTCGTCGACCAGGGCGTCGAGCAGCCCGAGCACCTGGGCCTGGGTGGGTGCCGTGTCCTCCGCCGCCTCCGGGACGGCGTAGGCCCGCTCGACGCGGCTCTCCCAGCGCGCCCGCTCCGCCGCGTACCGCGCCCCGTACGCCGGGTCCGTGCGGTGGCCGGCGAGGGCGCCCCGCAGCTCGTCGAGTCCCTCGCGGGCGTCGGCGACCAGGGGCAGGGCGGCGAGTTTGTGGGCGTCGTACGGGTCCAGGTTGAGGCCGACGAACCGGACGGCGGGGTTCTGGAAGAGGGTCGCGGAGGCGGTGGTGAAATCGGTCAGCCGGGTCCCGGCGGCGATGACGAGGTCGGCCTCCCGGGCGAGCGCGGCGGCGGTGGAGGTGCCGGTGTGACCGATTCCGCCCACATCGGCGGGGTGCCCGTACGGCAGGACCCCCTTGCCCGCCTGGGTGACGGCCACCGGGATCCCCGTGGCCTCGGCGAAGGCGGCCAGCGCCGCGCGGGCCTCGCTGTGCCGGATCCCGCCGCCGGCGACGATCAGCGGGCGCGCGGAGCCCCGTACGGCCTCGGCGGCGCGGGCCAGCTCGTGCCGGTCGGGGCGCGGCCGGCGCACGCCCCACACGCGCTCGGTGAAGAACTCCTCCGGCCAGTCGTACGCCTGCGCCTGCACGTCCTGCGGCAGCGCGAGGGTGACGGCGCCGGTCTGCACGGGGTCGGTGAGCACTCGTACGGCCTGGAGGGCGGCCGGGATCAGGGCCTCGGGGCGGGTGATCCGGTCGAAGTGGCGGGAGACGGGGCGCAGGGTGTCGTTGACGGAGATGTCCCCGGCGTACGGGACCTCCAGCTGCTGGAGCACGGGGTCGGCGGGCCGGGTGGCGAAGGTGTCGCCGGGCAGCAGGAGCACCGGGATCCGGTTGATGGTGGCGAGGGCGGCGCCGGTGACGAGGTTGGTGGCGCCGGGCCCGATGGAGGTGGTGACGGCGTGCGCGGAGAGGCGGCCGCACTGGCGGGCGTATCCGACAGCGGCGTGCACCATGGCCTGCTCGTTGCGGCCCTGGAGGAAGGGCATGGCCTCGGGCCCGCTCTCCAGGAGGGCCTGGCCGATGCCCGCCACGTTCCCGTGCCCGAAGATCCCCCAGGTGGCGGCGATCAGCCGGTGCCGGTGGCCGTCGCGCTCGGTGTACTGGCGGGACAGGAAGCGGACGAGCGCCTGCGCGACGGTGAGCCTCACCTGTGGTCCTCCGTTCGGGGGAAGGGCAGCCGCGGGTCGGTGTCCTGGCCGTCCCAGGTGCCGCGGATCCAGCCGTGGTCGGGGTGGTCCCGGATCAGCCACTCCCGGGTCGCGCCCGGTCCGGCCATCACGTTCAGGTAGTACATGTCGTGCCCGGGGGCGGCCATGGACGGCCCGTGCCAGCCGTCGGGGATCAGCACCGCGTCCCCGGTCCGCACCTCGGTGAGGATGTCGGTCTTCCCGGCCGGGGAGGGGGTGACGCGCTGGTAGCCGAGCCCGGGGGTGTCCCCGTGCGGGGCGATCTCGAAGTAGTAGATCTCCTCCAGACGGGACTCCTCGCCGGGGTGGTGCTCGTCGTGCTTGTGGGGCGGGTACGAGGACCAGTTCCCGCCGGGGGTGAGCACCTCGACGGCGATCAGGCGGTCGGCGGGGAAGGTGTCCGCGGCGGCGAAGTTGTTGACCTGCCGCGAGCACTGGCCGGCGCCCCGCAGCTCCACGGGGACGCCGGCGGCGGGGCCGTACCGGGCGGGCAGCCGTGTCGCACACTGCGCACCGGCCAGCGCGAACCGGCCCCCGGCGGCGGACCGGATCTCCGCGTCCGCGTCCCGCGGCAGGTAGACGAAGTCGGTGACGCCGCTGAACACCCCTTCTCGCCCTGTCAGTTCGAACATCTGCGACGCCGCTGCGGGGGCGCCGCCCCCGAACCCCCGCTCCTCAAACGCCGGCGGGGCTGAAGGAGCGGGGCTCTGGCTCAGGGAAAAATCCAGCCTCGCCGGCGTTTGAGGCGCGGGTCCGGGCAGAGCCCGGCAATGGACCTGGCACGCGCCCGACAACGGGAGCACGATCCACTCCGACTCCCCGCACGCGTGCGCGTACGCCTCCCCCGGGGCCAGGTCGAGGACCATCAGCCTCGTCCATTCCATCCCCCACTCAGACACCACCGGCACGCCCCAGCACCTCCTCCACCTCGTGGGAGAACGGCATCGCCGCCGCGCACGCCAGCCGCGTGGCGACGATGGCCCCGGCCGCGTTCGCGTACCGCATCACCCGCTCCAGTTCCCACCCCGCCAGCAGCCCATGGCACAGCGCCCCGCCGAACGCGTCCCCCGCGCCCAGCCCGTTGACCACCTCCACCGGCACCGGCGGGACCTCCGCCACCGTGCCGTCGCGGTGGACCGCCAGCACGCCCTGCGGGCCGCGCTTGACCACCGCCAGTTCCACGCCCGCCGCGAGCAGCGCCCGCGCCGCCGCATGCGGGTCCGACTCGCCCGTGGCGATCTCGCACTCCTCCGCGTTCCCCACGGCCACCGTCGCCGACCGCAGCGCCCGCTCGTAGTACGGCCCGGGTTTCTCCCGCCACAGCATCGGCCGCCAGTCCAGGTCGAAGACGGTCGTCCCGGTCCGCGCGCGGGCCTCCAGTGCCGCCAGCGTCGCCGCCCGCGAGGGCTCTTCGCTCAGGCCCGTACCCGTCATCCAGAACACGCGGGCCGCCCGTACCGCCGCCAGGTCCACCTCGTCCGCCACGATCTGCAGGTCCGGGGCCTTCGGCAGCCGGTAGAAGTACAGCGGGAAGTGGTCCGGCGGGAAGATCTCGCAGAAGGTGATGGGCGTCGGCAGACCGGCGACCTCGGCGACCCACCGGTCGTCCACCCCGAACCCCCGCAGCTCGGACCGCAGGTACCCGCCGAAGGGGTCCGCTCCGGTACGGGTGATCACCGCCACCCGGCGTCCCAGCCGGGCCGCCGCGACGGCCACGTTGGTCGGGGAGCCGCCCAGGAACTTGCCGAACGTCTCCGCCTCGGCCAGTGGTATGCCCGTCGTCAACGGGTAGAGATCCACCCCGATCCGGCCCATCGTGATCAGGTCGAACGCGCACGGATCGCCGGTGCCGGTCACAGTCAGTCCTCCCATTGGTCCTCCACCCTAAGGTGGCCGTTATGACGTCCTCCCCGCCCGCGTTGACCCGTATCCGCATCGGTTCGGCTCCGGACTCCTGGGGTGTCTGGTTTCCCGACGACCCCCGGCAGACCCCGTGGGAACGCTTCCTCGACGAGGTGGCCGACGCCGGGTACGAGTGGATCGAACTCGGCCCCTACGGCTATCTGCCCACCGATCCCGCCCGCCTCGCCGGGGAAACGGCCGAGCGCGGGCTGCGCGTCTCGGCCGGAACCGTCTTCACCGGACTCCATCACGGGCCCGCCGTGTGGGAGGACACCTGGGAGCACGTGTCGCGGATCGCGGCGCTCACCCAGGCCATGGGCGCGGCCCATCTCGTCGTCATCCCCTCCTTCTGGCGCGACGACAAGACCGGGGAGGTACTGGAGGACCGCACCCTCACGCCCGACCAATGGCGTGAACTGACCTCTCAGACCGAGCGCCTCGGCCGGGAGGTCCAGGACCGGTACGGGCTGCGGATCGTCGTCCACCCGCACGCCGACACCCACATCGACACCCCGGGGAACGTGGCCCGCTTCCTGGACGCCACCGACCCCGGGCTGGTCTCCCTCTGTCTGGACACGGGGCATTACGCGTACTGCGGCGGGGACAGCGTGCAGGCCGTGGAGACCTTCGGCGAGCGGATCGGCTACCTCCACCTCAAGCAGGTGGATCCGCGGATCCTCGCCGAAGTCGTCGCCGAGGAGCTGCCCTTCGGGCCGGCCGTGGGCCGCGGGGTGATGTGCGAACCGCCCTCGGGGGTGCCCGCGCTGGAACCGGTGCTCGCGGCGGCCCAGCGTCTGGACGTGGACCTGTTCGCCATCGTGGAGCAGGACATGTACCCCTGTCCGCCCGACCGGCCGCTGCCGATCGCCCGGCGGACCCGCGACTACCTCCGCTCCTGCGGCGCCCGCTGACCCTTCGGAAGGAAGAGGAGTACGACATGAGCACGCTCGGCATCGCCGTGATCGGCACCGGGAAGATGGGCGCCGACCACGTCCGCCGGATCGGGCGGACGGTGGGCGGGGCCCGTGTGGTGGCCGTGGCCGACCCGGACGGGGACCGGGTCAAGGAGGTCGCGGGCACCCTGGACGGGGCGACGGCGCACACCGACCCGGCGGCCGCGATAGCCGCGCCCGGGGTCCAGGCCGTACTGATCGCCTCGCCCGGACCCGCCCACGAGGAGGCGATCCTGCACGCCCTGGAGCGGGAGCTGCCGGTGCTGTGCGAGAAGCCGCTGACCCCGGACCCGGCGGGGGCGCTGCGCGTCATGGAGGCCGAACGGCGGCTGGGGCGGCGTCTGGTGCAGGTGGGGTTCATGCGGCGGTACGACGCCGAGTACGCCCGGCTGAAGGAGCTGCTGGACGCGGGCGGGATCGGACGGCCCCTCTTCCTGCACTGCCGGCACCGCAATGCCTCCTCCCCGTCGTTCTTCACCAGCGACATGCTGATCAGCGACTCGGTGGTGCACGAGGTGGACGCGGCCCGGTGGCTGCTGGGGCAGGAGATCACCGCCGTCACCGTGCTCTCGCCGCGGCCCTCGTCGGCCGCTCCCGAGGGGCTGAGCGATCCCCGGCTGGTGCTGCTGGAGACCTCCGGCGGGGCCGTGGTCGATGTGGAGATCTTCGTCAACTGCGGTTTCGGCTACCAGGTGCAGTGCGAGGCGGTCGGCGAGGCGGGCAGCGCCCGGATCGGCGACGGACACGCGATGGTGGTGCAGTCGGCGGGCCGGTGGGGCGGCGCCATCGACCAGGACTTCACGGTGCGCTTCGCCGATGCCTACGACCGCCAGCTGCGCAGCTGGGTGGCCGCGGCCGCGCGCGGCGGGGTGGCGGGGCCCGACGCGTGGGACGGCTACGCCGCCGCCGCCGTCTCCGAGGCGGGCCTCACGGCGGCGCGCACCGGTGTGCGGGCCGCCGTGGAGCTGACGGAACGGCCCGGCCTGTACCGCTGACGCCCCGCCAATTCCTCACCCGACCCCTGTGGCCCTCTTGTCACAGGGGTCCCCCTTCTGTCACGCATGTCCGCATTACGCGGGTCTTCCGTCACAGAAGATCGACAGCCCCTCCCCTGTCGTCACTCCGCGTCGTTCCCCGGGCACAACCCGAGTGTTCGTCAGTGTCCACGCGCCGGCTCCCCCGACGGCCTCCCGGCCGGCCCCGCGGCGTGGACAAGGAGGTGTCCAGCATGAGCGACCGACAGCTGTGGTCGTACAAGGAGATCGCCGCCCACATCCGGGTCCAGCCGGACACCGTGCGCTCCTACCGCAAGCACGGCCTGCTGCCCACGCCCGACCACGTGGAGGGGGGCAAGCCCTACTGGTACGCCGATACCGTGCGCGCCTGGGTGGCACGCCGGCCCGGGAACCGGGGCCGGCGCGAGGACTGACCCGCGCGGCGGCGGGTGAGCGGCCACGCCCTGGCCCCTCACCCGCCCACGCGTACACAGTTCGCCCATATCGGCCAGTTTTCCCACCAGGATCGAGAAACCGGGAGCCGATACTCGCGCTGATACCCCCCAGGGGTATAGTCTCGAAGTGTCGGGAGGACGGTGGAGCCATCGGCCGCCCCTCCCGGTGACCGGCACACGCCCCTGAAGAGGAGAACGACATGACCGCCGAGACGGACACCCAGACCACCACCGTCTACCGGGTGACCGGCATGACCTGCGGACACTGCGAGGGCGCGGTGACCACCGAGATCTCCGCCCTGCCGGGCGTCAGCACGGTCAAGGCCGTCGCCGCGACCGGTGAGGTCACCGTCGTCTCCGCCGCCCCGCTCGCGGACGAGGACGTCCGCGCCGCCGTGGACGAGGCCGGCTACGAGTTCGCCGGACAGGTCTGAGCGGCCCGCACCACCCGCACGGCACCCGCGGCAGCCCCGCGGCACCCTGCCGGGCCGTGCCGGCCAGCTCATACTGGTCCCGTACGGCCCGGCCATCCCACTGGAGCCGGAACATGAGCAGCAGCACAGTGCACGACGGACCGATAACGGCGGTCGAACTCTCGATCGGCGGGATGACCTGCGCCTCCTGCGCCGCCCGCATCGAGAAGAAGCTCAACCGGATGGACGGCGTCGAAGCCTCGGTGAACTACACCACCGAGAAGGCCCGCGTCTCCTACAGCGGCGGCGTGCAGGTCGCCGATCTGATCGCGACCGTCGTCAAGACCGGTTACACCGCCGAGGAGCCCCCGCCGCCGCCCGCCCCGGAAGAAGCCGCCGAGGAAGCGCGGAGCGAGGCGGCCGAGGCGGCCGGTGCGACCGAGGCCCCCGACCCGGCGCTCGCCGCACTGCGCCAGCGCCTGCTGGTCTCCGTCACGCTCGCCCTGCCCGTCGTCCTGCTCGCGATGATCCCGGCCCTCCAGTTCGACAACTGGCAGTGGCTCTCCCTGACCCTCGCGGCCCCCGTCGTCGTCTGGGGCGGGTTCCCCTTCCACAAGGCCGCCTGGACCAACGCCCGGCACGGCGCCGCCACCATGGACACCCTCGTCTCGGTCGGCACCCTGGCCGCCTTCACCTGGTCGCTTTGGGCCCTGTTCTTCGGCCACGCCGGCATGCCCGGCATGCGGCACGGCTTCGACCTCTTCACCCTTCAGGGGGGCAGCGTCTCCCGCACCGACGGCTCCTCCGCCATCTACCTGGAGGTCGCGGCCGGCGTCGTCTCCTTCATCCTCCTGGGCCGCTACCTGGAGGCCCGCTCCAAGCGGAAGGCGGGCGCGGCCCTCAAGGCCCTGCTGGAGCTCGGGGCCAAGGACGTCGTCGTCCTGCGCGCGGGCCAGGAGGTCCGGATCCCGGTGGGCGCGCTCGCGGTCGGCGACCGGTTCGTGGTCCGCCCCGGTGAGAAGATCGCCACCGACGGCACCGTGGTCGAGGGCAGCTCCGCCGTGGACGCCTCCATGCTGACCGGCGAGTCCGTCCCGGTCGACGTCGCCGTGGGCGACTCCGTCACCGGAGCCACCGTCAACACCTCCGGACGCCTGGTCGTCGAGGCCACCCGGATCGGCGCCGACACCCAGCTCGCCCGGATGGCGAAGATGGTGGAGGACGCGCAGAACGGCAAGGCCGAGGTGCAGCGCCTCGCCGACCAGATCTCCGGGATCTTCGTCCCCGTCGTCCTGGTGCTCGCCATCGGCACCTGGATCACCTGGCTGCTGATCACCGACGACCCCACCGCCGCCTTCACCGCCGCCGTGGCCGTCCTGATCATCGCCTGCCCGTGCGCCCTGGGCCTGGCCACCCCGACCGCGCTGATGGTAGGCACCGGGCGGGGCGCGCAGCTCGGCATCCTGATCAAGGGGCCCGAAGTGCTGGAGTCCACCCGCCGCGTGGACACCGTCGTGCTGGACAAGACCGGCACCGTCACCACCGGCCGGATGACCCTCGACGGCGTCTTCACGGCCGAGGGCGTCGACGAGCGCGAACTCCTGCGCCTCGCCGGATCGCTGGAGCACGCCTCGGAGCACCCGATCGCCCGGGCCGTCGCCGCCGGGGCGGCGGAGCGGGCCGGCTCCCTGCCGGTTCCGGAGTCCTTCGAGAACGTCGCCGGGCTCGGCGTCCAGGGCGTGGTCGACGGACATGCCGTCCTGGTGGGCCGCGAGCGGCTGCTGGCCGACTGGTCGATCGAGCTGCCGGCCGCACTGGCCGGGACCAAGGCGGCCGCCGAGGCCGCGGGCAGCACCGCCGTCCTGGTGGCCTGGGACGGTGCGGCGCGCGGGGTCCTGACCGTGGCCGACGCGGTCAAGGAGACCAGCGCCGAGGCGGTTTCCCGGCTGCGGGCCCTGGGCCTCACCCCGGTCCTGCTGACGGGCGACAACAAGGCGGTCGCCGCGACGGTGGCCCGCGAGGTGGGCATCGACGAGGTGATCGCCGAGGTCCTCCCGCAGGACAAGGTGGACGTCGTACGCCGCCTGCAGGCGCAGGGCCGTACGGTCGCGATGGTCGGCGACGGGGTCAACGACGCGGCCGCGCTGGCCCAGGCGGACCTTGGGCTGGCCATGGGCACCGGCACGGACGCGGCCATCGAGGCGGGCGACCTCACCCTCGTACGGGGTGACCTGCGGGTCGCGGCGGACGCGATCCGGCTCTCGCGCCGGACCCTGGCCACGATCAAGGGCAACCTGTTCTGGGCCTTCGGTTACAACGTGGCGGCCCTGCCGCTGGCGGCCGCCGGGCTGCTCAATCCGATGATCGCGGGGGCCGCCATGGCCTTCTCCTCGGTCTTCGTTGTGACCAACAGCCTCCGGTTGCGGTCCTTCCGCTAGTAATCTTTCTCCTCATGGTCCGCACACTTCCTTCACGGGAGACGCAGATCACAGTGACCGCAACGTAACCATCCGGGGTCGTCGTGGGTCTAATGGGGCGATACCAAGAACGTCTTGGGGGACGTTTCACGGAGACCTGGGGGGTTTCCGTGGGTATCAGCCGGCCGGGACACGTACCCGCGGGAGGCTTTGAGCGGCCCTCCCGGACGAACGGGTCCCGGCACACCGACGCCCCGGCTCGGGTCCCGTGGGGGGAATCCGTTTCGGGGAAAAGGGAAGCGCCCCGACCGTCGACCCGTGGGGGGATCGACGGCGGGGCGCTTCTCGCATGCTCAGGGTTGCCTGTGGTGCGCTCCGCGCGGCCGCACGCCGCGCGGGGGAAAGCCTCGGGTCAGCGGGCTTCTACGGGAACGAAGTCGCGCAGGACCTCGCCGGTGTAGATCTGGCGCGGGCGACCGATGCGGGAGCCCGGCTCCTTGATCATCTCGTGCCACTGGGCGATCCAGCCGGGAAGGCGGCCGAGCGCGAAGAGCACGGTGAACATCTCGGTGGGGAAGCCCATCGCCCGGTAGATGAGACCGGTGTAGAAGTCCACGTTCGGGTAGAGGTTGCGCTCGACGAAGTAGTCGTCGGCCAGCGCGTGCTCTTCCAGCTTGAGCGCGATGTCGAGCAGCTCGTCGCTCTTGCCGAGCGCCGAGAGGACGTCGTGCGCCGCCGCCTTGATGATCTTCGCACGGGGGTCGAAGCTCTTGTAGACACGGTGTCCGAAGCCCATGAGGCGGACGCCGTCCTCCTTGTTCTTCACCTTGCGGATGAAGGCGTCGACGTCGCCGCCGTCGTTCTTGATGCCTTCCAGCATCTCGAGGACGGACTGGTTGGCGCCACCGTGCAGCGGACCCCACAGGGCCGAGATGCCGGCGGAGATCGAGGCGAACATGTTCGCCTGCGAGGAGCCGACCAGGCGCACGGTGGAGGTGGAGCAGTTCTGCTCGTGGTCCGCGTGCAGGATCAGCAGCTTGTCGAGCGCGGAGACCACGACCGGGTCCAGGTCGTACTCCTGGGCCGGCACGGAGAAGGTCATGCGCAGGAAGTTCTCGACGTAGCCGAGGTCGTTGCGCGGGTAGACCACCGGGTGGCCGACCGACTTCTTGTACGCGTAGGCCGCGATCGTCGGGAGCTTGGCCAGCAGCCGGATCGTCGAGAGGTGGCGCTGCTTCTCGTCGAACGGGTTGTGGCTGTCCTGGTAGAACGTCGACAGCGCGCTGACCACGGAGGACAGCATCGCCATCGGGTGCGCGTCCCGCGGGAAGCCGTCGTAGAAGCGCTTCACGTCCTCGTGCAGCAGCGTGTGCTGGGTGATCTCGTTGCGGAACGACGCGAGCTGGTCGACGGTCGGCAGCTCGCCGTTGATCAGCAGGTACGCGACCTCGATGAAGGTCGAACGCTCGGCGAGCTGCTCGATCGGGTAGCCGCGGTAACGCAGGATGCCCTGCTCACCGTCGAGGTAGGTGATCGCGGACTTGTAGGCCGCGGTGTTGCCGTAGCCACTGTCCAAGGTGACGAGCCCGGTCTGGGCCCGCAGCTTCGAGATGTCGAAGCCCTGGTCACCGACGGTGCTTTCGACCACCGGGTAGGTGTATTCACCGTCCGCGTACCGGAGTACTACAGAGTTGTCGCTCACGTCATCCCTCACCGACGTAGTGCCTCTTCTTCGAGGTGCCCTGACTGCCTCTACCTTCCCCCATTTGGCGCAGGAGAGTGCACTCGGGGTCGGCCTTTGATGCTTTTGACGGCACTGAGTGCCGCCAACCTGCTCATCCTGCCCCCCCGCGCCGGTTGCCGGAACCCCAAATGATCGATCATCTAGGTGATGTTTCCCACCGGTATCCGGCCGGACAGCCTGGCAGCGACCGCCGTGTACCTCCTGCCTGCGGAAACGGTACGCACCGCCTGGCCGAGGGCCTTGCGGGACCCGACGAGGACGACCAGTTTCTTCGCCCTGGTCACCGCCGTGTAGAGCAAGTTGCGCTGGAGCATCATCCAGGCTCCCGTGGTGACGGGGATCACCACCGCCGGATATTCACTCCCCTGTGAACGGTGAATGGTGACGGCGTACGCGTGGGCCAGCTCGTCGAGCTCGCCGAATTCGTACACGATCTCCTCATCCTCCTCCGTCCGCACCGTCAGGCGCTGTTCGTCCACGTCCAGGCCGGTGACCACGCCGACCGTGCCGTTGAAGACACCGTTGGCGCCCTTCTCGTAGTTGTTCCGGATCTGGGTCACCTTGTCGCCCACCCGGAAGACCCGGCCGCCGAACCTCTTCTCGGGCAGGTCCGGCCGGGCCGGCGTCATCGCCTGCTGCAGCAGCCCGTTGAGGTTTCCGGCACCCGCCGGGCCGCGGTGCATCGGCGCGAGCACCTGGACGTCCCGCCGCGGGTCGAGCCCGAATCTGGCCGGAATCCTCCGGGCCGCCACGTCCACGGCCAGCACCCCGGCCGCCTCGGTGTCCTCCTCCGGGAAGAGGAAGAAGTCCGGCAGCCCGTCCGTGATCGGCGGCAACCCGGTGTTGATCCGGTGGGCGTTGGTGACCACGCCGGACTGCTGGGCCTGCCGGAAGATCCGGGTCAGGCGCACCGCGGGCACCGGGCCGTCCTCGGCGAGCAGGTCCCGCAGCACCTCCCCGGCGCCGACCGACGGCAGCTGGTCCACATCGCCGACCAGCAGCAGGTGCGCCCCGGGCGCCACCGCCTTGACCAGCTTGTTGGCCAGCAGCAGGTCCAGCATCGAGGCCTCGTCGACGACGACGAGGTCCGCGTCCAGCGGCCGCTCCCGGTCGTACGCCGCGTCCCCGCCCGGTTTGAGCTCCAGCAGCCGGTGCACCGTGGAGGCCTCGGCCCCGGTGAGCTCGGCCAGCCGCTTCGCCGCCCGGCCGGTGGGCGCGGCCAGCACCACCTTGGCCTTCTTCGCCCGGGCCAGCTCGACGATCGAGCGCACGGTGAAGGACTTCCCGCAGCCGGGCCCGCCCGTGAGGACGGCGACCCGGCGGGTCAGCGCCAGCTTCACGGCGTCCCGCTGCTCGGGGGCGAGCTTGGCCCCCGTCCGCCCGGCGAGCCAGCCCAGGGCCTTTTCCCAGTCCACGTCCTGGAAGCCCGGCATCCGGTCGTCCTCGGCGTGCAGCAGCCGGCGCACCTGCCCCACCAGGGACAGCTCGGCCCGGTGGAAGGGCACCAGGTACACGGCGGTCAGCGGGTCCGGCCCGCCCTGCGGATCCGGTACGGACTCCCGTACGACCCCTTCCGGGTCGGCGGCGAGCTCGGCCAGGCAGTCGATCACCAGCCCCGTGTCCACCTGGAGCAGCTTGACCCCGTCGGCGATGAGCCGGTCCTCGGGCAGGAAGCAGTGCCCCTGGTCGGTGGACTGGGACAGGGCGTACTGGAGGCCGGCCTTGACCCGTTCGGGGCTGTCGTGCGGGATGCCGACGGCCTGGGCGATGCGGTCGGCGGTGAGGAAGCCGATGCCCCACACGTCGGCGGCGAGCCGGTAGGGCTGGTTCTTCACCACGGAGATGGAGGCGTCGGCGTACTTCTTGTAGATGCGCACGGCGATGGAGGTGGAGACGCCGACGCCCTGGAGGAAGACCATGACCTCCTTGATGGCCTTCTGCTCCTCCCAGGCCGCGCCGATCAGCTTCGTCCGCTTGGGGCCGAGCCCTGGTACCTCGATCAGCCGCTTCGGCTCGCCCTCGATGATGTCGAGGGTGTCGGTGCCGAAGTGGTCCACGATCCGCTCGGCGATCTTCGGTCCGATGCCCTTGATCAGGCCGGAGCCGAGGTAGCGGCGGATGCCCTGGATGGTCGCCGGGAGCACGGTCCGGTAGTTCTCCACGGTGAACTGCTTGCCGTACTGCGGGTGGGAGCCCCAGCGGCCCTCCATGCGCAGGGACTCGCCGGGCTGGGCGCCCAGCAGCGCGCCGACCACCGTCAGCAGATCGCCGGCGCCGCGGCCGGTGTCCACACGGGCGACCGTGTACCCGCTCTCCTCGTTGGCGTAGGTGATGCGTTCGAGCACGCCGTCGACCACCGCCAGTTGCACCGCCCGCGGCGCCCCGTCTGCTGCTGCCATGTCCCGAAACTACCGGGCGGCGCCGACAGCGCGTCAGGCCTGTGGACAACGCGCGGGGGCGGGGCGGCAGGAGCGGGCGGCAGGGGCGCTGCGGCGGGGGAACGCAAAGGGGGTCCCGCCTCGCGGCCGGACCCCCTCACGGTTACCCCTCCCGTGCCGGACTTCCCGATCCCCCCAGATCCCTCCCCGGAAGCACCGACGCACCATACGACCCGCGATACGCCCGCACGGTTGCACCCGGAGCCACAGCTTTACGTTTCCGTTACCAATCGCCTACTCAAGGTGCCGGTGAATCACCACAGAAGTAGCGTTTCAGGTCGTCGAGGTGGCCGAGGCCGAGCCGCCGCTGGAGGGCGTGGCCACGCTCGGCGGCCTCGGCGGCCTGCTCAGCGGCGGCATGATGGCCGGGGTGCTCGCCAAGGTGAGCAGGCCGGTGGCCGCCGCCGTCTCGAAGCGGACCGGCATCCCGCGGCCACCATCAGCCGGGTCATCGAGATGCTGATCCCGGTCGTCCTGGCGGTCCTCGTCAAGCGCGCCTCCGGCAAGGCGGCGGGCACCGGGGCGGCCGGAGCGGGCGGCGGAGCGGCCCCCGCGGCGGGCGGCGGCCTCGGCGACCTGCTCGGCGAGATCCTCGGCGGTGGCAAGAAGTAGACGGCCGCCGCGAGCCCGCCCTGATCGGCAAGACACCCCCTACAGTTGCCCCATGGCTGAGAGCGTGCGGCTCCGCGACCCGGAACCGGGGGACCTGGGGTGGATCGTGCAGCGCCACGGCGCGCTGTACGCCGCCGAGTACGGCTGGAACAGCGACTTCGAGGGCCTGGTCGCCCGGATCGTCGCGGACTTCGCCCAGGACCACGACCCCCACCTGGAACGGGTGTGGATCGCGGAGCTGGACGGCCGGCCCGTCGGCTCGGTGATGTGCGTACGGGAGGAGGGCTCGCCCGGCACCGCCCGGCTGCGGCTGCTCCTGGTCGACCCGCAGGGCCGCGGCCGCGGCGTCGGCACCCTGCTGGTCGACACCGTCGTGGCCTTCGCCCGCTCGGTCGGCTACCGCGAGCTGGTGCTGTGGACCAACGACGTGCTGACCGGCGCCCGCGAGCTCTACCTGAAGGCCGGGTTCACCCTGATCGCGGAGCGGCCGCACCGCTCGTACGGAGTGAGCCTGACGGGACAGGACTGGCGGCTGCCGCTGCAGGAGGGCTCCCCGCGCTGACGCCCGAACCGACCCCCGTACGGTTCACGGCGCGCGCGGGGGCCAGCGAGGTCAGCGCCACCCCGCCCACCAGCAGTACGGCCGCCAGCCAGCGCAGCCCCGAGACGGACTCCCCGAGGACCAGAGCCGCGGAGGACATCCCGAAGACCGGGACCAGCAGCGAGAACGGGGCCACCGAGGAGGCCGGGTAGCGGCGCAGCAGGTAGCTCCAGGCGGCGAAGCCGAAGACGGTGGACACCCAGGCGACGTAGCCGATGACGGCCACCCCGGACCAGTCCAGGGCCCGCAGCGCGGCCAGGTCCCGCTCGGGGCCCTCCAGCAGCAGCGAGAGCGCGAGCAGCGGCAGCACCGGCACCGTGCACACCCACACCATGAAGTTCAGGGCGTCGGGCGGGGCGGCCTTGCGGGTCAGGACGTTGGACACGCCCCAGCAGGCGGCGGCCGCCACGACCAGCGTGAAGCCGAGCACCGGACCGGAGGTCCCGCCGTCCACCGCGGCGACCGCGATCCCGGCGAGCGCCACGGCCATCCCGAGCACCCGCACCCGGCCCGGCCGCTCGCGCAGCACGACGGCGGCGAGGGCGGCGGTGAAGACGGACTGGATCTGCAGGACGAGCGAGGAGAGTCCGGCCGGCATGCCCGCGTCCATGCCGGTGAAGAGCAGACCGAACTTGGCGACGCCGAGGGCGATCCCGACGCCGGCGATCCACTTCCAGGCGGCCTTGGGCCGCCCGACGAAGAACACGGCGGGCAGGGCGGCGACGAGGAAGCGCAGGGCGGACAGGAGCAGCGGCGGGAAATGGCCGAGGCCGATCTCGATGACCACGAAGTTGAAGCCCCAGACGGCTGCGACGAGCACGGCGAGGGCGGTGTGTACGGGACGCATGCTTCGAGCATCGGCCGCCGGACCGTGTAGCACCAGCTCGGATGCCTTCCGGGATGGATGAAGCATTGCTTACGGATACCTGCGGTGCCACGATGGAGGCATGCTCGATCTC
Organism: Streptomyces sp. NPDC040545; assembly: GCF_055595065.1. Lineage (NCBI taxonomy): Bacteria > Bacillati > Actinomycetota > Actinomycetes > Kitasatosporales > Streptomycetaceae > Streptomyces > Streptomyces sp. NPDC040545. The sequence continues at coordinate 18,249 of NZ_JBVIWA010000030.1, forward strand.
GCCCGGCTGCGCGCCCTGCACGCCGTCTCCGTCCACGGCTCGGTCGCGGGCGCGGCGGCCGCCCTCGGCTACACCCCCTCGGCGGTCTCCCAGCAGATCTCCAAGCTGGAACGGGAGACCCGCACCACCTTGCTGGAGCGGCGCGGGCGCGGGGTCGCGCTCACCGAGGAGGCCCGCCATCTGGCCGACGCCGCCCAGGAGTTGCTGGCGATCGTGGAGCGCACCGAGACCACCCTGGAGGAGCGGCGCGGGCAGCCCAGCGGGCTGCTGACGGTGGCCGCGTTCGCCTCGGCGGCGCGCGGACTGCTGCCGCAGGTGCTGGCCGACCTGGCCCGCCGTCATCCGGCGCTGGACGTCCGGCTCACGGAGGTCGACCCGCACCTGTCCGTGGAACTGGTGGCCCGGGGGGTCACCGATCTCGCGGTGGCCCACGACTGGGACATCGCCCCGCTGCCCGCGCCGGAGGGGATCGAGCAAGCGGTGATCGGCGACGACCTCTGCGACCTGGTCGTACCGGCCGGGCATCCCTTCACCACGCGCCAGGTCATCCGGCGCTCCGACCTCGGCGGCGAGCGCTGGGTCTGCCAGCCGCCCGGCCGGGTCTGCCACGACTGGCTGGTCCGGACCCTGCGCACCGCCGGGTTCGAGCCCGACATCGCCCATGTCGCGGAGGAGAACCACACCATCGTCGCCCTGGTCGCGGCCGGGCTCGGGGTCGCCGTCGTACCCCGGCTGGGCACCGGCGCGCTGCCGCCGGGGGCCGTGACCGTACCGCTGGAGCCGGGCCCCGTACGCCGGTTGTACGCCTTGTGGCGGACCGGGGCCGCCCGGCGCCCCGCGATCACCGAGGCCGTACGGAGCCTCCAGGAGCACTGGGCCCAGACGGCCTGGTCCCGGGGGGGGGGGGGGGGGGGGGGGAGAGAGCAGCGGGAAAAAGATAGGCGCGGCGACGGGCATGTGTTGAG
>NZ_JBVIWA010000030.1:19223-81859 GCF_055595065.1 Streptomyces sp. NPDC040545
TCCCCTCCCCCCCCCCCTCCCCCCCACCCCCCCCCCCCCCCCCCCCCCCCCCCCCCCCCCCCCCCCCCCCCCCCCCCCCCCGGGCCCGCGAGAGGCCCCCGGTCGTCGGCGGGGGCTCCGGTTTCCCGCCCCCTCACCGACCCTCCGGCGCCCACTCTGCCAAGCGCCGGAGCGCCGCGCATTGGCCTGGCGTGCACAGTGTCTTGACGGAGAGTCGCCCCGCCGCCCGTGCCCCGGGGCCGGCTCTTGTTGCGCGGGCCGCCACGGCCGGTGTAAACCCGTGATCATGCTGCCCGAGAGAACGTTCCGCAGCGCGGAACTGGCGCCCGCCGACCGTTTCGAGAGCTGGCGGGCGCTGATGTCGGAGACGCATGCGCCCATGGAGATGCGCAGTGAGCACGCCGCCGACTTCTGGGTGAACCAGCGCGTCATCTCGCTCGGCGGGATCACGGTCTATCCGATGGAATGCAATCCCCTGACCTTCCAGCGCACACCGAAGCTGATAGCGAGGTCGGACCCCGAGGCGTTCCACCTCTCGCTGATCAAACGCGGGGCGGGAGCGGTAACGCTGGGCAAGGACACCGTGGTGCACGGTGTGTTCGACATCCACACCAGTGACACGTCACGGCCGTTCGAGATCAGTTCCGGCCCGCATTCCGTCGAGATCATCGGGGTCGAGGTGCCCAAGGCGCTGCTGCCGCTGCCCCCGCACACCGCTGGCCGGGTCATCGGCAAGCGCATCTCGGCCCGGGAGGGAATGGGGGCCCTGCTGGCCACCTTCCTCGGCCAGGTGACCAAGGACAGCCGGTCCTACCGGCCGGCCGAGGGCCCGCGCCTGAGCGGCGTACTGGCCGATCTCGTCGCCTCGCTCTTTGCCGGCGTCCTCGAAGCGGACCGGTCCTTGACCCCGGAGACGCACCGGCGCGCCCTGGCGCTCCGCGTGATGGCCTTCATCCGGGACAACGCCGACGATCCGCTGCTGGACGTCCCCGCGATCGCCGCCGCCCACCACATCTCCGTCAGCTATCTCCACCGGGTGTTCCAGCAGGAGGGGGACGGGACGACCGTCGCGGCCTTCCTTCAGGGCCAGCGGCTCGCGCGGGCACGCCAGGACCTGGCTGACCCGCTGCACCAGGAGGTGCCCGTGCACGTCATCGGCGCCCGGCGGGGCTTCCGGCACGCGTCCGCGTTCAGCCGGGCGTTCCGCGAGGCCTACGGCCTGCCGCCCGCGGCCTTCCGCGGGCAGGCCCGGGCGGAAGAGACGGCCTAGCCCCGACGGGGTCGGGTGGGTGCCGGGGTGTCCCCGCAGGGTGCCGAACGCAACGACACCGCACGGCGCGCCACCCCGCCACGTTCGGCGACCGAGGAGGCACCCCGGCGCGCGGCCGGCCCCGTCGGCCCCCGGCCGACCGGCCCCGCCCGCAGGCCGCCTACCGCCCCGCCCCGGAGGGGCGACACGCAGCGACACGCCCGGCCCCGCCCGAACGGCACCGGTAGGGTCCGGCGCGTGCCGAACCACGCCTCGCGCCGGAACCTGCTCGCCGCAGCCGCCATGGTCGCCGTCACGGCCGCCGGGGCGGCTTCCGCCGTGGGGGGCTCCCGCCACACCCCCGACGACTCACGGCCGCCGGGCCGCCGCCCCGGCCGGGCGCGGCTGCGCGCCCTCGTGGGCCGGATGAGCCTCGACGAGAAGGTCGGGCAGCTCTTCGTCTCACGGGCCTACGGGCATTCGGCGACCGACCCCGACCCGGCGGACGCCGAGCAGAACCTGGCGGCGTTCGGGGTGCGCACCGCCGCCGAGCTGGTCGCCCGCTACCACCTCGGCGGGATCATCTACTTCGCCTGGGCCCACAACACCCGCGCCCCGCAGCAGATCGCCGCGCTCTCGGTCGGCCTCCAGCAGTCCGCCCTCACCACCGGTGCCCGGATCCCCCTGCTGCTCTCCACCGACCAGGAGCACGGCGCCGTCGCCCGGATCGGCAAGCCCGCGACCCTGCTCCCGGGGGCGATGGCGCTCGGTGCGGCCGGCTCCACCGCCCACGCCCTGCGGGCGGCGCGCGTCGCGGGCTCCGAGCTGGCCGCCATGGGCATCCGGCAGGACTACGCGCCGGTGGCCGACGTGAACGTCAACCCGGCCAATCCGGTGATCGGCGTACGGTCCTTCGGCTCCGACCCGCACGCCGTGGCGGAGCTGGTCGCCGCCCAGGTCCGCGGCTACCAGGGGGCCGGGGTCGCCGCCACCGCCAAGCACTTCCCGGGCCACGGGGACACCGAGACCGACAGTCATGTCGGGCTGCCGGTGATGCGGCACACCCGGGCCGTGTGGGAGGAGCTGGACGAGCCGCCCTTCCGGGCCGCGGTGGAGGCGGGCGTGGACGCCATCATGACGGCGCACATCGTCTTCCCCGCGCTCGATCCCTCGGGGGACCCGGCGACCCTCTCCCGGCCGATCGTCACCGGTCTGCTGCGCGAACGCCTCGGCTTCGAGGGGGCGGTGGTCACCGACGCACTGGACATGGCCGGGGTCCGCCAGAAGTACGGGAACGACCGCGTCCCGGTCCTGGCCCTGCTGGCGGGCTGCGACCAGCTGCTGAACCCGCCGGACCTGGCCCTCGCGCACCGCAGCGTGAAGGCCGCCGTGGAGTCGGGCGAGCTGACGGAGGCGCGCGTCGAGGAATCGGTCCTGCGGATCCTGGAACTGAAGGCCCGCCGGGGGCTGTTCGACGAGGCCTACACCACGGGCCGCGAGGTGGACGCCGCCGTGGGCGTGCAGCGGCATCTCGACGCCGCCGACGCGATCGCGGCCGCCACGACGACCCTGCTGGCCGATCCCGGCGGGCTGGTGCCGTTCGATGCGACGGCCGGACCACGCCTGCTGGTCACCGGGGCGGACCCGGTCTCCCCCACGGGTACGACCGGACCCCCTACGGCCGTACTGGCCCGGGAGCTGACCGCCCTGGGCTGCCGGGCCACGGCGGTGCCGCCGGCCCGCGCCGTGGCCGCCGCGGCCGGTCACGCGGCGGTGCTGGTGTGCACGTACAACGTCCCGGAGGGCGAGAGTCCGCAGCGCACGCTGGTGGCGGACCTGATCGCCACCGGGGTCCCGGTCGTCTCGCTGGCGGTCCGCAACCCGTACGACCCGGCCCGGTTGCCGGCCTGCGCGGTGGAGCTGGCGACGTACTCCTGGACGGACGTGGAGATGCGGGCGGCGGCCCGGGTGCTCACCGGGGCGCTGCGGCCCGCCGGCCGCCTCCCCGTCCCGGTCCCGGGCCGCTACCCGCTGGGCCACGGGCTGACGCGCTGATCGCTCAGGCGCCGGCCCGCGGCCCGCGTGTCCGGGCTCCCGGTCGGGGCTCCCGGTCAGGGCTTCCGGTCGGGGCTCCCGGCTACGGCCGCAGCTGCGGCTCACGCTCCAGGTCACGCTGGTCGAGCTGGGCGTCGGGCGCCGCCAGCGGCGCCGCCTTCCCCGCGTCGGCGAGCGCGGCGGCCGGGGCCACCCCGGCCCACTGCAGGATCTTCGAGGTGGCGAGCGCCTTCTCGCCGTCCATCAGCTTGGCGACGTTCGCCCCGTGGTTGGCCCCCGGCGCGATCATCACGTAGCTGTCGCGCACGTTGTAGCCGAGGTGGAACGGCTCGGCGCCCCACGGGTCGTTCTGCCCGTAGACGAAGAGCATCTGGTGGGCGTTGTCGCGCACCCAGCGGTCCACGTCCGCCATCACCCCCGGCTGGAAGGTCATGGGGATGTCGCGGGGCACGAAGTTGCGCGGCGGCTGGTAGCCGTAGCGGCTCAGGCCCCTCAGGTGCGGCTGCTTGATGTCCGGGGAGCCGAGCTGCGTACCCGCCTGGTAGTAGTACGGCGTGTACGTCTCCAGTCCCTGGTCGGCGTAGGCCGAGAAGCCGGAGATCGCGTCGATGCTGTCCCAGATCTCCTGGTCGCTCGCGGTGGCGGCGGCCGGGACGGAGGCGCAGTCGGCGAGCAGGCTGTACTGCCAGAAGGCCCACACGTAGTCGAGCACGACGGCCTCGTAGGCCTTGTCGAGGTCGCCGACGGTGGTGAAGGTCCAGCCGTTCTCGGCGGCGGCGACCGCGTACTTGGCCTCCAGCGGCACGCGGCGCACCAGGGCCTCGCGCTGGACGGCGTTCAGCTTGTCGCGGCACTCCTTGGTGCCGACCTTGGCGAAGAACCGGTCGTAGGCCGAGTCCTCGTTGTTGACGACGTCGTTGGGCGCGACGTACGCGACGACACCGTCCATGTCGCGCGGGTAGAAGCGCTCGTAGTACGTCGCCGTCATGCCGCCCTTGCTGGCGCCCGTGGCCAGCCAGTTCTTCTTGTAGATCTTCTTCAGGGCGGTGAAGAGGCGGTGCTGGTCACTGGCGGCCTGCCAGATGTCCAGGTTGGACCAGTTGGCCGGGTCGGGCCGGGAGGGGGTGAAGAATCGATACTCCAGGGACACCTGGTTGCCGTCGACGATGGCCGTCGGCTCACTGCGGCGCGGGCTGGTGTTGACGTTGTAGCCGGAGGTGAAGAACACCGACGGCCGCGACACGTCCTTGTGCAGCAGGGTCAGGCGCTGCTTGAAGGTGCCCTTCCACGGCTGCCGGTGGTCCACCGGCTGCTCGTAGTTCAGTACGAAGAAGCGGTAGCCGGGGTACGGCTTCTCCTCGATCAGGCTCATCCCGGGAATGCCGAGGATCTGGTCCTTGATGTCCGTGGCGGCCGCGGGCTGCGCGGCTGTGGCCGCTTGAGCCGTGGAGCCCGCCGCGCCCATGGTGCCGATGAGCACCACGAGCGACAGCAGCCATCCGAGCGTCTTGCGCATTCACCCTCCCCTTGAGTTCACTTCGGTCGCCGTGAACCTAGCCGGGCCAACGCACTACTGACCAGACCTAGTTGGGCCTGTCCGTCAGCACAGGATCCAGCCGGAATCCGCGGATCCGGCCCCCACGCTCCCCTTTACATACACGCAGCGGTTGATCGCGCCCACGGTGACAGGTCCGGCATATCTGGTGAATCGCCCGGCATCGCGCACCGGGGCGCCGCCGCGCGGCTGAATGCTCACCGCCATCCGGCGCCGCTCGCCGGAGACCCGCGCCACGGTCATCGCGCAGGCCTGGTTGCGGCTCTTGTAGACGCGCACCTCGCCCGTCTCGAACGCCACCGTCCGGGCCAGCCGGCCCCCGCAGCCCTCGGTCGCCGCCTGCGCCGCCGGCGGCGTGCACAGCCCGCCCACCGAGAGCCACAGCGCCGCCGTGAACACCCCCGGGGAAACGGCCCTGCGGCCGCGCCTCCTCCACCCCTGCAACACCCTGTCCCCCGATCGGTTGCACGTACTGCGCGCGCACGCACGTACGACGCCCGAACCCCCCGGATGGTTGCCACGCGCAAGGGCCCGGCCCGCCGGAACCGGCCACCCTCCCTCGTACGGGTGCATCCGCCACCCCCCGGCGCAGCAGCGGGAGTTCGCACACAGGGCGGCAATTACGCTAGGTGATCCACGCCCCGCTCGCCGTGACCACAGCCGTGGCTGCAGCCGTGAAAGGCCATGAGATGACGAACGACCTGCTCGACCGCAAGCTGGCGCGCGCGTTCACACACCTGGACGCCGACAGGAGCGGCGTGATCGACGCCGACGACATCATTGCGCTCGGCTCCCGGCTGCTGACGGCCCTCGCGGAGCCGGCCGGCTCGCCCAGGGCGGAGCTGGTGATGGGCGGGCTGGCCGACTTCTGGCAGGACCTGTTCACCGAGCTGGACATCGACCGGGACGGCAAGGTCACGCCCGAGGAGTACAAGCAGGGCATGACCCGCCTGTACGCGCAGGGCGGTCCCGCCTACGACCGCTCGTTCCGCCCGATGATGAGCGCGATCCTGACGATCGTCGACACCGACGGCGACGGGCTCATCAGCCCGCAGGAGTTCCACCGGGCGCAGGAGGCCTTCGACACGCGGCTGAGCCCCGCCGACAGCGAGGCACTCTTCCGCCGCATCGACACCAACGGGGACGGCTGCCTCAGCGTCGACGAACTGCTCGCCGCGGTACGCGAGTACTACACCGGCACCGACGAGGACGCCCCGGGGAACCTGCTCTTCGGCGAGTTCTGATCCCGGGGCGTCCCCTGACAGGCGGTCCGCTCAGGCCGCGGCGCGCTCGTCCTCGCCGACGAAGGTGCGCCACAGTTCGGCGTACCGGCCGCCGCGCGCCAGGAGTTCGGTGTGGGTGCCGTCCTCCACGACCCGGCCGCGGTCCATGACCACGACCCGGTCGGCGCGCGCCGCGGTGGTCAGCCGGTGCGCGACCACCAGGGTGGTGCGCTTGCCCGCGAGCCGGTCCGTCGCCTGGTTGACCTGGGCCTCGGTGGCCAGGTCGAGGGCGGCGGTGGCCTCGTCGAGGAGCAGCACGTCCGGGTCGACGAGTTCGGCCCGGGCCAGTGCGATCAGCTGGCGCTGGCCCGCGGAGAGGTTGCGGCCGCGCTCGGCGACGGTGTGCAGATAGCCGCCGTCGAGGGTGGCGACCATGTCGTGGGCGCCGACCGCGCGGGCGGCGGCCTCCACCTCGGCATCGCTCGCGCCCGGCCGTCCGTAGGCGATGGCGTCGCGGACGGTCCCCGGGAAGAGGTAGGCCTCCTGGGGAACGACGCCCAGACGGTGGCGGTACGCCGTCAGGTCCAGATCGCGCAGGTCGGCGCCGTCGGCGGTGACCCGGCCGGAGGTCGGATCGTAGAACCGGGCCACCATCTTGACCAGCGTGGACTTCCCGGCTCCGGTCTCGCCGACGAAGGCGACGGTCTGCCCGGCGGGTATCCGCAGGCTGATCCCGGCCAGGGCCTCGCCCTTCTCACCCCGCTCCTCGGCCGTCCCGTACTGGAAGCGGACGTCCTCGAAGGCGATCTCCCCGCCCAGCGATTCCAGTGCGCGCGGCCGCTCGGGCAGCGGCGTGGTGGTGGGCTCGCGCAGCAGCCCCTGGATGCGGCCGAGGGCGACCGTGGCCTGCTGGTAGCCGTCGAAGACCTGGGAGAGCTGCTGGACGGGCGCGAAGAACAGGTCGATGTAGAGCAGGTACGCGACCAGCGCGCCGGTGGTGAGCGTCCCCGCCTCCACCCGGCCCGCGCCGACGATCAGCACGGCGGCCGAGGCGCCCGAGGACAGCAGCTGCACGAAGGGGAAGTAGACGGATATCAGCCACTGGCCGCGGACCCGGGCCTCGCGGTACGAGTGGCTGCGCTCGGCGAAGCGCTTGGCGCCCGAGCCCTCGCGGCGGAAGGCCTGGACGATGCGCAGGCCCGAGACGGACTCCTGGAGGTCGGCGTTGACCAGGCTGACCCGGTCGCGGGCGAGCTCGTAGGCGGCGACCGACCTGCGGCGGAACACGATCGTGCCGACGACCAGGACGGGCAGCGTCGCGAAGACGATCAGCGCGAGCTCGACGTCCAGGACGAGCAGCGCGATCAGGATGCCGAAGAAGGTGAAGACGGAGACCACGGCGGTGACGAGCCCGGTCTGCAGGAAGGAGCTCAGCGAGTCCACGTCGGTGGTCATCCGGGTCATGATCTTGCCGGTCAGCTCGCGCTCGTAGTAGTCGAGGCCGAGTCGCTGGAGCTGGGCGAAGATCTTGACGCGCAGGGCGTACAGCACGCGCTCGCCGGTACGGCCCGTCATGCGGGTCTCGGCGAACTGCGCGGCCCACTGGGCGACGACGACCGCGAGCGCGAGCCCGGCGGCCACCCAGACGGCGCCGAGCACGGCCTGCTCCACGCCCTGGTCGATGCCGTGCCGGATCAGGATCGGCAGCAGCAGTCCGGCCCCGGCGTCCGCGGCGACGAGGCCGAGGCTGATGGCGAGCGGCGCCCAGAACCCGCGGAGCAGGCGGCGCAGGCCGTAGCTCTCCTCGGCGGACGCGGCGCGCCTCTCGTCCACCTCGGGCAGATCGTCGGCCGGCGGCAGCGCGGCCACCTGCGCGAGCAGTTCGGGGGTGGCGGGCATGCCGGAGACGGACCCGGCCATGGAATGCCCGGCTCCGGGCGCGCCCCCAGCGGCGGCGGGGGCGGCGCCGGGAGCGGCGGCGGCCGTGCCCCCGGGCTCGTCCTGGCGGCGCCAGAGCTCGGGGGTGACCCCGCCCGCGACCCGGCGCTTGGCGTTGACGGGCTCCGAGTCGATCTCGGCCTCGAGCTCGATGCCGCGTTCGAGGTCCTGGTCGAGCTCGCGCTCGAACTCGGTCATCACCCGGGCGTCCGGGGTCCGCGGCGAGGCGGCGCCGAGCGCGTCCGGGTCGGTGAGCAGCCTGCGGTAGAGCGCGGACCGGCTCTCCAGCTGCTCGTGCGTCCCGATGTCGGCGAGCCGCCCGCGGTCGAGTACGGCGATCCGGTCGGCCAGCGCGAGCGTGGAGCGGCGGTGGGCGATCAGCAGGGTGGTCCGGCCCGCCATGACGGAGCGCAGGGCCTCGTGGATCTCGTGCTCGACGCGGGCGTCCACGGCGGAGGTGGCGTCGTCGAGGAGCAGCAGCCGGGGGTCGGTGAGGATGGCGCGGGCGAGGGCGATGCGCTGGCGCTGGCCGCCGGAGAGGGTGAGCCCCTGCTCGCCGACCTTGGTGTCGTACCCGGCGGGCAGCGCCTGGATGAACCCCTCGGCCTGGGCGGCGCGGGCGGCGGCCTCGATCTGTTCCCCGGTGGCGCCGGGGTGCCCGTAGGCGATGTTGGCGCGGATGGTGTCGGAGAAGAGGAAGGAGTCCTCGGGGACCAGGCCGATCGCGCCGCGCAGGGAGTCGTACGTCAGCTCGCGTACGTCGTGGCCGCCGACGCGGACGGCGCCGCCGTCGGCGTCGTAGAACCGGGGCAGCAGGAGCGCGACGGTGGACTTGCCGCTGCCCGAGGACCCGACGACGGCGACGGTCTCGCCCTGCGCCACGGAGAGCGAGAACCCGTCGAGGACGGGCCGCTCGGGGTCGTAGCCGAAGCGGACGTCGTCGAACTCGACGGTGGCGGGCGCGTCGGCGGGCAGCTCGTGGGTGCCCTCGTGGATCTCGGGCTCGGTGTCGATGAGCTCGAACACGCGCTCCACGCCGGCCCGGGCCTGCTGTCCGACGGTGAGGACCATGGCGAGCATGCGGACGGGTCCGACGAGCTGGGCGAGGTAGGTGGAGAAGGCGACGAAGGTGCCGAGGGTGACCTGGCCGTTGGTGGCCATCCAGCCGCCGAGGGCCAGCATGGCGACCTGGGCGAGCGCGGGGACGGCCTGGAGGGCCGGGGTGTAACGCGAGTTGAGCCGGATGGTCCGCATCCGCCCGGCGAACAGCCGGCGGCCGGCTTCGCGCAGCTTGCCGGTCTCCTGCTCCTCCTGGCCGAAGCCCTTGACGACGCGGACGCCGGTCACCGCCCCGTCGACGACGGTCGCCACGGCGGCGGCCTGGCCCTGGGCCCACCAGGTGGCGGGGAAGAGCTTCTTGCGGCTGCGCTTGGCTATGAACCACAGGGCGGGGGCCATGAGCAGGGCGACGAGGGTCAGCAGCGGCGAGAGCCAGAGCATGATCCCGAGGGACATCCCGAAGAGCAGGAAGTTCCCGATCGTCATGGGCAGCATGAAGAGCAGGCCCTGGATCAGCTGGAGGTCGCTGGTGGCGCGGCCGACGACCTGACCGGTGTTCAGCTCGTCCTGGCGCCGTCCGTCGAGGCGGGCGATCGTGTCGTACATGTCGGTGCGCAGGTCGTGCTGCACGTCGAGGGCGAGCCGCCCGCCGTAGTACCTGCGTATGTAGGTGAACACGTACACGAGCAGGGCCGCGGCTATGAGCATGCCGGCCCAGGGCGCCATGGGCTTGGTCCGGTCCCCGATGACGTCATCGATGATCACCTTGGTGACCAGCGGCACGACCGCCATGACGGCCATACCGGCCAGCGAGGAGCCGAGCGCGAGCAGCACATTGGTCCTGTACCGCCAGGTGTAGGCGGCCAGCCGCTTGCCCCAGCCCTGTTTCTCCCCAGCCGCTGTCTCTGCCGCCGCCACGTGAGGCCTCCCCGTTCGTCCTGTCCTGCCGGAAGCGCCAACGCTCCGACCGGCGGATTTCATCCCGCCGCAACAATCGCACTGCCGTACGGCCGGGGCGCGCGGACCGCGTCCGACCGGGGTGGGGAGGCGGTGGGAAGCCGGTGGGGAGCCGGTGGGGAGCTGGTGGGGAGCTGGTGGGCAAGCGGTGCGGAAGCGGCGGGGAGGCATGGCGGAATGCGGGACCGGCCCTTGTCAAGTCCCGATATTCCGGATCTGTGAGGGAGAGGGGGCGCTGCCGATGCTGGAAGTCGGGCGCCCGCCGATCGCGGTGGCGCAGCGAAGGGATCGAGGACCATGTCCACTCACCACGAACACCCGACCAGCGGCACCTTCGTGCAACGCACGGTCCGCACCGTCGTCCCGTACGTCACCGCGTTCCTGATCGCACTGCTCGCGGCGAAGATCGTCGGCCTGCTGACCGAGAACCCGTGGGCCCGGCTGGGGACGGCGCTGGGGGTGGCCGTGGTCAGCCTCCTCCTCCACACCTACGAGGACGAGGACGGCACGCATGGTGACTGACGGCTGAAGGCCCGGTCACCCTCAGCACCCGCAATCGTGGCGGCCCTGGCCGAGGTGCCGGTCAGGGGGTGGGGAGCGGCTTCACCACGGGAGGCTTCTCCAGCGGCTTGTTCTCGCAGCCGAGGGCTTCGGTGACGCGGCGGGTCATGAGGTAGGTGAGGGCCGTCTGCCGATCCTTGGCCGCCTGGTCGATGTCCGTCCGCCCGATATTGACCGTGTACGAGCCCCTCGCGTACAGCCATGCCGCTTTCGACGGCTCGGCGAGATCACCGGGCATGTCGCACTGGACGAACAGCTTCGTAAGGAAATAGTCGCTCTCGCCGAAGGCGCCGTTCACATCGAACCGGCCTCCGTCGGACATGGACGGTTCGACATCCTTCGAGGTGCGGGGCACCCACCCGACCTCGAACCGCGCGCGCTCGACTCCTGCCTGAGCCGTCGGCTTGTACGCGCACAAGGATGTCGACAACGTCTTCTCGCCCGAGCCGATCGCCCGCAGATCCCGCTCCAGCGCCTCCATCACACGGCTCGTGCGGTTGAAAATGTCGGTCTCCAAGCCATCTGCGCGGAGGATCCCGCGAAGGAGCACCTCCTCTTCTGAGGCAGCGCTGACAGTGCACAGGTGCTCGATCTTCGCCTCGGACCCGCCCGAGGTACACGAAGCCAGCATCATCACGGAGAGCAGGGCAGCCGTCGATCGCGCGAGGGCTTTGAGCACCTTACGGCCGGAGGTGAGCACGTGCAGCCTCCCGGCCCGTCGTGTACCCGTCGCCCGCCCCGTCCTTGGCATGCTCGAACGCGGGGTCTTGCCCCATGTGCCGCTCATCCCTCCATGCATCGAGCAACCTGTGGGTCCCCTCCAGTCCAGCCTTGTAATTGTTGCTGGACTCCTGTTTGCTCTGCTCCTCGGCCGCGTCCTTGACGCTTTCGACCCAGTCGTACTTGGCGACGTCGATCAAGGAGCCTCCGAGCGTGCTCACGACGGGGATTTCGCCGATGAGCGCGTTCCCGGCGGCAGCCGAGTACTCGGCGGTACCTTCCGCCCACTTGACCTGATCGTCCTCCTTGTCCTTGTAGACGTCGGCGCCGATGCCGTTGAGAGCGCCGTTGGCCACGCCGATGTCGTGCGCGCGGTTGTCCCAGTCGGCGCTCACCGAGTGCGGGGAGTCCGCCTTGAACGGGGCGGCGGTCGCGAGCTGTTCCGCCGAATACGCCTGCTCCGCCTCAACCAGCAGGGCGTAGGACGGGCCGTCGTCCGCGATGCCGCGCATCACGCGGATCAGGCTGCCCTGACCCACCGCGATCTGGGCCTTGTCACCCGAACCATGGATCGAGTCGCTGCCACCGATTCCACCCAGGTCGGAATTCTGACCGCCGAGGATCTCGTGTGTGTCACCGACGTAGTCGACCAGTGCCTTCGCCATCGGCTGTTGGAGGTTCTCCAGGTGCTCCGGGAACTCGTCCCCGCCCATCTCGTCGTCGAGGAGGCGGATGGCGTTGTGCATCACCCGCGCCTGGCCCTCGGTGTGCGGGCCGGGCGCGCCCAGGCTCTCGCCGTCCACGTGACCGGTGGCCGCGGCCTGGATCGCAGCACCCAGGCCGCCCGCCTTGTCCGGGTTCTCCATCTTCATGCTGCCGTATCCACCGGAGAGCCACTCGTCCTGCCACTCCCGATCGGTCAGCAGGTAGTCGAGGTGGTCGTTCTTGTTCCCGGGTGCGGCGGGGTCGAGGAAGTACTCGGCTGAACCCGGGTCCTTGGCCATGATGCCCAGCAGGCCGTCCAAGGGGTCGAAGACCAGGTTCGGGCGGGCCGCGTCGTAGGCGTGGTTGTACATGTACGGCTTCGACTTCTCGGCCTCGATGATGCCGTTGCCGATGTCGTTGAGGAACTGCTTGCCGTAGCCGTTGCCGTTCCCCATAAGGGTCACGAGGGCCTGGTACCCGTACGTCGGCCTCGCGCCCTTGGCGACGAGCTCGGGGCCCTGCTCCTTGAGCCCGTCGACGAACGGCTTGTAGGCGTAGCTGTTCGGGTCCTTGGTGCCCGAGGCTATGGTGCCCGCGAGGCCGGAGTTGATCGACTCGTAGAGCTTCTTGTCGGGCGCCGACGCACCGCGGTCGTTGGCCGCCAGGTTCATCTGGTCCGCCAGCAGCAGGGTGTCCTTCGCGCCCAGCGAGTTCAGGTACGCCTCGCCGAAGTGCGCGTCCCCGGAGTTCTGTTTGAGGACGTCGTTGTAGTGCCGCAGTTCCTCCGGCGAGGCCTTGCCGTCACGAATCTTCTGGGTGAGGGCCAGCGCCTCCACGGCCTCGACGTCGTTGACGGGCTTCGAGTTGAAGCCGAACATCGCCGTGCCGTCCGCGCCCGACGCGTTGAGCAGGGCGACCTTGACGTCCTCGTCGAACTCCGTGACCGCCTTGACCGTGTCCGAGATCTTGCTCGTCCAGGACCGCTCGATCTCCGGGAGGTCGGGATCGTGGCGGATCGCGTTCACGGAGGCCGGGTCGGCCTTGCTGAAGTCGTAGCTCGCGATGCCGGCGTCCGACACCTTCATGCCGGCGGTCTTGGCGTCCGCCACGGCCGACACCACCCGGCCCTTGAGGTCGGTCAGCCGGGAGTGCGCGTCACGGAGCAGGGACTCCATGGCCAGCGCTTCCTTCTGAGCCGCCGCGAACTCCTGGCGCGTCATGGAGGACTGGGTGGCGGCGGCCTGCTGGCTGGAGCCCAGCCAGCCGTTGCCCGAGGAGACGCTCTGCACCTCGTCCTTGTAGACGTCCTCCATCGTCTTGAACTGCGTCGCCATGGCCTTCCAGCCGTCGGCGGCGGTGGTGAGCGCGGAGAGGTCCGTCTGCATGACTTCGGTGTAGTTCGGCACGGCTCTCCCTAGATTCCGGTGACTTTGGACTGCACGGGCTGGAAGCTGCTGCCCGTCAGCTGATCGGTTCCGGAGAGCAGGTTCGAAGCCCCGCGCAGCCCCGTCTTCTCCGAGTTCAGGCGCCCCATCAGGCGCTTCACCTGGTCGTCCCAGTGCGTGTGCGCCTTCGACAGGCCTGCCGCCGTCGCCCAGCCGCTGAAGGCCTTGACCGCGTTCTTGGTGGGCTCGTCGGCCGCGTCCGCTGCCTTCGTGGTGCCGGGCTGCAGGACGTTCTCGATGGTGTTGGCCGCCTTCTTCTTCTCGGGCGGGGTGATCGCCAACACCCCGTACCCGGCACCGGCGCCCGGCGCCGGGGAGCCGCCCTGGTCGGCGGGGAGCTGGTTCAACCGCATCTGCGGCGACGGGTCGGCGGACCCGGCGGCCTGCTTGTGCCGGCCCCATTCTTCCTCGAACGACACTGCTCCCCCTCGCGCTCCGGCCACGTCCTGACCGCGACCACCCTAGGCGGCCCGCGGACAGTGCTAGACGTGCGTCGGAGCGAACATCCTCAGTTTGGCCGGAATGATCAGGACGGAGGGGCCCGAAGTCGCGAGTGCCTTCTTGAGGTCGGCGGTCAGGGACTCCGGGGTGGTGGTGGAGGCCGGGACGCCGAAGGACCGCGCCAGGGCCACGAAGTCGGGGCCGGCCAGCTGGGTTCCGGTGCCGCAGCCGTACTCGCGCAGGATGCCGTAGCCGCCGTCGTCCACGATCAGCCAGGTGACGTCGAGGTCGTGCTGCTCGGCCGTCGCCAGGTCCGCGACGGAGTACATCGCGCCGCCGTCGCCGGACACCGCCAGCACCGGGGTGCCCGGTTCCGCGACGCACGCGCCGAGGGCCGCCGGGAAGGCGTAGCCGAGGCCGCCCGCGCCCTGCGCCGAGTGCATGGTGTTGGGGTGCTTGGGGTCGAAGGCGGACCAGGCCCAGTAGGACAGGATCGTCATGTCCCAGAAGGACGGGGAGCGGGCCGGGAGGGCGGCCCGGATCGAGCCGAGGAGTTCCTGTTCGAGGGCCACGTCCTGGGTGGCGAGGCGGGCGGCGATGTCCGCGAGGAGCAGGCGGACGCGCTCCGGGGCGGTCGGGTCCGCGCGCTCGGACACCGTCTCCAGCAGGGCCTGCAGCGCCAGGCGGGCGTCCGCGTGGATGCCGAGGCCGGCGTGGTTCGACTCCAGCTTGCCGAGGTCCGCCTCGATCTGGACGACCCTGCCCGTCGGGAAGAACGTGTGGTAGTTCGACGAGAGCTCACCGAGCCCCGAGCCGACCACCAGCAGGACGTCCGCGTCCTCCAGGAAGTCCGTCATGTGGCGGTCCTCCAGCCAGGACTGGAGGGAGAGCGGATGGGTCCACGGGAAGGCGCCCTTGCCGCCGAAAGTGGTGACGACCGGTGCGTTCAGGCGCTCGGCGAGCTGCCTGAGCTTGCCGGCCGCGTCGGAGCGGACGACACCGCCGCCCGCGATGATCACCGGGCGGATGGCGTTCTCCAGCCAGTGGGCGGCGAGCGCCGTGAGCTCGGGCCTCGGGGCCAGCTCGTGCGGGGTCGCGTCCACGCCCGTGACCTGCGGGATGACGGTCTCGGCCCGCAGCACGTCCTCGGGGATCTCGACGAACACCGGGCCGTGCGGGGCGGTCAGGGCCGACTCCCAGGCCTCCGCGATCACGGAGGGGATCTGGGAGGGCGTGCGGACCGTGTGGACGGACTTCACCACGTCCCGGAAGGAAGCCGACTGCTCCCGCAGCTCGTGCAGGTGCCCGCGCCGCCCGCCGCCCAGGCCCGCCACCGGGACCTGGGAAGAGATCGCGAGGACCGGGGCGGAGGCGGCCGCCGCCTCCGCCAGGGCGGGCAGCGCCATCAGCGCGCCCGGGCCGGTGGAGAGCAGCAGCGGCACGGCCTCGCCCGTGATCCTGCCGTAGGCGTCGGCCGCGAAGGCCGCGTTGTTCTCCGTACGCAGCCCCACGAGGCGCAGGTCGGAGCGGCCGACCGCGTCGAAGAGGGCGAGCGCGTGCTGGCCGGGCAGGCCGAAGACGGTGTTCGCGCCGAGCGAGCGCAGCGTTTCCACGACCAGGTCCCCGCCCGTCCGCCCCGGCGGCGGCGCGAGCGCCGCGGCCTTCTGGGCTTCGGTGGGACGGAGTACCAGGTCGTGGTCGTGCGTCACTTCGCTTACTTGCCCTTCGCCTGCGCGATCTGTCGCGACATGATCGTGGTCAGCTCGTACGCGGTGTGCGAGGCCGCGACCGAGGTGATCTCGGCGTGATCGTACGCCGGGGCGACCTCGACGACGTCGGCGGAAACGAGGTTGCAGGAGGACAGGCCGCGGATGATCTCCAGCAGCTCGCGGGAGGTCATGCCGCCCGCCTCCGGGGTGCCGGTGCCGGGCGCGTGCGCCGGGTCGAGCACGTCGATGTCGATGGAGATGTACAGCGGGCGGTCGCCGATGCGCTGGCGCAGCTGGTCGGCGACCTCGTCGGCGCCGCGGCGGTAGACGTCGGCCGAGGTGACGATGCCGAAGCCCATCTTGGCGTCGTCGTCCAGGTCCTGCTTGCCGTACAGCGGGCCGCGGGTACCGACGTGGGAGAGCGCCTCGGTGTCGAGGATGCCCTCCTCGACGGCGCGGCGGAACGGGGTGCCGTGGGTGTACTCGGCGCCGAAGTAGGTGTCCCAGGTGTCCAGGTGCGCGTCGAAGTGGAGCAGTGCGACCGGGCCGTGCTTCTTCGCGACGGAGCGGAGCAGCGGCAGGGCGATGGTGTGGTCGCCGCCCAGGGTCATCAGGCGGGAGCCCGCGCCGAGCAGCTCGTCGGCGGCGGCCTCGACCGTCTCGACGGCCTCGTTGATGTTGAAGGGGTTCACGGCGATGTCACCGGCGTCGGCGACCTGGGCGAGCGCGAACGGGGAGGCGTCCTGGGCCGGGTTGTACGGGCGCAGCAGGCGCGAGGCCTCGCGGATGGCGTTGCCGCCGAAGCGGGCGCCGGGGCGGTAGGACACGCCGGAGTCGAAGGGCACGCCGACGACGGCGACGTCGGCGGAGCCGACCTCGTCGAGGCGGGGCAGACGGGCGAAGGTCGCCGGGCCCGCGTAGCGCGGGATGCGGGAGGAGTCGACGGGGCCGCGCGGCTGCGTGCTCATGGCTGTGCCTCTTTCTCTGGCCTGACGTGTGCGGTACTTCGAGCGTAAGCGGGCCACCCGGGGGTGGGGAGTGTACGTTTCATCCATCTGGTGGCATTACAAATGTACGGAGTATCCATGCCCGGGCCTTCTCGCGATCCCCGCGATCTCCGCGATCCGGAGTACGGCAGCGGCCCCGCCGGGGAGCCGCTCACCCCGCCGGTCCCCCTCGCCGCGCTGCTCGGCGACCGGGAGCTCGGCCTGCGCCACCTGGCCGGGCCGGCCACCGCCGGGGTGCACGGGGTGCACGCCTCCGAGATGCCCGACCCCTCCCCGTACCTGCTCGGCGGCGAGCTGCTGCTGACCGCCGGGGCCGGTCCCGCCGACGACCCCGACGGGTACGTGGCCCGGCTGGCCGGGGCGGGGGCGGCCGCGCTCGGCTTCGGCGTGGCCCCGGTGCACGAGGAGGTCCCGGCCGCACTGGCCGAGGCCTGCGCCCGGCACGGGCTGCCGCTGCTGGAGGTCCCGCCGCGGACCCCCTTCTCGGCGGTCGCCCGCGCGGTGGGGCGGCTGATGGCGGAGGCCCGCACCCGGGAGCTGCGCCGGGTCACCGAGGCCCAGCAGGCCCTGGCGGCGGCCGCGGCGCGCCCCGACCCGGTCCCGGCGGTGCTGGCCCGGCTCGCGGCGAGCCTGGGCGGGTCGGTCGCGCTGTGGCCGGCCGGCCGGGCGGCGGGCCCGGAGCTGCCGGCTCCGGCCCGGGAGGCCCTGTCGGCGCTGCTGGCCCGGGTCGGCCGCGAGGGCGGGCCCGCCACCGCCACCGACCGGGCGGGCGGACACCACCTGGCCGCCTACGCCCTGGCCGGGCGGGCCGCGCTGGGCACCGCGACCCCGGCCCGCGCACCCGGCGACCACACCGTGGCCTCGGTGGCCGCCGTCCTGCTGACCCTCCTCACCGCCGAGCGGCCCGCCGGGGCGGAGGCGGCGGCCCTGACCCGGCTGCTGCTCGACGGGAATCCGGCCGCGGCCCTGACGGCCGGGCCCTGGTACGCCGTCCACGCCCGCGGATCCGGGGCTCCGCAGGCCCTCGCGGCCGCGCTGGGCACCGTACTGCTGGACCCGTACGAGGGCGGCGTACGGCTGCTCACGGACCGGGAGCCCGCCGTGCAGCCCGGCTGGCGGCTCGGGGTGAGCGCCCCGGCCGCGCCTTCCGCCCTGGCCACGGCCGACGCCCAGGCCGCGCGGGCCCTCCAGCGCGCGGAGGCGGCCCGTACTCCGCTGGCCCGCCACACCGACCCCGGCTTCGCGGGCCTGGTCGGCGAGGCCGAGGCGCGCGCCCACGCCGAGGCCCTGCTGGGGCCGCTCTCCCCCGCCCTGCGGGAGACCCTGCGCGGCTGGCTGGCCCACCACGGCAACTGGGACCGCACGGCCGCGGCCCTGGGCGTCCACCGCAACACCGTCCGCCAGCGCGTCGGCCGCGCCGCCGAGCTGCTGGACCGGGACCTGGACGACCCGGACGTGCGGATGGAGCTGTGGTTCGCGCTGCGCGTCGCCGACGGCTGAGGGCTCCGCCGGGACCACCGCCGGGGTCGCCGCCTGAGGCCGGGGGTGAGCCACCCCACCCTTTCTTCCGCGTCTCCACTCTGGACAGCCAGTTTAACTGGCCGGTAACTTATCCTGAGCAAGCGCTTAGGCATGGCGGCGGACCGCCGCGACCGAAGGGAGCCGGCTGTGCGCCGTACCGTTTTCAACGAGGACCACGAGGCATTCCGCGAGACCATCCGCGCCTTCATCGAGGCCGAGGTCGTCCCGGTCTACGACGAGTGGTTCGCAGCCGGTCAGGCGCCGCGCGACTTCTACTACAAGCTCGGCGAGCTGGGCGTCTTTGGGATCAACGTGCCCGAGGAGTTCGGCGGCGCGGGCCTGGACACCCACAAGTTCGAGGCCGTCCTCTACGAAGAGACCTCCCGTGCGGGCGTCAACTTCGGCGGCTCCGGCGTGCATGTGCTGCTCGCCCTCCCCTACATCAAGATGCTGGCCGACACCGAGCAGAAGAAGCGCTTCCTGCCGAAGTTCGTCTCCGGCGAGGAGATGTGGGCCCTCGCGATGACCGAGCCGGGCACCGGCTCCGACGTCGCGGGCATGAAGACCACCGCCAAGCTCTCCGAGGACGGCACCCACTACGTCCTCAACGGCTCCAAGACCTTCATCACCGGTGGCGTCCACGCCGACCGTGTGATCGTCTGCGCCCGCACCTCCGCCCCGAGCGAGGACGACCGCCGCTTCGGCATCTCCCTCTTCGCCGTGGACACCAAGTCCGAGGGCTACTCCATCGGCCGCAAGCTCGACAAGCTGGGCCTGAAGACCTCCGACACCGCCGAGCTGGCGTTCGTCGACGTGAAGGTCCCGGTCGAGGACCTGCTCGGCGAGGAGGGCAAGGGCTTCTACTACCTCGGCCACAACCTGGCCTCCGAGCGCTGGGGCATCGCCTTCGGCGCGTACGCCCAGGCCGCCGCGGCCGTCCGGTTCGCCCAGCAGTACGTCACGGAGCGCACCGTCTTCGGCAAGCCCGTCGCGCACTTCCAGAACACCAAGTTCGAGCTGGCCGCCTGCCAGGCCGAGGTGGACGCCGCGCAGGCCGTCGCCGACCGCGCCCTGGAGGCCCTGGACGCCGGCGAGCTGACGCCCGCCGAGGCCGCCTCCGCGAAGCTGTTCTGCACCGAGGTCGCGCACCGCGTGATCGACCGCTGCCTCCAGCTGCACGGCGGCTACGGCTACATGAACGAGTACCCGATCGCCCGCCTGTACGCCGACAACCGCGTGAACCGCATCTACGGCGGCACCAGCGAGATCATGAAGTCAATCATCGCCAAGTCCATGGGCCTGTAAAGGGATTCGGGCACCTACCCTTCCCCCATGAACGACGCACTGACGACGCTCCTCGATCTGCTCGACCTGGAGCAGATCGAGGAGAACATCTTCCGCGGTACCAGCCGTCCTTCGCTGGTACCGCGCGTCTTCGGCGGTCAGGTCGCGGCCCAGGCTCTGGTCGCGGCCGGCCGGACCGTCCCCGCGGACCGCATCGCGCACTCGCTGCACTCCTACTTCCTGCGCACCGGGGACACCTCCGCGCCCATCGTCTACTCGGTGGACCGGATCCGCGACGGGCGCTCCTTCACCACGCGCCGGGTCGTCGCCGTCCAGCACGGCCAGCCGATCTTCCACCTCTCCGCGTCCTTCCAGACATACGAGGACGGCCTCGACCACCAGGTCGCCATGCCGTCCGCCCCGGACCCGGAGTCCCTGCCCACCGCGGCCGAGTCGCTGCCCGCGTACCGCGAGATCTTCCGCGACCCCGGCACCGTGGAGCGGCTGATCGAGACGCGGGAGGCGGTGGACCTGCGCTACGCGACGACCCCGCCCTGGGGCAGCGTCGGCGAGCCGGTGGAACCGCGCTCGCAGGTGTGGTTCCGTACGGCCGGCAAGCTGGACAGCGCCGATCCGCTGCTGCACACGTGCCTGGCCACCTACGTCTCCGACATGACCCTGCTGGACTCGGTACTGCTCGCGCACGGGCGGGGCGGCTGGGCGGTGGGTGACGTGGTCGGTGCCTCGCTGGACCACGCCATGTGGTTCCACCGGCCCTTCCGGGCGGACGAGTGGCTGCTGTACGACCAGGAGTCGCCCTCGGCGGCCGCGGGCCGGGGCCTCGGCCAGGCCCGCATCTGGACGCAGGACGGCCGGCTGGCCGTGACGGTCATCCAGGAGGGTGTCGTACGCGTCCCGCGTGCGTGAGGTCCGCCCAGCAGCTCAATCCCACCAGAATCCCCAGTGGTTGCTGCCGGTGACCGCCTCGTCGGCGTAGGCGCGGATGCTGCCGGAGCCCTGCCAGACGTTGTCGGGCGAGAAGGCGAAGTGCTCCGCGGCGACGGGGAGCGCGCGGGCGAGCGTACGCGGCGGGGCCGCCACGGACACGTGGAGCTCGTCGAAGCCGAGGGCGATGACGCGGGCGCCGAAACGGTCCTCCCAGGAGCGCAGGACCGCGCTGATGAGGGCGGTGTCGTTCTCGTGGTTGGTCGGTCCGCACCAGCCCATCGCGGCCGGTACGTCGGCCCCGCGGCCCGCGGGGACCAGCGCGAGCCGCGGGCTCGGCAGGAAACCGCTCGCGATCAGCGCGTCCGCGAGCCCACAGGCGACGGCGTCCGGATCCGGCCCGTCCTCCGGCTGGGCGAGCCCGGGCCAGTCCCGGCCGAAGGGAGCGATGAGCTCCTCCCCTTCCTCGCCCTCCTCGGGGTCGGGCACGACCGCGCCCCAGAACTCGCGCAGCACCGGCTCGACGTGATGGTCGTCGGGGTCGGACATCCGCTCCGGCGAGAACTCCCGCTCCTGCCACCACCGTTCCAGCCCGCGCCGCCCCTGGAACAGCACGGCCTGCAGCCCGGCGGCGGCGAGCGCGGGACTCCGGTGGGCGGCGAGCGCCCCGACCCCCACGGCCTCGTCGGACACCCACAGCAACGGCTGGGGCCCCTTCCACCACCCCCGCCGGCCGGGCCTGTCGATGAGCGCACCGGGCGGCAACTCCAGCCCGAGGGACCTCCCTTGGGGATCCTCGGCCAGGACGGACAGCGGGTTGTACGTCTTCGCGGGCTTCGACATACGGCGACCGTAACCACG
This sequence comes from Streptomyces sp. NPDC040545, assembly GCF_055595065.1. NCBI lineage: Bacteria > Bacillati > Actinomycetota > Actinomycetes > Kitasatosporales > Streptomycetaceae > Streptomyces > Streptomyces sp. NPDC040545. The sequence continues at coordinate 40,459 of NZ_JBVIWA010000030.1, forward strand.
GGCACTGACAACCGGTGCCGACAGGTTGAACAGGAGTTGCAGAGCTCCCCGTTGCGGGGCCCGGCTGGTCCGAAGCCTCTGTCCGTCGACATCACTCGTACGCACCGAGAGGGAATACGCGAGAAGCCCCCGGCCGGATGCTCCCGGCCGGGGCTTCTCCGCGTCCGGCGCGCTACGCGCCCAGCAGGCCCGCCGCGTCCAGTACGTACGCCACCATCGGGTCGTAGAAGCGCGGGTCGCGGACGTGGTCGTCCAGGGGGATCGTCACCTGGAGGGTGCCTTCCGCCTCGCCTATGAACAGGGCCGGGTCGTTGCAGTCCGCGTAGCCCACCGCGTCCAGGCCGCGCTGGGCCGCGCAGCCCGCCCAGCCGTGGTCGGCCACGACCAGGTCCGGCAGCGGGCGGTTCTCGGCCGCGAGGCCGTCCAGGATCGCGGCCATCGGCTCCGGCGAGTGGGTGTGCCACAGCGTCGCGCCCCGCTCCAGGACCGCGACGTCGGCGAACTGCCACACCGAGCCCTCGTCCGCCACCAGGCCCTGCGGGATCACGACGATCTCGCAGCCCGCCGCCCGCAGGGCCGCCGCCGTGGCGCGGTGGACGTCCAGGAGGCCGCCCGGGTGGCCGGTGGCGAAGAGCACGCTCTGCCGGTCCAGCGCCGCCTTGCGCAGCCGCGCCGCCAGCCGGTCGAGGCCGGCCACCGTCAGTTCGGGGTCGATGGTGTCCTGGCCGAAGCGGAACTCGGGGTCGTCCACGACGCCGCACCGCTCCGCCATCACCGCGAGCACGTCCTGCTCGTCGGTCCAGCGGTCACCCAGTTCCAGGCCCAGCCAGTAGTGCCGGTCGCCGTTGGCGAGCTTCCGGTAGTGGCTCAGGTTGTTGTCCCGCGGCGTGGCGACCTGCCCCGCGATCCGGGTCCGGACCAGGTGATCGATGAGTTCGGCGCGGGTGGGAACGGGCGTCTCTATCGGCTTCGGCATACGGGCCATTCTGCCGCCGCCGGGGCGGAGGCGGCGCGTCCATTCCGGTCGGCGGACGCCGCGGCTCATGCCGACAGCGCCCCGAACGCACCGTGCGCGAGGCGCCGCAGCAGCGATTCCACCGCCTCGCGCCCCAAGGCCGCCAGGTGCGGGGTGGAGTTGAGCAGGCCGAAGACCGCGTGCACGGCGACCCGTACCTCCGCCTCGACGACGTCCGGGTGCAGTTCCCGTACGACCTCCACCCACAGCTCCACGTACTGGCGCTGCAGCTGGCGTACGAGCTTGCGGTCGGCGTCCCGGAGCCGGTCGAGCTCGCGGTCGTGCAGGGTGATCAGCGCCCGGTCGTCGAGCGCGAAGTCGATGTGGCCGTCGATGAGGGAGGACAGCACCCGGGCCGGATCGCCCGCCGCCTGGGCCACGCGGTGCCGGCCGCCGGTCAGCAGCCGCTCGCTGATGCCGACGAGCAGTTCGGCGAGCATGGCGTCCTTGCCCGCGAAGTGCCGGTACAGGCCGGGGCCGCTGATCCCCACCGCGGCCCCTATCTCGTCGACGCCCACGCCGTGGAATCCACGCGCGGCGAAGAGGCGAGCGGCCTCACTGAGGATCTGCTCGCGACGGGTGGGTGCGGCCGCTCTGGTGCTCATGGGAAACCATTCTAGACAGGGCCGTTAGCGGTCGTTAACCTGAGTCCCACAAGCGTTAACGCTCATTAACCGCGTGGAACGAGCAAGGGAGCTCGACCGATGCAGCAGGCACCAGTGCTGACGAGCGCCGCGGACCCGGCGTCCGAGGCCTGGCGGACCAACGAGGCCGCCCACCGCGAGCTGACCGAGGGCCTTCGGGCCCGGCTCGACGCGGCCCGGCTCGGCGGCGGCGAGAAGGCCCGAGCCCGCCACACCGCCCGCGGGAAGCTCCTCCCCCGCGACCGCGTGGACACCCTCCTCGACCCGGGGTCACCCTTCCTGGAGCTGGCCCCGCTGGCCGCCGAGGGCATGTACGGGGGCGCGGCCCCCGCCGCCGGGGTCATCGCGGGCATCGGCCGGGTCAGCGGCCGCGAGTGCGTGATCGTCGCGAACGACGCCACCGTCAAGGGCGGCACGTACTACCCGATGACCGTCAAGAAGCACCTCCGTGCCCAGGAGGTGGCGCTGGAGAACCGTCTCCCCTGCCTCTACCTGGTCGACTCGGGCGGTGCCTTCCTCCCCATGCAGGACGAGGTCTTCCCCGACCGGGAGCACTTCGGCCGCATCTTCTACAACCAGGCCCGCATGTCCGGGGCCGGCATCCCGCAGATCGCCGCCGTCCTCGGCTCCTGCACGGCCGGCGGGGCGTACGTGCCGGCCATGAGTGACGAGGCCGTCATCGTCCGCAACCAGGGCACGATCTTCCTCGGCGGCCCGCCGCTGGTGAAGGCCGCCACCGGTGAGGTGGTCACGGCCGAGGAGCTCGGCGGCGGCGAGGTCCACTCCCGGATCTCCGGCGTGACCGACCACCTCGCGGAGGACGACGCGCACGCGCTGCGGATCGTACGGAACATCGTGGCGACCCTGCCCGAGCGCGGGGCCCTGCCCTGGTCGGTCGAGGCTCCGGAAGAGCCCAAGGTGGACCCGTACGGGCTGTACGGCGCGGTCCCGGTCGACTCGCGCACCCCGTACGACGCCCGCGAGATCATCGCGCGGATCGTGGACGGGTCCCGCTTCCAGGAGTTCAAGTCCGAGTTCGGGCAGACCCTGGTCACCGGCTTCGCCCGGATCCACGGGCACCCGGTCGGCATCATCGCCAACAACGGCATCCTGTTCGCCGAGTCCGCGCAGAAGGGCGCGCACTTCATCGAGCTGTGCGACCAGCGCGGCATCCCGCTCCTCTTCCTCCAGAACATCTCCGGCTTCATGGTCGGCAAGGACTACGAGGCCGGCGGCATCGCCAAGCACGGCGCCAAGATGGTGACGGCGGTGGCCTGCACCCGGGTGCCGAAGCTGACGGTGGTGGTCGGCGGCTCGTACGGCGCCGGCAACTACTCGATGTGCGGCCGGGCGTACTCGCCCCGCTTCCTGTGGATGTGGCCCAACGCCAAGATCTCCGTGATGGGCGGCGAGCAGGCGGCCTCGGTGCTCGCGACGGTCAAGCGCGACCAGATCGAGGGCGCGGGCCAGGAGTGGGCCGCCGAGGACGAGGAGGCCTTCAAGGCTCCGGTCCGCGCGCAGTACGAGGAGCAGGGCAACGCCTACTACGCCACCGCGCGGCTGTGGGACGACGGGGTCATCGACCCGATGGAAACCCGGCAGGTGCTGGGACTGGCCCTGACCGCGTGCGCGAACGCCCCGCTGGGCGACTCGGGCTTCGGCATCTTCCGTATGTGACGTGAGGACCTCACTGATGTTCAGCACTGTTCTGGTGGCGAACCGGGGCGAGATCGCGGTCCGGGTCATCCGCACCCTGCGGCAGCTCGGCATCCGCTCCGTGGCCGTCTTCAGCGACGCCGACGCGGACGCCCGCCATGTCCGGGAGGCCGACACGGCCGTCCGGATCGGCCCGGCCGCGGCCGCCGAGAGCTATCTGTCGGTGGAGCGGCTGCTGGATGCCGCGAAGCGGACGGGCGCCGAGGCCGTCCACCCCGGCTACGGCTTCCTCGCCGAGAACGCGGCCTTCGCGCAGGCCTGCGCCGACGCCGGCCTCGCCTTCATCGGGCCGCCGGCGAGCGCCATCAACCTGATGGGCGACAAGATCCGCGCCAAGGAGACCGTGAAGGCGGCGGGCGTGCCCGTGGTCCCCGGCTCCTCGGGCAGCGGCCTGACCGACGCCGAACTGGTCGCCGCCGCGGCGGAGATCGGTATGCCCGTGCTGCTCAAGCCCTCGGCGGGCGGCGGCGGCAAGGGCATGCGCCTGGTGCGTGACGAGGCGGTGCTGGCCGAGGAGATCGCGGCGGCCCGCCGCGAGGCGCGGTCCTCCTTCGGCGATGACACCCTGCTGGTCGAGCGGTGGGTGGACCGGCCGCGGCACATCGAGATCCAGGTGCTGGCGGACGCCCACGGGAACGTGGTGCACCTGGGCGAGCGCGAGTGCTCGCTGCAGCGCCGGCACCAGAAGGTGATCGAGGAGGCCCCCTCGGTCCTGCTCGACGAGAAGACCCGGGCGGCGATGGGTGCGGCGGCGGTCGACGCGGCCCGCTCCTGCGGGTACGTCGGCGCGGGCACGGTGGAGTTCATCGTCCCGGGCGGCGACCCCTCCTCCTACTACTTCATGGAGATGAACACCCGCCTCCAGGTCGAGCACCCGGTGACGGAGCTGATCACCGGGCTGGACCTGGTGGAGCAGCAGCTGCGCGTCGCCGCGGGCGCGCCCCTCGGCTTCACGCAGTCCGAGGTGACGCTGACCGGGCACGCCATCGAGGCCCGCGTCTGCGCGGAGGACCCGGCGCGCGGGTTCCTGCCGTCGGGCGGCACGGTGCTGGCCCTGTCCGAGCCCTCGGGCGGTGCGGTACGCACGGACTCCGGCCTGACGTCGGGCGTGCCGGTGGGTTCCACGTACGACCCGATGCTGTCGAAGGTCATCGTCCACGGCCCGGACCGGCCCACCGCCCTGCGCATGCTGCGGGCGGCGCTGGCCGACACCGTGATCCTGGGCGTCCAGACCAATGCCGGTTTCCTGCGGAGGCTGCTGGCCCACCCCGATGTGGTCTCGGGCGACCTGGACACGGGGCTGGTCGAGCGCGACCTGCCGTCCCTCCTGCCGGAGGGGGTTCCGGACGAGGTGTACGCCACTGCAGCCCTGCTGGCGCAGGGTCCCCGGGCTCTGCCCGGACCCGCGCCTCAAACGCCGGCGAGGCTGGATCGGTGGGTCGACCCCTTCGACGCCGGTGACGGCTGGCGCCTGGGCGGTACGCCCGCCTGGACGGTCCACCACTTCCGCTTCCCGGGCCAGGACCCTGTAACCATCGAAACGCGGCTCAGCGGGGCAAGTTCAGCCTCGCCGGCGATCGAGGCGCGGGGTCTGGGGCAGAGCCCCGGCGCACCGGCGCGAGCCCGGATCGTGGCCCGCACCACCGACACCGTCACCGTCGAACTCGACGGCGTCACCCACCGCTTCAGCCACGCCGTCTCCCCGGAGGGGACCTGGCTCGGCCGCGACGCCGACTCCTGGCACGTCCAGACGTACGACCCCGTCGTGGCCAACCTCAGTGGTGCCGGACACGGCGGCGCCGATACCCTCGCCGCCCCCATGCCCGGCACCGTCACCGTCGTCAAGGTGGCCGTCGGTGACAAGGTCGCGGCCGGGCAGAGCCTGCTCGTCGTCGAGGCCATGAAGATGGAGCACGTCATCTCCGCCCCGCACGCCGGCACCGTCACCGAGCTCGACGTGACCCCCGGCAGCACGGTCGCCATGGACCAGATCCTGGCCGTCGTCACCCCCGACGAGGACGAGGAGGGGGCCGCGTGAACAGGCTGCCCATGACCGTCCCGGCCCCCGGCCTCCCGGCCCGGGTCCGGATCCACGAGGTCGGCGCGCGTGACGGGCTGCAGAACGAGAAGGGCGCCGTCCCCACGGCCGTCAAGGCGGAGTTCATCCACCGCCTGGCCGCCGCCGGGCTGACGACCATCGAGGCCACCAGCTTCGTGCACCCCAAGTGGGTGCCCCAGCTGGCCGACGCGGAGGAGCTGTTCCCGCAGCTCGCCGGCATCGGCGCGCATCTGCCCGTCCTCGTCCCCAACGAGCGCGGCCTCGACCGCGCGCTCGCCCTCGGGGCCACCCGTATCGCGGTGTTCGGCTCGGCCACCGAGACCTTCGCGTCCCGCAACCTCAACCGCACCGTCGCCGAGTCCCTCGCCATGTTCGAGCCCGTCGTGGCCCGGGCCAAGGAAGGCGACGCGCACGTGCGCGGCTATCTCTCGATGTGCTTCGGCGACCCCTGGGAGGGCCCGGTCCCGGTCCACCAGGTCGTCTCCGTCGCCAAGGCCCTGCTGGACCTCGGCTGTGACGAGCTGAGCCTCGGAGACACGATCGGCGTGGCCACCCCGGGTCATGTCCAGGCCCTGCTCGCCGCGCTGAACGAGGCCGGAGTCACGACCGACCGGATCGGCGTGCACTTCCACGACACCTACGGCCAGGCCCTGTCCAACACCCTCGCCGCGCTCCAGCACGGCGTGACCACCGTCGACGCCTCCGCGGGCGGCCTCGGCGGATGCCCGTACGCGAAGAGCGCCACCGGCAACCTCGCGACCGAGGACCTGGTGTGGATGCTCGACGGCCTCGGCATCGAAACCGGGGTCGATCTGGCCGCCCTCACCGCCACGAGCGTGTGGATGGCCGAACAGCTGGGACGCCCCAGCCCCTCCCGTACCGTCCGCGCCCTCTCCCACAAGGAGTAGTCACACCATGTCCCTCGACCACCGGCTCACCCCTGAGCACGAGGAACTCCGCCGCACCGTCGAGGCGTTCGCGCACGACGTCGTCGCCCCGAAGATCGGCGACCTGTACGAGCGGCACGAGTTCCCGTACGAGATCGTCGCCGAGATGGGCCGTATGGGCCTGTTCGGTCTGCCCTTCCCGGAGGAGTACGGCGGCATGGGCGGGGACTACCTCGCCCTCGGCATCGCCCTGGAGGAGCTGGCCCGCGTCGACTCCTCGGTCGCCATCACCCTGGAGGCCGGGGTCTCCCTCGGCGCCATGCCGATCTACCTCTTCGGCTCCGAGGAGCAGAAGCGGCAGTGGCTGCCGAAGATGTGCTCCGGCGAGATCCTCGGCGCGTTCGGTCTGACGGAGCCCGGTGCCGGCTCCGACGCGGGCGGGACCCGCACCACCGCCGTCAAGGACGGTGACGAGTGGGTCATCAACGGCTCGAAGTGCTTCATCACCAACTCCGGTACGGACATCACCGGTCTGGTCACCGTCACCGCCGTGACGGGCCGCAAGGCGGACGGCCGCCCGGAGATCTCCTCGATCATCGTCCCGTCCGGCACCCCGGGCTTCACGGTGGCCGCGCCGTACTCCAAGGTGGGCTGGAACTCCTCGGACACCCGTGAGCTGTCCTTCGACAACGTACGGGTGCCCCTGGCCAACCTGGTGGGCGCGGAGGGCCGCGGCTACGCGCAGTTCCTGCGGATCCTCGACGAGGGCCGGATCGCCATCTCCGCGCTCGCGACCGGTCTCGCGCAGGGCTGTGTGGACGAGTCGGTGAAGTACGCCAAGGAGCGGCACGCCTTCGGCAAGGCGATCGGCGACAACCAGGCCATCCAGTTCAAGCTGGCCGACATGGAGATGCGCGCGCACATGGCCCGCATCGGCTGGCGTGACGCGGCGTCGCGGCTGGTGGCCGGGGAGCCGTTCAAGAAGGAGGCGGCGATCGCGAAGCTGTACTCCTCGACGGTCGCGGTCGACAACGCGCGCGAGGCGACCCAGATCCACGGCGGCTACGGCTTCATGAACGAGTACCCGGTGGCCCGCATGTGGCGGGACTCCAAGATCCTGGAGATCGGCGAGGGCACGAGCGAGGTGCAGCGCATGCTGATCGCGCGCGAGCTGGGCTTCGCCGGCTGAGGCACCCGATGACGACGTCCGGCGTGGGCCCCGTGCCCGCGCCGGACGTCCGCATGTCCGGGGGCTCGGTCACGCGAGGGCCATGAGCGCAACCGTGGGAACCAGGGTCACCAGGGCGCACATTGCCTTCTCATGCGCCCAGTATTCACGCCCGTGATCGGCGCAACCCGGTACGGGACGGCCGATGTGATCCGGTGAACGCCCGCTCCACCGGCGGGTGATGGGGATCGCGGCCGGTCGGGCCGCAGTTCGGTGCGGGTGATCCACTTCACGGTCGGATCTTGGTCCACCACTGGACAAACCCTTAGGTTAGGCTAACCTTCTCACCGAACGGCTCAGCTGCCGCCCCTGCACGCACGAAAGCGGACATCGACATGCCCAAGTCCCGAACCTCCTCCTTCACCCGGCGCGGTTTCGTCGCGGCCGGCGGCGCCCTCGGCCTCGTCGCGGTTCTCGCCGCGTGCGGTGGCACCGACTCGGCGAAGGGTGACGGCGGCAAGGACAACGGCGCCACGGCGTCCGCCTGGACCTTCAAGGACGACCTCGGCAAGGACGTCACCACCAAGGCCAAGCCGAAGAACATCGTCGCCTTCACCGGCACCGCCGCCGCGCTCTACGACTACGGCGTCCCGGTCAAGGGCGTGTTCGGCCCTACCAAGACCGCCGACGGCAAGGCCGACGTCCAGGCCGGCTCGATGGACATCTCCAAGGTCGAGATCCTCGGCAACGTCTACGACGAGTTCAACGTCGAGAAGTACGCCTCCCTCCAGCCCGACCTGCTGGTCACCAACAGCTGGGACGGCACCTACTGGTACCTGCCCGAGGCCTCCAAGGACAAGATCCTCGCGCTCGCCCCGGCCGCCGCGGTCAAGGTGGGCGGCGACGTCACCCTCGACAAGGCGCTGGAGCGCACCGCGGACCTCGCCAAGTCCCTCGGCGCGGACCTGAACTCCAAGAAGACCGTGGACTCCAAGGCCCGCTTCGAGGCCGCCACCGCGAAGGTGCGCGAGGCCACCAAGGCCAACCCGGGCGTCAAGGTGCTCGTGGGCTCCGGCGCCGACGCCCTGTTCTACGCGTCCACCCCGGACACCGCGGCCGACCTGAAGTACTTCAAGCAGCTCGGCGTCGAGTTCGTCACCCCCGAGAAGCTGGACGAGGGCGGCTTCTTCGAGAGCCTCAGCTGGGAGAACGCCGGCAAGTACAAGGCCGACGTCATCCTGCTCGACAACCGCACCGGCACCCTGCAGCCCGAGCAGCTGAAGGCCAAGCCGACCTGGAACGAGCTGCCCGCCGTCAAGGCCGGCCAGGTCGTCCCGCGCGTGACCGAGCCGATCTTCTCGTACGACAAGTGCGCGCAGATCCTGGAAGACCTCGCGAAGGCCATCCAGAACGCCAAGAAGGTCAGCTGACCCTCGGCGCCCGGTGACCCCGGGCGCCGGGCAGGCCGTACCGACTCCGAGGGGGGACCTCTCCGCATGACCGCCACCGCATCCGACGCCCCGGCCGTCGCACACTTCCGGTTCTTCGCGCTCGAAGTGCTCCGCACGCGCCGTCTGGGCCACTCGTTCCTGCGGGTCACGTTCGGCGGGGAGTCCCTCGCGGGCTTCCGCTCGGGCGGCTTCGACCAGAGCCTGTCGCTCTTCCTGCCCGCGTCCGGCCGGGAGCACACGGTGCTCCCGTCCACGGACGAGGACACCTGGTTCACCGCCTGGCGCGCAATGCCCGACGAGGAGCGGCCGGTGATGCGCTCCTACACGGTGCGCGAGCAGCGCCGTACGCCCGAGGGGGCGGACGAGGTCGACATCGACTTCGTCCTCCACGGGGACACGGGCCCGGCCTCGCGCTGGGCGGGGCAGGCCGTGGCCGGCCGCCGGATCCTGGCGATCGGACCGGCCGTCGCGGAGAACAAGTCCGTACGCTTCCAGCCGCCGGCCGGCGCCGACGCGATCTGGATGTACGCGGACGAGACCGCCCTGCCGGCCGCGGCCGCGATCCTGGAGCGGCTGCCCGCCGGGACCCGGGTCAGGGCCTGGTTCGAGATCCCGCACGAGGACGACCGGCTCGACCTGCGGGCGCCCGCCGACGCGGACATCACCTGGATCGTGCGCGAGAGCGACGGCCGGGAGCGGACGGAGCAGGTGCTGAGCGTGCTGCGCTCGGCCGAACCGGGTGCGGCCGAAACCCCGTACGCCTGGCTGGCGGGCGAGGCGGGCACGATCCGCGCGGTCCGCAGGCACTTCGTGCAGGAACGATCCGTCGACCGCCGCGCCGTGCGTTTCACCGGCTACTGGCGGCTCGGCGCGAGCGAGGAGCAGCTCCTCGCCGAGGCGTACGCGGGCAAGGCCCCGAGCGAGGACCCGGCGTCCGAGCTGTAGTCAGCCCCCTTACCCGATACGGCAGTTGAGATGGGCCCTGGCTTTCCAGCCAGGGCCCATCTGCGTTTGGCGAATTACTAAGGTTAGGCTAACCTAATTCTCATTCGTCACACCCCACCCCTCTCCACCCCCTGCCCGGAGGAAAGTTGATGCGCTCGCATCTGCTGAACGAGACGACCGCGGACCTCTACCGGCGCTCCGTCACCGAGGGCGTCGACCGCGTCGCCGCCAAACTCGCGACCACGCAGCGGCCCCACACCGGTATATCCGTCGACGAACTCGCCCCGGTCATCAACGGGATCGACCTGGACAAGCCGCTGGAAGACGCGGCCGCCGTCCTGGACGAGCTGGAGGACGTCTACCTGCGCGACGCGGTGTACTTCCACCACCCGCGCTACCTGGGCCACCTCAACTGCCCGGTCGTCATCCCCGCCGTGCTCGGCGAGGCGATCCTCTCGGCCGTCAACTCCTCGCTGGACACCTGGGACCAGTCCATCGGCGGCACGCTCATCGAGCGCCGCCTCATCGACTGGACCACCCGGCGCATCGGCCTGGGCCCCGCCGCGGACGGCATCTTCACCTCCGGCGGCAGCCAGTCCAACTTCCACGCGCTGCTCCTGGCCCGTGACGAGGCCTGCCGCCTCGTCATGAAGAAGGCCCTCGACGAGGGACGCGAGCTCACCAAGGCCGAACTCCTCCCGAAGCTGCGCATCTTCACCTCCGAGGCCAGCCACTTCAGCGTCCAGAAGTCCGCCGCCATGCTCGGACTCGGCTACGAGGCCGTCATCTGCGTCCCGGTCGACCGCAACCGCCGGATGGACACCGCGGTGCTCGCCCTGGAACTGGAGGAGTGCGCCTCCGAAGGCCTCTTCCCGATGGCCGTCGTCGCCACCGCCGGCACCACCGACTTCGGGTCCATCGACCCGCTCCCCGAGATCGCCCGCCTGGCCGACGAGCACTCCGCGTGGATGCACGTGGACGCCGCCTACGGCTGCGGACTGCTGGCGTCCCCGACCCGCCGTCACCTCCTCGACGGCATCGAGCACGCCGACTCGGTCACGGTCGACTACCACAAGTCGTTCTTCCAGCCGGTCAGCTCCAGCGCCATGCTGGTGCGCGACCGCGACACCCTCAAGCACGCCACGTACCACGCGGACTACCTCAACCCGCGCCGCATGGCCGAGGAGCGCATCCCCAACCAGGTCGACAAGTCCATCCAGACCACGCGCCGGTTCGACGCGCTCAAGCTCTGGGTGACCCTGCGCGTCATGGGCGCCGACGGCGTCGGCTCGCTCTTCGACGAGGTCATCGACCTGGCCGCGGCCGGCTGGGACATCATCGACGCCGACCCGCGCTTCGAGGTCGTCGTCAAGCCGCAGATCTCCACCCTCGTCTTCCGCTACGTCCCCGAGGGCGAGGACGTCCGCGGTGACCTGGTCGACGAGGCCAACCTGCACGCCCGCAAAGCCCTGTTCGCCTCCGGTGAGGCCGTCGTCGCCGGCACCAAGGTGGACGGGAAGCAGTACCTGAAGTTCACCCTCCTCAACCCGCAGACCACGACGGCCGACATCGCTGCCGTCCTCGACCTTCTCGCCGCACATGCCGAGCAGTTCCTGGGAGAATCCCTTGCCCTCCACCGCTGAGACCCACGACTTCATCGGCATCGGCGTCGGTCCGTTCAATCTGGGACTCGCCTGCCTGACCGCCCCGCTCGACGAGATCGACGGTCTCTTCATCGAGTCGAAGCCGCACTTCGAGTGGCACGCCGGGATGTTCCTGGACGGCGCCCACCTGCAGACGCCCTTCATGTCGGACCTGGTCACGCTCGCCGACCCGACCTCGCCCTTCTCCTTCCTGAACTACCTGAAGGACAAGGAGCGGCTGTACTCCTTCTACATCCGGGAGAACTTCTACCCGCTGCGCGCCGAGTACAACGACTACTGCCGCTGGGCCGCCGACCGCCTCGACAACGTCCAGTGGTCCACCTCGGTCACCGAGGTCACCTACGACGAGCAGGCCGGCCTGTACGAGGTCCACACGGACAAGGGCGAGACCCACCGGGCCCCCCGCCTGGTCCTGGGCACCGGCACCCCGCCGCACGTCCCGCAGTCCTGCGAGGGCCTGGGCGGCGACTTCCTGCACAACTCCGCCTACGTGCAGAACAAAGCGGAGCTGCAGAAGAAGAAGTCGATCACCCTCATCGGCTCCGGCCAGAGCGCGGCCGAGATCTACTACGACCTCCTCGCCGAGATCGACGTCCACGGCTACCAGCTCAACTGGGTCACCCGCTCGCCCCGGTTCTTCCCGCTGGAGTACACCAAGCTGACCCTGGAGATGACCTCCCCCGAGTACGTGGACTACTTCCACGCGCTCCCCGAGGACACCCGGTACCGGCTGGAGACCCAGCAGAAGAACCTCTTCAAGGGCATCGACGGCGACCTGATCAACGCCATCTTCGACCTGCTCTACCAGAAGAAGATCAGCATGCCGGGCCAGGTCCCGACCACCCTGCTGACCAACACCTCCCTGAACAGCACCGCGTACGACACCACCACGGGCACGTACACGCTGGGGCTGCGCCAGGAGGAGCAGGAGCGGGACTTCTCCCTCACCTCCGAGGGCCTGGTGCTGGCCACCGGCTACAAGTACACGTTCCCGGAGTTCCTGAACCCGGTGCGGGGCCGCCTGAACTTCGACGGGCACGGCCGTCTCGACGCCGCCCGCAACTACAGCATCGACACCACGGGCCGCGGGGTCTACCTGCAGAACGGCACCACCCACAACCACTCCCTCACCTCGCCCGACCTGGGCATGGCGGCGTACCGGAACGCGTACATCGTCGGTGAGCTCCTCGGCCGTGAGCACTACAAGGTCGAGAAGTCCATCGCGTTCCAGCAGTTCGCCGCCCCGGAAGGCACCCTCTGATGAGCACCACCGAACTCCTCTTCTCCCGCACCGACACGGAACTCGGCTCCTTCTCCGTGCGCCCCCTGGACCCCTTCGCCGACGCGGAGCTGCTCCACGGCTGGGTGACCCACCCGAAGGCCTCGTTCTGGATGATGCAGGACGCGTCGCTGCCGGACGTCGAGCGCGAGTACATGCGGATCGCCGCGCACGAGCACCACCAGGCCTTCATCGGCCTGCACGAGGGCCGTCCCGCCTTCCTCATGGAGACCTACGACCCGTCCGAGCTGGAGCTCGTCGGCCTCTACGACGCCCGGCCCGGCGATGTCGGCATGCACTTCCTCGTCGCCCCGAGCGACACCCCGCTGCACGGCTTCACCCGCGCCGTCATCACCACGGTGATGGCCGCGATCTTCGCCGACCCGGCCACCGAGCGCGTCGTCGTCGAGCCGGACGTCGCCAACACCGCCGTGCACGCCCTGAACGAGGCCGTCGGCTTCGTGCCGGAGCGCCGGGTCACCAAGCCGGAGAAGGAAGCCCTGCTCAGCTTCTGCACCCGCGACCGGTTCGAGGCCGCCACGGCCGCCCAGGGGGTCTCCATATGAGCCTCGCCGACGCCGTCGCCCACCTGACCCCCGAGCTGTGGGCCCGCGCCAACCGCGCCCTGGTCCGCAAGGGCCTCGCGGAGTTCTCCCACGAGCGCCTGCTGACCCCGGAGTCCCTCGGGGACTCCTGGTACTCGGTCCGCAGCGACGACTCCACCGTCGAGTACCGCTTCAAGGCCGTCCTGCACGCCCTCGACCACTGGTCGGTCGACGAGGCCTCCATCACCCGCCACCGGGACGGCGCCGAGCTGGAGCTGGACGCCCTCGACTTCCACATCGAACTGCGCGAGTCCCTGGGCCTGAGCCCGGAGGTGCTGCCCGTCTACCTGGAGGAGATCTCCTCCACCCTGGCCGGCACCGGCTACAAGTACACGAAGCCGCGGGTCTCCTCCGGCGTCCTCGCGAAGTCCTCCTTCCAGGACATCGAGACGGGCATGACCGAGGGCCACCCCTGCTTCGTCGCGAACAACGGCCGGCTCGGCTTCGGCGTCCACGACTACCTCTCGTACGCCCCGGAGACCGCCAGCCCCGTCCACCTCGTATGGGTCGCCGCCCGCAAGGACGTCTCCACCTTCACGGCGGGCGCCGGCCTGGACCACGACTCCTTCATGCGCGAGGAGCTCGGCGACGAGACCATCGGCGTCTTCGCCGAACGGATGACCGCGCTGGGCCTGGACCTGGCCGACTTCCACCTCTTCCCCGTGCACCCCTGGCAGTGGTGGAACAAGACCACGGTCACCTTCGCGGCCGAGATCGCCAATCGCCGCCTGGTACTGCTGGGCGAGGGCCCTGACGCGTACCTCGCGCAGCAGTCGATCCGCACGTTCTTCAACCGGAGCGCGCCGCACAAGCACTACGTCAAGACCGCCATCTCGGTCCTGAACATGGGCTTCATGCGAGGCCTGTCGGCCGCGTACATGGAGGCCACTCCGGCCATCAACGACTGGCTGCACCAGCTGATCGAGGGCGACGAAGTCCTGAAGTCCGTGAACTTCTCGATCATCCGCGAGCGCGCGGCGATCGGCTACCACCACCGCCAGTACGAGCGCGCCACCGACCGGTACTCCCCGTACCGCAAGATGCTGGCCGCGCTGTGGCGCGAGTCCCCGGTCAACCGGATCGAGGGCGACGAGCGCCTCGCCACGATGGCCTCGCTCCTGCACGTGGACGCCGAGGGCAGGTCCTTCGCCGGTGCGCTGATCGCCGAGTCGGGTCTGACCCCGGCCGAGTGGCTGCGCCACTACCTGCGCGCCTACCTGGTGCCGCTGCTGCACTGCTTCTACCAGTACGACCTCGCGTACATGCCGCACGGCGAGAACACCATCCTCGTCATCGAGGGCGGCCTGGTGAAGCGGGCGATCTTCAAGGACATCGCCGAGGAGATCGTCATCATGGACGCGGACGCGGTGCTGCCGCCCGCGGTCGAGCGGGTCCGGGCGGACATCCCCGAGGACATGAAGCTCCTGTCGATCTTCACCGACGTCTTCGACTGCTTCTTCCGCTTCCTCGGCGCGATCCTGGCGGACGAGGGCATCTGCGACGAGGACACCTTCTGGCGGGCGGTCGCGGACTGCGGCCACGAGTACCAGGAGTCGATGCCGCAGCTCGCGGAGCGCTTCGAGCGGTACGACCTGTTCGCGCAGGAGTTCCAGCTGTCCTGCCTGAACCGCCTCCAGCTGCGCAACAACAAGCAGATGGTCGACCTCGCCGACCCGGCGGCGGCCCTCCAGCTGATCGGCAACCTCAAGAACCCCGTCGCGGCCTTCGCCCGGCGGTGACACACGGGGCGGGGGCGGCATCGATACGGTCCCTCGACGCCTCCCCCGCCCCACCCCGAGATCCCGACGGCGTGACCGCGAAGCACAATGGCCCTCTTCGCGGTCACGCCTTCGTGTGTCCGCCCCCCGTGGCCGGAGCGCGACGCGGCCCGAATCCGTCTGGGAGCCCGCATGCCGTTCCGGATCCGCCCTGGCCGTGCGGCCGCCCTGCTCCTGTCGGCCGTGCTCATGGCCGGGGGGCTGTCCGGCTGTTCCTTCCTGACGCCGTTCAAGACCTGCGAGGGGACCGGGGCGCGGATGAAGGAGCTGGAGTCGCTGCCCCTGCTCGCCTCGCCGCCGCCTGGCGCGAGCCTCCCCCGCGCCTTCGACGGCGTCTCCTCCGAGTGCGCGGACGACAGCGGCGACGCCTGGCTGTCCGCCGGGCGCATCTACGTGTATCCCGGCACCCGTAAGGAGGTCCTGGACCACTACCGCAAGGCCGCCGAGGCCGACGGCTGGCGGTTCGAGCCCGAACCGGTGCGCGGTCAGGAAACGTGGGGATCGTGCTTCACGAAGGGCGAGGACGGGCAGGCCAAGGTGTTCGCCCTCTCCTTCCCGCCCGCCCGCTACATCACCGAGTTCTACGGTCCCGAGGCAGCCGCGGAGTTCGCCACGGGGTCCGGATTCGAGATAACGGTGGGCTCGGAGGCCGACGGGGCCACGACCTCCTGCTGGTCCTGACCGCGTCCGCCACCGGTCACTGCCAGGGGACGTCCGGCGCCCGGAAGAAGCCGATGCCCTGCGCTTCCAGCCGGGGTGCCTGCGCGGCCAGGCGGCGGCTGTAGGAGGTCCAGTCGAGCGCGGCCGCCGGCGACCAGCCGAGCTCTGCCAGGCCCAGCACCCGCGGGAAGGCCATAAGCTCCCAGTCGCCGCGCGTCGCGACGGTCTCCGTCCACAGCGGGGCCTCCACACCCAGCACCGCCGACTCGGGGACCCCGTCCAGGTACGCCCCCGGGTCCCAGGAATAGGCGCGCCGCACCGGGACGTACCCCGCCCAGGCCAGGCCAGGCTTCGTCGCCGGGTCGTACTTCATGTCCAGGTACAGCCGGTCCGCCGGCGACAGGATCAGCGGGTGCCCCGCCTTCGCCGCCGCCGCCACGGCCGCCTTGTCCGCGGCCGCGGTCTTGTCGTGGCCCCAGTACTGGAGCACCGCGCCCCGGGCCGGGCGGGCCGCCGCCAGCTGGTGCCAGGCCACCACCGTCTTGCCGTACCGCCCCACCACCGCCTGCGCCCGGTCCATGAAGGCCGCGTAGTCCGCCGCCGGCGTCGCGTGCGCCTCGTCGCCGCCGATGTGCAGGTAGCGGCCCGGGGTCAGCTCCGCCAGCTCGCCGAGGACCTCGTCGATGAACTCGTACGTCCGCTCCTTGGCCACGCACAGTGAGCTGAAGCCCACCTTGACGCCGGTGTACCGCTCCGGGGCCTTCCCGTCGCAGTTCAGCTCGGCGTAGGAGGCGAGCGCCGCGTTCACGTGCCCCGGCATGTCGATCTCGGGGACCACGTCCACGTACCGCTGCCCCGCGTAGGCCACCAGCTCCCGGTACTCGTCCTTCGTCCAGTGGCCGCCGGATCCGCCCCCGACCTCGCTGCCGCCCCCGTACTCCGCGAGCCGCGGCCAGGAGTCGATCGCGAGACGCCACCCCTGGTCGTCGGTCAGGTGCAGGTGCAGGGTGTTGACCTTGTACTGGGCGAGCTGGTCGACGTACCTCTTCACCTGGTCCACCGAGAAGTGGTGGCGCGCGATGTCGACCATGGCCCCCCGGTACGCGAAACGCGGCCGGTCGGTGACCGTCCCGCCCGGCACCGTGCCCGGACCCGCCGCCGGCAGCAGCTGGCGCAGCGTCTGCCCCGCGTGGAAGAGGCCGGCCGGTGTCCGCGCCGTGAGGGTGACCCCGGTCGGGCCGGACTCCAGCCGGTACCCCTCTTCGCCCACCCCCTGCGCGCCCTGGTCGATCATGAGCCGGATCCCGTCCCCCTGCGCCCCGTCGACCACCGGCAGCGGCAGCCCTCCCGGGCCGCGCAGCTGCTCGGCGAGGAGCTCGCCCACCCGGCGGACCTCCTCGTCGGGGCCCCGGCCGGTACGGATGACCGTGCCCGCGCCGAAGGTGTACCCGGGGCCTTCGGCGCGCGCGGAGACGGGCGCGGGCAGCAGCCGTTCGAAGGGGGCGAGGGCCACCGGCGGGTCGTCCCCGGGTCTGGCGTCGTCACCGTGGGCGGAGGTACAGGCCGTCACCAGGGCCGGGGCCGCGGCGAAGGCGAGGAGGGCGCCGAGCGTGCGTCGCAGGACTCTCATGCGCACAGGTATAGGCCAAGCGGGCCGTCCCGTCAGGTGGGTGAATCCAGGGCGGGCGGAAATCATCCGAAGGAGGGCACACCGAGCGCCCCACTGGTCCAGACCAGGGGGATCCTGCCCGGAATCGGGCAGGATCTTTGCGTTCATCGCCGTCAGCCGCCAATATCTACGAGTGCTCGATCGCCGCCCGTCGCATGACGACCTCGTCGACCACCTGGTGCGCAGCACCGCGCTGCAGCGCGGCGAGGCGGCCCGGGTGGTACTGGACGTGCTCGCCTACTTCGACGAGACGACCGAGGAATTCGTCCGCCGCCGCCATCGGGAACTGCAGTCCGGCGGAGCGGTGAACGCGGAGATCTTCGAGCGGATCGCGGCCGAGCTGCCGCACCGCGCCGTGGCGCCGCCGGAGCTCTCGCTCCGGCAGTTGCGCCGCATCGTCTACGGCTGAGCCGGCGGCCGCCGCACGCGGCCCCGGACGAGCACGGAACCGAACTTCAGGAGGGGCAGAACCGTATGTGTGGAATCGTCGGTTACATCGGCAAGCGTGACGTGGCACCGCTGCTGCTGGAAGGCCTGCAGCGGCTGGAGTACCGCGGATACGACTCCGCGGGCATCGTGGTCAACACCCCGAAGGCCCCGGCCCTGAAGGTCGTCAAGGCCAAGGGCCGCGTCCGCGAGCTGGAGTCCCGCGTTCCCAAGCGCTTCGCCGGCACCACCGGCATCGCCCACACCCGCTGGGCCACGCACGGCGCCCCGAGCGACATCAACTCCCACCCGCACCTGGACCCCGAGAACAAGGTCGCGGTCGTCCACAACGGCATCGTCGACAACTGCTCCGAGCTGCGCGCCAAGCTCGAGGCCGAAGGCGCCGTCTTCGTCTCGGAGACCGACACCGAGGTCATCGTCCACCTGATCGCCCGCTCCGAGGCCGACTCCCTGGAGGAGAAGGTCCGCGAGGCGGTCAAGGTCATCGACGGCACCTACGGCATCGCCGTCATGCACGCCGACTTCCCCGACCGCATCGTCGTCGCCCGCAACGGCTCCCCCGTGGTCCTCGGCATCGGCGAGAAGGAGATGTTCGTCGCCTCGGACGTCGCCGCGCTGGTCGCCCACACCCGCCAGGTCGTCACCCTCGGCGACGGCGAGATGGCCACCATCAAGGCCGACGACTTCCGCACCTACACGACCTCCGGCACGACGACCAACGCCACCCCGGAGACCGTGGAGTGGGAGGCCGCCTCGTACGACATGGGCGGTCACGACACCTACATGCACAAGGAGATCTCCGAGCAGCCCGACGCGGTCGACCGCGTGCTGCGCGGCCGGATCGACGACCGCTTCAACACCGTGCACCTGGGCGGCCTGAACCTGGACCCGCGCGAGGCGCGCGGCATCCGCCGGGTCAAGATCCTGGGCTGCGGCACCTCGTACCACGCGGGCCTCATCGGCGCCGGCCTCATCGAGGGCATGGCCCGCATCCCCGCCGACGCCGAGCCGGCCTCCGAGTTCCGCTACCGCAACCCGGTCGTGGACCCCGACACCCTCTACATCGCGGTCTCCCAGTCCGGTGAGACGTACGACGTCCTCGCGGCGGTGCAGGAGCTCAAGCGCAAGGGCGCCCGCGTCCTCGGCGTGGTCAACGTGGTCGGCTCCGCCATCGCCCGCGAGGCCGACGGCGGCGTGTACGTGCACGCCGGCCCCGAGGTCTGCGTCGTCTCCACCAAGTGCTTCACCAACACGGTCGTGGCCTTCGCGCTGCTCGCCGTGCACCTGGGCCGCATCCGGGACCTCTCGGTCACCGACGGCAAGCGGATCATCGAGGGCCTGCGCAAGCTGCCCGCGCAGATCCAGGAGATCCTCGAGGGCGAAGAGGACATCAAGAAGCTGGCGGCCGAGTTCGCCGAGGCCAAGTCGATGATGTTCATCGGCCGGGTGCGCGGCTACCCGGTGGCGCTGGAGGCCTCCCTCAAGCTGAAGGAGATCTCCTACATCCACGCCGAGGCCTACCCGGCCTCCGAGCTCAAGCACGGTCCGCTGGCGCTGATCGAGCCCTCGCTGCCGACGGTCGCGATCGTCCCGGACGACGACCTGCTGGAGAAGAACCGCGCCGCGCTGGAGGAGATCAAGGCCCGCAGCGGCCGGATCCTCGCGGTCGCCCACCGCGAGCAGGAGAAGGCGGACCACACCATCGTGGTCCCGAAGAACGAGGACGAGCTGGACCCGATCCTCATGGGCATCCCGCTCCAGCTCCTGGCGTACCACACGGCCCTGGCCATGGGCCGGGACATCGACAAGCCGCGCAACCTGGCGAAGTCGGTCACCGTCGAATAGTCGTCCGTCCCCGGACCGGCACCGGACACCAGAGAACCCCCGTGCGCGGTGCGCACGGGGGTTCTCTGCCGTGGTGCCCGGACCGGCCGGCCCGGCCGATCCGCCGGCCGGATCAGCTCGCGGCGACCGCGCCGCCGCTGCGGGCCTTGCCGACGGCCATCGGCCAGTGCGCCAGCGCCGCGGTGGCGCCGTACCAGGCCAGCAGTCCGGAGACGGCGGCGACCCAGCCGCCCGCCTTCGCGAGCGTGCCGTTGTCCACGAACGCGCCTATCGCGAGCAGGAGCAGCGACAGGGTCAGCAGGGCGTAGACGCCCTGGCTGAACAGACCGCTCGCGGCGGCGACCGTGAGGGTCAGCGCGAGCATCGCGAACAGGACGAGAAACGTTCCGGCGGCTTCGTCGGAGACCGAACCGCCCGCGCCCTTGGCCCACGTGAACCAGAAGATGCCGAGGCCCGCGAACGCGGTGCCGTTGAACCCGTTGCCGCCGCGGTACTCCAGGAGACCGAGAAGGAACAGGGCCGCGCCGCCGACGTACATGGCGAGCGACACGGAGTTGGCAGCGGACACACCGTCGATGACACCGGTGTGGCCGATACCGAATGCGAGAAGGGTGAGACCCAGGGCGATGTTCCCGAGGGTCGAAGTCGAGGCCGTGCTTCCCGCAGAGACACCATTGTCCACGGCGGGCTCCCTTCGATCTGCAGTTTTTTGCTGCGTCCCAGCAGCATTTATCTACCCTTTACACGAGGGCACAACCGCACAAGCGACTTAACAAGCGGTCACAGAATGACAACGGCGAGCGACCGGATCGATAGCTCGTCCGAGGAAGGGAGGAAGGGGAGCACTCAAGCACTCAAGGAATGACGACGACCGGTCGCTGTGCGCGCTTGGCCAGCCGGCCGGCGACCGAGCCGAAGATCCGGCCCACGATTCCGTGCGTGGAGCCGACCACGATGGCGTCGGCCGAATACTCCCGGCCGACCTCCTCCAGCTCATGGCAGATGTCACCACCGCGCTCGACCAGGATCCACGGCACTTCGGCCAGATAGTCCGCGCAGGCCAGCTCCAGCCCGAGCACCTCGGTGCGGTGGTCCGGCACGTCGACGAAGACGGGCGGCTCGCAGCCGGCCCACACCGTGGTGGGCAGCCGGTTGGCGACATGGACGATGATCAGACCGGCTCCGGAGCGACGGGCCATGCCGATCGCATAGGCGAGCGCACGCTCACTGGAGGTGGATCCGTCGAATCCCACAACGACCCCGTGCCGGAAGGCCGGATCGCAGTGCACGCGTGTCTGTTCCACCGCGCGCAGATCGGCGGCCGACGCGGGGTCGACGACGCGTTTGCGCTTGCGGTCCGCGGGTTCGGAGAATTCGTGACCGGCCATGGGTGTCTCGGCGAAGAGGTCCTTGGAGGAAGCAACAGGGGCGAAATCGGCGACGCAGTGTGACGGAGCTCTGTCCGGGAAGCATCTTCCCAAGCCCATACCCACCAGGGTACGGCGACACTCCTGTCCTGCACAGGGCATGCCGCCCTTGGAGAGCGTCCCAGGGAGCATGCCGGAGCGAGCGCGCCTTGGCAATGGCCGCTGTCCCCTACAGCCAGTGACGAGCCGGGCCACCGCCACCCGTTGGCACAGTGACCGAGCCCCGCCGCCGGGCGTTGGGACATGCGTCCGACCAACAGGTAAGAGCCCGCAGGGAGCACGCCGTGCCCGGTCATCCGGTTCACCCCGTCCAGCCAGCTCAGCCGACGCGGTCCGCCCGGTCCCGCCAGAACGCCGACCCCGCCCCGCGCTTCACCCCGTCCCCCCGCTCCGCCCTTCACCCGTCCGTGCGTTCCGCCGGACACCCCCACGACGACCCCGCGGGTGACGTCGTGCGCTGGGCCGCCTTCAGCTGCCTGCTCGTCCCCGTGGTCCTCGTCGTCTACGGAACCTCCTTCGGCGGGGCAGCCGTCGCGACCCTCGGCCTGCTCGCCGTCACGGCCGCGTGCCGGGTCCTGCTGCGGCACTCGGAGAAGACCCGGCGGGCCGCGGCCCGGGTGCCCGTGGAGCAGGGCCTTCCGCCCGCCCACCGCGGCCGGCACTCACGCGCCGGTGCCGGGATGCGCCGCGGCTGCCGGGGCTCCGCCCCGGTCTCCCCGCACGACTGACTCATTCGCACACCCACACACGCATGTTTTCAGCCAACTTCCCGGCAGGGTGCCCTCCTTGCCGGAATGTCCCCCCGTCCCCCTCACCACCAGCGACGACAGACCACGGGGGGCGTTCTGGCCCTACAGGTACTGGCCATGGCCGGGGAGCGTGCTTCCTGTTCGGGTAGCGGAGTGGAACGCTTACTGATCGAATGCTTTTCGCCAAGTTGAGAAGTCGACATAGCGCTGCGTGCTGAACTTGTCACGCCGACACCACGGGACGCAGTAGATTCGATCATGTATTTACGGCGGGGGATCCACGTGCAAGGCCGAGGGGAAACGTGCAGGTGCGACCAGACCAAGGAGTCGCGACACCCAAGGGGGGCTTAGCGCCATGAGCCAGGATTCCACCGCCGTCGTCACCACAGACGCCGGCCGGAAGCTCGCGGGGCGTCGCCGCAGGGAGATCGTCGCGGTGCTGCTCTTCAGCGGCGGACCGATCTTCGAGAGCTCCATTCCACTTTCCGTGTTCGGCATTGACCGGCAGGACGCGGGAGTTCCACGCTATCGATTGCTCGTGTGCGCCGGTGAGGACGGTCCGCTCAGGACCACCGGCGGGCTCGAACTGACCGCGCCGTACGGGTTGGAGGCGATCGCCCGGGCAGGAACGGTCGTCGTTCCCGCCTGGCGCTCCATCACTTCACCGCCGCCGCCGGAGGCGCTCGACGCACTGCGTCTGGCGCACGAGGAGGGGGCCCGGATCGTCGGACTGTGCACGGGAGCCTTCGTGCTCGCCGCCGCCGGTCTGCTGGACGGCCGGCCCGCGACGACGCACTGGATGTACGCGCCGACGCTGGCCAAGCGGTACCCGTCCGTCCATGTCGATCCGCGCGAACTGTTCGTCGACGACGGCGACGTGCTCACGTCCGCCGGCACGGCGGCCGGAATCGACCTGTGCCTGCACATCGTGCGCACGGACCACGGCAGCGAGGCGGCCGGGGCCCTGGCCCGCAGGCTCGTCGTGCCGCCGCGCCGCACGGGTGGCCAGGAACGCTATCTCGACCGGTCGCTGCCGGAGGAGATCGGCGCCGACCCGCTGGCCGAGGTCGTCGCCTGGGCACTGGAACACCTCCACGAGCAGTTCGACGTGGAGACGCTGGCCGCCCGCGCCTACATGAGCAGGCGCACCTTCGACCGGCGGTTCCGCTCGCTCACCGGCAGCGCTCCGCTGCAGTGGCTGATCACCCAGCGGGTGCTCCAGGCACAGCGGCTGCTGGAGACCTCCGACTACTCGGTCGACGAGGTCGCCGGGCGCTGCGGGTTCCGCTCGCCGGTCGCCCTGCGGGGTCACTTCCGGCGGCAGCTGGGGTCCTCCCCGGCCGCCTACCGCTCCGCCTACCGGGCACGCCGGCCGCAGGCCGACGTGGCACAGGTGGCCGAGATCAACGCGGGTCCGGTTCCGCACCAGCGCACTCCGCAGCCCCACCGGGCGGCGGCGGCCCTGGCCGCGTCGGGTCCCACTGTGACGGAGCTGTACGCCCCGGGCCGGGTCATGCGGGAACACGCCTGACCGCGGGCTGAGTACGAAGCACGAGGGTCCTCCATCGGCCACCGCCGATGGGGGACCTTCCGCATATGCGGTCCGCGCCCCGGGCGACCGCATAAGGTGGGACACATGAACGATCGCATGGTGTGGATCGACTGCGAGATGACCGGGCTCTCGTTGACGGACGACGCACTTATCGAGGTGGCCGCACTGGTCACCGACTCGGAGCTCAACGTGCTCGGCGAAGGCGTGGACATCGTGATCCGCCCGCCGGACGCCGCGCTGGAGACCATGCCCGACGTGGTGCGCGAGATGCACACCGCCTCCGGCCTGCTCGACGAGCTGGCCGGCGGGACCACCCTCGCGGACGCCGAGGCGCAGGTCCTGGCCTACGTGCGGGAGCACGTGAAGGAACCCCGCAAGGCGCCGCTGTGCGGAAACTCGGTCGGCACCGACCGCGGCTTCCTGCTGCGCGACATGGCCGCGCTGGAGAGCTACCTGCACTACCGGATCGTGGACGTGTCCTCGGTCAAGGAGCTGGCGCGCCGCTGGTACCCGCGGGCGTACTTCAACAGCCCGCCGAAGAACGGCAACCACCGGGCGCTGGCGGACATCAAGGACTCCATCACCGAGCTGCGCTACTACCGGGAGGCGGTCTTCGTACCGCAGCCCGGGCCGGACTCGGACACGGCCCGCAGCATCGCCGCCAAGCACGCCGTGCCGGGCGCGTAGCTCCGGCCGGGCCCCTCCGGAGGGGGGCGCCGGGAAAGGAGGGAGCGAGCACCCTCCCGGACCCTGTACCCTTTTCTTCGGCCGGTCGGTTTTCCGACCGGACATGGTGGGTGTAGCTCAGTTGGTAGAGCACCTGGTTGTGGTCCAGGTGGCCGCGGGTTCAAGTCCCGTCACTCACCCTGCGGGAAGGCCCCGGTTCGCGAAAGCGGACCGGGGCCTTCTGCATGACCAGGGCCTTCTGTACGACCAGGGGCTTCCGCCCGGCCGGGGCCGTCAGGACGACTCCCGGACCACCAGCCGGTTCGGCAGCACGGCTGCCGCCTCACCCGGCTCCCCCGCGATCCTCCCCAGCAGCATCCGCGTCATGGTCCGGCCCATCTCCTCGATCGGCTGCCGGACGCTGGTCAGCGGCGGGTCCATGTGCCGGGCCACCACGGAGTCGTCGAAGCCGACCAGCGCCACGTCCCGCGGGATCCGGCGGCCGGCCGCGCGCAGCTCCCGCCGGGCGCCCGCCGCCATGACGTCCGAGGCGGCGAAGACCGCGTCGAGCCCGGGCCGGCGCTCCAGCAGGGCGCGCATGGCCCGCCGGCCGCCCTCCTCGGTGAAGTCGCCGACCGCGATCAGCGGCTCGTCGACGGGATGTCCGGCGGCGGCCAGGGCCTGCCGGTAGCCGTCGAGGCGGCACTGGGCCCCGTACACGTCCAGCGGGCCGGTGATCGTGGCGATCGTGCGGCGGCCCCGGTCGAGGAGGTGGCGTACGGCCTCGGCCGCGCCCGCCAGGTTGTCGGAGTCCACGCAGGGCAGGGTCTCGGCGGCGGAACGGCGGCCGCTGATCACCGTCGGGATGCCGAGCTCGGCCAGCAGCTCCGGCAGCGGGTCCCCGGCGTGGACGGAGACGAGCAGCACCCCGTCGACGCGGTGCCCGGACAGGTACTGGGCGAGCCGGCGGCGCTCGCGGTCGCTGCCCGCCAGGGTGAGGACGAGCTGGACCTCGGTGTCGGCGAGCTCGGCGCCGACCCCGCGGACCACTTCGGAGAAGTAGGGCTCGGCGAAGAAGCGGGCCTCGGGCTCGGGGATCACGAGGGCTATGGCGTCGGTGCGGTTGGCCGCGAGGGCGCGCGCGGCGCGGTTCGGTACGTATCCCAGCTCGGCCACGGCCGCCTCGACGGCGACCCTGGTGTGCTCGCTGACCTTGGAGGATCCGTTGATCACCCGGGAGGCCGTGCCGCGCCCGACTCCGGCGCGCGCCGCGACCTCCTCCAGGGTCGGTCGTCCCCCGCTGCGCCCGTGCCCGTTCATGACTTCCTCCCGGTTGTGAATCTACCTCTTGACGACTGTGGGAGCGCTCCCACACTGTGTCACACGACACCAGGCACGTTTCGTCCTTCTGGGAGGAAGCACATGCGCGTCCGAGCCCGAGCCCGCGTCCGAAGAACCCTCGCCACGACCGTCGCCGCGGCCGGAGCCACGGCCCTGCTGCTCGCGGGATGCGCGCAGGACCCCGCCGAGAGCCCCGACCAGGGCGCCCCCGCCACCGGCTCGTCCGGCGGCGCCGCACAGACCACCCTCACCGTCGGGGTCTTCGGGGCCTTCGGACTCCAGGAGGCCGGGCTCTACGACGAGTACATGGCGCAGAATCCCGGGATCCGCATCGAGCAGACCTCCATCGAGCGGAACGAGAACTACTACCCCCAGCTCCTCACCCACCTGGGCACGGGCAGCGGGCTCGCCGACATCCAGGCCGTCGAGGTCAACAACATCGCCGAGATCACCGCCACCCAGGCCGACAAGCTGGTGGACCTGGCCAAGGCCCCGGGCGTGGACAAGGCCGCGTACCTGCCCTGGAAGTGGGCCCAGGGCACGGCGAGCGCGGCCAGGGGCGGGGCCACGGTCGGCCTCGGCACGGACATCGGCCCGCAGGGCATCTGCTACCGCAAGGACCTCTTCGAGGCGGCCGGGCTGCCCACCGACCGGACGGCGGTCGGGGCGCTGTGGGCGGGCGACTGGAACAAGTACCTGGAGGCGGGCCGGACGTACAAGGCGAAGGCCGGCGAGGGGAAGGCCTTCGTCGACTCGGCGTCGGGTGTGATGGCGGCGGTGACCGGGAGCAGCGCCCAGCGCTTCTACGACGACCAGGGCAAGGTCGTCTACAAGACCAACCCGGCGGTGCGCGGCGCCTTCGACCTGGCGGCGTCCTTCGCCACCGACGGGCTGAGCGCCAAGCTGCAGCAGTTCACCCCGGCCTGGGACCAGGGCTTCTCCAACGGCTCCTTCGCCACGGTCTCCTGCCCGGCCTGGATGCTCGGCTACATCCAGGACAAGGCGGGCCCGGCGGGCAAGGACAAGTGGGACGTGGCGCAGGCGCCGAAGCCCAGCAACTGGGGCGGGTCCTTCCTGGTGGTGCCGAAGGCGGGCAAGCACGCCGAGGAGGCGGCGAAGCTGGCGGCCTGGCTGACGGCCCCGGCCCAGCAGGCGAAGCTCTTCGAGAAGCGGGGCAGTTTCCCGAGCGCGAGCGCCGCGTACAAGCTGCCGGCGGTGTCGGGCGCGCAGCACGCGTACTTCGGCGGCGCCCCGATCGGCGAGATCTTCTCGAAGGCGGCCGAGGGCGTGCCGGTGACGGTGGTCGGCCCGAAGGACCTGGTGATCGCGCAGAACCTGGCGGACATCGGGATGCTCCAGGTCGACCAGAAGGGCCGCAGCCCGCAGGAGGGCTGGGAGGCCGCGGTGAAGGCGATCGACAACGCCCTGGACCAGTGAGGTACCGGTGACGGACGAGACGGCCGTGCTGTCCCCCTCCGCCGTCGGCCCGGAGCGGCCGGCGGCGGAGGGGGGCGGCCGGAGCGGGCGGGGCAGCCGGAGCGGGCGGGCCCAGCTGTGGCGCTCGCGCCGCTACCGCTGGGACCTGCGCCTGAGCCCGTACGCCTTCGTGGCGCCCTTCTTCCTCTTCTTCGCCGCCTTCGGGCTGTTCCCGCTGCTCTACACGGGCTGGGCGGCGCTGCACCAGGTGGAGCTGACCGATCCCAACAGCATGACGTGGGTGGGGCTGCGGAACTTCACCCGGCTGTGGGACGACGAGTTCTTCTGGAACGCACTGCGCAACACGGTGACCATCGGGCTGCTGTCCACGGTGCCGCAGCTGGCGATCGCCCTGGGACTGGCCCACCTCCTCAACTACCGGCTGCGGGGCTCGGCGTTCTTCCGCGTCGCGGTGCTCACCCCGTACGCGACCTCGGTGGCGGCGGCCACCCTCGTCTTCGTCCTGCTCTTCGGCCGGGACTACGGGATGGTCAACTGGGCGCTGTCGGCGGTGGGTTTCGACGCGGTCGACTGGCAGAACGGCACCTTCGCCTCCCAGCTCGCCGTCTCCACGATCGTGATCTGGCGCTGGACCGGCTACAACGCGCTGATCTACCTGGCGGCCATGCAGGCCGTGCCGGGCGAGCTGTACGAGTCCGCCGCGCTGGACGGGGCCTCGCGCTTCCAGCAGTTCCTGCACGTCACGGTGCCCTCGCTGCGGCCGACGATCTTCTTCACCTGTGTGGTGTCGACGATCGGGGCGACCCAGCTGTTCGGCGAGCCGCTGCTGTTCAACGGCGGGGCGGGCGCGACGGGCGGCTCGGACCACCAGTTCCAGACGCTCGGGCTGTACCTGTACGAGCAGGGCTGGGTGAACCTGCACCTCGGGCGGGCCTCGGCGATCGCGTGGGCGATGTTCCTGATCCTGCTGCTGATCGCCGGGGCGGCGCGGCTGCTGCGCGGCCGGAAGGAGGGCTCCCGATGAGGTCACTGCGCGCGGGCCGGCTCACGTACGTGGTGCTCGCCCTGTTCACGGCCGGCTCGCTCTTCCCGCTCGTGTGGACGGCGATCGCGGCGTCCCGGAGCAATACGCGCCTGGCCCAGACCCCGCCGCCGTTCTGGTTCGGCGGGAACCTGGGGCGCAACCTCCAGGTCGCGTGGACCGACGCCAACATGGGGACGGCCCTGCTGAACACGGTGATCGTGGCGGGCACGGTCGCCGCGGGCACCGTGTTCTTCTCCACGCTCGCCGGCTTCGCCTTCGCCAAGCTCCGCTTCCGCGGCAGCCGGCCGCTGCTGGCGCTGGTGATCGGGACGATGCTGATCCCGCCGCAGCTGAGCGTGGTGCCGCTCTACATGCTGATCGCGAAGCTGTCGTGGACCGACCGGCTCCAGGCGGTGATCCTGCCGACCCTGGTGGGTGCCTTCGGGGTGTTCTTCATGCGCCAGTACCTGGTGCACGCGCTGCCGATGGAGCTGGTGGAGGCGGCGCGCACGGACGGGGCGAGTTCGCTGCGGGTCCTGTGGCACGTCGTGTTCCCCGCCGCCCGGCCCGCCATGGCGGTGCTGGGGATGCTGACCTTCGTCATGGCCTGGAACGACTTCTTCTGGCCGATCGTCGCGCTGACCCAGAACGGCAGCCCGACGGTGCAGGTGGCCCTGACCGGGCTGGGCCGGGGCTACATCCCCGACCAGTCGGTGATCATGGCGGGCGCGCTGCTGGGCACGCTCCCGCTGCTGCTGGTGTTCCTCGTCTTCGGCCGGCAGATCGTCGGCGGCATCATGCAAGGAGCGGTGAAGGGATGACCCAACTCCCGACGAACACGAACGCGGACCCGGACACCGGCGCGCGGGAACTGCGGTTCCCCGACGGGTTCCTGTGGGGTACGGCCACGGCGGCCTTCCAGATCGAGGGCGCCGCGACCCTGCGCGGACCGTCCATCTGGGACACCTTCTGCCGTACGCCGGGCAAGGTGCACGGCGGTGACACGGGCGACGTGGCCGTCGACCACCACCGGCTGTGGCGGGAGGACGTCCGGCTGATGGCCTCCCTCGGGCTCGGCGCCTACCGGTTCTCGGTGTCCTGGCCGCGGGTCCTCGCCGGCGGGATCGGCTTCTACGACGCCCTGGTCGACGAGCTGCTCTCGTACGGGATCCGGCCCTGCGTGACTCTGTACCACTGGGACCTGCCGCAGGAGCTGGAGAGCGCGGGCGGCTGGCCCGAGCGGGAGACGGCCTACGCCTTCGCCCGGTACGCCGAGCAGGTCACGGCGGCGCTCGCCGACCGGGTGGAGCTCTGGACCACCCTCAACGAGCCCTGGTGCAGCGCCTTCCTCGGCTACGCCTCGGGGGTCCACGCCCCCGGCCGCACCTCCCCCGCCGACTCGCTGCGCGCCGCCCACCACCTCAACCTGGCCCACGGCTTGGCCGCCGCGGCCCTGCCGGCCCGGGCCAGGGCCGGGATCGCGCTCAACCCCAGCGCGGTACGGCCGCTGACCGGCTCGGCGGCCGACCTGGACGCGGCCCGCCGGATCGACGCCCTGGCGAACCGGGTCTTCACCGGCCCGCTGCTGCACGGGGCCTACCCGCAGGACCTGCTCGCGGACACCGCCGCGGTGACCGACTGGTCCTTCGTCCGCCACGGCGACGAGGCGCTGATCCACCAGCCGCTGGACTTCCTCGGGGTGAACTACTACACCCCCGCCCTGGTCTCGGCCGCTCCCGGCGGGACCGGCCCGCGCGCCGACGGGCACGGGGCGGCGGCGCACTCCCCCTGGCCCGCCGCGGAGTCGGTCGCCTTCCACCAACCCCCGGGCGAGCGGACCGACATGGGCTGGTCGATCGACCCCACCGGCCTGTACGACCTGCTGATGCGCTTCACCCGCGAGGCGCCCGGGCTGCCGCTGCTGGTCACCGAGAACGGTGCGGCGTACGCCCCCGACCTGCACGACCCGCAGCGCATCGGCTATCTGGAGGCCCACCTCTCGTCCGTCCACCGCGCCCTGGCGGACGGCGCCCCGGTGGAGGGCTATTTCCTCTGGTCGCTGATGGACAACTTCGAGTGGTCCTACGGGTACAGCAAGCGCTTCGGGATCGTGCAGGTCGACTACGAGACCCAGGCCCGCACCCCCCGCTCCAGCGCCCACTGGTACGCCCGCCTGGCCCGGAAGGGGAGCTTCCTCACCTACGGGGACGAGGTGTTCTAGACGAGGTGTTCTAGCGGAAGGCCGGGGCCGAGCGGGCCGCCCAGTCCGTGAACGGGCGGGGCGCCCGGCCGAGGATCTGCCGTACGGCGGGGCTCGGCTCCAGTTCGGCGGGCAGGGGTTCCCCGAGGATCCCGAGGGTGCCCTCCACGACCGGCTCGGGCATGAAGGTCAGCATCTGGGCGCGGGCCTCCTCCCGGGTCTGCTCGACGAAACGGACGGGCTCGCCCAGGGCCGCGCCGATCGCCTCGGCCCGCTGCCTCGGGGTGACCGGGGCGGGCCCGGTGAGCTCGTAGGTCCGGCCCGCGTGCCCCGGCTCGCGCAGGACCGCGGCCGCGACCTCGGCGATGTCCGCCGGGTCGACGGTCGGGAGCCCGACGTCGCCGAAGGGCGCGGCGGCCGTGCGCCGCGTACGGATGGTCTCGGCCCAGGCGTAGGCGTTGGAGTTGAGGCCGCCGGAGCGCAGGATCGTCCACTCCAGGCCGCTGCGGCGGACGGCGTCCTCGAACCGCGCGGGGTGGGCGTACACCTCGGGGCGGGTTCCGACTCCCTGGGACGAGAGCAGGACGACCCGGCGGATCCCGGCGGCCGCGGCCCGGTCCAGGATGCCGTGCGGGTCCTCGCCGGCGACGAGCAGGAACAGTGCGCCGGCCCCTTCGAACGCGGGGCCGAGGTCCTGCGGCTCGGCGAGGTCGCCCTGGTGGTGGCGGACCCCTTCGGGCATGTGCGCCGTCGGCCGCCGGGAGAGGGCGGTCACGCGCTCGCCGCCGTCCGCGAGGATCCGTACGAGTTCCTGCCCCACGTTCCCGGTCGCACCTGTCACTACGATCACGACGATCCTCCTGTGAGTTAGTCAGCTGACTTAATGACGACCATAGCCCCTCCCCGATCACTCGTCTAGAGTCAGTCAGGTGACTGACTCAAAGAAGGTCCGGCGGACGTCGGGCAAGCGGGAGCGGCTGGCGGCCGCCGCGGCGCAGGTCCTCCACGCGCAGGGCGTCGCCCAGACCACGCTCGCGGACATCGCCCAGGCGGCCGAGGTCCCGGTGGGCAACGTCTACTACTACTTCAAGACCAAGGACGAGCTCGTCGAGGCCGCGATCGACGCGCACGCCCAGACCCTCCGGGGCCTGATCACCGCCCTCGACGAACTCCCCACCCCTGAGGAGCGGTTGAAGGCCCTGCTGTCCGGCTGGGTCCAGGAGCGCGAGCTCACCGCCCGGTACGGCTGCCCCACCGGCACCCTCGCCTCGGAACTCGACAAGCGCGCCGACGGCCTCGACCGCTCGATCGCGGAGGTCATGCGGGTCCTGCTCGACTGGGCCGAGCGGCAGTTCGCGGAGATGGGCCGGGCCGACGCCCGCGAACTCGCCGTCGCCCTGATCGCCGCCTACCAGGGCATCTCCCTGCTCACCAACACCTTCCGCGACCCGGACCTCATGACCGCCGAGGCCCGGCGCCTGGAACGCTGGATCGACTCCCTCGCCTGAGGGCCCCGCCACCGGAGATGACGATGCATACAGGTGACGGACGGACCCGCACCACGCCCCCGCGCCCCCTGGACGTGGAGTCCCTCTTCCCGGGCCTGGCCGCCCACCGCCGTACCGCGACCCGGCTGCACCCGCGTCCGGGCAGGCCCGGCCCGCACGACAGCCACGTAGGGGGGCCGCTGCTGTGGCCCGCCGGCGAGCCGTGGCCGGTGTGCGCGAGCCCGCACCGGCGCGCCCCGGAACCGGGACCGCCGCCGCTGCTCGCCCTGGCCCAGCTCCACGCCCGGGACGTGCCGGACCTGCCGGCCGGGCCCGACGGCTGCGATCTGCTCCAGGTGTTCTGGTGCCCCTTCGACGCCCACGGACCCACCGGCTCCGGCATGTACACGCACCTGCGGTGGCGCCGGGCCGCGGAGGTCCGCACGGTGGCGGCGGAGCAGCCGGCACCGGCAGCCGTCGGCTTCTGCGGGTACGTGCCCGAGCCGTGCGTGCTGCACCCGGAGCGGGTCACCGAGTACCCGTACATCGAGCTGCTCACCGGGGAGCTGGGCGCGGCGGTCGAGGAGTGGGAGGACGCCCAGGAGGAGGCCGCGTACGAGACCCAGGAGGCGGCGGAGGAGGGCGGCGAGGAGGCCTGGCCGCCGACCTACCAGAGCGACCTGTCCCTCGCCCCGGGCTGGAAGGCCGGCGGGCACCCTGCCTGGAACCTCACCGGGCCCGGGCCCATGGACTGCGAGGCCTGCGGCTGCCCGATGGAGCTGCTGCTGACGGTCGCGACGAACGAATGGCACGCGGACACCCGGAGCTGGATCCCGCTGGAGGACGGGCCGCAGCACCCGACGGGGGTGGTCGTCGGCAACCACGGCAAGCTCAACGTATTCGCCTGCCCCCGGGACCCGTCCCACCCGCACGGCTTCAGCGTCCAGTGAGGCCGGTCAGGTCCCCATGGCCGCCAGGCCCCTCGCCAGCTCCTCGGCGTTCATCACCGGAGCGACCTCGACCTCGGCGTTGAACTGCAGGAACAGGTCCTCCATCAGCGGCGGCATCTGGGCGCTGTCCTGGAGGTCGAAGACCATCCAGCAGGAGCGCACGCCCTCGTGCAGGCCGAAGTAGGCGGCCTCCGGCTTCACCTTGTCCATCAGGGTCTTGATCGCCTGGGGCAGGGCGCCGGTCTTGATTCCCTCGTTGGTGGCGGCCGTGTCCATGTGCGCCCTGAGCATGACTCTCATGCGTGCTCCTTCCGTCACGCCCACCCTCCGCGCGGGCCGGGGGCGCGGCAACATATGCGCCCCCGTCCGGGCCGCCCGGTCAGCCCGATCAGTCCGATCAGCCCGATCAGTCCGATCAGTCCAGGAATCCGACATCGTAGAAGAACCGGTACCGGCTCGGGGTGTCCGGAAGGAACCAGTGGAAGCCCTCCTCCAGGAAGACCGCCAGCAGGTTCACGGCGATCACCATGCCCAGGAACCACAGCGCGCACATGCCCGCCGTGCGCAGTACCCCCGGACGGACCGCCGGCACGGCGCGGTCGGCCGTCACATGGGCGAAGGCCAGGACGACACCGATGGCGACCACCGACAGCTGGAAGAGGATCCACGCCCATACGTACAGGTGCAGGCCGAGCACCTCGCTCCCGTACCCCTTGGCCCCCGGCAGGATGTGCAGCATGGTCTGCCGCCAGGACGCGAAGGAGCCCCCGATCGCCGCGACCAGGGACAGCCCCCAGCCCGCCATGTAGGCGCGACCCGTCACGGTGCCGCTGATCAGCGCCGAGCGGATGACGTACGCCGCGCCCAGGGCGGCCAGCAGCATGAACATCCGCTGCGCGAGGCACAGCGGGCACGGGATCTCCCCCCGGCCGAGCTGGTGGTACAGGCCGGCGCAGACGACTGCCGACCAGCCGAGGGCGAAGAAGCAGGCGAACCAGTACTGGACCCGGCTCAGCAGGCCGTTCTCCGGCGGGGCGTCCGGCACGAGGCTGTGCATCGTCGCGGCCACGGTCAGTAGCTCAGCTTCAGGGCGAGGCCGCTGGTGATGTGGTGCGCCGTCAGCAGCGTGACGGCGATCAGCACCGCCCACCACGCGCCGAGCACGACCGTCCGGGACGCGCCCCGGTACAGGGCGATCAGCGTGGCGAGGAGCCCGCCGAAGATCAGGGTGTCCATGCCGCGGACCGTACCGAGACGGTGGCATCACGCCTGCGAGGCGCGCCCCCGGTTACGTCGGTTGCCGCGTCGGCCGCGCCCGGCCCGCCCCGTGCCAGGACCGCCGGTGCTCCGGCCGTCCAGGCCGATCCAGACCCGGACCTCGGTCCCGCCGAGCACCGAGCGCCCCAGCCGTACGTCGCCGCCGGTCGACTCCGCGACCCGCCGCACGATGTCCAGCCCGAGGCCGGTCGAGCCGTCGCGGCCGCCGTCGTTGCCGCGGCGCAGGGCCGCGTCCGGGTCGGAGATGCCGGGACCCGCGTCCGAGACCAGCACGATGACGGCGTCGCCCGCGTCGTGGACGTCCACCGAGAAGGGGGTGCCCTCGGGGGTGTGCCGGAAGACGTTGCCGAGCATGGCGTCGAGGGCGGCGGCGAGTTCGGGCCGCGCCACGGGGATCCGTACCGTACGGTCCACGCCCGCGAGCCGCACCTCGCGTCCCTCGTCCTCCGCGAGCGCCGACCAGAAGGCCATCCGGTCGCGGATCACCTCGGAGGCGTCGCAGCCCGCGCCCGCCCCGGCCCCCGGGCCGGTGGCCGGGCGCTGCTCCCGGGCGGTACGGATGATCGTGTCGACCTCGCGCTCCAGCTGCTCCACGGCGGCACGGGTCTGTTCGGCGGCCGGACCGTCGCCGAGCGAGGCCGTGTTGAGCCGCAGCACCGTCAGCGGGGTCCGCAGCCGGTGCGAGAGGTCGGCGGCCAGTTCCCGTTCGTTGGCGAGGAGTTCGACGACCTGGTCCGCCATCGCGTTGAACGCGGCGGCCGCCGAGCGGAGTTCCTTCGGCCCGTCCTCGGGCACCCGGGCGCCGAGCCTGCCCTCGCCGAGCTGGTGGGCGGCGTCCGCGAGCCGTTCGGCGGGCCGGACCAGCCGGGCGCCGAGCCGGTCGGCGACCGCGACCGAGCCGATGATCAGGGCCAGCCCGACGCCGGCGAGCACCAGCCAGGCGGTCGCGACCCCGTTGCTGACCTCGCTCTCCGGTACGAAGATCTCCACCACGGCGATGTCCCCGGAGCCCAGCGCGGTCGGCTGGAGCAGCGCCGAGCCGCCGCCCGCCACCGAGGCGGTCGTGCCCCGTCCCATCCGCCGGGTCTCCGCGACGGCGCGCTCCCCGGCCCGGCCCTGGCCGATGTCCACCGGAGGGCTGTCGCCGATCGCGGGCACGTGGACGGCCATCCGCCGGGCGGCGCCCATCTGGGTCGACTCCACCGCCTTGCGCAGCTGGACGGGGTCGGTGGTGATGGACAGCGTCGGCCCGATGCTGGCGGCCTGCCGCTCTGCGTTGGAGAAGGCCCGGTCGCTGGCCATCTCCTGGACGACGAGGCCCAGCGGCACGGCGAAGGCCACGACCACCATGGCCGTGACCGCGAGGCACACCTTGACGAGCGCCCATCTCATCGCGCGCTCACCGGGGCGGTTCCAGCTTGACCCCGACCCCCCGCAGCGTGTGCAGGTAGCGCGGCCGGGCGGCGGTCTCGCCGAGTTTGCGGCGCAGCCAGGACAGGTGGACGTCGATGGTCTGGTCGTCCCCGTACGACTGCTGCCAGACCTCGGCGAGCAGTTCGCGCCGGGCCACGACCACCCCGGGGCGGCCGGCGAGGAAGGCCAGCAGGTCGAACTCCCGGCGGGTGAGGTCCAGGACGGCCCCGTCCAGCTCGGCCTGGCGGCGCAGCGGGTCGATGGCGAGCCCGCCGACGCGCAGGACGCGCGAGGGCGGTTCGGCCCCGGCGGCGGCCCGGGCGCGGCGCAGGACGGCGGA
Source organism: Streptomyces sp. NPDC040545 (assembly GCF_055595065.1). Taxonomy (NCBI): domain Bacteria; kingdom Bacillati; phylum Actinomycetota; class Actinomycetes; order Kitasatosporales; family Streptomycetaceae; genus Streptomyces; species Streptomyces sp. NPDC040545. Next base: position 76,155 of record NZ_JBVIWA010000030.1, read on the forward strand.
CATCCGGGCGGAGAGGTGCTCCACGGAGAAAGGTTTGGTCAGGTAGTCGTCGGCGCCGTCGTTGAGCAGCCGGACGATCTCCGCCTCGTCGTCGCGCGCGGTGGCGATGATCACGGGTACGTCGGTGATGCCGCGCAGCATCTTGAGCGCCTCGGACCCGTCCAGGTCGGGCAGCCCGAGGTCGAGGATGACCACGTCGAAGCGGTGGTGCGCGACCTCGCGCAGGGCCTCCAGGGCCGTGCCGACGCTCCGCACGGTGTGCGAGGCCTCGGTCAGGTGCCGGATGAGGGCGGAACGTACGAACTGGTCGTCCTCGACCACGAGCACACTTGCCATGGCCCGCACCGTAGTCCATCCGGGCGACCCAGCGGGGTGTCGGGCCACTGTTGTGGCGGGTGGTGCAGTATGTGCCTTGATGCGACGAGGACTTCTTCATGCCATGGCCTGGATGCTGGCGACCGGCGCGGCGGTGACGCTGTCGTGGTGGGGCGTGCACACCGTCATGTCGGGAACGGCCTACGATCCACCGCTCGCGGTACCCCTGACCGGCCGTCCGCTGTCCTCGTCGACGCACAGCGCGCAGGCGTCCCCGTCCCCCTCTCCCTCGCAGTCCGCGTCCCCCTCGCCCTCCGGGCCGCCCACCCCGGAAGCGTCGCCGCCCGCCGGGGCCGCCCCGGAGAAGTCCCCGAAGCCGTCGGCCACCACCGGCCCGTACCAGCGGACGGAGGGCCAGGACGCGGGCAAGGTGCAGGCCTATCCCGTGTCCGGCGGCCGGGTCGTCTTCTCCCTGGGCACGTCCTCCGCGGAGCTGGTCTCGGCGACTCCGGCGACCGATTGGCGGATGCAGGTGTGGAAGACGGACTTCTGGATCCGGGTCACCTTCACCAAGGACGGCCGCGAGGTGTCGGTCTTCTGCACCTGGCACGACCATCCGCCGCTGGTCGAGATCGTCGACCCCTGAGACGGCCCCTGAGACGGCCCCTGAGGCGGCCGCGGCCTGACCGGGAACGGCCGGGACCCCTTTCGGGTCCCGGCCCACACGGTGCTTCTCCCCTCCCGGCGGGGGGACGGGATCAGAACTTCGGGGCGAGCTCCGACCCGAAGGTGTAGGTCCCCGAAAGGTGGAGCTGGTTGGTGTCGGCCAGGCTGGCGGTCGCCGAGCCCGGCTTGGACAGCCAGGAGTGCTGGTTGTAGTACCCGTTGTACGGGACGATGCAGTCGTTCCAGGTGTACCAGCCGGCCTCGACGTAGAGGTCACGGCTGGGGATGCGCGCACCGCCGAGGATCTGCGACCACTTGTAGTCCCCCGTCGCCAGGTAGATGTCCCTGCTCACGCAGGCGTTCACCATGCCCGAGGTCGGGTTCGCGGTCAGGGTCACCGAGCGCGTGTTGTACGCCGTGTCCGCCGCCTCGGCGGGGGCTCCCGCGAGGGCGACAAGGGCGGTGGCGGAAGCGGCTGCCGCGGCGAACTTGCTGAGCTTGTTCATGATCTGCCTGGCTCCTTCGTGGCAATTCGACTTGACCGAGCGACTTCAAGCTAGCCAGTTGACGGGAGAGGGATCTACGTAAATTCTGGTTCCGGTTCGATAAGCGGGAGTTATCAAAAAACGGGGGCCCGGAGTTGGAACTGCGAGACGTGGACGTATTTTTGGCACTGGCGGACGAGCTCCACTTCGGGCGGACGGCCGAGCGGCTGCACATCTCCCAGGCCCGGGTCAGCCAGGTCATCAGGAAGCAGGAACGGGCCATCGGGGCGGCCCTGTTCGAGCGGACCACCCGCACGGTGCGCCTCACCTTGATCGGCCGCCGGCTGCGCGACGACCTTTCGCACGCGCGGGACATGTTCCAGGAGGCGATAACGAGGGCGAAAGGGGCGGCCCAGGGGCTGCGCGGAACATTACGGGTGGGCTTCCTCGGAGCCATGGGGCATGAAATTCGGCCTTTGATCGAGGAATTCCGGTCACATCATCCGGACAGCGAAGTCGAATTGGTGGAATCCCGTCTTTCGGACCCGTTCGGCCTCCTTCGCGCCGACGAGGTCGACACGCAGATCCTGTGGCTGCCGGTCCAGGAACCCGATCTGACCGTCGGCCCGGTGGTGTTGACCGAGGGGCGCGTGCTCGCCGTTCCGGCCGAGTCCGATCTGGCCCGCCTCGTCTCCGTGGCGTGGGAGGAACTCGACGGCCACCCGGTCGCCGACCTCGGCGGCCTGGCGCCGTCCTACTGGGTGGAGGCGCTGGTGCCGAGACGGACCCCGAACGGACGCCTCATCAAGCGGGGTCCGACCGCGCGCACCCTCCAGGAGGTCCTCGCCCTCGTCGCCGACGGGCAGATCGTCAGCCCCCTGCACCAGCACTCCACCCGGTACTTCTCCTACCCCGGCATCACCTACCTGCCCATCCACGACGCCCCGAGCACCCAGTGGGCACTGGTGTGGTCCCTCACGAACCGCAGTGGCCTCGTGCACGCCTTCGCCCAGGTGGCACGGAACTCGGCAGCCGTACGCGGCCGGGCTCGGCCTCAGCGGGGCAGGCGCGTGGCCGGCCCTTCCGCCGGCTGGGGAGGGTACGCGGGCAGCGGGTCCGCGTGACCTTTCAGCGGAAGACGGAGGGCGGCGGCTGCGGCGAGGCCACCGCGGAGGCGTCCGCGACCGGGGCCGCGCCGCCCGCGAAGTCGGCCAGGGCCCGGCCGTGCTCGACCCGGCCCGGGTGCGGGTCGCTCGCCACACGGCGGGTGAATTCCGCGACGGGCAGCTCACGGTCGGCCGCCACCAGGACGGCGTTGCCGAACCGTTTCCCCCGCCACACCACCGGATCGGCGGCCAGCGCCAGCTCCGTGAACCGGGACGCGGCCGTGGCGATCTGGCCCCGCAGATGGGTCAGCGGCGGACCGTCCGCCAGATTGGCCACGTACCACCCGGTGGGCGCGAGGGCACGGCGTACGTCGTCCAGGAACTCGGTGCTCGTCAGGTGTGCCGGGGTGCGCGCCCCGCTGAACACGTCCGCGATCACCAGGTCCGCCCAGCCGTCCGGGACCTTGGCCAGGCCCGCCCGCGCGTCCACGGCCCGGACCCGGACCCGCGCCTGGGGGTCCAGCGGCAGGTGTTCCCGTACGAAGGCCACCAGGGCGGCGTCGATCTCCACGACCTGCTGGGTGGAACGGGGACGGGAGGCGGCGGTGTAGCGGGCGAGGGTGAAGGCGCCGCCGCCCAGGTGCACCACGTTCAGGGGCTGCCGGGCGGGCGCGACGAGGTCGATCAGGTGGCCGATCCGCCGCTGGTACGCGAAGTCCAGGTACCCGGGATCCTCCAGGTCCACGTGCGACTGCGGGGCCCCGTCGATCAGCAGGGTCCAGGCGCCGGACCGCTCCCGGTCCGGCTCCAGCTCCGCCCGGCCGCCGTCCACCTGCCCGACGACCGCCTCGGCGGCGCCGCGTCCGCGCTGCTTGCCCTTGTTCCTGTCCTTGCCTGCCACCACCCCATTGTGACGGGCGGCGGCGCCGGACCCGGCCCGCAGGCGTCAGCGGCAGTTGTCCGCGGCCTCGATCAGCCGGGCCGCCTCGCCGAGCGCCGCCCGCAGCACGTCCGGATCGGTGACCGGCCCGACGGCCTCCGGCGGGAGCAGCCAGCCGGTGGCGCCCGCGGCGGGCGAGGCGGCGTCGCCGAAGCGCATGCCGCGCCCGTTGGTCTGCGTACACGCGCTGCCCGGCAGGTCCCACGCGTCGGCCGTGCCGGACGGCACGAGGAAGCCGAGGGTGTCGCCGGATCCGTCGTGCAGGACGGGTCCGACCCCGCCGGCCTGGCGGGCGGCGCGGCGGATGATGTCCACCGCCTCCAGCCCCTGCCGGGTGGGAACGGTCACCAGGTCCAGGTCCGGGGCCGCGCCGGGCTCGGACGCGGTATTCGTTCCAGTGCTCTCCATGCCGCCCTCCAACAAGGGAACCCCTCCTCGATCCGTATCCGCATGGGTTCAACGCACGGGAACGTCAACGGGTGCGGCGGCAAGACGCCGCAAAGGATGGCAGTTCATGGCGGATCGCGGGTGAGATATCCGTTTTGTAGCCAAACATCGCATGAACACCCCCTCGCTGGCGGTACGTTCATGCGCGCCGGACCCCCAGTCACAGCACCGGTGCTGCGTTCCTTGCCAGAGAGGTCACGTCCATGGCGGCGTCCCCCCACTCACCCAACTCCACGTTCCGGCGGCTGCGCGGGCAGCACTCCCCGGCCGAGTTCGCCGCCCTGGTACGCCGAGCCGCGAAGGAGATCGGAGAAACGGTTTCCTGCGACGCGCGCTACATCGGCCGGGTCGAGTCCGGCGAGATCCGCTGTCCCAACTACGCCTACGAGCGGGTCTTCCTCCACATGTTCCCCGGCCGGGCCCTGGCCGATCTGGGCTTCTCCCCCCGCGAGAGCGTCCGCGGCCGCTCTGCCCAGCGCGATCCCCTCTCCGTCCCCTTCCACCGTTCCCCTTCCAGTGCCAAGGAGAGCGACGTGCTGCGTCGCGCGTTCATGGCGGGCGGCTCCGCGACCGTGGCGGCCGCGACGCTCAGCCTCACCCTGCTCGGCGACACCCGCCGGCTCCCCTCCCGCGCCGGCGAGTCCGAGGCCGCCGCCGTTGAGGACGCGGTACGCCAGATCCGCCTGCTGGACGACCGGCACGGCGCAGACGCCCTGTACCGGCGGGCCGCCGAACCCCTGCGCACCGCCTACGCACTGCTCGACGCGGGAGCCACCCGGCAGTCCACCGAGGACCGGCTGCACTCGGGCGCCGGTGAACTGGCCGTCTCCGTCGGCTGGCTGGCCCACGACTCGGGCCGCTTCGACGACGCCCGCTCGCACTACGCGGAGGCCCTGGCGACGGCCCGGGTCGCGCGGGACGCGGGACTGGAGGCGCACGCCTTCAGCAACATGGCCTTCCTGGCCCGGGACTGCGGCCGCTCCCGCGAGGCGGTACGGGCCGCCCAGGCCGGCCGCCGCGCCGCCCGCTCCCTCGGTTCCCCGCGGCTGCTGTCCCTGCTCGCGCTGCGGGAGGCGGGCGGCTGGGCGGGGCTGGCCGACCGCAAGGCCTGCGAGGAGGCGCTGACCCGGGCGCACACGGAGTTCTCCCGCGGCGAGTCGGACGCCGACCCCGAGTGGATGTCTTTCTTCGGGCACGCGGAGCTGGAGTTCCTGGAGGCGCGCTGCTGGTCGGCCCTCGGCGAACACGCCCGCGCGGCCCGGCACGCCCGGCGCGCCGCCGACCTGCAGGACCCGCACTTCGCCCGGAACGTGGCCCTCTACACCGCCGAGCTGGCCGGCGACCTGGCCCGCGCGGGGGCCCCGGACGAGGCGGCGTGGGCGGGGGGCCGCGTGCTGGACCTCCTGGCGGAGGTCCAGTCGACGCGGGTCCGCTCGATGCTCACGGAAACGGCCGCCACCCTGGTCCCCCACCAGCGCTCCCCCCGGGTGGGCGCGTTCCTGTCCCGCGCGACGGTCTGACCCTGCGGTCGGCTCGGCGGCACGGATCCCTCCTGCCGAGGTGGGACGCCTCAATCGCCGGCCGGTCCCCTGCGGGGTGCCCTGCGGTCGGCTCGGCGGTTCACGGCGTGGGCTGTCCCTGCGGGGGCGGTCGCCTCAATCGCCGGCGGGGCTGGGTGGTGTGGGGCGGTGCCCCGCACGAGGGTCTCCTCGGCTCGGCGCGTGCGGGCTTGTCCCGGCCAGACGG